>CACWLL010000001.1 GCA_902761735.1 uncultured bacterium
TCTGGCTTGAGATGCCGCCATACCCATGACTTTGTCCCTTTCATTTTAATTTCCGTATTTTTTATATCGGCATTCTTTTCTGAAATCTTTAATTTTTTGTCTGTTTTTCTTTACATTTTGTTACATTTAGTGCCGTAATACAGAAATAACAAGGGATTTACTGTCCACTTGAATTATCGGTATTTGTAGTATTTTGCGTATTTTCTGTTGAATTAGAGGGGGTTGTTTCGGTTGTTTGAGTTTTAGGTTTAAACATGTTTTTAAGATTTTTAAGTTCATTTATACTTTCTTTAGTTTTTTGAACTTGATTTTGAATATCTTCTTTAGTAGTTTGTATTGCTTTTTTAGTGTCTTCAACAGATTGTTTAGCATCATTAATAGTATTTTGCCCTGATTGTTTAATCGCATTAATATTACTCTTAACTTGTTCTTTTATTGTACCTGTTTCAATAGCAGAAGTATCACATATTGAAAGCCATTTAAACGATTTTACAGATGCAGGACTTGATACGTTGCCTATAAACAAAACTTTAAAGTCTTTATGGTTCGTGTTATTCCCTGATAGAGCGGGGATTTCGGAAACTTTTTCGGTTTTCGGGTCAGAAGTTAGGCTGCTTAGCATCGTCAATGTTTTTGCCCCAAAAGATGGCAAATAAGAGGTCAATTTTGATACAGACATATCGCCGAGAGGTCCGAGGGCTTTAACAATATCTGCCCCCATCCTTCCTAATATTATTACATTTGTATAGCCGTTTATTACATTATATTGTCCGGTGACAAAATATGAAACCGAAGGCCCTGATGATTTTACGGATTTAAGTGTTGCTATACCGTTTGATAAAGTTAGATTACCCGATATCTTTGAAAAAGCGGATGAATTTTTAATTGCAGGTAAATTTTTAATCGGTTTCAATGCAACATTTAGTATTGCGTTTGATGCGATATTACTTGCAAAAACGAACTGATCAATTGTCCCAATATTCATATAACTGCCTTCATTGACTTCAAATTTAATATTACCTGTAACGGATTTAAGCATAGAATTATAATTTGGGGCGAATGCGTTTAAGTGTAAATCCGCAGCAAAGTCAAGAGTTCCTGATAATGCATTAGGAATACCGGCTGCACCTGCAAGGGCTTTAACCGCACTCATCGCTGTTCCGGTCATCTTTACGGAACTATTACCTTTTAACACATTGCAAGATATATCTCCTGCAATTTTTCCGTCAAAAGCATTTCCTTTTAAATCCTTCAAATAAAAGATATTATTTTTAAGATTAAAGTTTGAAGTTAATGTATTTGCAATAATTTTCCCTGATATAAATCGTGATATTAAGCCTTTCCCATTAATAATTACTATACCGAGATTAGCGTCAGATGCCGCAGATGAAGTTGAACCTGATGTCAGAGGAGCAAGAGCTGATATCATCTTATCAGAATCAAATACAGAAGCTTTATAATCCATGTCATCAACTATAATTCCCTTTGTAAAATTCGGATTTATCGAAAGCTTTACACTCATATCAGAATTATCAATTTTCATATGAGGTATGCTTAATGATATAGTTTTTCCAAGGTTTGCTGAAGAGTTTTTTAATTCAGTTTTTATTGTAGGTAGTGTGATAATCGAGGAATTTATACTACCGGACAATACCGGTTTCATGGCATTCCCGTTTAAGGTTACATTCCCATTCAAAGTCGCCGTTGAATTTTTAAAAGTCGGTACCGATATTGTCTGAGCACCGCTTGTAGATACGCTAAGATTTTTCAGTGTTAAATTTGATAAATCTGAAATCCCGCCTGTTAATTTTAGAAGATTAGTACCTGATATGTTTTGTGAAGAATTGTCTGATAAAGATTTTAAATTTGTTGCATACACACCTGAATTTTCAAAGACCAGAGAATTACCCTCTATTAATATATCTGAGGTTAACAACGTACTTTTGCCGTTTACTGATTTTAAATCACATACATGGAAGTAATCCGTTGGTAATGCAAGTAATTGAGCATTAATTGTTTGTTTCTTATCATTTCCTCTGACAGTTACCAGTATAGGCATTGCACCTTTTGCGATTATCAGTCTTTTTATATCAGAAGGGAGCATATTTTTCAGGTCATTCGAGATTAATGCGCCTTTTGCCTTTAAATTAATTGCGATATCTTTTGTTGTATAATCCGAAATTTTTCCGGAAACATAAATTTTTGAATTATCTATTAATAAATGGGTTTTATCTATTAAAATGTCTTTTTCATTTAGTTGAACAAGGATTTTTGGAACAGAAAATTTTACCGCAGGGTTTACAATATTGATTGTTGACGCGTCAATATTACCTTTATAATTTTTACCATTAGTGTATAAATTAATTTTTGAATTTGCTAAATTTAATGAAGTCTTTGTTGGTTTATTGTATACATTAATATTACTCAAATTAACTTCGGCTGTCGGGCTAATGTTTTTTAAAGGTCCTTTTATAACGGCATCAACAGAAACCGTACCTGACTTTACATCATTTTCTTTTAGTATATTAATTTGTCCGGCTGCAGTAAGTAATCCTTTCAAGAGAAGTTTATCTGCAATTAAATGAATATCTGCAATTGCATCATGTGAAATTGTCCCTGCAATTTTTAGAGGTTGAGATAGTATATTAAAGCTGAGATTTTTTATATTAACCATATTTTTTAAATCAACGTCAGCATTAATATTATCTATAAGAATATTATATAAGCCGTAACGGACTGCTGCTGTCGGGATTCTGATATATCCTGATGAATTAACAGATTTTAGGTCCGATTTAATATTAAAATCAATATCTAAATTGCCTTTAGCACTTAATGTTTTTAAATCATCAATATTGAACGAAGAACAAACGGTATTCAAAAATCTGAAAATATTATTTATCCCTGCATTTGACTTAACTTTAATATCAAGTCCGGCATTTTTACCATGATAAATCGTTCCTGAAACGGATGTTAATTCGTTACTTGCTGTATAAAGTGCTATATCCGATAAAAATTTCTTACCTTTAAAATTCAGTTTAAAATGTCCCTCCGGAAGAGGCATTCCGTCAACCAGTACAGATAATTTATCAAATGACAGCAGGCCTTTAACTTTAACATCATCGACTGTTCCCTCAGTTTCAATATCAAGCTTAGCTTCTGCTTTCAGTTGATTTGATTTAATTTGCTTTAGTATATCGGTTATATTACATGTAGAATTTTGGTTTTGAGTTTTTTTTTCCTGATTATTGCAGTTATCAGCATTTTGAGCAAAAATTAAATCATTTAAATTTATATCAGGCATTATTTTATTGTAAATTTTTATATCATATTTGAATTGTTCTGTACCATTAAAGGAAATTGTTCCGACAGTTGAAAATTTAACTCGTTTATCCAGTACAAAATCTGTTACTTTCAAATTGCCGCCTTGCAGAGTATAAGCTCTATTATCTCTCATATCAACCATAGATAGAGAATATTCATCAATACGAATATTTGGTAATCTGTTAGAAAGCTTCAACCCGAGAGGTAGCGATGTCAGCTGCTCTTTCTCTTCGTTTTCGGCAACATCAGGAAGATAATCAATAATCAGCAAATCTCCGTTTGGCTTAACTTTTAAAATTGCATCAATATTTTCTATTGATATAACATCCCCTTCGACTTTTTTGGCTAATAACGGAATTATTGATAATTTTGCTTGAGTATTATCCATTGACAAAAATTCTTCGCCATTAGGCAATGCTGCTTTTAAAGATGCAATTTTAAAACCTACGGTAAGCTTAGGGGTCGTAACAATACGCAGTTTATCAATAGAAATTTTTAACCCGCAAGTATCTTCTGTCATTTTTGAAATACTATCCGAGTATTTTGTTAAAAACGGATTTACTATAAAAGGAAGTATTAAAAATAGCAGGTATATTCCACCAAGGACATATAATACACTCAACCCTAATTTTTTTATTATATTTTTCATTAAACACTCCCTATATGATTTACCCATATTTTACTACATAAATCCTTTTTTACAAATTACATGCATATTATTTTACTTTTGTATCAGGGAAATAATTCCATTTTATTTTTTCATTTTTCCTAAACCATGTAAGTTGCCTTTTGGCATATCTTCTTGTATTTTGTTTTAATTTGTCTAACGCTTCGTCTAGTGTTAAAACTTTATCAAGATACATAATAATTTCTTGATATCCGATAGTATTAATAAGATTGGGAATTCTTCCGTGTTTTTCAAGTAATAGTTTTGTTTCCTCAATTATGCCGTTTTGAAGCATTAAATCCACTCTGTTATTTATCCGATTGTAAAGTTCATCTCTTGGGTAATTTCTACCTATCCAATTTATATCAAATTCGCTTTCGCTTGATACGCTACGAGATTCGCTAAGTGTTTTATTCCCGAACGTAACAATTTCTATGGCTCTGATAATTTTTTTGCTATCATTAGAATCTATTGTTGATGCCCCTTCAGAATCTATTTCTTTTAGTCTGTTATATAATTCATCTTTGGGTAAGTTTTTCAATTCATTTCTAAATTCGTAATTAGGTTCAACTTTAGGCGGTAAATAATTTTCAAGCAATAATCTGAAATATAATCCTGTACCGCCGACAATAATCGGCGTCTTACCTCTTTTTAATATGTCATATATTATTTTTTTTGCATCCTTAGCGTACAAACCCGCAGAATAATTATCCTCGGGTTCAACAATGTCCATCATATGATGAGGGATACTTTCTCTTTCTTTCAAGGTCGGTTTTGCACATGCAATATCAAATCCTTTATATACAAGTCTTGAATCGGCAGAAATAATTTCACCGTCAATTTCTTTTGCAAGTTCGATTGAATATGCAGTTTTCCCGCTTGCCGTGGCTCCGACGACAGCAACTACTTTAGGTTTTTGAGATTTGTTTTGCAGGTTTGCTGTTAAACTCATTGTCATAGTATAAAAATATTAACACAACAATATATACAAGAAAATAAAAATAAAAAATCATATACAACATATAAAGAATCGGATTTAAGAATGATATTGGGGATATAAAGTAAATTATCATATTTAAAATTGTAATATATATAAATAGCATAATTGATTTAGAAAATGGCTTAAATAATTTTTTTATAGACGTAAACAATGCAAAAAGAGGGTTTTTATATGTATAAATTATTTCCGGCATCCAAAGCATAACAAGGTATGAAAATATAGACGGAATTATTGTGACTACCAGTAAAAGTTTTATCCCTGAAAAAAGTATTTTATTAAAGATTTCAAGTATTATATCAGGTTGAACTGTATTCAGCGCAGCTTTCATCTCTTGAGGGGTTGCAACATTTATTCCATAACTTAAAAATACACTATCGATATGCGCTTTAATTGGCAGTGCAAAAAACCCGATTAAAAACACCATAAAAAGTGCTATTGCTAAAAACAAAAGACAAGTTTCAACATAATACAAGAAAAATCTGCCGACTCCTCTTGGAATTGCTTTTAAAAGATTTAATGTTTCGCTGTTTTTGTCATTATCAATAATAAAGTGTTTTTTTGATATTTTTACGCACTTTTTAATCATATAGAACCAACCGGAACAGAATGCACTGCACATAAATAATACAGTGATAAATGAGAGTATCATTTTTGGCGTATTATCAACCACATTCATTGAATAATCAACATACATTGTAATAAGCCAAGCAAAAACTGCAAGCGGAATCGTTAAAATTATCCCTTCATTTGTTGTTTTGAAAGCATCTTTATATAATTTAAACATATTATCCCTCACCTTTACGCTTTAGCGGAATTTTTACCTGTACGATTTTCAAGTTCAAGTTTGCGCTTTCTTCTTCGCATTAAATCCACAAAAGCTTCTAATCTGGTTAAATAGCCGGCTTTACCTGTTTGTTCATCCATAATGAGCGGCAATATCGGCACATCACAATTTTCTCTCATTGCTGGAAATATATTTTGTGACATAATTTCCGGCATACAAGTAAACGGACTTATGTGTATTATTCCATCAATTCCTCTTTCGTCAGCATATGCAACATCAGAAACACATTCTAACGCATCTCCGCCAATATCTCTCATAAGATACGGTTTGGCAAGACGGTTTGCTCTCTGCAGGTGTGTTTCGCCTTTTCGGAATAATTTAGGGATTATTGCATCTTTTAAGAAACCGCTGACAGTAAGACTTTTTCTTGTTTCAACTCCCATTTTGCCAAGTTCTTTCAATATATCTTGATTTGAAAATTTATCGCACACAAGATATATTTCTCCTGTTATATCAACATGCAAAACATCCCTGTTTTCATCAAGTTCAACATTATTCATTTCAGCAAAAGCCAGTTTTTTTGCCTTATTCATTTGACGGGTATTCATTGCTTCATCAACAATTTTAACAGCTTTGTTAAAAGCTTTTTCAGAGCTCCCGAAAACTTTTTCTCTTGCTCTGCAATATGAAAGTTTTGCTTGTAAATCATCTAACAGGAACACTTTCCTTATTGCCAATATAATTGCTCTTAAAAATAAAACTAAATCGGTTTTACCTGATATTCTTTTTAAGAAATCAAGCATTCCTTGAATCCCATCATAGAGGGTGAGTTCAATATAATTTGCCTTATAGCCCATATCTTCTAATGCGTGATTAATGCCTGCCCCGTATTCTCCCAATCTGCAGCAACCCGGAGATGTAATCATCGCAACGTAATCCGCCCCACCCTCAATAGCCTCGATAAAATTACCCATTATTAATTTATACGGTAAGCAAATTGCCTCAGGGGAATTTTTTGTTCCCAGCGATAGTGTACGTTTGCTTGTATAAGGCGGAATATACGGTTCAACCCCTATTTTCCTTAATGCTGCTGACCACGCTATATATATTAAACCCATATGGGGAAATGCTACTTTTAATTTTTCTTTTTTCTCTGTCATAATCGCTTACCTTGCTATAATATTTATTCTTTAAATGCTAAATCCGGATGTCTTGCAGCTAAAGTCTCATCAACCTTTTTTACCGGAGTGGTATGAGGTGCTGAAAGAACTTTTTGAGGATTTTCTTTTGCTTCTCGTGCAATATCAATCATTGTTTGTATAAATTCATCTAATTTTGCCTTAGTTTCTGATTCTGTCGGCTCAATCATTATTGCCTCGTGGACTATTAGTGGGAAATAAACCGTAGGCGGGTGAGTATTGCCATCCATAAGTCTTTTGGCAATATTTAATGTTGAAACGCCATTTTCTTCTTTTTGCTTTTCACCAGTTAGCACAAATTCATGCATACAAGGTTCATCATAAGGTAAATGATAATATTTTTTAAGTTTTTCTTTTATATAATTTGCATTTAATACTGCATTTTCGGTTGCGTTTTTAAGATTATCCCCCATCATAAGAATATATGCATAAGCTCTAATCATTACGCCGAAATTACCGTAAAAACCTTTCACAGAACCAATAGAATTTTTTAAGTTATAATTCCTGAAATATTTTTCTCCGTCATAACCTACAATCGGTGTCGGTAAAAATTCTTTTAATTTTTCAACAACACCAACCGGCCCTGCGCCCGGACCTCCGCCGCCATGAGGGGTTGCAAATGTCTTATGCAAATTTATATGAACGACATCAAACCCCATAAGTTTTGGATTAGTATAACCTAAAATGGCATTTGAATTAGCTCCGTCATAATATAGCAAAGAGCCGTTATCATGCATCAATTTAGAAATTTCAAGAACCTTTTCCTCAAATAAACCCAAAGTATTTGGATTAGTCATCATTATTGCGGCTACATCCTTGTCAATAAGCCGTTTTAAATCGTCTATATCCACCTGACCTTTTTCATTTGACTTTACCGGAACAATTTCAAATCCGCACATATGAGCACTAGCCGGATTAGTACCATGCGCTGAATCGGGAATTAAAACCTTTTTCCTATTATCGTTGATACTCTCAAAATATTTCTTGATAATCATCATACCGGTAAGCTCTCCATGAGCACCCGCTGCCGGTTGTAATGTTACTGCAGACATTCCGGTAATCTTTTTTAAAGCTTCCTGCAAATTATACATTAATTTTAGCGCACCTTGAGAATGTTCGTCATCCGAACATGGATGTAAATCCGTAAATCCGTTCAGTGCGGCTAAAAGTTCGTTTACCTTAGGGTTATACTTCATAGTGCAAGAACCTAACGGATAAAAGCCTTTTTCAATACAAAAATTCATATCTGAAAGTTCTTTGTAATGCCTCATTACTTCAAGTTCACCAAGCTGAGGTAGTCCGATTTTATCTTTTCTTAGATAGGCTGAGCTTATGAAATTAATATCAGTACTTTCATCCGTGAGAAATATACCTCCGGAATTATCAGATTTTTCAAATATAGTTTTCATTATATAACCCCCCGCCTTTTTAAATCTCTTTTTACTTTGTCTAAACCTGCTTGAATAATTCTTGAGATACGAGATTGTGAAATGTTAAATTCTTCTGCAATTTCGCGCAGTTTTTTCTCTCTAAAAAATTTGTATTCAATAAGTTCTCGCTCTCTTGGTGACAAACGCTTAATCGCCTCAACAATCTCCCCTTTTAATTCGATAAATTCAATTGCCTCATCAGGTGTTTGATCTTCTGCTTTGATTTGTGTAGGAATTTCGGCATCCTGCATTTCTTCAATAGAAAGTATTGTTTTATAAACTTCACATCTTACTTCTTGGTTGTCTTCAGCCTGTGCCGCTTGCCTTCTGTTTTTCAGAGTGTACCATTTGTAACGTCTGCGAACTTCATTTCTGATTGCCCACTTAATAGCCGTAGAAAGGTAAGTATTATTATAATGCTCAGGCGGATTTGATTGAAACAAAATGTACAAGGCGTGGGTCGCAATATTAATAAGCTCAGGCAACTCAACAAGATGAGATACCGAGAATTTCTGATACTCAACCTTTGCAATAGTTTCTATTAAATTTTTATATTCCCTAAGATTTACCTTATCAGCAGCAGGCATAACTATAACGTCCAATCAATTTATCTATATAGATTACTTCATTATTTTAACAAAAAAAATTTACTTTGTATACAGTGATTAGTTTTGCTTAACATAATTTAGTAATTAAATCTTGAATTTATTGCAAGTTTTTAAAAACTTCAAAATAGTTATTTATGTTCCTGCAATTATATTTTGGGAGATAATCAACATTATATTTTTCCGCAATTAATTTAATATTTTGAGCAGCAGAACATATTACTATTTTACAATTTAAATATTTAGGTAATTTCTGTATTTGCTCAATTAGCCACTCTCCTGCGAATAACGGTAAAAAATCACTTTCCATCTGCATATCAGTCATTATAATATCATAAGGAGCATCTTCATTAAGATATATTTTCTCATTTGCTTGCTTAGCTGAAAATGCCGTATCAATTTCATATTTATCGCCAAATAATTGTTTTATAACCTCAAAATGGTGTTTTACCCAAGATTGAGAGTCGTCAGTAATTAATATTTTTTTCATATATAAAGTTTAGCACACAAAAAATATTATTTAGATATGTAAACATTATTTACAATTTGTCAATTTAAATATCAAAAAATACTTTATTAATATGTAAGGGAAAATAAAAGGTTACGGTTAGGAAATGGTTTGTTCAGTCAGCACAGTGTCAGCATACGCCACAGAAAAATGTGGGAATCTGCTTACAAGATATTTTTCAAGCGGAACTAATTGTTCTGCTGATTCTGTTTCATTATTTGGGACAACATTCTCTCAACCTACAGTCAGTCAAAATATATTTTATCATCCGTTTGTAAATCATTCATCAAATTTTAGTGCTCAAACAAATTTACCAGATATAAGTTCATATATTCAGCCTTTGAATACGGGACTATTTGATTTTAATTTATTTTCCCCAATAACAAACTTATTTAGCAGGTTTTTACCTGAAAGCCAAAATATATTTACAACAAAAGTTTCAACTGTAGCTTCCGGCAGAGCCCAATCCGCTCAAAAAAAAGCTCCACAGGTTTTAAGAAGTTCAAACCGCTCATTTACTACCGTTAAACCTAAATCGGGTAAAACCTATGCATCCGTTTCTGAAGCAGGCTATAATTCAAATTTAGGGGCAAAAATTGCAGCAGACGCAAAAAGTCACGCATGCCGCAGATCTCAACATAAATGCGCCCATTATGTAGGAAACGTATTTGACAGATTAGGTATAAGCTGGACAAGGGAAGGTTCAGCGGCTGATTTACCAAGACAAATTGTAAAGAACAAAAACTTTAGAGAAGTTTCAATTAATTCTGTCGATTTGAGAAATCTTCCGGCAGGTTGTGTTATAGTTTATCCGAGACGAGCTGCAGGCTACAGTTCGGAACACGGACACGTAGAAATATCATTAGGCAACGGAACTGCAGCCAGCGATTTTATTAATAGCAACATAAAATACGCATCAAATGCAAGAGTGTTTGTTCCTGTTAGTTCAAGCCGTCTTGCGTAATTTTAGTCAGAGTTTCTAGGACAGAGGTTTTTAATCTGTCTATATCGCTATTATTGAGAATTACATAATTACATAGAGCTGACTTTTTATCTTGAGAATCCTGCGAGTTTAGCCTTTTCAACGCATATTCATCCGAATACCCATTTCTATCAATCAGTCTTTTTAATCTGATATTGTCATTTGCATATACTAATATAATTTTATCAAATAAAGATTGCATATTAGCCTCAAATAAAAGCGGTATAGAAACAAAAACTATTTTTTCGCTCATATTACTATCGAAAAACTTACTTATTTGAACCTTTATTTTAGGATGAATATATTTTTCAAGCTTATCCTTTGCTTTCTGTACAGTAAACACAATTCGACCAAGCTTTTCCCTTGATATTTTCCCGTCTGTGTCGGATATATCAAAATCCTTAAAAATACTCCGAATTTCCGAACCATATTCATTCAGCAGCTTATGTGCAACAATATCCGTATCTAATACTTTGTAGCCTTTTTCGACGAGGATATTTTGAACCTCGGATTTTCCTGATGCAATGTTTCCGGTAACAGCAACTTTAATCATTTTTTGCCATAATCCTATTTAAAAAATTTTTTAATTCTTTAATTTGACGAGGTTTAATGGGTTTAAATTCGCCCTTTTTTAACCCTTCTAATTGTATTGTGGCATGTTGTATTCTTTTTAAAGTTTTAACTTCATACCCGAAATGTTCAAACATTTTTCTGATTTGTCTGTTCATACCCTGATAAAGAATTATTTTCATAAATGTATGTTCTTTATCAATTTCCAAAACTTCAATATCGGCATATGCAATCTTACCAGGCTCAATTTCAACGCCGTTTGCTATTTTTTCAAGATCAGATGATGGAATTTCTTTATCTACTGATACAAGATATATCTTAGGTACCTTTATTGACGGATGTGTAAGCTCATTTATAAGCTCTCCGTCATTTGTTAATATTAAGAGTCCGGTTGAGTCTTTGTCAAGCCTGCCGACAGGTTTTAGCCCCCATAATTCTTTTGGAAGAATATCATATATTGTTTTTCTTCCTTTTTCATCATCTGAGGTAGTAATATAACCGGGCGGCTTAAAAAATCTGTAGTATTGATGCTTTACAGGATGGATAAGTTGTCCGTTAACATAAACTTTATCCTTATCCCTGACAATAAAACCTAGCATAGTAATTTTTTTATCATTAACAGAAACTGCACCCGATTCAATAAGAGCATCGGCATTTCGTCTGGAGCATAATCCGGAAGATGCAATATACTTATTTAAACGGGTTGGAGACATTTTAGTTCCTTTTCAAATGTTTCTGCCAAGATAGCAGGCATTCTTCTGTATAGTTTACCGGTAGAATTAGATATTGCCACGACATCGAATGTTGCCTCGACACATGTTTTACCTGATTCTTTGTTTACGATTTTTTGTGAAAAAGTCACCGATAAGCCGTTAAACTTGGATACTTCTGTTTCAATAATAACTGTTTCATTTAATTTCGCAGACAGTTTATATTTTACGTTCATGTTTGTAACGGGCAGTAAAATATCCTGAGCGGTTAATTCTTCAAGCTTATAACCTAAGGCTGCACAATATTCAACCCTGCCTGCTTCTAGCCATCTTAAATAAGACCCATGCCAAACCACACCATAAGCATCTGTATCTGCATAATATACTTTTCTTTCAAATGTATGTTTCATAATAAGAAGTTTATCATATCGATATTATCTTTTCAAGTAGCATAACCTGTTATACTAACTCTTAAGTATTAATTGTTTTTTTATAAAAACACTCTTTAGAATGGTGAAAAGAGTTGCAAAATGAGTTATAGTATAAATGCAAGCTCTTCGTATCCGGACACTTATTCGTGGTTGCGACAAGATTTTTCTTAGAGCGGGTTCGGTCTAAAATATGTTGGGCTTGTTTCTTAAAAAAATAATAAGACTTTTGCATATAGTGGTTTTCATATTAGATTTCACCCTGTTCCAATCCTCCGGAATAGGGCTTTCTGTTTTGTATATTTACTTATTTTTGTTTTGTATGTTACAATGAGCAAAAAGGAGTATATTTATGTCAGAAGAAATCAGAGCAAGCCATATTTTGGTAAAAACAGAAGAAGAAGCAAATAAATTATATGAAGAAATTCTTGCGGGAGAAAAGAATTTTGAAGATGCTGCCGCTATGTATTCATTGTGTCCTTCTGGAGCTGCCGGCGGTGATTTAGGGTATTTCGGAAAAGGGATGATGGTTAAACCGTTTGAAGATGCCGCTTTTGCGCTTGAGAAAGGTGAACTTTCAAAACCGGTAGAAACACAGTTTGGATGGCATTTAATTTTACTTACTGATAAGGATTAATTTATGATTAATAAGGTTCGTGAGGTTATTAAATCAAACAACCTTGATGCAATATTGATAAATTCTACAAATGAGTATTTGGTGGAATATAATTTGTTATCCGAAAACGCACGCTATAAATTAACCGGGTTTACGGGTTCGACGGGAGATGCCGTTGTTACAAAAGAGGGAATCTTTTTATTTGTAGATGGCAGGTACCATATACAAGCTGATGAAGAAGTTGATTCCTCTATTGTGACTGTTGTAAAACTGCAAACGGGGGATACTTTTTTATCTAAGTTGAAAGATATATTGCCTGAAGGTTCAATATTAGGTATGCATGCCTCAAAAAATTCACAAAGCCGAGTTGAAAACACAGAAAAATATTATAAAGTAGAGTTATTGGATTTTGATGGAATAGAAGTTTCACCCCCTCCTTCCGATGAAAACTCTGAAAAAATCAGCATAATGTTGTGCGGGAAATCTTCTGAGAACAAAATTCTCGAAATAAAGCGTCTTTTGGGAGATGATGATTGCCTTTTAATTTCGAATCCCGAAGAAGTTTCCTATCTTTTTAATATTCGAGATTTTTCACGCCCATATTCGGCAAAAGTTTTTAAAAGAGCTATAATATTAAAGAACGATAATTTTTTATTCGGATATAAAGATTTTGATAATTATAAAAAAGTGTTATCCTATGTAAAGGGTAAAATATACGCAGATAAATTGACGATTAATGCTCGAGATTTCTCGATAATCAAAGACAGGGCAGAATGTTTTTCAATGAATCCTATTTCCGAAATGAAAGCGATTAAAACGGAAAGCGAGTTAGAACATTACAAAGATGCCTTTAGAAAAACAGATTTGGCAATTAAAGCAATACGTAAATATATTGAAGATAATGACAATATCAGTGAATATGATATTGCGCAAAAACTTGAAGAAGAATTTAAAAAATTTGGTGCAAAAAGCCTAAGCTTTAACTCTATTGTTGCAAAAGATAAAAATTCGGCGCTGGCTCATTATTCTAAATCATCAAAAGATGAAATTATTTCTGACGGAAGCTTAATTTTAATAGACTGCGGTGCATACTATGAAGGCGGTTTGGCGACAGATATTACAAGGGCCTTTGTAAAGGGTGAGCCGAATTCTTTGCAAAAGAGAGTTTATACATCTGTATTAAAGGCATTTTTAAATGCGTTTAACACAAAAATTGTAAAGGGAATATCCGGATTTGATATTGATAGCAAAGTACGCAAAATTTTTGAAAAAAATCCTATTGAAGGTTTTGTATTTAATCACGGTTTGGGACACGGAATAGGCATTAATGTTCATGAAATTCCGCCGAATTTGAGTTGTAACGAAGTTGCAAAAACCGAATTAAAAAATAACATGTGTTTTACTATAGAACCGGGATTGTATAACAAAGACCATTTTGGTGTAAGATTAGAAAATTCTTGTTACATAAAGGATAATAAAATTCATTCTTTTGTAAATATGAATTATGAAAGAAAACTGATAGATTACAATGAATTATCCGAACAAGAAATAATATGGCTTAATGAATTTGAGGTGCTTTAATGGATGAAAAAATAACATCAATAAATAATTCTCTGGTAAAATATTCTCAAAAACTTCAGCAAAAAAAATATCGAGATGAAGAAGATAAATTTTTACTTGAAGGATATAAATCAATTGAAGAAGCTGTAAATGCAAAATTGGATATCGAATATATTTTTGTTCTTGAGGACAAGATTAACAAATATTCCTTTTACAAAGGTAGAAAATATATAACAACAGAAGCTGTTCTTGGTAAGATTTCTGTTGCAGATACTCCTCCGGAAGCAGTTGGAATTGCGAGAAAAAAGCACTTTAATTTGGGCGATTTTAAAAATTATAAAAGAGTTATTTTACTTGAAGACATAAAAGATTTAGGCAACTTAGGGACAATTATAAGAACGGCATGTGCATTTGGAGCAAACGGAATAATTTTATATGGCAATTGTGCTGATATGTACAATCCTAAATGTGTGCGAGCATCCGTTGGAAATCTTTGGAAGATTCCGATTGCAAAAACTTCTTCAATAAGCGAATTAAATGCGATTTTTAATGACTTTGACAGAATAGCAACATTACCGTTAGCAAAAAAACATTTAAAGGAGTATAAAATTGGAGAAAAAGCTCTAATAATGTTTGGTTCCGAAGCAAACGGTCTATCTGACGAATTAATAAATTTTTCTACGGATTCGATAAAAATTGAAATGTCTGAAAATGTAGAATCTTTAAATTTAGCAGTGTCTTGTTCGGTTATTATGTATAATTGTTTCAATAACGGTAAATAGTATAAATTTTTGTTGTAAAATATAAATATGGATATTTTGGAAGCTAAAAAAATATGGACAAATGTAAAAAATGAATTGCGTACATTGCTTCCTGAACATGTGTTTAGTACATGGCTTGACGGAACAGAAGCCGCAGGGTGTGATGACGGTCGATTTAACCTTATTACAGCACATGCAATGGCGCCAATGATTTTAAAGCAGCAATATTCCGGTAAAATTCGAGAAGCTTTTAAGGCTGTAACCGGAGAAGAATATTTGTTCTCAATTGTTCATGATGAAGATTTTGCAAAGGCATATGAAAAGCAAAGGAAAAAAGAGTCCGTAAAAGCAAAAAAATATGGCTCCCCTGAGGATGAACAGCAGACTCTGGCAAAAGAAAATCTTGCACAAATGCAATCTTTTGCAAATCTGAATTTAAAATACAAATTTGAAAATTTTGTTGTTGGTGAAAACAGTGAATTTACTTTTGCATTGGCGCAAAATGTAGCAAAAAATCCTGCAAAAAAGTATAATCCTTTATTTATATATGGTGCACCGGGGTTAGGGAAAACTCATATTATGCAAGCTATTGGTCATCATATAATTTTTAATAAACCAAAACTTAAAGTAAGATATATAAAAACAGAAGAATATGTAAACGAGCTTATTAAGTCGATTCAAAAAGGTTCAGAAACAAATAAAAGAATGGAAGCTTTCAGACAAAAATACCGAAACGTAGATGTTCTCCTGATAGATGATATTCAATTTATTGAATCAAAAAAACGCACAATGGATGAAATATTTCATACCTTTGATTCTTTGTTAAATAAAAACAAACAAATTGTTATTACTTCAGATAGGATACCTGCGGATATTCCAACATTACCGACAAGGTTAAAAAGCAGGTTTGAGATGGGTATAATGACAGAAATTACTCCTCCTGATTTTGAAACCAGGGTTGCAATTTTACAAAATCTTGCAGAACAGGAAGGTATGAACGCTGATTTTTCGGTATTTGAGTATATCGCAACTAATTTCGAGAATAACGTTAGAGAGTTAGAGGGAGCATACAATAAAGTTAGTGCTTACTCTATTTTTTCAAAATCACCTATGACGTTAGAGCTTGCAAAAAAAGTCTTAAAATGTGAAGAAATGCAGAAAAATATTACACTCGATAAAATAGCAACGGAAACCGCATTATATTATGGTGTAACGCTAAAAGACTTTCAAAGCTCATCAAGAGCTCAGAAGATTTCCGGAGCAAGGCAGGTAGCTGTTTATTTATCCAGAGAATTAACAGGAGAAAATTTTGAAGATATTGCTGATTTCTTTAACAAAAAGCATCCGACAATGCTGTATTCATACGATAAGATTAAAAATGAGCTTATAAATAATACAAAACTTCAAAATGATATAAAAGAGATTACTAAAAAAATCAGGGGATAATTAATGTACGATTATATAACAGGAAATATTGGCGGGAAAGTTTCATCATCAACAGGATGTAAAATTACGATAGAAGCCGGAGGAATCGGGTATTTAATTGAAGTTACATCAAAAGATTTTGCAACAATAGACAAAGACTCCGCAAAAATATATGTAGTACTAATTCACAGAGAAGATAAAATGGCATTATGCGGTTTTTTACATAAGGAGGATAGAGATATCTTCAACATTTTAACATCAGTATCAGGTGTTGGAAGTAAAATGGCTCTTTCCTTATTAGATGAGTTTGATTCTTCTGAACTTATTGGATATGTTATCCAGGGTAATTATAAAGAAATTACAAGAACAAAGGGAATTGGTCCAAAACTTGCACAAAAAATTATATTGGAATTAAAAGATAAATTAATGAATTATAAAGAATGTGAACCAATTGTCATAGAATCAGCTAATAATGTTCAATCTCAGGATATTGAAGATGCTCAATCTGTTCTTACATCATTAGGATATGAAAGAGAAGAAATAAAATCGGGTATTTCAAAGGCTTTGACGGTATTGGGAAGCAATCCGACAGCTGAAGATATTTTGAAAACAACCCTGAGAATTTTATCCTCATAGGTTTCCCTTTTGGCTAATATATGTTATAGTTTTTATGGCAGATTAGCATATTGAGGAGTATAATGTACGATTTTCCTTTTGAGTTGGATGATTTTCAAAAAGAAGCATGTAACTATATAAATGAAGGCAAAAGTGTTGTTGTCTGTGCACCAACAGGCGCCGGTAAAACTGTAATTGCGCAGCACGCCATACATAGAGCATTGGAGGAAGGCAGTAGAATATTCTATACAACACCGCTTAAAGCCTTATCAAACCAAAAATATTATGATTTTTCGGAAAAATACGGACAAGAAAAGGTCGGTCTGTTAACAGGCGATACCTCTATCAATCGTAATGCACAAATTGTTGTTATGACAACGGAAGTTTTCAGAAATATGCTTTATGGCACAAATTTTGGAGCTGTCGCAGATAATCTAAAAGGGGTAAAATACGTTGTACTCGACGAAGTTCACTATATGAACGACGAACAGAGAGGTACTGTTTGGGAAGAAAGTATTATTTATTGTCCTACAAATGTTCAAATCATAGCACTTTCTGCAACGGTTGCTAATGCACAGGAGCTGACAGACTGGATAAATACTGTTCATTCAAAAACAGAACTTGTTAATACTGATTTTAGACCGGTACCGCTTAAATTTTTCTATTTTGACAGTTCGCAACCCGACAGAATATTGCCTTTATTTACCCCAACAGGTCAACTAAACAAAAAAATTAAACCGGAAAAAAGAGTTTGGGGAGCAAAAAGAAAAAAACAGAAATCTTTTGTCCCTGATGTTGTAAGAAATTTGGCGAATCAAGATATGCTCCCTGCAATATATTTCACTTTTTCAAGAAAAAAATGTGATGAGCAAATGGAAAAATGTTCCGGTTTAGAGCTTGTAACCAGAGGTGAACAAGCACAGATAAGACAATTCATAGATGAATACATTGCAGAAAATCCTCACCTATATAATAACAAGCATATTGAATATCTTCTTCAAGGTGTAGCGTCGCATCATGCAGGACTCTTACCCGCATGGAAGAATTTGGTCGAAAAATTGTTTCAAAAAGGTCTAATAAAAGTTGTTTTTGCTACAGAAACTCTTGCTGCGGGGATAAATATGCCGGCGCGTTCAACTGTTATAAGCTCTATCAGTAAAAGAACAGATACGGGACACAGAATGCTGACAGCAAGCGAATTTTTACAAATGTCAGGACGTGCCGGTCGCCGAGGAATGGATGAAGTCGGATACGTTACAATTGTTGGAACTATGTTTCAAGAGCCCGAAGAAGTGGCTGAACTTGTTCTTAGCGGTGCAAACCCTCTTGAAAGTCGTTTCTCTCCGAGTTATTCAATGGTTCTTAACCTGTTGCAAAGATTTTCTTTAGACGAGGCAAAAGAACTAATACTAAAAAGTTTTGGATACTTTTCATCAAGTACAAGACTTACCCCGCTTATCGCAATTAAAAATTCCTATGAAACAGAGATAAAAAATGCAAAACTTATTTGTCCGTCAAAGCATACTGATGATGATATGGCAGAGTATGACAAAATAAGAAGCATCTATGTCCAAAATCGCAGAACTTATAAGAAAATCTGTAAGCAGGAAAAGAATAAAAATCGTCCGTTATCTGATGACGCAATAAATTTCGGGAAAGAAACAAAAGACTTGCTGCATAAAATGCATTCATATGCCTGTGATAACTGCAAACTGTATAAAAAGCATACAAAATCAATTGAAATGATTGTCAGAACCCAATCAAAATTAAAAAAACTTGAAAAAGAGATAGATCGCCAGAGAGATATCTTTTGGAATAAGTTTTTAGCACACAGAAGTGTTTTGTATGAATTTGGATATCTAAAAGACGATTATCCGACATCGGAAGGCATTATGACGGCACAAATTCGTTCCGAAAATGAACTGTTTCTGGCGGAAATAATTAAATCACAATTGCTTGAAGAATTGACGTCTGCTGAGCTGGCGGCTGTAATTTGTGCTATTACAACCGAAGATTTGAGGGCAGAAATTCCATACCTTCCGTTTTCTCCAAATGTTAGAAAAACTCTTAATAAAATAAGAGATATAAGGAGACGTGTAGAGAAAATTCAAGGGCAATATATGGTAGATGCACCGTGTTATATAAATCCGTATTTTAGTTCGCTAATCGAACTTTGGGTAGAAGGTTCTGAGTGGGAAAATATAATTGAGCAAATTGATATGGGAGAAGGAGACATCGTTCGTTCTTTCAAAAGAGTTGTGGACGTACTAAGACAACTTACTGTTATCGATAATATTCCTGAGGCTCTTGTATATACTGCAAGAGATGCAATTGATAAAATTCAAAGAGAGCCTGTTAACATTGATTAATATATCTTCAAAAATTTTAACAATTAAGTGTAAAAATACCATTATTTAGTTTTGTTAACGCAAGTATAGATTGATATTGCAGGAATTGTAAAAATATGTTACAATAGTAGTAGGAAAGCATGAGATATTAAAATTTTCTGTTTTCTGATGAGTGTTATTCCCCACCCCACTCTTAAATAAAAAAGGTATCCGGTTACTTCAAAAGAAGCAGGTGACAAAAATGGATACTCTTGATCTTTACAACGGGAATACTGAAAATACCTCCAAAATTGCTGCACATTTAGCGATAGCGGGTGCGATTATAGTGTTGTTACCACTGATTTTCAACCCGCCAATAATGGCAGACGATTTAATCATAGCACGAGCTCCTGTTCCCGCTTTTAATTTCGGAACAGAAAATCTTTACAATCAGATGTTAGAGGAAATTTCGCCGGAGGTTAGACAAAAAAACTTTGATGAAAGTGTTCGAAAAAGATACGCCGGTGGTGCAATAAAAACCATCGATAAAGGCATAAAACACATAAGGATAACTAAATACTATGACGGGAAACCTGTCAAGATTAATGTCGTTGAGATAGATCGTACATTAGCAAAAAATTATGAATTAAGACCGGCACTATCTTCAACTTCAGAAAATCTTCACAGTCGTCGCACAATCACAACAATTGCCAAAAACACAAACTCAATTGCTGCGATAAACGGAACATTTTTCAAACCACAAACAGGCGTTCCGCTAGGGACACTTATGATAGACGGGAAAATGTATACGGGACCAATATACAATAGAGTATCAATGGGCATATTTGATGACGGATATGCGGTAGCACGAGTAGAAATGAATGCGAAATTAGTCGCGGGAGGTAAAACACTAAAAATAGACAATATTAATCAACCGAGAATGTTATCATCCTACACTCTTGCATATACAAGAAAATGGGGGACTAAAGCACCGCCGACACCAAAATACGGCTGGCAGATTGCAATAAAGGACAACAAGATTATTTCATCATCATCCAATCCTCTGGACATACCTGACGGCGGCTACGTTATCGTAGCCCCGGTCAGGGCTTTAGCTCCTTTCTTGAACGAGAATGAAGTCAACGTAAAAATCAATACATTTCCTGAATGGAAAAACGTTAAACATATAATTAGCGGTGGCCCGTATCTTGTAAAGGATTCTCAAATATATGTAGACATCAATGATGAAAAACTTACGGCAATCGGCGGGAAAAATCCAAGAACCGCTATCGGTTATACAAAATCAAATAATTTAGTTATGGTTGCAGTAGATGGCAGGGAACATCACTCGGTTGGAATGACACTTGTACAACTTGCCGGATTTATGAAGTCCATAGGTTGTACAAATGCAATAAATTTGGACGGTGGCGGTTCTACCGTAATGTATGTAAACGGTCAGGTTGTTAACAGTCCTGCATTCAAAGGCGGAATTGCAATCTCCAACGCTCTTGTAATAGCGAGAAAATAAAAAGACCATGGTTAAAACATGGGTTTTGGGTGCGGCGTGAAGCCGCACTCATCGTTTTTAATCCTCCATTTGAACTACAATATGCTGCTAAAACTATATAATCGGTTGATGTAATTTTTATTAAAATTTCAGATAATATCAAAGTGCCCTGGGCAATTAGTTTATACAGGTGGTTATAATATGAATTTACATGAACAATGTTTACTCAGATATTTAAAAAACCCTGATGGTTTATTCTATTCAACAGAGGTCTTAAAATTAAATAATTTTATTTTAGAAAAACGTTTTTTGATGAAAAATTGTGTTGCAAAATCTTCTCAAATCAATTATACTTGTAATGTAGATTTGGGTTAGAGGGTATGTTAAAAAAATTTTTATATACGATTTGGCTGGTATTTGTTATAGCGTTTATTATAGTATTTACCAGAAATGCGAATTTAAAAAATCTTGTTGCTGTTATGGAAAACAGGACATTTGACATGAGGCAGAGTATTCTTGCTCGTGACAAAACCAGAAAACCCTCTGAAAAAATTGTTATTGTTACTATAGATGATGCTTCTTACGAATATGTACTAAACCGCTACGGAGAGTGGCCATTGCCAAGAGATGTTTATTCCAAGCTGGCCGAATACATTGAAGCCTCAAAGCCGCAAAGTATTGCATTTGATTTAATGTTTGTCAAATCTTTAAAAAGTTCTAAAGAAGCGGATAATGCAATAATAAATACTATTTCAAAATACAAAAATATTTATACTGCAATGAATTTTGATAATCAGGAAACTTCATTAAGAAAGCCTCCGATATTGCCGGAAAAAATTTCAATCCCTATTGAAAATAATTCTAAAAATGTTGATTTTTCGTATCAAGAATACAATAATTGCAGAAAAATTCTTGACGAATTAATTAATAACACAAACAATATCGGAATAACAAACGTATCACGCTCTGATGACGGAATTCTCAGAAAAATGCCGATTGCAGTCCGATATAAAGACAAATTTTACCCGCAATTGGGCTTTGCGGTTGGCTTGCATTATTTAAACCAAAATAACATATATAACGACTCAAAAATTATTATTGATAAAAATTCTAAAATCCGGCTTGGGGACAGGGTTATTCCGATTGATTTTGACGGAAGTGTTATTCTAAATTGGTACGGAGGAAGAGGAAGTTATAAATATATTCCGTTATATAAATTAATTCAGGCGGCTGAGGGTGAAAAAGGAGCTGAACAATTTGATTTTAAGGATAAAATTGTATATATCGGTACAACCGCTGTTAGTTTGTTCGATATAAAGACCGTTCCGGTCAGTAAAACTTATCCCGGAGTTGAAGTTCAGGCAACTTATGTGAATAACATCATTGATAATAATTTTATAATAAGATATGACGGATGGATAACCTTATTAGTAGGACTTATTCTGTCTATATTAACTATTATTATTGTTTTGAATGAAACCTCAGTTATTATAGGTGCGCTGGCGTCTTCGACTGTTTATATTTTGTACTTACTTGCAAACTATTTTGCAATGAAGTATTTTAATATTTGGCTTGATGTCGTATATCCGTTACTGTTCACTGTTTCTGCGTTTATGCTTGCATATATTATCAAATATTTAATAAAGGCACGAGATTTTGAGCAGCAATATCTTCTTGCAACAACTGACGGATTAACAGAACTATATAACCACAGATATTTTCAAGAGCAGATGAAACAGATGGTTGATTCGTGTGCACGTTACGAAACGAGTTTTTCTCTGATAATTCTTGATATAGATTTCTTTAAAAAATTTAACGACACTTTCGGACACCAAGCGGGTGATGCCGTTCTAAGGCAAGTAGCACAAACGTTAAAAAAGAATGTTCGTGCTTCTGATATTGTATGCCGTTACGGCGGAGAAGAAATGAGTATTATATTGTCAAATACAGACTATGAAACCGCAGTTTCTACTGCTCAAAAAATTTGTGACAGGGTTTCCTCTCATCATTTTCATCTGCCAAACGGTAAAGAAGCTTCTGTAACTATAAGTTTAGGCGTTTCAACGTATCCTCAAGACGGGATAACTCCATCTGAGCTAATAGACGCTGCGGATAAGCACCTTTATAAAGCAAAAGAAGAAGGTAGAAACAGAGTCGGAAATTAATATTTGTGCTAAATACTTTATATATACAAAAATTAATTTCTTAAAATTTTATTTTTATTAAAACCTTTCCGCTAAAACACACAAATATCCGATATTTGAGCGTGTTATTTTATTGTAAAGTTTTGTAAAGCATTATATACTAAAAAAGGCAATTTTATATAACGTATATACTTTATATATTTAGAGTAACTAAAACACGAGGTATATTATGGTCGACTTGCACGCATATAGAATTTATAGACATGCAGAGACTCAGAGCAGAATAGCTGAGTATAAAAGATCTGATATTCAAGATCAAATCAATTTAGCCCAAGATAACCTTGGCATGGAGCAAATGAATATGCAAGAGACTCTTAATACCGGTCTTATGAATCTTAATTACAAGTATCAGGGATTAATTTCAAATTTATCACAAGCTGCTCAGGAAGCTCTTGCAAATAACGATCAAGCCAGATACCAAGATTACCAAAACCAAATTAGTCAATTGCAAAGAGAACAAACCTATGCTGAACAACAACTAAGAAATAGTTGCAATCAAAGAACAAGAGCATTATCGAATCCTATAAAATATGCTGATTCAATGCTCCAAAGTCAATTGAGTTTTTGGGATGCAAGGTATCAAACATATAGTTCACAGGCAAAAGAGTATAAGAGCATATGGCAACAAAGCATTAAAGGTTCAAATTCATAAAAGGTATAAAGCGGATGTAACTCATCCGCTTTTTTAGCGTATCTTTCATTGTTGCACATGCAAGTGGTTATATTTGTGTAAGAATATCGTTAAAATCCTTAAATATAGCGAATAAACATCTTGTTGCCCTGTTATTTAATTGTCTTATATTACAAAACTTGTATTTTTTATCTTTGTGGTATAATATAACCAAAATGAGGTTCATAATTATATGAAAGTTAGTATAAGAGTGCCGGCAACGGTTGCAAATATCGGTCCGGGTTTTGATTGCCTAGGAATGGCGCTCCCATTATATAATACAATTACAATTGAAGAGACAGTACTCCCCGGTTCAGGTGTAGAAATTAATGTTATTGCAAGCGAAGATATGAATAATGAGCTATCTTTAGAGCATATACCTATGGATGAAAACAGTATTGTTTATAAGGCTGTTGAATTATTATATAACTCTATCGGGCAAACCCCTAGTGAATTAAAGATAACAATCCACTCTGAAATCCCGATAGCAAAGGGCTTAGGCAGCAGTGCTTCAGTTATTGTAGGCGGATTGATTGCGGCTAACGAGTTATTAGGCAAACCTGCTGATGAGGCCGCTCTTTTATCAATAGCAACAGAAGTCGAAGGGCATCCGGATAACGTTACACCTGCAATTATAGGAGGTTTAGTTTTTTCTTCAATTGAAGAAGACGGCAGTATATTATACAGGAAACTTGATTGGCCTGAAGAATGGGTATTAACCCTTTGCGTTCCCGAAACAGAACTGGCAACAGAAATTGCTCGCTCGGTATTACCTTCGGAAGTACCTATGGCTGATGCTGTTTATAATGCCCAGAGAATGGCAATGTTTGTTCAAGCTGTAAATACTAAAGATGCGGACTTAATGAAGTTTGCCTTAAAAGATAGACTGCACCAACCTTACAGAATGAAACTTGTTCCGGGTTTGGAAAAAGTTATGAATAATTTGAAACACGAAGACTCTGTTTTAGGCGTTGTCTTGAGTGGTGCCGGTCCGTCAGTTCTTGTTATTTCAAAGAAGAATGATTTGGATAGAATTAAAAATCTCATTAAAGATTCGTGGAATGAGTTAAACATCAATGTCCAACTATATAATTTTAATGTTGAAGAAAATGGTGCAACAATAGTCACCGAGTAAATTTTAGGTGTATGAATATCGGTTTATTATAGAATATTCTACTTAACAAATTGCCCAAAAACCTTATCTGGCTTATAATTAAGCTATGTATGAATTTTATCCGTATATCACAAAAGATGCTTCAATAGGGCTTTTTAGCCCATCCGTAGATGATATATACCACTCCAGCTACGGTGCTGCAACGGAAGCGTACCAAAAGTTCATCTTCCCTGCGGGGATTGAACGTTTACTGCATAAAACTGACGAGATACGAGTTCTTGATATTTGCTATGGAATTGGATATAACACAAAAAGTTTTTTAAATTATATTTTTTATATAAAAAATAAAAAATATTTTTCGAAAAAATATAAAAACCATGAAAAAATATTATCGTTATATACCGATACGATACCTACCGATAATATGATTAATTCAAAAAATATAAATAATATCGATACGCTATATACCGATAATAATAAAAAGCAAGAAAATATTTTATCAAACAATATAAATATCGATAAGATATATTCCGATAATATTTTAGATAAGATTGAAGAAAAATTTCAGCATGATAACGTAAGAAAAAATTTTTTTAATAATAAAATAAAAATTTATATAAAAGCAATCGACAATGATAAAATTTTATCTTTTTTATCTCCATTTATAAATTCAAAAATTTCTGAAAATTTAAAAATTAAAAATAACAATATAAATTTTAAAAATGAGAAAATTTCTAAAATTTTAAATGGTGAAAAATCGCAAAATTCCGATAAAAAATCAATTAACAAAAATACCCCCAAAATCCCCTCGTTTTTGCTAGAGTACCCTGATGCAATAAATATAGCACTATTAGACAGTATTATAGTGCAGTATCCTGAAATGATATTAAGTACAGAATTAACAAATATATTATGTGATAAGAAATTGAACAAATTTTTTAGTAAATATGTTGCCCGATATTTCAAATTAAAAAATAAAATGAGTATATTTAGTAATAAAGACGATTTTTGCTCGTTCTTACATAATATATATTATATGTACCTATCTAAGCGTTATAAAAGCGATTTAAAAGCCTTAAAAACACTAGATATTAATTTTGAACTAAAAATCAACGATGCGCGGCTTGAAATCGATTCTGACGTTTTTGAGTATGACTTGATATTTCTAGACGCATTTACGCCATCAAAATGTCCATGTTTATGGACTATTGATTTTTTCAAACTGCTTTATAATCATCTTTCGAGCGATGGAATAATTTTGACTTATTCAAATTCAGCACCTGTCAAAAATGCATTTTTGAATGCGGGATTTTATGTCGGAAAAATTTATAATCCGATTGAAAATAAATTTACCGGCACAATTGCTGCTAAAAATAAAGCTTTAATAAAATACCCCCTCTCAGAATTCGATTTAGGGCTCTTAAAAACAAAAGCAGGTATATTTTATCGTGACACTGATTTAAAAACCTCTAATGAGGCAATTTTGTCCGACAGAAAAAATGAAGTTGAAAAATGCGATTTGATTTCAGCAACCTTATATAAGAAAAAGTATCCAAATTGATTTTATTGCCATATATCTATTCGGTATAATAATATTAAGTATAATAAACTATTTTGCAAATTTTATTTTACAATCTAAAATATAAATATGAGTAATTATGATTTAATTGTTGTTGGCGGTGGTACAGCCGGATGTGCCGCAGCATATATGGCAGGAAAACTAAAATTAAAAACGTTATTAATTGAGAAATCAGGTGTTCTTGGGGGCTCAACCACAGCAGGACTTGTTGTTCCGGCGATGAAGTCTTCTGAAAGCCAAATAAATACTGAGTTTATGGATGTCCTAATTCGAAAAATGAAGATTATGGGCGGACAAGTTGATTATTTGGGAAATCCGGGATGGTTTAATCCGGAATTATTAAAATGTGCTCTCGATGATTTGATGGCGGAAGCAAATGTAAAAGTGCTGTATTACACTACTGTACAAGGAATACAGCATACCTTGGATACTATTACGTCTGTTTCTGTTTATAGTGAATTATTATCGCCATGTACCTATTCGATAGATAACTCGGCCTTTAAAGATTTATCGGTATCTATCGGTACGAGATATCTTGTAGACGCAACTGGAAATGCGGATATTTTTAAAAATTTGAATTGCGAATTTTTAAAAAATAATGAAGATGAAACTCAACCTTTTAGTTTGAGATTTATTATGTCCGGTATAGACTTAAATGCATATTCCGAGTGGCTTTTAGATATTGATAAGGATAAAGATGTTACCACTGTACAACAAATTGACGGGGTTCTGCACTTGTCTACGGCCTGCACATGGGATAAGACAAGAAAGTGGGCATTGTTGCCTATTTTCAAAGCCGGAGTAGCAAATGGGCTTCTGAAACCCGATGATCTTAATTATTTTCAGGTATTTACTATTCCGGGTATGCCTAATAGCATAGCTTTTAACTGTCCAAGACTTGTTAACTGCGAAGGTACAATTGATATTGAAAATATATCAAAATCCTTACAGGATGGGCGTTCTACCATATATAGGCTTGCTGAATTTTTTAAAAAATATTTTCCGGGATTTAAAAAAGCTTATATTTCGCAAATCTCCGATATGCTTGGAATAAGAACTTCTCGCAGAATTAAAGGGAAATACATATATAAAATTGATGACATATTAAACGGTACATCTTTTGAAAATCCTGTTGCTGTTGCAAATTATCCGATAGACGTGCATTCTAAAAAGAAAAACGGTTCTACACTAAAGAAAGTTCAGGAGTACCAAGTTCCGCTTGAAAGTTTGATGTCGGAACAGTATGAAAACTTGTTTGCCGTTGGCAGATGTATATCCGCGGATTTTATGGCTCAAGGTGCAATTCGTATTCAACCAACTTGCTTTTCAATGGGTGTTGGTTTGGCTAAATATCTTGCAAAACATCGTCGGCACCGCTAATATGCTCTTTTAGTATTTGTGCCGCATTTAACAAGGGATCAATTGTAGTTGAAAAAGGCGGTGCATACGTTAGGTCATTTTGCTCAAATTCCTCAGCTGTCAACCCCCCAAGTATTGCTGCGGTAAGAGTATTTATTCTTTTATCGGTATCTCCGTAGCCAACTGCCTGCCCACCAAGCAATTTCCCTGTATTTTTATCTGCAACAAGCTTTAATGTGATATTTTTTGCATCAGGCATATATCCTACTTTGTCATACTTTGTGACGGTTGCAGTCACTATATCATAGCCAAGAGCAATTGCAGCTTTTTCTGTTAAGCCTGTTTTTGAAATTGTTAACTTTAAGCATCTTGTAACTGCTGACGATAAGATACCCGGAAATTCTTCATCCCCGCCGCAAACATTTATAGCAGCACATCGACCTGTTTTGTTGGCGGTTGAACCCATAGGCACCCATACCGGAGTATTAGTTATTACAAAATTCATTTCTGCACAATCACCGCAGGCATAGATGTTTTCGTCGGATGTTTTCATATGCTTATCAACCCAAATAGCACCTGTTTCACCTATTTCAAGATTTGCATCAATTGCAAGAGCTGTATTTGGCTTAACTCCGGTACAAACAATTGCAATATCACAATCTATATCTTTACCGGAAGATGTTATAACACCCGTAATACCTTCCCTATCCCCCTTAAACTCAACAACTGATTCAGACGTAATAATTTCAAATTTATATTCATTTATGAGATTTAACTGTTCAATAACAAGCCTACCCATATCTTCATCCATGGAAGGCATAAGTGTACTTGAAGATTCAATAAGTGTTGTATAGATATTATTTTTTGCAAATGCTTCAAGCATTTCCAGTCCGATGTAACCGCCCCCGATAATAACGGCGCGTTTCGAGGTTTGAATTTTTTCTTTAATTCTTATAGCATCTTCAATTTTCCTAACGGTAAATATGTTGTTGTACCAGTTGTTCTTTATATTCGGCATAGTAGGACTTGCACCGGTGGCTAATATTAACTTGTCGTATTTATCTATAAAAGCCTCATTCTTTTCAAGATTAAATACGACAATTTGCTTACTTTTCGGCAATATTTTAATAACTCTATGCTTTAAATATACACGAACGCCGCTTGCCTCAAATTCTTCAGGAGAACGTACAAGCAATGTTTCATACTTTTCAAAATTACCTTCAATATAATATGGAATACCACAGGAAGAATATGATACATGTGTGTCTTCCGTGTAAATCGTAATTTCTGAGTCGTCATTTAATAATCTGCGTGATTTTGCGGCAGCTTTTGCGCCTGCCGCTACGGCACCTATAATAATAATTTTCATATTATTGTTATAGAACACAACTTAAATATTTACATTCAACACAAGTCTAATATTAATTTTGGCAAGAAGTATTAAGGAAAACCTGACGCATAAATTCACAGTATTTATCAATGTCATTTTTAAATTCTTCTGCTTGTTGAAGAATTTTTTCCATATCCTTAATTAATTCATTTCTTTTTAAATCTTCATACATGACACACATAGCTCCTTCTTATGTCATGTATTACGGAAATAAATTATAAAACTTTAGTAAAATGCACAAAAATGTTACAAAGTTTTACTCTTCGTTATATACAAGTTTTTTACGCAAGTTCCACTGAATAAGAGTTAAAACTAATATAATAAAAAACAAGACATAAGCAAGAGCGCTTGCTTTTCCGGCATTAAAATATTCAAAAGCATTCTTATAAATAGCATATACCAATACATTTGTGCTGTCTAAAGGCCCGCCTTCTGTCATTAAGTAGATTAAATCAAAAACTTGAAAAGAATTTATTGCCGTAATTATAACAACAAAAAATATTGTTGGAGATAAAAGCGGTATTGTGACATTTTTAAAAATTTGAACAGAATTTGCGCCGTCAATTTTTGCAGCTTCAAAAAAACTTTGAGATATACCGCTCAGTGATGCCAAAAATATTATCATATTGTAACCAATAAGTTTCCAAACCGTAACGATTATAAGGGCAGGTAATGCAAAATTGGTATCATAAAGCCAATTTATATGAATATTCAAAATAGTATTAAGTAATCCTATATTTGGGTCAAATATCCACTCCCACACTATACCAATTACAATCATCGGAGTTATAAACGGTAAAAAATACGCTGTTTTATAAAACTCACTGCCGCGAATTTTTGCATTTAATATAGCAGCAAGAATAAGAGGAATAATGACCCCTAATACAGAAACCGACAGTGCAAAAACAAGGGTATTTATCAATATTTTTATAAATATTGGCTCAGAAAAAATTATCTTATAATTACTTAACCCGACAAATTCAGGAGGATTTAATAGATCCCACTTCATAAAGCTCAGGCTAAATGAGCAAATAACCGGAATAATAATAAAAATAAAAGTACCTAAAATTGCAGGTAGAATAAAAATCCATGCCGCAGATTTTTCATTATTTACAAGATTTTTAATAAACTTTTTCATGTTATAATTATACAATAAATCAGACAATTAGGGAGAAATTTAATGAGTGAAAAATATGCACACGCTTTTGGCAAAAATGATATAAGAGGAATTTATGGCGAAGATATTACCGAAGAACTTTTCTTTAATATAGGTAAAAATTTTATAAGTTTTTTAAAAGATAAATCAGAAATATCCGATACTAACGATATGTATCTGACTGTTTGCATGGATGCAAGAACTCATTCCCCGTCACTATTGAAAGCTCTCATTGCCGGAATAACCTCAACCGGAGCACATGCTGTTAATTTAGGACTTGCGCCAACTCCAATCGGTTATTATTCCGAAGTTGTAGGTGTCCCTTCCGAAATCACCAATGGGCATGAAATTCTTTCTGCATGTATAATTACGGCAAGTCATAACCCAAAAGAATACAACGGTATGAAAATGACTTTTAAAAACAGGACTTTATCAGAAGAACAAATAAAAGAAGTTAAGGATATTACTTTAAGCAATTGGGAAGATTCTATATCCGAAGTAAATGACGATTTGGTTATTCAATACAATATTATACCTACTTATATTTCCGATATGGTAAACAGATTTTCTAACGCGGGAGAAGGTGTTAAAGTTGTTGTTGACAGTGCAAATGCAACAGGCGGAATTGTCGGCCCCGAGTTATACAGAAAATTGGGTTGTGACGTTGTTGAACTTTTTTCCGAACCTGACGGAACTTTTCCGAATCATCACCCGAATCCGAGTGTTGAATCCACATTGGATACACTAAAAGAAACGGTAATAAAAGAAAATGCTGACTTAGGTATTGCCTACGACGGTGATAGTGACAGGATTGGTGTAATTGATAATAACGGGAATTATTTAACCGGGGACAAGCTACTGCTTATATATGCTCAAGATGTAATTAATGAATATAAAAAGAAAAATATTGTTCCTAATATTGTAAGTGAAGTAAAATGTTCTCAAGTATTATTTGATACCATAGATAGCATTGGGGGAAAATCCTTCATGGCTAAAACGGGACATGGTTATATTAAAAGTAAAATGTTTGAAACAAATGCCGTTTTAGCAGGAGAAATGAGCGGTCATACATTTTTCAAAGATCGCTACTACGGCTTTGATGATGCTGTTTATGCAGGATGTCGAATTATTGAAATAATATCAAAAAATAAAAAATTTAACCCAAATTTTACAATTCAAGATATACTCACACCTTTTACCAAAGTGTACACCTCTCCTGAATGCAGATACACTTGCCCAAATGAACTAAAAAAATCAACATTGGAGGCTGTAAAAGAAAAAATTAATAATAATAAAAATATATTCGGCTCAGAAATAAAAGATATAATAACTCTTGACGGTATGCGCATTGTCTTTGACGGAGGCTTTGCATTGATTCGACAAAGCAATACAGAACCTGTTTTTACCTTACGTTTTGAAGCAAAAACAAAAGAAGAATGTGAGAGATTTCAATCTGTAATGCTCTCAATGCTTGATAATATCTTAAAGATAAAGGCATAGTGTTAATTCAAGTAAATTTTTTGCAAAAAAAAACTGACGTAACGTCAGTTAAAAATTTGTAGGGGAAAAATTAATTGGAGTTATTTATGAAAAAATTTTTAAATCAAGTGAAGTGATTGTCTGTTTGCCATTGCAATAAAATTCATCTGAGCCAATAATATATCTGATCTGTCAACAAACTTTTCGTTATCAACATTCGTCGTTACTTGATCTTTGTACATATTATTAAGCTTTTCATCAATCTTTTTTAAATTTGCAACAGCCATATTGACCTCTCTTCTAAATTGCTCTCGTATATATATAAAGTATATACCAAATTAAAAATTTCAAATTTTGGACATTTCGTTACATTTGTTTACAATTTTGTAAAATTTGGGTGAAAATGGGCAATTATCAATAAAAATATGTTTTTATATTAATATAGGGAAATTTGTGTATGGTAGAAAATTTTGACATTCAGAATAGATATGCCTCAAAGCCGTTAAACGGAACTTTTGGTATGAATGTTGCAGGCAACGGTAGCTCAGTAACTCCAATGCAGGCGCAAATTGATGTGTCAAAAATTCAAGAAGCAGGTAGTGATACGTATCTTGGGCAAAGATTAACGTCTTTTAGTGATATTGATCCGCTCATACAATATGGTGTTACGATTCCAACATGGATTGCCGTAAATCAAGCAATGGAGCAATACTCAAGATTGTGCAGAGGAGATTACAACTCATCAGTCATACATAAATTTGGTGCCTTAGGCGATAAAATTAGCAATTTTCTCTTTGGTAATTCTGTCGGACAAGCTGTAAATAAGACTGCAAACGGGACAAAAAATGCTTTTAAAAAATATATATATGATAATTCAGCTTTACTGAGAGCTTTTGATAAAACTCCATCCGTTCCTGAAATAGGTCTTGTAAGGACACAAGTCGGCGGTATTAAATCTATGCTTTCTCATGATGCTATAACTGTACTTGACGGCTTTTTGGAACCGTTAAAATCATACAAAGATTTTGACAGTTTAGGTGCGAGTAAAGCTGAAATAGATCAAATTAAAGCGGCAGTCGCAAAAGGTGTAAATGAAGAAGAACGTGCATTATTGCTTCAGGCAGAGGAATACAAATTTTTAAATAAAGGTGCAAAACCTGGACAAGTTCAAGCTTTCAAGAATATGGAAGCCGCTAAACGTCTTGAGAAACTTAAAGAATTAAAGATAAAATCTATTGGCTTTGCGGATTTGGCAGAATATAACGAAATAAAAAAAGCTCCAGAAAAGCACATCCCAAGAATACTTGAAATTCTTGAAAAAACAGACAAAAAATTCTTCGCAAGAATGAGCTACTCAAATAAAAATTTCGCAACGATAATAAAAGGTGAACTTGCAGGAAGAAAAGTATATTTCTCTGAACTCTATAATAAATTATACTCAGCGAGTGGAGGAAATCATAGAACTGTACTTGGAAGAACCTTTGCAAAACTTAGCAATCAAATTCTTGAAGGTGCTACTAGCAGAATTTCCGGCGGCAAGATTGCCGCATTAATGCAAGCTTACTTCCTTGCAGAAGTTTTAATAAGAGCAAACAGGCAAGAAACTAACGGCGATAAATTCAAATCATTTATGGAAAGATTTGCTGAATTAATTGGTTTCTTCGTATTTATGCCGCCATCAATTCAGTTGATGCACAAAATAGGCGGACTGCAGTATTCTGGAATGACACCTCAACAAATTGAAGAATATCGTGCAGCTTTAAAAGAGTTTAATGAGCACGTAATGAATTGTGACTGGACAAAAGATGTTTATAAACAAAAACGTAAAGAATTACGGGCGAAATTCAGACCTCATACAAAAAATCCGTTCGTATACGCTGCAAGAAAAGTCGGTGACATCATAACCGTTGGGTTGGAACAAGTAAGACCATACACAAAACACAAAGTTGAAAAAGTTGACTTAACCATTAACAAAGTAATGGAGAGTCCAGTTAAATACTTCAAGAGTATCCCAAAACGTTTAGCAGACGTAATGCGCAACCCTAAATACTGGTTAAAACAAATGGCAGGATATCCGGTCAGATTCCTACTTCCTATGGTAGTATTCGTATCATTCTTCAACAAGTGCCTGGTTAAAGGTGTAAATGCGATATTTGGTAAGCCTAAAGAAGCTCTTGCTGACGAAAGCAAGCATGAAGAAATGCAAGAAGCTGCAAGGCAGCAAGCTTCTCAACAACAGGTAACTGCAGAGCAGCAAAGACAAATTTTAGCGGCAGCTGCAGCTGCTCAAGCTGCTCAACAGAACAAACAAGTTGTTTCTGTTCAACAAGCTCCGCAAACATCTAAAGCCTCAAATGAACCACACGCACAAATAAGTCATACCGGGAACCCTAATAATGTACAAACGGAAACTTCTCAAAAAAGTACCATGCAACCTGACATACCTGATGAAAAGAGATATATCCCATCGACGGAGGGCGTAAAAATTAAAGATGCAAATAAAAATGATGATGCCCTTGAAAAAGCACTAGCAAGAGTTGAAAGAATGGAAAAAGAAGCATATAAAACATTAGGTAAACTTTAAACCTGCTATCGGTTTTACAACATAGCCGATTTGTGATAAAATCTATATATGGATTTATGCTTATTTCAAGGAACTTTTAACCCAATACATAATGCACATTTGAGAGTGGCAGAATATATTTTAAATAATTCCGAAATTGAGACTATAACATTTATTCCGGCATATCTGCCACCCCACAAAGAATCGGACATCTCATTAGCAGAACATCGCTATGAGATGCTAAAAATTGCACTTGCCTACAATCCAAATTTTAAAATATCCGACATTGAATATAAACGCAAAGGAGTATCTTACACATACCTTACAATTTGTGAACTAAAAAAATTATATAAAATTAATGAAAAAATAAAGTTTATAATAGGAACGGACGCATTTAGGCAAATAGAATCGTGGTACGAAACTGATAAGCTTAAAGAACTTGTTGAATTTATAGTTTTTCTAAGAGATACTGAATTTAAAGAAATAGAATTAGAATATTTAAGGAAAAAAGGATACAGTTTCAGAATTATGCCTCTTGATTTTGAGGATATATCTTCAAGTGATATAAGGAATAAAATATCAAATAATCAGCCTATCTCTGGACTTGTTCCGCAAGAAGTTGAGGAGTATATTATAAAAAATGAATTATACAAAATTTAAAACAGAAGAAATTCTCAATTGGTTAAAAAAAAATTTGAACGAAAAACGATATTTGCATTCGGTTGGGACTGCACAATGTGCCAAGGAACTTGCTTATAAATACAATTTAGATTCGGAAAAGGCGTATCTTGCAGGATTATTGCATGATGCGGCGAAATGTTTTCCGACTGAGAAACTGCTTTCTATTATAGATGCTCATATAAAAATTGAAGAACAGGAAAAACTAAGTTATAAAACCCTACACGCACCGGTGAGTGCATATATTGCCCAAACAGAATTTGGAGTTGAAGATAAGGGAATTCTTTCTGCAATACGCTGGCATACCATCGGTAAAATTAATATGTCTGACTTTGAAAAAATTATATTTCTTGCTGATAAAATTGAACCAAATACAAGAGATAAAGAATATTCTCAAAATATTAGAAAACTGCTGGACGAGAATAACGGATTGGACAAGGCGTTATTAAAATGTTATAAATATACGATAATAAGCCTGGTAGAAAGAGATCTTAGAATCTGTATGCCTACAATTGATATATATAACGAACTAGAACAAATTATATCCGAATTATAATTCATTTATTTAATTGATACACCATTTTGGCATGTTTATGTTAAAATAAAATCGATAGTAAAAGGAAGTATATATGAAGATATTAGAAATAAAAAATAACTTGGTAAAGATATCGTATACAGCTGACGATAATCTTGTTATTTCAAGTTTTGTTATTATTGAAGATAGCCAATATGCATACGTTGCACAAATTATGAGTTTAAAAGCAGATAGCGGAATAAATTATGCCATCGTAAAACTTTTATTCACATTTAATGAACAGGGTGTAGTAAAAAACTATAATGGCTCAATCCCTGAGATGAATGCAAATATTTCCGCTTTAACGTCAGAAGAACTTCTTGATATATTGCCGATAGATACACCTTTAACTATCGGTAAATTAGCACAACAAAGCTTTATTCTAAATATTGATTATTCAACATTGGAAAAAAATCTGTTAATTTGCTCAGACAACATTGAAAATACCGACATTTTACTATCAAATATTGCAAAACAAATTACGTCAAATAATGATAAATCAGTAATTTTTGACACTACCGGAACAATTAATGCTGAAAACAGACTGGTATTTGGTCATGATTTTAAACTTCCGCTTAATTATGACACAATAAATTATATCTATGAACATGACTTAAATGATGTATCTCCTACCAGCAAAGCTATTATCCAAGATATATTGTTGGAAGTTCAAGAGTACTCAAAGACTGTTCTTGACAATTTTGTACCGTTTGATTCATTGCTAAGAGTGGTAGATGCACAATATAAAGTTTTACAAATGCCCGAGTTGGCATTACTTAAGAGCAGATTAATCAAATATAAAGATGAAAATGCATTCGCTCAGGATGCACAAGAGTTTCAAACCATAAGAGCTTCAATAAGAGCAAATTTATCAACATTATTTGATATTTCATCAGCGGATTCCTCTTTGCAAAACTTGATTATTTCAACGGTATACAATGAAATTGATGCTCTTGATTTGTATGTATACAGTTTGGTAAAAATTGATAATGATAATTCTGATAAAAAATTAATAAAAAAATTCTTACACCAGAATAAAATTTCTACAACAGTTGCTTGTGCACACAGTTATAAATATGTTCATGAGCTTAAAGAACTTGCAGGTAATATGATTATGTTTGCACCACTTACCGTTCAACATGATTTTAATGCCTACAACGTATTTTTAAATAAATTAAATCAAGATGAATGTGTTATTTATGGCAAATCAACTCAGTATATTCCATTGATTATTGAAATGATGACACTTGAAGAATTACAGGATTTTATTGAAAATGTTAAGAATGCCGAACCTGTTGACACATTAAATATAGGTCCGGGTTTTGTTGAAAATCCTGATTCATATTCTCAGGAATCTCTAATGAATGATAACCCGCCTATTGAACAAATAAATTTAAATACTGCGGAAGATATTTCTGAAAGCGCACAATCCGAAGAAGATATTGAAGTTGCAAATGACACGTTTAATGAAATAGCTGAAGAAGAAAGTCCGGACAACTCAGATGAGACTGAAGTTAGTCCTATGGAATTAAATAATATTGAAGATTTAACTAACCTTCAGGAAGACACTTTTGATGCAGAACAAGAGGATATGACGGAAATTCCTGTCCTTGATGAGGATTCTGAATATGATGAAACCTATACGGAAGAAGCAGTAAATGCTCCTGAAGATGAAGTTATTGAAGAATCATTATTATTAGAAGAAGAAGAAGAAAAGGTCGAAACTATTAGTGAGGAGTCTTCGTTAGATGCGAATATTGAGCAAGATTCAATAACGGAAGAAGATTTAGACTTCATTGATAATGCCGCACAATATCAGAATGAAGAAATTTCAGAAGAAGTTATAGAAACAGATGCGGAAACAGACAGTTCTATGGATATAATACCTGATGCGGCAGAGTTTGAAGAACTGCAAAATGAATCAATTGAAGAATCTTCTGAGCCTTCTGAAACTTCTGAAAATTTTGAAAATCTTCAAGAGGACTTAGTTCCTGATAGCTATGAATTTAATGAAAATTCGAATAATGAAGAAAACGCTGACATTCCGGAAGAATTTCCTTCAGATTTTGACTCTCAGGAGTCTTTTGATGATAATGAACAGTCTCCTGTTGTACCTATTTATCCGGCTGAGGAAACTCCGGTTAACGGTCCTGTCGAAATATATGAATCCGGCGATAGAGTTACTCACCCTAAATATGGGGAAGGTGTTGTAGAAAAAATGGTTAAGTTCGGAAATAAAGTTTTATGCGCAATTAATTTTGCTAACGGCAGAAGGCTTCTTGACCCGACTATTTCTCAAATTTCAAAAATATAATGAAATAAAATACATATAAAAAAGGCCGATAATTTTGCTATTATCGGTCTTTTTATTTGTATAAAAGATTTTATTTTGCAGCAGCTGCAGTTTTCTCTTCTTGTGTTTCCTGATTAATTTGTTCAGGATTCAAAATTGCAACATTTGTATTATTAACTTGCATCAATTGAGCAAAACGCTTCAAGTCAGCTTGAATTTCAGGGAATGTATTATAATGCATAGGAATAACAGTTTTTGCTCCTAACCAATCAGCTGCAACAACAGCGTGTTCAACATCCATTGTGTAAGTTCCTCCAATTGGTAAAAGTGCAATATTTGGTCTGTATATTTCTTTATATGTTTTAAAATCTGCAGATAAACATGTATCACCCGCATGGAAAATTCTTACACCTTCAATATCAAACAAAATACTTGCTGCTACACCGCCATAAGTACCATCCGGCAACGTACTTGAATGATATGCAGGTAAGAAAATAGCACGCCCCCAATCATAATTTAACCAACTGCCAAGTCCAACAGGACGTGATTTACACTTTCTGCCGGTACAATAATTTGCAACTTCGGCAATTGCAGTAATAGGAGCCTTTTTATTTTTTGAAATATCAATTGCTTCTCCTAAATGATCAGGATGGGCATGCGTAACAAAAATATCAGTAATATTTGATTTTTTATAGTCATATTTTTCATTATGAGAGACATAAGGGTCAACTAAAATTGATTTATCTCCTGTTCTAAATTCAAAGGCACTATGACCAATATACTTTAAATCTACCATGTTCATACTCTCCTTATAAATAAAAATCACACATAACTACTATTAGAATATCATTATTTTTGGTAAAATACAAGTATGATTTACGACACTCTTATGAAAAAGTGTATAAAACTTGCAACAAAAGGAATGGGTTCTGTATCGCCAAATCCTCTTGTTGGCTGTATCGTTCTTAACAAAGACGGATTAATTATTTCTAAAGGATTTCACAAAAAATATGGTTTAAACCATGCGGAACGTAATGCATTAATAAATCTAAATAATGATGAAACCAGGGATGGGACACTAATAGTCACTCTTGAACCCTGCTCACATTTTGGGAAAACTCCTCCTTGTGCTGATTTAATAATTGAAAAAGAAATAAAAAAAGTAGTGATTGGAATGAGAGATGTAAACCCAATTGTTTCCGGAAAAGGAATTAAAAAATTAAAAGACGCAGGAATAGAGATAATTGAGGGTATTATGGAGAAGGAATGCAAAGAATTAAATGAAGTATTTATAAAAAATATGACCGAACATAAAACATTTGTGGCAATTAAAACTGCAACAACTTTGGACGGGAAAATTGCAACATCAACAGGTTCTTCAAAATGGATTACATCAGAAAAAGCAAGAAAAGAAGTTAAAAATATTCGCAAAAGATATGACGCAATATTAACAACTGCTTCAACAATAATCGCAGATAATCCGCAGATGGAGCACAAAAACAAGATTATTCTTGACAGAAATTTAAGAACAGATTTTGTAAATGCACAAATATACAAAAACGGAATTTGCTACGTATTTTATGATAAAAAAATTGCGTCTGAACATTTAGATAATACTTTAACTGCTATTAGTAAGATGAAGAATGTAAAACTATACCCGATTAAGACAAAATTCGATAAAATCGATTTAGACGATTTATTATCAAAAATTTATGATTTGGGTATCATGAGTGTTCTTGTGGAAACCGGAGGTCATTTAAACGGCTCTATTCTTAAATATGCAGATAAAATTTATCATTTTATTGCACCAAAAATTTTGGGCGACAACAGCGGGTTATCCTGCTTTGATTTTCAAAAAATATCTGATATAGCGAAAGCAAGTGAATTTGAATACTGTGACATTAAAACTTTTAAGCCGGATATTTTGTTAACGTATAAACGGAAATGAAAGCACCTTTTGGGATGAAAAATACATCTTAATAGTTTGAACAATACGAATATTTATAGTATAGTTATGACTAAATCGGGGTTGCATAACACGTGAATTTAGAGGAAATTGCAAATGAATGCGGACTATTTAACCAAGAAAATAAATCCGCTGTTATAGAAAACATCATTGCACTTGAAAACAAGTACAGTAGGGGTGACCTTGTAATCATTTATAACTACTGTCTTACAGTATGCAAGTTTCCCGATTACATTATGGAATTAATTCGTGCAGAAGATAAAATAAGAGATAAAGCGTCTTTACCGGTACTAATTGATATTTTACTGGGTAAAACACTTGAAATGAGTGAATTTCCCGAAGAATATGTAAATGTACGTGTTATGTGTGCTAAGGCAATTGCAAATTTAAAAGATACCTCTGCTGTTCACGCATTACTATATTGCCTCAATAACAAGAATGAAAATTATAAAGTCAGATTTGCCTGTGCCGATGCATTAGGCAAAATTGGGGATAAGTATGCAGTTGCTCCTCTTATAGATGTTGTTAAAGATGAAGATGAAAAATCACTATATATAAGAGAATCTGCGGCATCTGCGTTGGGTATGCTTGGTGATATAAGGGCAATTGATCCTTTGGTAAGCATTTTAGAAACAAAAAACGGAATATTAGATAAATTTACCTTTTTAAAAGAACGCATATTAGAAGCTTTAGGAAAACTTAAAATCAGTAATAACCAAAGAGTATTCAACGTTCTAAAAAATTCTCTGATGGATGAATCCCCCCAAATACGAATAAATGCAATTGAAGCTCTTATGGAGTCCGATATTCCGCAAGCTTTTGAAACAATTAAGAGTTGCCTTTTGGATAAAGATGATGAAGTTAAACGCAATGCGCTTATTGCGTTATATAATATGTCAGATAGAAGCATTCTTGATGAAATAATCAGTGATAAAAAATATTCTGAATTTTTAAAAGAAGAGGCAAACTCAATTATAGAAGAGTATGAAACAGATGACGAGGAGAGAAAATATGAATAAATCAATTATACTTCTTTCCGGTGGTTTAGATTCACTTGTATGTTTAGGCTTGTGTCGAGATAAGTACAATGTAGAACTTGCTATTACTTTTGATTACGGTCAAAAATCTGCCGAAAAAGAGCTTCGTGCCTCTAAACAACTTTGTGATTACTACAAGCTTTCTCACAAAATTATAAAATTAGATTGGTTAAAAGAGATTACCCATACATCAATTGTAAGTAGCGATGTATTACCGGAAGGAACTGACGACCCTGAAAAATCAGCAAAAGCAGTTTGGGTACCGAACAGAAACGGCTTATTTCTAAATATAGCAGCATCTTTTGCCGATAGCGGAAGTTATAATTATATTATATTGGGAGCGAACAAGGAAGAAGGTTTAACTTTCCCGGATAATACGTATGAGTTTGCTAACAGGGTAACCGCCGAATTTGAATATTCAACAATGGTAAAACCTAAGGTACTTGTCCCCTTGATAAATTACGATAAAAATGATATAGTAAGTTTGGCACTAAAAGAATCAATGCCGCTTGAACTTGTTCAAAGTTGCTATGATTCTACAGAGGGGCATTGCGGGAAATGTGAATCCTGCACAAGATTGAAAAATGCTCTGAAAGCAAATGGTGACACGTACTATACAAGTATTCTTTTTTGATAAATAAAATGAAAACTAAATTTGTTGACAATGAGATTAAATACGAGGGTTTTCAACTCTCCCCACATTGGATTTACAAAAATTTTAATATCCAAGGTGATGCTATTGTTGCATTTATTGGAGAATGTGATGTTAAGTTGGGAGAAATGGTTGATATCGAGGATGTAATAAACAATGAACCAATTTACAGCAAATCAATGCTTAGTTTTATATCAGAGCAATTTAATATAGGACTTATTGAAGGAGTCCTTCGTCAGAGGTTAATGATTTCTACAATCAAAGAAGAATTGGAACAAAGAGGGTATACCGTCAGAAGAGATGGTGATGATTTATTTTATGACAATCGTAAATTAACTGTTTCAATCGCAACGAAATCTCAAACATCTATATTGATTCACACAGGAGTTAATATTATTTCAACAGGTGCACCCGTAAAAGCGTCAGGATTGAGTGAAGATATAGGAATTACTGATATAAAGGGTTTCGCCCTTAATATAATGCAAAAATATTCAGATGAACTTGATGATATTGTAATGGCAAGTACAAAAGTAAGAGGAGTTTAATATGAGAACAGACAGCAATAACAATAAAGAGATGTCATATAAAGATTATCAACAAAAACAAATAAGAAACAAAAAGCAAGCAATGATAACCTTTGCTTCTGTGTTTTTAATATTATTAATTGCACTTTTGGGGATTATGAAGATGATGTCTCCTGATGTAGATATATCATTGGGCGACAATACGCAACAAGAGGCTGAAAGTGATGACTCAACAGGTATAGATAGTCGCTTACGCAGACTCCAGCAAGAAGATGAAATGTCAGGAATGACAACAGAAAATGCTGCAGAAGATGCAGGAATTGTTAGAATCCCAAAAACTGAAGATAATTCTATATTATCTATACACGATAATGAGCCGGCAGATACAAACAGAGATACGTCAAAAACCGGGCAGGCTGCGGACGGAAACGCAAAAAACCCACATCCTATTGATGCAAATTCAGCTCCTACCGCAATTCAGCATAATCAATATCCTGCTCCTCAAACCGTACAGACTCCTGCAGTTCCTCAGCCAAAGACATTTAGGGTATATGTCGGCATGTACGCAACAAAAGCTCAAGCAGAAGTTGCCCGCGGAATTTTGCAAGAGGCAGGTTTAGGGTTAACCCCGAATATAAAACAAGCTGCCGGAGGTTACACATTGCAGGTAGGTGCATTTAGCCAAAAGGAATCTGCTCATAATTTATCTAACAGATTGCTTATCAACAATTACCCTGCACGTGTAGTTGCCGAATAATATATAATGCAGTTAAATCTCAATATCTTACTGGACAGCGTCAATTGTTTGTGTTACGCTAATTTCATAGGGATTTAAATAAGGAGAAACTATGGAAAGCAGTTTAAGAGATAAGTATGAGGTAGTCATAGGTCTTGAAGTTCATGCTCAACTAAAGACTAAATCAAAAATATTTGCACCGGACGGAACAGAGTTTGGAAAAGAACCGAATAGTGAAACGAGCCCTATTACCCTTGGTATGCCGGGTGTTTTACCGGTTTTAAACAAAGAAGTTGTTAATATGGGAATTTTAACCGGTCTTGCTCTTAACTGCACAATACCGCCAAGATGCAAGTTTGACAGAAAGCAGTATTTTTATCCTGATTTGCCAAAAGGCTATCAAATATCTCAATATGATGAGCCGATTTGCGTTGACGGATATTTGAACATAAAAGGTAAAAAAATAGGAATTACTCGTGCTCATTTGGAAGAAGATGCAGGAAAACTTGTTCACGCAGGTGCTGATGGCATAGCCGGTTCAAGTTACTCGCTTGTTGACCTTAACAGAGCAGGCACACCGCTATTAGAAATCGTATCAGAACCTGATATGAGAAGTTCCGAAGAAGCAAGAGCTTATATGGAAGAGCTAAGAAATATTGTAAGATATATAGGAGTTTGTGACGGAAACCTTGAAGAAGGTTCTATGAGATGCGATGCAAATATTTCAATTATGCCAAAAGGTTCAGATAAATTCGGAACCAGAGCAGAAATCAAAAACGTAAACAGTTTTTCAGCACTCCAAAGAGCAATCGAATATGAAATTGACAGACAAATAGAAATTGTAGAAGAAGGCGGAGAAGTTGTTCAAGAGACAAGACTTTGGGATGATAATTCAAGAGAAACTCGCTCAATGAGAGGAAAAGAAGATGCTCATGATTACAGATATTTCCCTGAACCTGACTTAATGCCGCTTGAGATATCAAGAGAATGGGTAAACGGTATTAAAGAAAAAATGCCGGAATTACCTCAACAGAAAAGGGAAAGATATCAAAGCCTCGGACTTAGTGAATATGATGCAAGCGTTATTGTTGAACAAATGAATCTTGCTTTATTCTTCGACAAAGTTCTAAAATTAGGTGCAACACCAAAGATTGCAGTAAACTTTATTATGGGTGAAATTGCGGCATACTTAAAAGAAGAAAAACTTGATATTAACGAAACAAAATTAACACCGGAAAATCTTGTAGAGTTAATTCAACTTATTGAAAAGAACACAATATCCAATAATATTGGTAAACAAATTATTATTGATATGCTAAAAGACGGAACCTCTGCCAAAGAAATTGTTGAAAAGAGAGGTTTAAGTCAAATTACGGATGAAGGTGCAATTAAAGAAATATGCGAAAAAGTTGTTGCGGCACATCCGAATGAAGTGGAAGCTTATAAAAACGGGAAAGTTCAACTCTTAGGATTCTTTGTAGGCCAAGTAATGAAAGAAACTAAAGGGCGAGCTAATCCTAAATCCGTAAATGAATTGATTAGAGAAGTCCTCGGATAAGTTCTTGAGGAATGGATGATAAAATAATAAGAGGGCTAGCCGAATTTAAGCGCAAACCCTCTTTATCTATAAAATAGCAGGAGTAACAATATGTATCAATTTTCAAAGAAATCCAGCATGGAATCTGAAATTTATGAACAACCAAAAATATTATCCGACTTAATTTCGAACATAGTTACAAATGATGATATAAAAATTGACATTCCAACAGGGATTGAGAAGGTTGTTTTTGTTGCAAGCGGCTCATCCTATCACTGTTCCAGATATGGCGCAGATTTATTCGGAAATATTGCAAACATTGAAGCCCGAGCAATATATTCCAGCGAATTTTTGATGAAAGCAACAGTGCCGCACGAAAATAATATTTTATACGTTTTTATTACCCAATCAGGAGAAACCTCAGACACAAAAGAAGCGCTAAAAAGGGCAAAAGAACTTGGAATGAGGACTCTTGCAATAACTAATAAAATCGGTTCAACAATATGGAATGCTGCGGATTATAAAGTTGATTGCCACGCCGGTGAAGAAAAGAGTATTGCGGCAACGAAATCCCTTACGACGCAAATGATGTGCGTTACCCTCTTGGTATTAAAATTCGCAGCACAAAAAGGACTTGATATATCTAAATACTTATATCAGGTTAAATCAATTTCTCAAGAAGCAGAAAAAGCTCTTGCAATGCATAAGGAAGCAAAAATTGTAGGTAAGAAATTATCAAAATACAAATTAATCGTAGTTACCGCTGACGGGATATCTTATGCACTTGCAAAAGAACTTGCCCTTAAAATAAAAGAGACTTCATATATTTGTGCAATATCAAGTATATTAGGGGAATTTATGCACGGTCACGTTGCTATATTGAATAATAAAGCTGCACAAATTCACATATCCGTTGAAAATTTGCATGAAATTGCCGTAAGAAACTTAAACAAAATACAAGAAGACTACAATATTCCGTTGTGTTACATCGGTGATTTACAAGACCCGATAAAAAGTGAGTTCATTCTTAACGTTGGAAATGATGACTATATATCAAGAGCTTTTTCAACCGTAATTTTAAGTCAATTGCTTGCTCTTGAAATAGCAAAAGCATTGAAACGCAACGTTGATAAACCGCATGGATTAAATAAAGTTGTAAAATAATTAACACAATCCGATTAATTGAAGAAATTTACTCGTTGCATCAACTGCCAAAGAAATATTTTGATTTTCACTGATTATCTGATTATCTATACTGTTCTGATTGACACTAGTTTTGCCTCTTTTGGCGGCAATTGAGACTTCTTTAAATAAATCTTTTAATGTATTCGAAACGAATTTATATCGTGGCACATATGTTTCATGAATTTTCTCATTTTGTGTCATAGTAAAAGTATCAATTGTTTTTGATGCGAGATTTTCAACATTACTTTTTTTATTAACATGATTTGAAACTAAAATATTAGGGTTCGAAATTTCATGTAAATACCTGAGGGCTTTGCCTGCTTCTTCTAATGCCTGATTAGGTTTACCTAACATTAATAACTTCTTAAAATTTTGACAATGTGAAATATATTTTTCTTCAGGGGACAATTTGCAGCCAATACCAAGAAAATTCAAAAAATTTTCAAAAACTTTCACAAATCTCGGTTTACTCTTTCTTGCAAGTTCTGCAAGTTCCTCGTTTTGTGCACCTTTTTCCAAAAGTGTCTTGACATAGTTGGGCAACCCAGAATCACTCATTGATTTTTCAATGAATCTACCGTGGGTTGGTGCAGTCCAACCGAAACTCGGTGAATTATTAAGTTTTTCCGGATACATAAAACGACTCCTAAAAATATATCTGTTTTTAGTAAAACAAATGAAAGAAAAATATTGCTATTATTTATTAATATTTTAACATTGAAACAATTTTCCCGTCATTCTTAAGTTTCTCTCTGCCATTGAGGGCTTCCAATTCAATTAAGAAACCCATACCTACCAAATTCGCACCAGATTTCTTAACTAATTTTGCAGCTGCTTCTGCAGTGCCTCCTGTTGCCAATAAATCATCAATTATTAACACATTATCGCCCTGACCAAAAGCATCTTTATGAATTTCAATCTTATCAGTTCCATATTCAAGTTCATATTCCTGTGATATTGTTTCTGCTGGGAGTTTATTCGGCTTTCTGACCGGAACAAAGCCACATCCTAACTTATATGCCATTGGCATACCAAAAATAAAACCACGGCTTTCAATACCTGCAATGTAATCAATTTTTTCATCTTTAAATTTGTCACACAAATAATCTACAATTAAAGGTAATATTTTTTTATCTTTAATTGCTGTAGTAATATCCCTGAATATAATTCCTTTTTTAGGAAAATCATTTACTGTTCTTATTGATTCTTTTACAGTCTCTTCAATTGTTATAGTCATTATTATTTCTCCATTCTGAATTTATACTGAAACTCGTTCTTGTTCTCTTTTTATATTTTCTTCTTCTTCTCTAATTAAGCCATGAGTTGTCTTTCCCCATTTCATATCCTTTTTTAAGAATAAAATTTTAAAGCAAATAAACAACTCCAAAGGGAACCACAAAGCTAATAAATATAAACTTGTAATAAAAGCCTCTTTTATTGCAGCTATTCTACCGCAATTATCATATCTTCTAAGTGCATACCTTGCAGCAGAAAAGAAGCCTAGACCTATGATACAACTTATAAATATTGAAGAATAAAGCATGTGAGGCGGAGCTTCTTTTGCCAAAATTTTAAATAACCTTATTAAAATCTCCATGACACACCACAAAGGCATGATAAACTCGGAAATATAAGCCATCATATCAACTCTCGCCCTTAATGATATGTCTTTTGAACGAAATGCTGCGCCCACCAGTTCTAAATATCGTCTGATTGTTCCTTCTAGCCATCTCCTGCGCTGTTTAAACAGCGGTAAAAGGTATATTATACCTTCTTCATATACAATAGCCTCTAAACAAAATCTTATATCCCAACCTTTTATATGAAGCCTGGTTGACATGTCTAAATCATCCGTAATCGTATAATTATTCCATCCGCCAATATCTTCTAACGCTTCTCTTTTAATAAGTTCGCCATTTCCTCTGAGTTCAACAGCTCCTTTTACGGAATCTCGACTTAATTGACAATGAACATCAATACTATATTCATCACTTTGACATCTCGTCAACCAATTATAATCCTTATTTCTTATAACTTTTCTTGCCTGAACAGCACCGACATCTTTCGGCTCAAGCTGTGGTACAAGTTTTTTTAAGAAATCAGAATCAACAGTAGCATCGGCATCAAAGACTAATATTGCCTCTCCTTTTGCAAGCTTTAAAGCGTCATTTAAAACTGCTGATTTCCCCGGAAACGCATCTTTATCACGAATTAGTGCCGTAACTTTTTCGTATTTGTTTTCCAAATCCTTAATTACGGATGCGGTATTATCGGAACTTCTATCATCAATAACAATAATTTCAAATTTTTCATAATCAATTGACAAAATATTCTCAACAGTTGCAGTTATAACAGATTCTTCGTCGTGTGCAGGTATCATAATTGAGATATATGGCTTATAATCTTCATTTATAACTTGCGGATATTTTTGTAGTTTACGCTTTTTATATTGATAGGCTAAAGTTGAAAAGATAAAATATACAGCCATTAAAGAGCAAAGGAAAGCCAATCCCCACACGGTATTGAAATAACTTTGGAATATATAAATAAATACTCCCAGTCCAAATACAATAACAAATAAAATTAACCTTTCTTTCATTCAGAAAATATTCCTAATCTCTAATCTCTAATCTCAATCCACTTATATTTTAACAAAAAACAAATAAAAAGGCAGTTTTTTTAAGTTTTTGTATCATTTTTAAATCTTAAAAATAAAATAATATAAAAATTAAAAAAGTCATATATATCAGGATTCCGGGGATAAATTTCATACGTTTGTATGTTTTATTTAGCATGAATTGTTAAAATTCCTTAAGCATACTTGCACAAATCCGAAAATCAGCTATAATAAGAAAGTACAAAATAAGAAAAGGAGTTTTACACATGAACAAAGAAGAATTAGTACAAGAAGTTGCTAAAAAAGCTAGCGTATCACAAAAAGAAGCTGCAGAAGTAATCAACGCATGGGTTGATACAGTACAAAAAACAGTTGCTAAAGGTAAAAAAGTTACTTTAGTTGGCTTCGGTACATTCGAATCTAGAAAAAGAGCCGCTAGAACCGGCAGAAACCCTCAAACTGGTAAGGAAATTAAAATCCCTGCTAAAACAGTTCCTGCATTCTCAGCTGGTAAGAAATTCAAAACTATTGTTAACGGCAAATAGTTTTTGATATTCCAAATTTAAAAGGCATCCGAAAGGGTGCCTTTTTTAATACTTATTACAATGCATTTACAGCTTTAATAAACTCTTTCTCAGTAATTTCCTCTTTTGATGGAGAATAAAATCGTTGATTTATTATTGTATTAGTATCAATATTAAATCTTGTTTCTGCCTTATAAACTTGTCTATCCTGTCCATATATTTCATGAATTTGTATATGCATATTTCCTGTTTCAATATCTTTATCAATTCTTGCAAGATGTTCATTTGCATCGTAATACTTATGAATATTAACTTTTAAAGCAGGGACAATACCATTTACATCAAATTTACGAGATACATCCTCAAGTATTTTATCATCACTGCTATACAAACGGGTTCTTATTGGCAATCCTGTTGAATTAAATTCATCAACTTGCTTAGTTTCAACTGGTAGCAGATTGGTTTTATATCGTCTTAATAATCGGCCGTCAAGTCCATATTCACAGTTTATTACATAAGATAATTCTCTTTTTTTGTTATAGCCTTTTATCTGCATAGGTTTGGCATTTAGCCCATATTTCGTTATTTGCAAAGAATCCTCTGCTTTGGGATTTTTTATGTGTGTAATTGCTTTCAACGGAATAGATTCAATAATTGTATTTGGTGGTAAAGGCTTACCTTTTTGAGCGAGTCGCACAATATTATCAAAAGAATTTTTTTCTAATAATTGTCTGAATTCGGTATAATACTTTTCTGAATCGTTATAAATAAACTCTGATCTTAAATATTTATCTACAATTGTCGCATATTTTTTATTATTATGTTGGTCATAATGAGTAATTATATTGTCATTTATATGCATTTCAATCGGATAATCAAAATACGGATTAATATGATACGTTTTATTAAAAACAGGGATACCGTTTTTTGTTACCTGCATCAATTCTCCGGTAGCATCGCTGTATTTGTACTCCTTTTTATATAAACTCTTTATTGGCTTTTTAACCTTAATGGTTTTTGCACCTTCAGGAGTGAACTTTAAAAGATAGCAAAAAGGTTCGCTAAATCTTTCTGCAGTTTGTAAAATTCCCTTTTTAAATTCTAAGGCAATTTTTTGACCGTCGTTACCCTTTTTATCTGGGAAATAGCAATCTATTATACCGGAAAATTTTTTCTTATCCTCTTTTAGTACATTTTTATAGAACTTAAATGCCCCTTGCGGTTTTAGCGATTTAGCTGTAAATGCAGGCTTATTCTGATTATTACTTAATGAAAAATTAGTTATCGGTCTTATCATCATATTTTATCAATCCTTAATCATATATTTTATATTAAACATAAACACGTAAATTTTATTTTTTGCTATCTATTTTCTGAGGTTTGTATGCAATATATGCACAAATTAAACATACAATGCCGAATAAAATGCCAAAACACATCGTTGTATGGAACGAATTAAGAAAAGCATCAATATGCTTTTGTCCATGCGATGAAAACATTTCCCTAAAGGTTTCAAATAGTGTAATCGTAACTGCGACACCAAGAATATTTCCCATATTTCTTGATAGAGCAAGAATACCTGAGGCTATTCCCAATTCGTCCTTTTTTACACTGGTCATAATTGCATTATTTGACGGAGATTGAAATAACCCATTACCAATACCCATAATACCTGAAGCAGTAATCATCAACCAAATTGGTGTAGATTTATCAAAAGTAGTAAAAATTAACAGTGCAAGAACATATACAATAGGACCGGCAATAGTAAGCTGTCTGCTGCCGTACTTACCTGATAAGCGTCCGCTGATTGGCGCAACTACTGATAAGGTTACAGAATAAGGTAATATTAAACACCCGGCAATCAATGCACTATATTGCATTATATCCTGCAAATAAAAAGGCAAAAGTATACTGTTTGTGTACATAGCCATATAGGAAGTCATAACAGCAATATTACCGAATGTAAAAGGTTTGATTTTAAACATTGAAAAGTTAATTAAAGGATAATTAATTTTCATATCTCTAAAATAAAATAACCCGCCAAATAATAAGGTTATAAAGCCTAATATAATTATCTGCAAGGATGTCCATCCCCATTTTTGCCCCTGAGATATAGCAATAAGCAAAGCAAACAAGCATAACGTAAAATATAAAAATCCTTTATAATCAAATTTAAAAACAGTCTGCTTCACATGTTTCGGTAATAACCGCCAACTATAAACAGCTCCTATTATTGCAACCGGAATACAGGGGAAAAATACAGAATGCCAACCAAAAAAGTTTATCAAAATACCGCCTAAAGCGGGTCCGCTCATGCCGCCAATTGCGACAAGACATCCATTTAATCCTAAGGCTTTTCCTCTGCGCTTTCCCGTAAATATTCTTGCTATTATTGCTTGTGCATTTGATAGCATAATTGAGGCGCCAAAAGCTTCAACAACTCTGAAAGAAATTAACATTGGATAGTTTGGAGCAAGCATGCTTAAAAAAGCGCCTATACCGAACAAGATATAGCCGGTAGCATACAATTTATTTTTTGGGAATATGTCACCAAGTTTACCAAAAAATGGCAAAAATACAGTTAATACAAGCATATATGCAACCATAACCCACTGTATTTTTTCAATAGAAACATTTAAATCAACAGACATAGGATAAAGTGCTAGATTTACCGTTGTAGAATCGAGCATTGCGATAAAATTACCAATTGCGGCAATTGTAAACATTTCCCATTTTATTGTTCTGTCTGCCATATTATAATTTTACTCCAAACACTGATTTCTCAAGAATTAATCTTAAAATGTTTACTTTTTCCATAATCACTTGATATTGTACGTCCGATTGACATTATTTTTGAGCCAATGCAATTCCTGCATTTTTCAGGATTTTCCGTTATACATATTTTGTTAGGATAAATCTCATACTTTGCACGATATTCAGGTGCCGTAACATTTGGCATTACAACATTTGCACCACTTTGAAGAGCTAATATTCTGCCATTCGGATTTAACGTTTCCATAGCAGTTGTTGCAGGAATATTTATGTCAGGCAGCAGCAATCTTGTCAAAGCCATAACTTTCAATGATAACTCAAAATTTCCATGAGAACAGTCCTTCAATGGTGTTTGCGGGTGAGGAATAAACGGGCCTATCCCAACCATGTCCGCCTCAATATTTTTAAAATACAGTATATCGTCGGCAAGAGATTCAATTGTCTGATTTGGTAAACCTACAAGGCAGCCGGTTCCTACTTCATATCCAAGGGTCTTAATATCTTCAAGACATCTGAACCTGTTGTCTATATCCATATTTGGATGCATCAGTTTATACAATTCTCTGTCTGTTGTTTCAATCCTGATTAAATATCTGTCCGCACCTTCTTTTTTAAAAGCTTTATACTCATCAAAAGATTTCTCCCCAATGCTCAAGGTCAATGCGACGTCCAACTTTTTTATGCCTCTTATTATTTCGCATATTTTATCCGAAGAATAATATTCATCCTCTCCTGACTGGAGAACAATCGTTTTATAACCCATTTTTGCCGCATTATCCGCATACTTAATTATATCTGACGGACTTAATCGATATCGGTCAATATCTGAGTTTTCGGAGCGCAAACCACAATACTTACACTGTCTTTTACAAATATTAGAAAACTCAATTAAGCCCCTTAAATGGACCGCATCTCCAACAGAGTCATGCCTTACTTTATCGGCAAGCAAAAATAACCGGTCATTTTTACTGTTATCTTTTAATATCTCAATAATATTTTCACGAGTTAATCGCAAATTTTATCTCCTATTGAAGGACTAAATCCAGTTCTTTAAACATTTCTTTATCTTCCTCAGGAGTAGAGCCGACAGTTGTCAGGTAATTCCCGACAAGAACAGAATTTATTCCCGCAAGCATACCTAATTTTTGGTTTTCTTTGCTTAAACGAGAAGTTCTGCCGCCAGCATATCTTAACAACGCTTTTGGTAAAATAATTCTAAAGATACAAATTGTTTTCAATACTTCTTCTTCATCTATCTTATCTTCATATCCTTCAAGCGGAGTGCCTTTAATCGGATTAAGAATATTTATAGGAACAGTTTTCGGATTTAATTCTTTCAAAGAAAGAGCTAAGTCAATCCTGTCTTCTCTTGTTTCCCCCATTCCGATAATTCCACCGCAACAAGCTTCAATATCATATTTTTTTAGAAGTTTTACAGTATTCACTCTATCTGAAAATTTGTGCGTTGTACAAATTTTTGAATGATAATTTTCAGATGTATTTAAGTTATGATTAAATCTTTCTACTCCGGCTTCTTTTATACGTTTAATCTGTTCTTCAGATAATAAACCTAAAGAAGCACAACAGTGAATCCCGTCTATTGATGCCACTGCTTTAATCATCTCCAAAATCTTTTCAAAATCTTCTCCTTGCGGAACTCTGCCCGATGTCACAATGCAAAAACGTGTAGCACCGTTTTCTTTAGCACTCAAAGCTGCTTTTTTCACAGTTTCAATGTCCAATAACGGATGACACTCAATCTCCGCATGATTATGAGAACTTTGCGAGCAATATTTACAATTTTCTTGGCATTTTCCTGTTTTAGCACTTATAATACTGCAAGCCTCAACCGTATTATCAAAATTTTCTTTTGTGATTTCGTTTGCTATTTCTATAAGTTCTTCTAATGGTCTTTCATACAATTTTAAGTAGTCGGCTTTTGTGTAATTTTCAAAATTTTCCATTCTATATCCCTCTAAATATATATTTACAATAATATTATAGCACAAACAATACCGCGCGTTAATAATATTTAAAATTAAGGAGGTTGCCTATATTTTTAATCCGGAACTTGGAGGATAAGCAGAAAAGGTTGCTCTCTGTCTAAATAAGTCCATAGAAATGTTTTGATAAGGAGCCGCTATTTCGGTCTTTTCAGCTTGCGTAAATGGATTTTGCTGCTGACGTTTCTCCTTAACGTTATTATAAACAGCAATCATATCTTGTTGTCTTCTTGAGGCATATACATTTCTTAGAAGAGGGGTAACAATATTGCTTGAAATAACAGAACCAATAAGTCCTGTAATTACTTCTGCACCATTATTAAACGGCTTATAAACAGGCTGTATTTCTTCTTTATAATTATCAAGTTTCGTAACATCAAAATCCCAATCTCCTGCATAGACTTTACCTTCAACTCTTGTCTGCCCTTTTTCTAAAATTAAGCCTCTATTCCGCAAAACTTCGGATAAATCTTTTGTTCTGAGTTTTGCTGTTTGGGTTAATTTTTTACCAATAAACTTTATACCGTTTGTCAAGGTATAAAAAGAAAGAATATTTACGGCAGCATCTCCCATTTCCTGAGGGATAAGAAACATTTTTTGTTCAGGGGAAATTTTATCATTAAATACAACCGCACTAATTTGTGCTAATGAGGATAGTATCCAACCTACGGCACCGGTATGCACAAGCATCGTACCAGGATTTTCACCATAACTTTTATAAATAGTGTTTTTAAAAGATTGCCATTTTGTTTGTTTAAAAGGAGATTTCATTATTTAACATCTCCTTTCTTATGTTCATCAGGTTTAAGCTTATTATCATTAGTAACCTTGATAAGTCCGTTTGTCATAAGTTTTGTCAATGGTGCATCAACAGCAAAATTTGTAATTGACATAACAATTAAGGATATAATTGTACCCATAGCATTTCTGTACTGTGAAACAGCATCCGCGTTTTTAGGATCAATATTTGGTGGGGTAAAGAAAGTATACAGTTTCTTTTTAAACGGAGATACATCATGCGAAAGCTCTCCAAGAGATTTAGAACATGTTTTAATAGCTTTAATACAACCGTATCTAATTAGAAATCCGGTGGCAGTGCCGACACATATCTTAGCAATAGTTCTGGCGACAGAAACATCTCTCGTTTTATCATCCACATGTCTGTTATGGTAGTCGATAAAAGGTTGCAGCATCAATGCAGTGACACCTAAAGCAACACGTTGCTGCGGAGATGTCCATTTTCTTCCAATATATTCAACCCCGTTCAAGACAGAATTTTTGGCAAACTCTGCCGAAGGGACTTCATTATAGAGTGCCTTTACAGGTTTTGTTATTGAAGATGTAATTCTGCCTATTGATACTGCCATATTCCTACCCAAACCCATAAAGATTATCAAGGTTCAGAATTGCCTTAATTTCGAGGTAAATTAACAAATATTTACAAACATAATATGCAATAAAAATTCATAATGAAAATATAACATAAAAATTTTTCATACTATTTGCATTATCAAATTAAAATTATTAAAATTATATTATAGGAAATAAAACATGGATAAACTTCATAATATTGAAGAAATTGAACAACAACTAAATTTAGATATAAAAAGACATAACAAACACAAAAATATCATTCTTGTACTCGTTGTGCTAATCTTTTGCTTTTGTTTTAGAAACGTAATATCATATCATATTAAATTTGCTTTTGCCTTTCCTGCAGGAACAGACAAAACTATTATAAATACTAATCAAGAACCTATACAGGTTAATTATGACGAAAACCTCAGTAATAAAAAAACTATAAAATATCACTCAATGATTGAGAACAAGACGATTGAGCTTATTCCAAGAGCAAGCTATAAGATTAGTGCTTTGGTAACTGCGCACAACAGTTTTTTCCCTGTAAAAGATAAAATGTTTGATGCTGCAGCACTGTACGATATCGGATTAGCCTGGGGAAAATTGGGCGATAGAGATTTTTATAAAAAATATTTTAACAGTTATACCGCAAAAAACGGATTGTTTGGTCCGAGATTGTTGTGGACAGAAATGAAAACTTCCCAAATGCCGATAACTCAGGAATATGCAAAAGCACACTTTTCACACTCTCACCTAATTCCTGCGACACGTAATATCATGTCGGCTTTGCTTAAAATTAAAGACCATGAAAATATTGAGATAGAAGGAGAGCTGGTAGATATGAAGTATGTTGACGGCAGAAGAACCTACAGTTCTCAAACAAGCCTCACCAGACTCGATACCGGCCTTGGAGCTTGCGAAAATATTTATGTAACAAAAATAAAATACCGTAACAAAATATACAAATAATAAATACTTTAAAGTTCTCGCCTACCCTCAATTGCACGGGCTATAGTTATTTCATCGGCATATTCCAAATCCGCCCCAACAGGTAAACCAAACGCTATACGAGAAATTTTTATTCCAAAAGGTTTTATAAGTTTACTTAAGTATAAACTTGTCGCTTCTCCCTCAACTGAAGGGCTTAGGGCTAGTATAACTTCTTTTACATTTTCATCAGTCAGTCTTGACAGTAATTCTTTAATTCTTATATCATCAGCCCCAATACCATCCATTGGAGAAATTACACCTTGAAGTACATGGTATAAACCTGTATATTCATTTGTTTTTTCAATCGCAATAAGGTCTTTTGTTTCAGCAACAACGCAAATTGTTGATTTATCTCTCCTTTCTGACGCACATATTTCACAAGGAGAGGATGAAGAAAGATTAAAACATACCTCACAGGTTTTTGTATTTTCTTTTGCATCAACAATGCATTGCGCCAATCTTTGCACTTCAGAGATAGGCATTCTCAACAAATAAAACGCCATACGTTGGGCAGATTTTGGACCAACAGACGGGAATTTTTGAAACTGCTCGATTAAAGCGGCAACGGATTTTGGATATATCATTAGAATAATCCCGGAATATTAAGTCCGCCGGTAGCAGCTTTTAGACGTGATTCCATTTCCTTTGACGCCTTTTCCGTTGCAGAATTTATTGCCGTAGAAATTAAATCCTCAAGCATTTCTCTATCATCAGCACTCAACCCTGATGCAGCACTTTCGGAAATTTTAATAGACTTAAATTTTCCTTGCCCGTCACATGTTACAACAATTGCGCCACCGCCTGATTCACCGGTAATTTCCAAATCGGCAAGTTCAGCTTGAGCACTTTTTAATTTTGACTGCATATTTTGTGCTTGTTTCATTATTTGCATCATATTCATAAGTTGATATCCTCCTAATCATATTAATAAATTTTACTTAGATACACATTTGGCAACTTTTATTATACAATAAAAATATGCAAAGTAAAACGTATGTTTCTGAATCTTTAAAAAACGGGCGATTAATGAGATGGACTTTTATGCCGTTAAAAGTTTATATTGCGCCTATGAAGTTTTACGCAAAACAAGGACAAGATTACAAATATAATGCTCTTGTAAAAAAAGCATTAAACGAATGGCAAAGCGCCACAAAAGGCAAGGTTTCATTTACCGTAGTAAATACGTTACTGGAATCAAACGTAAACATTGATTGGAAAAGAGTTGAACGAGTCGCCTTGGGGCACTGTTACTTTAGTTTTGATGCAAACAACAGACTGTATGGGGCAGAAGTTGCAATAGGGCTGACTGATGGACTCATACATAGCCAATACGGGAGTGAAGCAGAAGTTTATCACACTATCTTACACGAAATCGGACACGCCATTGGTTTAGGGCACAGTCCGTATAAAACGGATATAATGTATACACCGCATCAAAAAGGTATTCATAAAGTTTCAAGTGGAGATGTTGCAACAATAAACTGGTTATACAAGCTGCCTCAAGGTGCGACCACTGCAGAAATAGCATCTCGTTATGGTGTTGGCGGCAGCAATCTGGATGAAATAATTGCAAAAATTATAGAAAAAAATGCTCCGAGCGAATTTGAGAAAGTAAAAGGCTCTATAAAAGTTAAGCGCCGCGATTTAATGGAAGAAACCGAAAACTTGGCTCTTTTACAACGATATCACATATCTCTGCAGAACGTAGGGATTTCGGGTCAAGCTAAAGAATTTTTTAAAAATAAGGCTACAAACAATAAAAATAATAAAAATGATTAAATTTTCTGAGGGGTTATGGATAAAAAATTAAAAGTTGTTATACTGGGTAAAGGAGCAATGCTTGCAAATCTTATAAGAGGTGCAATTTTATCCGATGTCAATATAGTCGGAGTTCTCAGATATGAAAGAAACCATTTATCCCCGTTAATGCTGAAAATACATGATTTTTTTAAACCATCCCCCGAACTCACATTAATCAAAAGACACCGAATTAAAGATTTAAAGTTTAATTCGGCAAACTCTGAAAATTTCAGGAAATTCCTTATAAAGAATAATGTAGATATAGTCCTTGTTGGGACATGGAGTGAAAAAATTTCAAAACAGACAATTGATATCCCACAAATAGGCACAATTAATGTGCACCCTTCTTTATTACCAAAATATCGTGGAGTCAATCCCTATCTTGAAACAATACGTAACGGAGAAAAATACTCCGGAATAACATTTCATATTATGACAGAAAAACTTGATGCCGGAGGAATCCTCGCTCAAGAAAAAATTGAAATTCTTGACAGTTACACTGGATTGGAATTAAGAAACAAAACAGCATTCAGAGCAAGATTTTTATGTGAAGGGCTTTTAGAACAGCTAAAGCAGGGTTGTGTAATACCAATTCCTCAAGATGAAAATGAAGCAACATATTTTAAAGATATAGCACCGGAAGAAATGACACTTGATTTCACAAAAGAAACTTCTGACGAAATAATCCGACATGTAAGGGCTTTTCATCCGTTTCGACCGACATATATACAGGAATGTAACACTTTTTGGCTTGTGGATGCTTATAAAATTAAAAAATCGGAACTTACCGGGCAACCTTATGAATATCTGCATTCTGACAAAAATTCTAAAATAATTGCGTGTGCAGATAGAATTGCCGTAGAATTTAACGGCTTAAAAAAATATAATAATCTCCCCCTCTAAAAGCCCAACAGGCTAATATACTTATTTGATTAATTATTAAAAAAATATAATGTATATCAAATAAAATTATGAGGGCGAAATGAATAATTTTAAAAATTTACTATTTATTATTGCAGTTATTATCAACTTGCTCACACCTACAAAAGCAGAGGAACCGGTAAAAAGCATACCGACTAAGCATCCGGATTATGCCTGCATGTTTTTAGGAGAAGATAAATGTGAAAACTTTAACAGAAAGGTTTTCAAGTTTAATGCAGGATTAAATAAGTACATAATTAAGCCCGTTGATATATTATGGGCATCAATTATGCCGAAATACGGTATGGATAGGATAAGAGGCATATATAAAAATATAGAATTTCCAAAACGAGTTGTAAGTTCACTTATTCAAAAAGATTATAAAGGAAGCGGTAGAGAAGCTCTTAGATTCCTTACTAACTCAACATTAGGTCTTGGAGGAATGTTTGATCCGGCAAAATCAATATTTCACCTTGAGCCTGTAGATGAAAACATGGAACAAGCCTTAACACGCTGCAAATGTAATCAGGGGAGATACATAGTCATGCCATTTATAAATGGAGCAACCCCAAGAGGCTTATGCGGGAAAGCTCTTGATACAGCGTTAAACCCAACCAGCTACATCGGAACACCTATACTTGCTCTCATAAAACTCGGTTTCACTATCAACGAAACGACATATATGCAACCACTGGCAGATATAGTGCAATCGAATTATGCCGACCCGTATGATATAGCAAAAAAGTTGTACGGCATCGAAAACCATATAAAAGCTTACAATTTAGACAGAGAATCAGTAATAAAAGAACATGAAGAAAAATTAAACAGCAATATTGACTTGGTAAATAACGAATCAACCTCGGATGAAATCACATTGCGAGCCGAAGATAAAACCTTTGATCCGAATAAAATTTCATATACAGAACTGCTTAAAGACGGTATTACAAAAGAAAGCTACATTCTTAAACATTCAAAACCTAAAGCTGACCTTATACTTGAAAATTATAATGCACAATCACCAAGCATTGATGCAATGAGAACAGCACTTTTTAATTTACCGGGGATAAATGATTCAATTTGGACAGATTTATCAATTTGGAACAGAAGCTTTGCGCATAGAATCAAAACTGCTTCGGTTAAAACCTATGAAGACTGTGAAAACTACAAATATCGATATATAATGCAAAAGGATAAAAATTCTCCTTTAGCAATTCTCTTTCCCTCCATTGGGGAAGGAGTTAAATCGCATCATTCAGTTGTTTTTGCTAAACTGTTTTACGATATCGGCTATTCAGTCATCATTGAAGGCAGCAGTTTTAATTGGGAATTTGTAAAAAGTATGCCCGTTGGCTACGCCCCGGGATTACCGGAAAAAGACGCCAAAGAACTGGCAATTATCACACATAAAATAATAAATCAATTACAAGAAAAATATAATTGTGAATTTAAAAACAAAACAGTTCTGGGAACATCCTTCGGCGGATTAACAACACTATTCTTAGCAAGTAATGAATATAAAGAGAATACTCTTGGGATAAATAAATTCATATCGATAAACCCTCCAATTGAACTCTTATACGCAATGAAGGTTGTCGATAAACAAAATGAAGAATGGCAAAAAGACCCAAATAATTTAAAGGAAAGAGTTGCACTCACTTCAGCCAAAATCTTAAATCTTTGGAATAAAAAAGACGAAAAGAATTTTAAAATAGACACACTACCCTTCAACGATTATGAAGCTAAACTTATAACCGGATTTATAATGCATCAAAAGTTATCTGATTTAATATTTGCAATCGAAAAAATTCCAAATCATAAAAAGACGAATTTTTACGATTTAGTTAATAATATGAACTATGGAGATTACATGAAAAAATATATTTTAGGGAGTAGTATCCTTGCCTACGACGACGTAAACTATGATACAAGCCTGTATTCAATTTCTAATTATCTTGAAAATAACGATAATTATAGAATTTATCACACAATTGACGATTATCTTGTAAATTCTCAGCAATTAAATATACTAAAAAAATACACAGGAAATAAAAGTATATTCCTAAATAACGGTTCACACTTAGGGTATATGTACAGAGAAGAGTTTATTAATTCATTGAAAAATGATATCGCCTTAAAATAATTATAAATTAAAGCCGCCATTTTTCTTTATGTGTTCAACCAACCCCCCGTCATTTAACATTTTTATCATAACCGGCGGCAATGGTTCAATCGGAATAATAACACCGTTTGTCAGGTCTTTTAATACTCCGTTTTCAACATCTAAATCTAATTCATCACCCGCATTAATGCCATCCGTATCACACTCTATTGCAAGCAAACCGATATTTATCGCATTGCGGTAAAATATCCTTGCAAATGATTTTGCAATTACAGCACCAACGCCTGCAATTTTAATAATTTGAGGAGCGTGTTCTCTTGAAGACCCCAGCCCGAAATTTGAACCGCCAACAACAAAATCGCCTTTTTGCATTTTTGATGCAAATTCAGGGTCAGCATCTTCCAATACATGTTTTGCAAATTCAGGTAAATTTGAACGTAAATGAAAGAGTCTCCCCGGAGCTATATGGTCAGTTGAAATATTATCGCCAAATTTAAATGCCTTTCCTCTCATTTTTTATCTCCTTATCTTGCACAAATCGTTCTTGCTGCATGAACACCGGAGGCCGATGCTTGCAAAAGACCTCTTGTTACACCTGCACCATCACCAATAGCAAATAAATTCTTTACACCATCTGTTTCAAGTTCATTTGTCAATTTTACTCTTGCAGAATAGAACTTAACTTCGATACCGTACAACAGAGTATATCTTGATGCCGTACCCGGAGCAATCTTATCCAAAGCATAAAGCATTTCGATAATACTTGTCATTTGTCTGTACGGAATTACCAAACTTAAATCCCCCGGCGTAGCACACGCCAACGTAGGGGTTAAAATACTTGACTTAATCCTCTCAGGAGTAGAACGACGACCGTCTAATAAATCACCGAATCTTTGAACAAGAATACCGCCCGCAAGCATATTTGCAAGTCTTGCAATATGCTGTCCGTATTGAATTGGCTCTTTAAACGGTTCAGTAAAACGCTCACTTACTAACAATGCAAAGTTAGTATTATTTGTAGTTTGTTCCGCATAACTATGCCCGTTTACTGTAGCAATACCGTTATAATTTTCCTGAACAACTTCACCATTTGGATTCATACAAAATGTTCTAACCTCATCCCCAAAAGTCGGAGAATGATAAATCAATTTTGATTCATATAATTTTGAAGTGATAGGTTCAAATACAGGCGCCGGCAATTCGACACGAACACCGACATCAACGGCATTATTAACCATACCGATTTTATTTCTGCCAAATTCTGAGGTTAACCAATCTGCGCCTTCTCTGCCCGGAGCTATAATTGTATACTCCGCTCTTATCTCCTGCCCGTTATCAAGAACAAGTCCTTTTACCTGCTCACATTCAACAATCAGATTTCTGGCAACGGAATTATTTAAAATCGTAATTTTATCTTCCAAATAATCCTGCATAGCCTTTAAAACATCAAGACTACGCTCTGTACCAAGATGTCTTACTGGAGAATATACAAGTTTTAATTCAGCCAATGCTGCCTGTCTTTCCAACTCCTTGAAGGTATTTATGTCTGTACCGAAAACTTCTTCTGTTGCACCAAATTCTAAATACAAGTCATCAGAATACCTGATTAAATCTTCAACTTTTTCTCTTGACATATAGTCAACGAGGTGACCGCCTACGTCCGGAGTAAGAGTTAATTTGCCGTCAGAAAAAGCTCCTGCGCCGCCCCAACCGCAAAGTAATCCGCATTTTTTACATGTAGGACATTTCTCATAGCCTTCCCTTAGCAAGCATTTTCTCTTTTCTATCCTTTCACCTTTTTCGATTAAAACGACTTTCCAATCAGGTTTTAACTTCATAATTTCTAAAGCCGCAAAAATACCTGCCGGTCCTGCTCCAACTATTGCTACATTATACATATCAGATTATCCTCACATTAACTCATTACTTAATCAACCGATTAAGTATAACCCGAACAAAATAATTTTTACATAGTATATGAAGAAGATGTTACGAATTAGTTAATTCTTCCAATTTAGGTTTTCTGCCGCAAGATTTATCCTCGTCACAATATCCATACCTGTCACACTTAGCAACCAAATATGGTTTTAACCAAGGTTCTTCTGCGACAAGAGCGTCACACATCCCTTTTACCAGCATACGAATTTCAAATTGCGCTCTTGAACACAACCTTAAATTCGCCAAATGAATAAGTTCTCTCAAATTTAAGCTTGCCACCATTGAAGTCGCTGTCGCATTAGGCAAAACTGCTCTTGCATCTTCTGCCGGTATTCCCGCATCAACAAATTCCTGATAAATATTTGAAATTTCACCCATAAAATCGATGAATTTTTGTTTTAACTCAGGATTTTTATCAATTGTCGGAGGAATTAAATAATCAAATTGTCCTTTTTCTTTAACATATCTTTGAGATTTTTGCGAAAACGACATATGACGATGGCGAACAAGCTGATGAGTGCAAGCCCTTGAAACATTTGCGATTGCAAAACTTATTTGAATATGTTCAATAGTTGAATAATGCCCTGAAGAAATAACTCTTTCAATAAGTTTAAGCATTTTCTCTGTATCATCGGTGCTGTTATATATATTTATTGGATAATCCGCACTATAACAAGTTCTGCATGCCGTATAAACTGTTTTCAACATATTCTCCGGCTTTGATATTAAATTTACAATCGGTTTATTACTCTCTTCCATATGTTCCTTACCCTCTTTAAAAATCTCTTACACAACGCCACTGTTAAGGCAGTCATGAATATGAATTACGCCAACAGGTTTGCCGTTTTCTACCGCAAAAATATTTGTAATTTTCTTTTCGTGCATAAGTTTAACGGCTTCGCTAGCCATTGCATCAGGCGAAATGACTTTAGGATTTTTTGTCATAACCTCAGCGGCCTTTCTTGACAAAATATCGCCTGACAAACATCTGCGCAAATCACCATCGGTTAATATCCCAACCAATAGACCATTTTCATCAACAAAACCGACACAACCGAGGCGTTTTGAAGTCATTTCTAATAAAGATTCCTGCATACCTGCAGTAACAGGTAAAATAGGCATCTCATCATTTTTATGCATTAAATCTGATACTCTTTGTAAAACAGAACCCAACTTACCGCCCGGATGCCGTTGATTAAATTGCTCTTTTGAAAACCCGTTACGTTCAATCATAGCAACCGTCAAAATATCGCCCAACACAAGAGTAGCTGTAGTTGAAGATGTTGGAGCCAAACCCAAAGGACAAGCTTCCGCACTTGTCGGCAATTTCAAAACAACGTCGCCGGCTTTTCCCAAAGAGCTTTCCGGATTTTTTGTTATTGCAATCAGTTTAATGCCAAATCTTTTTGAGTAATTCAATATGTCAACGAGTTCTTTTGATTCGCCGCTGTTGGATATAGCAATAATAACATCATCAGGAGTAATCATCCCTAAATCGCCATGACTGGCTTCTGCAGGGTGTACAAAAAATGACGGAGTCCCAGTAGAGGCAAGTGACGCTGCAATTTTCTTTGCAATATGCCCTGATTTCCCCATACCCGTTAATATTATTCTACCTTTCGCAGCTTGCATAAGGTTAAGAGCATCAGTTAGACTTTGCCCTAATTCACTTTCCAGAACCTTCAAAGCACTTATTTCAGTATCGATTGTACGTTTTGCCGAAATCAAATCACTGTTTGACAGCTTATTAATATCACCTGACAAATTGGTTGTTGTCATCATAGTATACTCCTGCACATATCCGTAATCACTTTGAAATAATTATACCAAAGTGAATTAAATAATTCAATTATTTATTTTTCATAAGTTTATCTGCAAATTTAAGAGCTGCATAATAATTGTGTAAAAATTTTTCATCAGTTGCAGAATTAAGAATTTTTAGTAATTTTTGATAAATATGAGTATTTAGTAGAGAGCTACTTGGTAAATCATTTTGTATATTATCCACACAATTAAGGTTTAAATCTAAAATTTTTGATAATTTTAATACTGTTTTATAACTAGGATAATGTATGCCATTCTCTATTTTAGAAAGATGTTTAGCATCAATATTGGCAAGTTCAGCTAAGCGTTCTTGCGTAAACCCTAAAGCTTTCCTTGTATTTTTGATTTTATCGCCAATATTTGACAGATTTGATTTCATATAAACCTTCATTACAATTTTTAGTGAAATTTGCAATTATAAACACCGCAATGTAACTAGATATAATTATTAAGAAATCGTAGCATATAACGACTTTTTATTTTTCATTTGAACTTAGAATTACTTATGAACCCAAAAGAATTTTACAAAAATTCTTTTCGTGAAATTCCACAACCACAATATAAAAAAGCCTAGGCTCAACGCCTTAGGCTTTTTTATGGCGGCAGTAAGGACTCTGCCGAGCAAAACAATCCGGTGAATTGTTTTGCGAGAGGTAGTAATTCTTAGTGAAAATTTATTTGAACTTAGAATTACTTATGAACCCAAAAGAATTTGACAAAAATTCTTTTCGTGAAATTCCACAACCACAATATAAAAAAGCCTAGGCTAAATGCCTTAGGCTTTTTTATGGCGGCGGTAAGGGGAATTGAACCCCTGTTTGGAGAATGAGAATCTCCCGTCCTAACCACTAGACGATACCGCTATAAAGTTTTTACATGAATTATTATATTTCAAAAAATTTATTTTTTCAACAAAAATCCCCCTTAATTTAGGGGGATCTTTATTTTATTACAAATTATTTTTGTTCATCGATTAATTTTGCAATTTTTTCATCTTCACGTTTCTTTTCTTCTTCTTTTTCCGGGAAAGTATAAACTTCGTCGCTAATTTGAGCAATATAATTACCCGAAATTATAACATAGAAAACGCCCAATGAACACATCAAATAGTGCCAAAACGGATTTTGAAATCCGATAAACAGATAAAAAATGTAAACAAGAAAACCACCTACAAGGAACGACACTATCGCTAATTTTACGAACAAGTATGAGTAAGAAAGAAATACTTCTCCATATCCTAAATTAAATTTTTTAAGATTAAACGCTTCAAGCATATTTCTTCTTCTGATAAAAATAGCAAGAGCCGTTACAGGGAAAGAAAAAGCCAACAAATAGCAAACAATACGAGCGGTATCAGTATATATAGGATGGTCAGGAATCATTATAAACATATTAGTAAAGTAAATAATAATCCATGTTAAGACTAAATAAGGTAAAACGGCAACAAGACCCATTCCCCCGTTTACACAAAAGTCAATGAAATTTATCCCAGGGACAACTGTCGGCTTTTTAGTAATTACACCGTGTGCCAAAGTAACCATAAAACCAAAAAGCAAAAATGCTGCAATTATACCTACAATATTTCCGAGTGCTGAATGAGAATTAACGGCATAGGCAAAAGGTATACCCCACAAAAGGACTTTTACCCCCGCAAAGGCTTCTTTCATTGTACTATCAAATGCTTCAAATATTGATGCCATCCCAACCTCCATACTTCTTATTTACTAGGATTATATTATCATATTTTTTTAAAAATGCAAACTATTGTAATATAGATTTATCAGCATATCCGATAAATTTCAAATTTCTAAAATGTCCGTCATAATCTAAGCCATATCCGACAACGAATTTGTCATCAATTTCAAAACAATAATAATCCGGATGTACATCCGCACATCTTGCTATTTTCTTATCAAGCAATGCTACAAATTTTGTAGATTTAGTTTTAAAATTCATTGCAATATAATCCAAAAGGAATTTGGCAGTTATACCGGTATCGACAATATCCTCAACAATAAGAACATTTTTCCCTGTTAAATCCGGTAATTTTATATCAACGGCATTAACCATACCGCTTGAGGATGTAGAGTGCCCATAGCTGGACAAACGAATAAACTCCATGGTTAATGGCATGTTTAAATTTCTGACAAGATCTGTAAAAAACATTACCGAACCCTTTAAAACACAAATCGCACAAACTTCTTCTCCGTTATAATCAGAATTTAAAATATTCGCTATTTGCTTTACTCGTTCATTGATATCACTTTCCGAAATTAGAACATTTATATCCGATAAATTTACATCTTTCATAATTTAGCCTCTTTATTCTTTATAAATTGTAATCTGTGAGTAACCTTATTTGTAACTTTTATTTTATCACTAATACCAAGTCCGATTGCCCAAAAAATTTCATTATTGCGTGCCAAAAATAAAAGTGAAGATTTTTCATGTTGAGGTATTTTCTTCTCATTAAGATACTTTTTTAACTTTTGAGAGCCGCAATTACCTAAAGGGAAAATAATATCACCATCTCGCCGAACCCGTAAATCAAAATCAATTTTATTTAAGTTTACGTACGCAATATTATCGGCATCTTTTGGAAAAATTTTGGGAATTTTTGAAACTTTTTCAATCTTTAAAGTTCCGTAAACTGTTTCGTATTCACCTTCCGCATCAACCTTTACGGATATTTGGAAATCAGATTTTGGAAATAAGACTTCAATTTTTTGAGAATTAACATACAACATCAAATTTGTAGAAAGACTGAGTGTTTTGCCGGATTTGGAAGTCGAATAATTCAATATGGAAGCCCTAATATCAGAAAGTCTTTCTTTATCATAATCCAACCCGTTTGTGACAAGAAAACGCTTAATATACCTACTCTGAACAGGTACAGGAGAAGAAACGAATCTTTCTGTTGAATCTCCGATATCGGACACCAATTCATCCCAAATCAGAGAATCTTCCTTTGCCGTTTCCGAGAGTGAATTTATCGAGCTGACAGCATTCTCGTTAATTTCTTTTAACAACGGCATAATTTTTTGTCTGATTAAATTTCTTTTATATTTAATATTTGTATTTGAAGAATCGTTATTAGGACAAAGAGAATTATCTATACAATATTTTTCAATATCTGTACGCCTGACAGAAAGCAGAGGTCTGTAATATATATCACGATGTTCTGCGATTCCGGATAAGCCGTCAACACCCGTACCTTTAGCAATTCTGTATATTAAAGTTTCAGCGTTATCATCAGCATTATGAGCCGTGAATACAATATCGGATAAAAATTCCTCGGCACATTTTTCAAAAAACAAATACCTTGCATCACGGGCTGCCGTTTCTGTTTTTGGAATTTCAGAGGTTAATTTTTCTGAATAAAAGTCAACGCCGATTTGTTCGCAAAATTTTCTGCAATTATCTTCTTCCCTATTGCTTTCATTTCCTCTCCAATTATGATTCAAATGAATAGCAATTATTTTTTTATCGGTTAGCTTTGATAAAACATCAAGCAGACACATAGAATCATATCCGCCGGAAAAAGCAACGATATATGGGGATTTATCCTTTTCTAACTTATACCTGTCTATAAAAGATTTAACAATATCAGAAATATTACTCATTTGAGAATTTTTTTATACCTTCTCTAATTTCAAGCGAATCTGTTCCGAGTTGCTCTAAAGCATTCATTGCAAGGGAATCAGGTTCTGTCATAATTGCAAGCAAAACATGCTGAGATTCTATACGAGATTTTTTTTCGGCTTTAGCCAGTTCCCATGCTTTTTCTAATACTCTTTTGGCTCTTTCGGTAAAGTTAATCTCTTTATCGTAATACTCATTACCAAAGCCGATTAACCCTTCAACAACCTTACGAGCATCACGGATAGTTATTTCCAACGCGGCTAACACTCGTCCGCCAATACCTGTACCTTCAGCAATAATGCCTAATAAGAACATTTCTGTACCCACAATATTTCTTCCCAACCTGCGAGCTTCTTCCTTTGCAAAACGCAAAATTGTAAGAGTTTCAGGCATCTGCTTTTCAATAGGTTTAATTATGCTGTGTGCCAATTTTTTTTCATCAATTTTCAGTTCTTTTAAAATATCGTATGCAATACCTTTTCTCGATTTCAAAACCCCCAAAACAATATGCTCGGGTAAAACGACAGAAGAACCGAGTTCTTTTGCTGTTTGTTGAGCAACACTCATCATTCTGAAAGCATTCGGGGTAAAAATAATTTGACGACCTTCGTACTCGGAACTTCTGGACTGAACAGTTGAAAGTTTCTCATTAAACCCCTCAATAGTAACACCATTTTGTGCAAGAATTTGAGAAAGCGAAGACTGACTATCCTCAAGTATTGAGGATATAATCTGCTCGGTTCCCAAAATTTCGTAACCCGATGCTGACAGCTTTGAAACAGCTCGTTCAAACACCTGTTTTGATTCTTCACTGTCAAAAGCCAACGAATCAGTTTCTACACTTTTATTTTGAGCATTCTCCGATTTATCTTCACCTTCAGGATGGACAAGAACTTTTGTTTTTCTTTGAACCAACTTTCTCAACAACCCTCTTGCCGTTGGTACATCAAAACCTAAAGCTTCAAGCGTATTTACATTATTTGAATTCTTATCATTTATTACGGATAAAAACAAATGTTCATACAGGATACTCGGGTTTCCTGATTTTGTTGCCAAATCCAAAGTATCCTTTAACAAAATTTTTACATGCTGAGAAAAGCCTGAAACATCTCCAACCTTCAAAGATTTTGAATACGACATATTTTTTATGATTTCATCATATAGTTTGTCGTATGAAATGTTATACATTCTGAAAATTTTTAAGGATACCCCTTTTGCTTCTGCGGCTAAAGCAAGCAAAAGATGTTCGGACAAAATATTTTCAGATTGCATTTTGCAAGCAATATCTTGAGCTCTGCTAACTACATTAAGTGCCTTTTCGGTAAATCGTTCAAACAATGATTATTCCTCTTCCTCGTCTTCTTCATCCTGTAAAGATTCAACATAAGCTGCAACTTTATTAAATTCATCATCGTCATCGATTGTTTCGAAGATGTAATCCTCACCGTCTTTTGTTAATCTCATAATAACGATTTCAGCCTCATCACTTTCATCATCTTCATCAGAAGGTAAAAGTAAAGCATATTCCTGTTCATCAACTTCAACAATATCGTAAAGTTCAAAAGTGATAACATTACCTTCTTCATCAATCGTTTCAATTAAATGATTTTCTTCGTTTTCCATCTTTAACCTCTTTCTTTACTTAATTATTTCTCGATAAATATTGTTCTAATATAAGTCTTGCACTTTCAATATCCACAAGCCCTTTTTCTTTTCTAAAATCAACTTTTCTTTCTCTGAGATTTTCTTCTGCCGTATCAGAAGTTAATCGTTCATCCTCATAAATAATATCATAATTATCAAGTTTTTTGGAAAAATTAATACAATCCTCGGCTTGGGAGCCTTTAGTTCCGTCCATATTAACAGGGACACCGACTACAATTTTCTCAACTCTGTTTTCTTTTGCGATTTTATTTATAGCATCAATTGCAGAAGACTCAGGAAGTCTTGAAATATAAGAATGACCGGTTGCAAGCATCAGAAGATAGTCGCTTAATGCGATTCCTATTCGTTTTGTACCAATATCAAGTGCCATAACCTTATACATTTTCTACCCATTTACTTTCTATAGATGCAATAATACCATCAAGCTGATTTAATGTAAATTTATTCTGATTTTCATCGGTGTTATACTTTAACGTAAAATAATATTCATATATACTACGTCTTAATATATGTTTAAGGAAATCCGCATATCTGTCTTTGTCATAATACAAACGGTACAATTTATCCGCTATATCTCTATTTTCAGAAAAATGCTCCATATAAGAACAAACAAGTAAGCGTTCCCTACGAATCTCATATTCTTCAGGATAAAAGATACTGCTAAGATATTTATTAATTAAGACATCAAAATCAAAACCTTTTGATAGGACTTCAGCATCGGCAATTTCTAAGAATGCTTCAAACTCAGAACTGTAATGAGAATCTAAAAACCAATGAGCACAAAAGTCCGCAGACAATAAGGCTTTATAATCCTTATCGGATAAAGTTTTTTCTTTATAAACTTCAGATAAGAGTTTAACCAAATCTGTACTATCCGGTTCAATATCAGCCATTATATTTTTCCAACACACATATTCATACGGCAACAACCAACCGGAATTTGCGGAATAAGAAATTTCTTCGCCTCTTTTTATGAGAGTAGACAATGCTTCTGCAGGTAACGGAACGTTTTTTTCATCCTTGTAGAATCGTTCAATAATTTTATCGCACTCAAATTCTGAAATATCATTAAAACCAAAGCAATCTCTTATACCCGTATAATCATTTATTACCACAGCAACAAACTGTATTCTTGAGGTTTTGATATTTTTTCTGGAAAAAATAAGTGCTTGATTCCCGTGTCCGTCAGGATACGTTGCACAACAACGATAAGGAACTGACGAAGACAGCAGTTCTTTATAAAACTGTATTGTATTATCAGTTCTTATCCCGCTCAATTTCAGCATTGAAAGATTTTTCTTAACCAAATTTTGTAATGCGCCATCTAGAGAACCCACCACGCTGTTTAGAGCATGATATGCCAACTGAGAACGTGACGAGCCTAATATATTAAGTGCCTCCTTACCAATATTTGAGGCAGGAGCCGACAAAAATACCGGAATCAAAACATTTGCAAGCGCATCCTCTTTATAATCATCCGATAGTGATTTTATTAACAGCAAACGGTCTTTTTCGTTAACAGATGAAACAAAATCTAAAAAATCAATTTGAACCTCGGGATTGGCAATTGCATTTTCTAACAATTCTTTTGTATCGTGATCAACGATATCAACCTCCAATCCTGAAAGATTTTCAAAATCTTCATACTTCCAATCAGTTTCCAATTCCCTCAAATAGCTCAAGACAATAATTTTAACTTCACTAGAAGTAAGATTATTTTTTAACACTTCCCACAATTTTGAGATTAAAGCTTCCTTTGAAACATACCTTTTTAATAAAAATCTTATTATTTTTTCCTTTGAGGTATTAGCATGAAGCAACTCCTTAAATAAAATTTTTTCAATTGTCTGCTTATCAGTTTGAGAATCCAAACGAGCAACCCTTTGCAATAGAATCTGAGGATTGTCTACATCTTTACAATCTTCAATAATACTTAGTATTTCTGCTTTAATTTCAAAGGGATTCAATTGCATTTGATTATTTTCTAGCCTTTCCCCAGAAAGCATCCAGAATTTGCTGAGCCTCAGCAGATGGGACTCTGTCATTTAATATCAAGTATTGAACAGCAATCATGGCACATTCTGAGCATATATTAACTCCGGGGCCCTGAACCATTTTTAAGACCTGTGTATTTGGGCGTCCGCAAAAGCTGCAATACACCGCTTCATCAGATACAGAAGCTTCTTTATGGCTATGTTTATCTCTTTTTGCTCCTAATGCAACCACTTTATCTTTAGACATATATATCTCCTTATAACCGAAAAACCAAATTCTTTTGTATATTTAGTATAACACAAAATATAATTTTAACAACGGCGTTCACAATAACAAAGTTTTTAAATAAAATATAAAATATCATACAATTAACCGATTTGACTTGAACAAAAATATATAGTAGAATTAGTGATTATTGGAGAGATTTAAGAGGGTTTATTGATGAAAAAAGCATTTTTGCTTATATGTATACTGACTATTTCTGTTGTAACAACAGCATGTATAAATAACTTTGCAGTCCAAGAATTAAACAATAAGGCTATGTCATTTATGGAACAAGGTAACTATCAGGAAGCTATCGAAAGATTACGTTCCAGTATCGACCTTGACGATTCGGTATTTGAATCACATTATAACCTTGCAGTTGCTTACACAAAATCAGAAGATTACGCCAATGCAATGAAATCTTATCAAAAAGCAATTTCTTTAAAACCTGAATTTGCTGACAGTTATTACTCTTTAGCTGTTACAGAAGAAAATTTGGCTACTGATTTGAAGTCAGGATTATTAACCCTTGATGATGACGGCAATATAATTAAAAAAGAAGAGCCAAAAACAGAAGAAGAAAATGATGAAGAAGATTTTCTCACACCGGTAAAGCTTACGAAGGCAGAAGAAATTTATTATAAAGATTTATTAACCGATGCAGTTAAGAATTACAACTTATACCTAACAAAAGGTGAAAAAATCGACGACATTGAGGAAGTGAAAAAGCATATTTCCGAATTAGAAGCAAAAATTAATCCTGTTGAAGAGTAAAAATGATATTTAAATCTCCTGGCAGCGTTATACTTTCAATTGGGAATTTTGATATATACACATACGGTGTAATCATGGCAATTGCGTGCCTTGTTGGGATATTTGTATCATATCTTGTATTCAAAAAGTTTTATCCCGAAGAAAACAGCAGTGACATTTGGGATTTTTCCGCAATTATACTTATAGCAGGCATATTTGGGGCAAGATTATATTTTTGTATGCTGAATCCCATATATTACTTTAACGAACCTTTAGAAATCTTGAATTTCAGAGAAGGCGGATTATCTATCCATGGCGGGTTAGCTGCAGGAATCGGGGCATTAATCGTAATCTGTAAAAAACGACAAATAAGTATACTAAAAATCCTGGATGCTTTTTCATGCGGAACAGCATTAGCCCAAAGTATCGGGCGCTGGGGAAATTTCTTTAATTCTGAAGCTTTCGGAGCTCCGACAAATTTACCTTGGAAACTTTTTATCCCCCCATCGAACCGTCCTATGGGAATGGAAGATATTGAATATTTTCATCCGACATTTTTATATGAAAGTTTACTTGATATAGTCGTATTCTTTGTGTTGCTAACAATAATCAGAAAATTTAGCAAAAAATTCAACGGCTTAACCTTCTTTAGCTATCTGATATTGTATTCAACCGTAAGATTTTTTGTTGAAGGATTAAGAATTGACAGTGCCCTGAATATTTGCGGAATACCATTTGCTCAGGTGGTATCAGCACTTCTTTTTATTACAGGCGGAATTGGCATTACCGTTATATATCTTAAAAATAAATAAAGTCGGGTAGTGCAAAATATTAAAATTTAATGTATAATTTTTATATAAATTTGGTTTCATAGGGGGAAAAACATGTCTATAGATGATGCTTTGGTTATGATACTTGCAGGCGGAGAAGGTAAACGCCTTTTACCTCTTACAAAGGACAGAGCAAAACCTGCAGTTCCGTTTGGCGGCAGATACAGAATTGTTGACTTTGTATTGAATAATTTTATTAACTCGGGATTTTTCAAGATAAAAGTTCTTACACAATACAAGTCTGATTCTTTAAACAAGCACATAACCAGAGGTTGGGCATTATCGCCGTTTCTCAATCAATATGTTGACTTAGCCCCAGCACAAATGAGAACAGGACAAGATTGGTACAAGGGAACTGCGGATGCAATTTTCCAAAACATCTTTCATATACACGATGAAGACCCTGACTATGTTTGCATTTTCGGAGGAGACCATATATATAAAATGGATGTTTCTCAAATGTTGGATTATCACAAAGAACGTAATGCGGATTTAACAATTTCTGCAATCCCAATTCCGATAGAAGAAGCTTCTGAATTTGGAATCATAGAGGTAGATGACAACTGGAAACTGATAAATTTTGTAGAAAAGCCTGAGGATAAACCAAAATCCATACCGGGCAACCCGAATATGTGTTTAGCATCAATGGGTAATTATATATTTGATAAAAATATTCTTGTAGATGCAATTACAAGGGATGCTCAAATAGAAACATCAAACCACGATTTTGGGAAAAACGTCATACCGATGCTCTTGCGTGAAGAAAAAAATATTTATATTTATAACTTTGCAGACAATGCCTTCCCCGGTATCTCTGAAGCTGAACGCGGATATTGGAGAGATGTAGGGAGTATTGACGCCTATTGGCAAGCTAATATGGATTTACTTTCAGCGAACCCTGAATTAAACCTGTATTCAAAGGATTGGCCGCTCAGAACATTTAACTACAACTACCCGCCGGCAAAATTTATATGGCAGGAGGGCGACCGTGTCGGGATGGCAACTAATTCAATGGTTTCTGAAGGTTGTATTGTATCAGGCGGAAGTATTTCACGCTGTGTACTTTCTCCAAAAGTCAGAATAAACAGTTATTCGCAAGTTTATGAGAGCATATTAATGGAGAACGTTGAGGTGGGCAGATACTCAAAGATACGTCGTGCAATTATAGACAAAAATGTTATAATACCGCCAAATACCAGAATAGGTTTTGATAGAGATGAAGATGAACGCAGAGGCTTTCATGTTTCTGCAGGCGGCGTAACAGTAGTTCCAAAAGGTGCAATTTTATAATTGTTTATATCTATTTTTGCTGATAGCCTGTATATACAATTGCAATTAGTTAAATAACAGGATAAAATTGTTTATCATGAGTGATGCTCTTATAAAAATAAAAAATTTGTTTGTTGAATATACTTCTCAAAAAGGTATTTCCGGAGATAAGCAAACTATACATGCGGTAAACGGAGTAACTCTTGAAATATTCAAGGGTGAAATATTAGCCGTTGCAGGAGAATCAGGCTGCGGCAAATCCACTCTTGCAAAAGCCATTTTACACTTGGAAAAATCAAAATCCGGCTCGATATTGTACAACGACAAAGATGTACTAAAAATGGATAAAAAACAATTAAAAGAATACCGCAAATCCGCACAAATGATTTTTCAAAACCCGTATTCAAGCTTAAATCCGAAGATGAAAATTATAGACACTCTAAAAGAACCGCTTGATATAAATACTGACCTGCCTGATTTTGAAAAATTTAACATTATAAAAGAAAAAGTCGAAAAAACAGGCTTAGATATTAATTCTTTAAATCAATATCCGCACGAATTTTCAGGCGGGCAAAGGCAAAGAATAGCCATAGCAAGAGCCTTGGTTCTCAATCCGGGATTCATTCTTGCAGATGAGCCCGTAAGTGCATTAGATGTCAGCATTCAGGCACAAATTCTCAATTTACTAAAGACATTAAAAAGAGATTTTAATTTAACTTTTATGCTGATAACACACGATATAAGCGTAATAAAATATCTGGCGGACAGAGTTGCTATTATGTATCTTGGAGAAATAGTAGAAATAGGCTCTAAATCACAGATTTTTATTAATCCTAAACATCCGTATACAAAAGCATTATTAAGTGCAGCTCCACATATAGACGGAGAAAAGTCCGAACGAATACTTCTAAACGGGGATTTACCTTCTCCTTCAAAATTGCCATCCGGATGTAAATTTCATACTCGTTGCCCTTATTGCATGGATGTTTGCACAAAGGCAAGTCCTGAAGACATAACTATCAATGAAGGGCATCTCGTAAAATGCTTTTTATACTTAAATAAAGCAGAAAGTTGTACTGCACCAAACACATAACTTTGTGGTAGAATAAAACTATGGATAAAAAGGTAATTACAACTAACAGAAAAGCTTTTCATGACTTCTTAATTTTCGATAAATATGAAGCCGGAATTGTTCTGACCGGAACAGAAATTAAATCTGTAAGAAAAGCCGCGATAAACTTAAAAGACAGTTTTTGTAAAATTGAAGATAACGAAATTTATTTATATAATTGCCACATTTCACCGTATGAACAAGGCAACAGGTTTAATCATGAAGCCGAACGTACAAGAAAACTCCTTTTAACCCAAAAAGAGATTTTAAAAATTCAAAATAAAGTTAAGCAAGACGGATACACAATAGTTCCCCTTGAAGTGTACATACTAAAAGGTTTTGCAAAAATGCAAATTGGTTTAGCAAAAGGTAAAAAACTTCACGATAAACGAGATGCTATGGCTAAAAAAGACCAACAAAGAGAAATGGATAGAGCCTCAAAGATTTCATGGTAATTATATTATCCAACCTGTCGGAATAGCCGTCTAACACAATATACAGGCAAATTTTATTTTGTAAACTTTACAAAATAAACACAAAAATTTGCAAAGGATTAATGTTTGATATATGATATCATAGTAATAGGATTTTTAGGGATATATTATATGACTATACAAGATTGGTTTGAAAAACGTAAAGAGGCTCAAATTCAACGCAGAGCTTTAGAAGCACGAGTAGAATCAGATACGGACCCTGCTTTATGGACAAAATGTGTTCACTGCGATGCCCAAATTCTAAAAGAGGATTTGGATAATAATGATATGGTTTGTCCTCTATGTGATTACCACTACAGAATAAATGCCAAAAGACGTATTCAACAATTATTTGATGAAAACTCTTTTGAAGAATTGTTTGCTGACGTAAAGCCAACAGATCCTTTAGAATTCGTGGATACTGAATCATATAAGGACAGATTACAAAGAGCAAAAGATAAAACGAATCTTGATGACGCTGTATTAACCGGTATTGCCAAAATTGAAGGCCATAAAATTGCAGTTGCAATTATGGACTTTGATTTTATGGGCGGTTCTATGGGAAGCGTTGTAGGAGAAAAAGTTACAAGACTAATGGAAAAAGCAATAGAATTAAGACTTCCTGTTTTAGCTATTACTTCTTCCGGCGGAGCAAGAATGCAGGAAAGTGCATTAAGCTTAATGCAAATGGCAAAAACTTCTTGTGCCGTTTCCAGATTGGATGATGAAGGAATTTTATATGTAAACCTTATTACCGAGCCTACATTTGGCGGCGTAACCGCAAGCTTTGGGACATTAGGTGATATTATCGTTGCAGAACAAGGTGCAAGAGTCGGGTTTGCAGGCAGACGTGTAATAGAACAAACCATTCGACAAAAATTACCATCAGATTTCCAAACTGCTGAATATTTGCTTAAATACGGACAAGTGGATGTTGTTTCAAATCGTAAGGATTTGAGAGATACTCTTGCTAATATTTTTGCAATGCATGAATAATTTATCGGAGACAAAACAAAATGGCAATAATATTGGATTTCGAAAAACCTATTGTAGAAATAGAAAAAAAGATTGAGGAATTAAAAAAAATGAGTGCAGAATCTGGAATTGACTACTCTAAACAAATAGACAGTTTTATGGAAATGGCAGAAGCTCATAAAGAACAGCTATACGGAGGCTTAACTCCTGCTCAGAAATTGCAAATAGCAAGACATCCCGAACGCCCAAACTTCTTGGATTTTGTAGACGGGATATGTACTGATTTTATAGAACTTCACGGGGACAGGCAAGGCATGGATGACCGAGCTATTATAGGCGGGCTGGCAAAACTTAATGGCAGAACCGTTATGATAATCGGTACAATGAAAGGCAAATCCACTAAAGAAAATTTAGAATATAATTTTGGGATGCCGCAACCTCAAGGGTATAGAAAAGCTTTAAGATTAATGAAACATGCCGACAAATTTAATATGCCGATAATCACACTGATTGACACTCCGGGGGCATATCCGGGCATAAGTGCAGAAGAAACCGGACAGGGGGTTGCTATTGCAACAAACCTTAGAGATATGGCAAAACTAAAAGTTCCGGTTATCGCAATAATTACCGGTGAGGGATGCTCCGGTGGTGCATTGGGACTTGCTGTCGCAGATAGAGTTTATCTGCTGGAACACGCTTACTATACTGTTATTTCTCCTGAAGGTTGTGCATCAATTTTATGGAGAGATGCGGCAAAAGCACCTGAAGCTGCAGAAGCATTAAAAATTACGGCTCCTGATTTATTAAAATTCGGTATTATTGACGGGGCAATAAAAGAACCTGTCGGCGGGGCACATCATGATTATGCTCTTATGTGTGAAGAAATGAAGTCTACGATTGAAAAAGCACTTGATGAACTTTCACTTCTTTCTCCGGAAGAATTGAAAACTCATCGTTACGAAAAATTCCGTAAAATGGGAAAATATATTGAAGGCTAATATATTTCACAGTTGAGGCTTTATGTATTCAGATAAATATTACGAACTACAGTTAAAAATAAATCCTGAAATGGAAGATATTATAACGGATATTTGCTTTGATGTGTTTCCATGTGAAGGGGTTGTTTTGGCGGAAGAAACATATAAGGATTTAGAAATGGTTTCCACAACAGAAGGAACCTTGAGGATTTTTTTGACTGACGACACAGATGTTGAATCGATTTTACGTCAACAGAGATTGCTTCTTACTGAACGTGGCTTTAGTGACAGCGATTTAGGCAGTTGGGAATATACTTATGTTCAAAAGAACAATGAAGACTGGTCAAAAAAATGGAAAGAAAAATGGGATGTAACCCATGTAAGTAATAATATTACCGTTGTTCCTGATTGGTTAGAATATACTCCAAAGTCAAAAGATGAAATTATAATACGGATGGAACCGGGATGTGCATTTGGCACAGGGACACACCAAACCACGCAAATCTGCATGACAGGAATGGAAAAATATCTGCAAAAGGGCATGACAGCTGCCGATATTGGAATGGGGTCAGGGATATTATCAATTTGTGCAATGAAAATGGGAGCTAAATCAGCTTTCGGTTGCGATATTGATGAATCTGTTATTGAGGTTGCAAGAGGGAATGCTCAAAAAAACAATGTGCATTGCACATTTGAACTTTGCACCGTTGACAAGATAAATAAAAAATTTGACTTTGTAATGGCCAATATTCTTCATAATGTTCTTGATGAAATCATGCACGATTTGAAGAATCTTATAAATAAAGACGGCTATTTAGTGTTAAGCGGAATATTGCAAGAAAAATCATCAATAGTTTTATCTGCAATAAGTCGGGAAAAACTCAATATAATTAAAGAAATACATCAGGATCAATGGGTCGGATATGTTGTGACTTTATAATTGAAGGAATATTATGGAAACTCAAGCATTTGATATAAGAGAAATTTGGCTTTTGGTAACATTAATTGTTGCAATAGTTTTAATGGCAATAATGTTTCTAAAATACCAAAATGATTTACTAAATAAACTTTTTCCTAAAAAATATGATGAGTTATTTGACCCGTTTGAGGTTCCTGTTGCCAAAATAGAAGGCTGCGTGCATCAAATTCCTGTTTTCAGAGGGGTTTTTACGGACTGGCTTACAAGAATCGGTTATAACGTAAAAATTTTAGTTTACAAAAAATATGTACTTATAAGCCGATTTGGCAAGGCAACGATTCTCACCCCACAACTCGAAAATTTTGTAATTAGCGAAAATAAAACGGCAATTCAGCTTTTTGACAAAAAAGATAATTATTTTTTAAACATATATTTTCTTGAATACGAAAAATATACTCAAAAATTAGAAAAAATGTTTAAGGTTCTTGAACCTGAAAAATATGGCACATTAAAAAATAAGAACAAAAGTAACGAAGAAGAAACACTTGCGCAAAAAATTGACAGAAAAATAAAAGCAGAAGATAACGAAGGTTATATATAAGCAAATAACAACGGAGATGATTAAATGACAAAAACAGCAATAATTATACCGGCAAGATACGGTTCATCAAGATTAGAAGGGAAACCGTTAATAGAAGTAAATAATAAGCCAATAATCCAATGGGTATATGAAAAAGCAATGCAGGTAAAATCTGCGGATATTGTAATTGTCGCGACAGATGATGAGCGAATCTATAACAGGGTAAAAAGTTTTGGCGGAGAAGTTGAAATGACTTCGTCCGAACACAAATGCGGCAGCGACAGAATCCGAGAGGTTGCGGACAGACATCCCGAATTTTCATACATAGTAAACTTGCAAGGGGATGAACCAATGATAAAACCTGAAAGTATAAGTGCAGTTATCGATAATATAAAAAATGACAAAGTAGCAGATATATCTACATTAGTAAGAGTTATTGAAGAAGAAGAAGAAATAAAAAGTCCAAATCTAGTAAAGTGCGTGTTCGATATGAACGGATATGCAATGTATTTTTCACGTTCAGGAATTCCGTACCACAGGAATTTAGGGATATCAAAAACATACGGGCATATTGGAATATACGGCTACAAAAGAGAAGCTCTTATTAAAATGACTACTTTAAGTCAAACCCCGCTTGAACAAGCGGAAAGTTTGGAGCAATTAAGAGCACTCGAAAACGGGATGAAAATAAAAGTTTCTATTGTAGACTTTGTTCCTGTTGGGATAGATACACTTGAAGATTTGGCTAAATTTAAGGCCATGGTAGCTTAAGAAACTTTTTGGGAAATTTAAGAAAAAGTGCTTGCAATTTTTCTTAAACTATATTAATATAAGTACATAATATTACGAGATTGAAAAAAAACTCAAAAATTTGTAATATTACTGGATTTTATTAGTGTAATTATTAAATGTAAGGAATAACGAAAATGACAGAGAATTTGGAATTTCAGGGGGAAACGGAAGAGCGTCAAAGAATTTTACTTGCTGATGATGAAGCAAGTATCAGACGTATCTTGGAAACCAGATTAAAAATGGCCGGATATGATGTATACACTGCTGCTGACGGTGAAGAAGCAGTTAATGCATTTAACAAATATAACCCTGACTTAGTTGTTTTGGATGTTATGATGCCAAAAATGGACGGTTACGGAGTAACAAGAGAAATAAGAAGAACCGCTGACGTTCCGATTATTATATTAACAGCATTGGGCGATGTTTCTGAAAGAATTACAGGTTTGGAACTTGGTGCTGATGACTATGTTATCAAGCCATTTTCTCCAAAAGAACTTGAAGCTCGTGTTAAAGCTGTGCTTAGAAGAACAAATAACAGAGAAAGTGTTACACCGACAGGAAAAGTTACTAAAAATGTAATTACAACAGGTAACATTAAAATTGATACAGCTCGTCGCCAAGTATTCAGAAAGAATGAAAGAATCCGTTTGACGGGTATGGAATTCAGCTTGTTAGAATTGTTAGTAAACAATTCCGGTCAAGCATTTTCAAGAAACGAAATATTACAACATGTATGGGCATATCCGCCTGACCATAGAATTGATACAAGGGTTGTTGACGTTCACATTTCAAGATTACGTTCAAAACTTGAATCAGATCCGGCAAATCCGGAATTGATATTAACAGCTCGTGGTATCGGGTATATGTTCCAAAGAATAAGCTAAATTTTAAAGGAGGTTTTAAAACCTCCTTTTTTAATATTGTATTTTAGCAAATTAATGATATCATAATAATATGAATAGCGAGACAAAATATACACCGGCAGAAGAGTTTGCAAATGCGTTTACACATTCAATTGGAGCATTATTTTCTATATATGCAATAGTTATGCTGGCAGTTTATTCAACAACGCCTATGGAAGTAGCATCAACAGCAATTTTTGGAGCTACTTTATTTATACTGTTTCAATCCTCTGCTCTGTATCATGCAATGATTAACCCAACAGCAAAAAAGGTTTTCAGAAAAATTGACCATAGTGCAATATTTATGCTGATAGCCGGAACATATACACCAATATTACTACTTGTGGTAGATTTCCCGCTTTCGGTTGCACTGCTTGCAATGACGTGGTACTTGGCAATAACCGGAATAATATATTCTTGTTTGACATTAAAATTCAAATATTTGTCAACGGGATTATATTTGGTAATGGGTTGGCTGTCCTTGTTCTTGGTATATGCAATATGGAATAATGCAAGCCATCATGCGGTTTGGCTACTGTTAGCCGGCGGACTTATGTATTCCACAGGATGCATATTTTATTTACTAAAGCAAAAATTTATGCACTGTATTTGGCATATATTCGTAATTGCCGGGGCAATGACACATTATTTTGCAATAGTTGAGATATTGAAATCAGTCAATAAAGCCTCTTGATTTTGAGTATTTATTTGATATGATAAACATACACGAGATATGGCGGGTTTCGTCAAGTGGTTAAGACCACGGATTGTGGTTCCGTTATGCGTGGGTTCGAATCCCACAACCCGCCCATTTTTACAAAAAGACCTCATTTGAGGTCTTTTTGCTTATAATTCAATGTTTTCAAGGGTTCTGTAGTTAGACGAGTAGTTTGGTTTTGTCAGTTTGACTATTTTATTTTCTAAAACTCGCTCGTTGTAGGTGGTTTGCTGGTCGGAAGTGCAACTTTACCCCAAAAAACGATTTACTCATATTTACTCATTATTTACTCACACCGGTCGGCTACTTTACAATAATAGTTATTGTTGGGTTGAAAACCCAACCTACTAACTTATTTGCACTTTTTGTTTAAATATATGCATACAAAAGTTATTGTTGGGTTTCACCCACCTACAAGCTACTTACTTTTCATTATTTATGTTATAATCTTCGTATGAAAAAATTTGATTTTGAAAATCCAAAGGTTAGAATAAAAGCTGATGTTATTACTTTGATTTTATTAACATTATTTGCTTTTTGCATGGTTTTATATAATGTACTTTTACCTAACAATACAATCATAAAATGTGATAAGAATATTGATGAATGTAAAGTTATTTATACAAATATTTTAGGAAGTACAAGTATTCAAAAGGACATTGTTTTTAAAATTTCAAATATTGATGATGTAGTATTTTTGCCACGTCGTGGTAAGTGTGGAAATCTACCACCGAATATAAGTGTTGTTACTGGAAATGTCTTGTATCACGCTATAATACACCCTAGTATAAACGAAGATGATACTAAATTTTTAGCAAAGAGAATAAGTGATTATAAAAATAATACGAATCATATTTTCATTTTTAATAGAAATGAAGAAATAAATTCAAAAACAAGAACAGGTTTTATACTTGGGATTTTAATTTATTATCTAATTGGCTTTATCATGATAATTTCTGATATTTACTATTACAAGAAAAAATTTAATTAATGCCACTTTTTTGATATTTATTAATCTCAATTAGTATGTAGGTTGGGTGAAACCCAATGTAGGTTTTTATAAGAATGATAAAGGGGGAAATAGGGGAAAGAGTGGCTTTATGTTTAGAACAAAGGCTAGTTAGTAAAATTGACATAAATGGCACAAAACGTCACTTTTCTGTCCGGTATTTTCCATTGTCTAAAATTTTTTCCAATAAATAATCAGCCTGTAACTCAAATATAATCGGATAATTCAGCATAAAGTTTAAAGTGCAGATAATAGGACATTTGGTCAAAGGGGAACCAAAGAGGAACCGAGTTCCGCCTAAACATCAAACTTGTGCCGATTTCAACATCCGAATTGAAGTCAATAATAGCAATATTTTGCATACAAAAATAGCCGTTTGAGGCAGATTTTGAGAGATTTTCGGCAAAATATTAAGCAAGCTTATGCAGAAATACCCTTTTAAAACGGACATCTGTCAAGAGAGGTGGACATTTAAGTATAAATTATTTGTTTTCCTGTTTACAAATTTCGTAATAAATATCTAAAATTTCTTTCTGAATTTTAGACTCAGATAATTGATAATCCAAATATTTTTTTATATCTTTTGCATTAAAAGAAACTTTCCTGTTATAAAATCGATTATAAAAAATTTTACGAGCCGTTTTTAATTTATTACTAAATGTCGCATCCGGATGTTTTTTCTCGATAAAATTTTTAATTCCTTCAATATAAATTCCGTATGCATCTAATATTATTTGAAAATTCTTTTGGTCTTGATCTGAATATAAAATCCTAGTCACATAATCTTCTTCTTGGCGGAACATTTGACTCGCAGTTCCAAACATCCATTCAAAAGAAATTTTATACTCATTGCAAAAAGTAACTATTTTTTCTTTACTGAGTTCTGTCATACCATTTTCGACTTTACTCAAGTATTGTTTTGAAACTCCAAGTTTGTCTGCGACCTCTTGCTGAGTGAGGTTTAGTTGTTTTCTAACTGCTTTAATTTTTTCATTTTCAAACATATTGTAAACCTATTAGTTGACAAATATAATTTTGTAATCTATAATTTAGAAAAAATATAGCATGTAAATTTATAAAAATCAACATGTGAGTTTACACGAATGTTGAATTAAAACCTGATTTATATGCGACACAAAAGTTAAATAAAGCCCTAATAAACTCCAAACCACACCGATTTAGAGGTAATGTTTGGTGTAGTTTAAGGCGGAATTTCTATACCCAAAAAAGGAGTAAATTCTTGAACAACGAATGGTTATCAGTAAATGAAGTAGCAGGCATTGAGGGCGTTACCCCAAGAGCTGTTCGTAAAGGTATAAGCAGAGATAAATATATAACAAGAAAAGTTAAGACTCCAACAGGTTTTAAATATGAAATTATGCCTGAATCATTAGGTTATAATGCACAAAATTTAATCGATTTTGAGAAAAGTAAAAATGAGATTGAGAAAAATAGGGAACCAAGTTTGCAAAAAACAAATCCCATTCCGACTCACGCAAAACAAATAGCACTAGCAAGATATGATCTGGTCAACTTATGGGTTGATTATAGAAAAATATCGAAAAAGAAAACGGAAGCAGGACAAGAATTTTTAGATGCCTATAACGGAGGCAAAATGTACCCGGTTCTATTTAATGTGCTGGGCAAGGTTTCCATTGGTACAATTTACAGATGGCATAAGAAAATAAAAATCAAAAACGATTATACCTTCCTTATACCAAATTATGAATATGGAGAAAAAGAAGGTAGTACAACTCTTACAAAAGAAGAAGAGGTAATTTTTAAATCTTTGTTATTATCTCCTAATAAAATGAATATTGGCAAAGCTACATCATTAACTAAACATATTCTTGAAAAACGAGGACATAAATCTACAACTAGTTCACGTTCATTTAGAAGATACGCAAATCAGTTTATGCGTAAGAATTATGATAAATGGATTCTTGCTCGTGAAGGAGAAAAAGCATTACGAGATAAAGTTTTGCCATACATTTCAAGGGATATTTCTAAACTTGAAGTTGGCGATGTTTTAGTGGCAGACGGACACCGTTTGGCGATTGAATGTATAAATCCGTTTACAGGCAAACCATGCCGACCAATATTAATTGGATACCTCGATTGGAAATCAACAGCTTTAGTCGGCTACGAAATTATGCTTGAAGAAAATACGCAAACTATAACTTCCGCATTAAGAAATGCAATTATTAATCTTGGTAAAATACCAAAAATTTGTTATCAGGATAATGGCAAAGCTTTTCGAGCAAAATTTTTCACAGGGGATTTACAAGAATGTGGAATTAACGGCTTATTCGATAAACTAAAGATTATACCTGTATTTGCTCAACCATATAACGCAAGAGCAAAGGTTATAGAAAGATTTTTTAGGGAACTGCAAGACGGATTTGAAAGATTATTACCATCATTTGTAGGTGCAAATATTAACGATAAACCTGCATATAAAAAAAGAAATGAAAAATTCCATAAAGAAAATCATAACGAATTTATTCCGACCATTGAACAATTAAATAAAATGCTTGAGGCATATATGGATTACTACAATAAACTTGATTGTCCTAATGTTAAAGGTAAAAGTATCGGGGAAGTTTTTGATAGTGGCAAAGGTTCCGGAGTAAACATTGAAGAACTTGATGAACTAATGCTGCATGAAGAAACAAGAACTGTGTATAGAAATGGCGTCAGATTTTTAAATGCAAATTATTACAGCGAAAATTTATACGGTATATATGACAGGGTTTTAATAAAATACAGCCTTTCAGATATTACAAAAATTAAAATTTATACAGCAAATAATGAATTTATATGTTATGCCAAAAGAACGATTCTGACTCATCCGATGGCACAGCATCTTGGCAATGTACAAGATCAGGAACAACTTAAATTTGAAATTAATAAGCAGAAAAAATTATTAAATAAAACTAAAAAAGAGGTTAAAAATTATTTCAAAACAGAACAGAAAAAACCTGTAGAATGGCAGAATGTCCCTCAAATAGAAACAAAAAATACATCGGATAACGACGGTAAAGATATAAACACTGAATATTCAGATGGAAGACCTATTTTTAATTCAAACTTTGAACGTTATGAGTGGCTTTCAGTACATGGTTTTGAAAACGATAAAGATGTCGCTTGGTTTAAGGCATTTGGATATTCAGATGAATATAAACAAATGTATGGGAGAAAAGTAAATGAAAAGTAAATTTGTAATGACAAATAACGCAAAGAATTTTATTACTTTAACAAACAACTTATTAAACAGAGGTAAAAATGTTTCAGGAATGGCTCTTGTTTACGGAGAACCCGGAGTTGGGAAAAGTCATACTGCACTTTGGTGGGTAGCAAATAATGATAATGCTATACACGTTCAAGTAACTCAAACTATGACACCAAGATGGCTGTTGAGTGAAATTGTAAAAGAGCTTGGCGAATATCCTGCTGCAAGAACTTCAGATTTATTTAATCAGATAGTAAAATCTCTAATTTTAGATCCTAAAATACTCATGATTGATGAAGTTGATTACTTAATAGATAAGAAAGGATTTATAGAGGTTTTACGAGATATTTACGATAGAACAAAAACCCCAATAATAATGATTGGTATGGGAGTCGCAAATAAAAAACTAGAACAATATAAACATTTTAAGGATAGACTTTTAGCGTTTTTAAGATTTAAACCGTTTGAATTGAAAGAAATTGATTTATTCATAAAAGAATTATCTGAAGTTAATTTTTCGCCGGAGGCGATAGATTTTTTATACAAAATGAAGGTCGGATTCAGGCAAATCGTTAATATTATTGATAGAGCAGAAATTATCGCTCATGCCAACGATTTAACTGAAATTAATTTAAATATTGTTACTAAACTTTTTAAGGAAGGAGATTAAATGAAAAAAGTTAAATTTTTAGCAAGAAAACTAAAAGCATTTTCTTTTAACGATATCTTTTCTTTAGCTGAATTGCCAAAAGAAGAACTGCAAGAAAAATTAGACAAATTAGTAGAAGAAAATATTTTGAAAAAAACTACTCAAGGCTATATTTATTGCGAATTTGATTATGTGCCGCCACCAACTGCTCCTACAGTAAAAGGAGAAGCTGTCACATTTGTTAGAGATGATGATTATGTCAAATTTTCGGAAAATGATTACGGCAAGATGAAAAGTTTATCATTGGCAGAATTAGGCAACATTCCTGAATATAATCGTAAAAAATATACAAAATTCTTTGGATTACTTAAACTTACAAGAGGTTTATACGGTAAACAGTTGGTTGAGTTCATCAAAGAATATAATAAACAAAATCCTGATGACAAAACAAGTTACGCAAATATTATTCGTAAAAGAAATCTTTATGTGAAATACGGTCCGGAAGCACTTGTTGCAAAATTTGGCAAGCCAAGAAAGTTATATTATCCGGATATGGAAAAATATTATATGGTATTCAAAAAATATTATTTTTCGCCAAAGAAGTTAAATATTGAGGCTTGTAGACAATTAACTGCAAAAGAATTACATATCCCTTTAGAACAATTTCCGCATCGAATAACCTTTAGAAGACGATTATTAAAGGATTACACAACAATAGAAATGAAAAATAAAAGGAATTTCCTATGTTTCTAAAGAAAAGAGAAAATAATATTCGTGCCGCAATGCACTATAAAAGAATATCTCAAAAGAAAATGGCACAAAAACTAAATATTTCTGAATCGTACATTACAAGATTAATTAACGGAGAACGATACAACAGAGAATTTGAGATATTCATCCGTTATGAACTTGGAATTAGTTACACTAACTTTAAATAAGGAGAAAATTTATGGCAAATAAAATTGAAGAAAAGAAAGAAATTTTTAATCAAAAAAGACAAGAGTACAAAGATATGAAAGATAAAAAATCAAACTACAGCAAGCGTATTGAAGATTCAAAAATAAACATTATAAATTTGGAAGAAGAAAGAGAAGAATTAAAAGCTAAAAGACCGACTATGCTTGCTGAGAATGAAGATATATCCGAATTAAATCAAAGATTGAAAGATATAGATGACGAAATTGAAATAAATAAAGATACAATTGCCGGAGTCGAAGTTAAAATTAAAGAAATCCATAACCAAGTAATTAATGCAAGACAAAACGCTAATATTGCTTATCAGGAATATATTCAAATGGTTCTTACCCAAGTAGCTAATGAATATATGAAAATTGCCCCAAAATTAGCAGAATTAATTAATGATTTTATAGTCCTTGAAGATATGAGAGATGGCGATGGCTATCATAGAGTATTTTTTACACCAGAGAAAATAAAATGCTTGCCAACTTTTGGAGATAAAGTATTATTTTATAATGATTATTATGATATTGTTAGATCTCATACAGCAAGAGTTTTAAAAAAATATGATGTTCCGGAATATTATGTTACAAGAATAAGACAAAGCGACTACATTTAATCTTTATAAATTTTATAATCGTTTAAACCCCGTTTTTCGGGGTTTTATTTTTATAAAGAACAATTTATCCAAATATGATTTTAAATTTAATAACGAGCCTGTTGAACACTTTTTGAACAACATTTGAAACCACATTAACAATTAATTTTTATTTTCTTCTGTATCAATAAAAAATGCATTTAATAAATCTGCGTTATTTCTTAAATTTTTAACTACCGGAGCAAGATTATAGCATTCTTCTATCTCCGGTTGATTACCGACAAAATAATCAACAACTACAGCAATATTATATATATCTTCCGCCCACTTACTTATTTTCTTAAATTCTTTTTCGCTGATATTGTATCCGCTGACTTCTTTCATATTTCCTCCTTATATCAGGAAACACATTAGCTCGAAAGACAGCAAATAGCATTTAAATGTTTACATAGCAACACATTCGGTTGATTTCCTATTTATTGTAATCGATTAATGTTAATAACCGAAAGGAGCACAATATGGTTGAAAAAGATTATCAATTATACGGGACAAAGATTTTGAATTTAAAAACTCAAGAAATCGGTTTGCTGATTTGCATTTGGCAAAACAAATTTGCTGATAAAACTGTGGACTTTGCAACCTGTGTTGATAAAACCGGCAAGCGATACAACATTGAACTTGATAATATCAGAGGGTTCGAAGATGATTTTGAAAAATAAAAGAACCAGAGAAACATTAGAATTAACCTTACATGAATTTAAAACTCGCTTTGCGAAAGAGCTTAAAAGAGCATTTGAAAGTTATAAACAAACAGAACTGGCAAAGCCATATTTCAAAATAAAAAATGTCGATGAAGGCGATTTTTATTTTGACCTGCAATGGAATTTCAATCACCATGCCTGTTCTGATTGGTATATTGCCAAAATATAATTTATGTCCGTTTTTGACATAGCAATCTTCTAATATAAATTTATAAGAGTAACAATTTACAAATTGCCATGAATGTACTCTTGTTGTAATATTAATATAGGGGAGAATTGCGTGTTAATCAGGGAACTGGTAGAAAAATATGAAAGCGATCGGGAATATTATCTTTCTGACAGATACAATGAGACACTTTTAAGAAGTGATTTTCTGGATGTATTTTTTGAATTACTTGGTTGGGATATAAAAAACACATCAGGTAAATCGACTTTCGAAAGAGAAGTAATTCTTGAAGAAGGTTTACATACTGGAAATTCCTCTAAAAAACCTGATTATACTTTTAGATTATTTAATGATAGGAAATTTTTTCTTGAAGCTAAAAAACCGCATGTAAAAATTGAATCTGTAGATGAACCTGCATTTCAAGTTAGGAGATATGGCTTTACTGCGAAATTGAAGATTTCTGTCCTTTCAAACTTTGAATATTTAATTATTTATGACTGCTCTGCTCCGGTAAAAGAACAAGATAATCATAATACATATTGTGTAAAAAAATATCATTATACGGAATATGAAGAAAAATTTGAAGAAATTAAAAGTATACTTGGAAAAGAAGCTGTATATAATGGTACTTTTGATAAACATTGGGAAAGTATAGAAAATCAAATTCAAACATACAGTGTAGATAATTTATTTTTAGATCAAATCAATAAATGGAGAACTTTGTTAGGTCAGGCTTTATTTGAGATTAAAGATAATATTGACGAAACGCAATTAAATGATGTCATTCAGGCATACATAAATAGTATTGTATTTTTGAGAGTCTGTGAAGATAGAAATATTGAGCAATATCAGTCATTACTTAATATTAAAGATTCAAATGAAAATAGCAATAAATTAATTGAAAAATTACAAAACGCTGACAATTATTACAATTCAGGTATATTTGAGCTTCCGTATATAAATGAGTTTTTATCTAAAAAATCTAATATTTTTTGGCAGATAATTTCAGATTTATATTACCCAAATAGTTCCTATTCTTTTTCAGTATTATCATCTGAAATTCTAGGAAATATTTATGAAATCATGCTTCAAGATAAGCTTTATATTAAAAATGGTGTAGTTGAATTAGGTAGAAAACCGGAAAATATTGACCGAGATATTGTTACAACCCCCAGTTTTATAATACGGGAGATAATAAACAAAACCATTAAACCCTATATTGAAAGTAATGGAAATGATGTTTTTAAAATTAAAATTGCAGATATAGCTTGTGGTTCAGGAGCCTTTTTATTAGAAAGTTTCCAATACTTAAATGATTATCTTATTGACTATTATAAAATTCACGATACATCAAAACTATTATCAACTGGTGTTGGAACATATAAGTTAAAATACGAAATAAAAAAAGATTTGTTAACAAAATGTTTTTATGGTGTCGATAAGGATTATAATGCTGTAAAAACAACTGAATTTGGTTTACTACTAAAACTATTAGAAGATGAAAACACAGAATCCCTTCCCCAAAGACAAGTATTACCAAAGTTAAATAAAAATATATTTTGGGGAAATTCCTTAATATCAAATGATATGGTTAATAATAATGACATTGCTTGTACTATCAATGCTTTCGACTATGGAACTAAAAAATTTGATATAATCATTGGCAATCCGCCCTATATGAAAACAGAAGATATAAAAACCTTTACCCCATTAGAAAAACCTATCTATGAGGATAGATATAGATCTGCTTACAAGCAATATGATAAATATTTTCTTTTTATTGAAAGAAGTCTACAGTTACTTAATAAAAATGGGATAATTGGTTATATTTTACCTAATAAATTTATGAAGGTTGGTGCAGGATTAGAATTAAGAAAATTATTAAAAGAAAATAAAAATATCAATGAGATTTTATCTTTTGGTGCAAATCAAGTTTTTAAGGACAAAACTACTTATACAAATATATTAATATTAACAGAACAACAGAATCAGCAAATTCAGTATTCAGAAGTAAATAATTTAAATGATTGGTTACTACGTCATTATAATGTTGACGAATATTCTAATCAGATTGATTTTTCAAATTTATTAGATGATGTTTGGGTTATGTATCCAAAATATTTAGAAACCATATATAACAAAATCATTCAGAATACTACTTGTCTAAAAGATTTCGTAGGTAGTAACAATATTTTAAATGGTATACAAACTAGTCGTAATGATTATTTTGTATTTAAGCCTAAAAGGGTAGACGAAAAATATTATTATTTTGATAAAAATGAAGAAGAATTTAAAATTGAAAAAGAAATTGTAAGACCATATTATGAAACCCCTAATGCAGAATCTGATGATAGTTTAAGTACATATAAAAGATTTGTCCCAAATAGTTTTGTAATATACCCATATAAGCTAGATAACGAGCAAATCAAATTTATTGAGATGGGTGAATTAAAAGAGAATTATCCATATTGTTATGAATACTTTACTGAAAATAAGGAAAAATTTATCTACTCTGCAAAAGGAGGAAAGAGGGACATTAAACCTGCTGTAACTACAGAAAATGAATGGTATCGGTATGGTCGGCAACAAGCTTTAAAAATTGGAGATATTAAAAAGAAAATAATTGTAGGAGTTCTTTCTCAAGGTGACAAATATGCTATTGATAAATGTCAAACGCTTATATCATCAGGAGGTACTGCTGGATATTGCATGATAGTTCTACCGGAAAATTCCCAATATTCAATATATTACTTGCAGGCAATATTAAATTCAAAGTGTTTGGAATGGCTTGCATCACTTAATGGAGAAATTTTTAGAGGTGGTTATATTGCCAGAGGTACTAAAGTTTTAGAGAAACTTCCTATAAAAACAATTGATTTTACAAATAAACATGAAAAATTATTGCACGATAATATTTCTTTGTATCAAGAAAAATTAATAGAAATTAATGAAAAAATGATTTTAAACAAAGATAATCATAGGCAATATGAAGTACATGAGAATGAGTTTAAAAGAACTAAACAAATGCTTGATAATGCACTGTTATCATTGTATGGTATGACACAAGAGGAATATAACAAAATTCCTAATATAAAGGATTTTTATGCAGTTAATTAAGAATGCAACAAAACAAAAATTAAGAGGTGGATTTTATTCACCAAAAACAATATCTGATTTTATTCTCAGATGGGCTTTTAATGGCAATAAACACTGCGATATATTAGAACCTAGTGCTGGGGATGGTGTTTTTATTGAATCTTTAGTCGATGGGAAATATGAATATAATTCAGTTACTGCAATTGAAATCGAAACAGAAGAAGCTAATAAAATAAAAAAGATCCCGGCAAAAAACTTAAATGTATTTGAGCAGGATTTTCATAAGTACTGCAATAATACAAAAGATGCTTATGACATTATTGTTGGTAACCCCCCGTATATTAGATATCAATATTTTGATAAAGATCAACAAAAAGAGGCTGGAAAAATATTCGATAAAAATAAAATAAAATATTCAAAATTAATGAATTCGTGGTGTGCATTTGTTGTAGGGTGTACGAATTTATTAAAAGAAAACGGTAAATTAGGATTTGTGTTACCTGCTGAATTATTGCAAGTTTCACATGCAAAATTAATAAGAGAATTTTTAATTAAAAATTATGAAAAAATTTCTATTGTTTCATTTAAGAAATTAGTATTTGATACTATTCAACAAGATGTAGTTTTATTATTGTGCCAAAAGGGTAGTGGAATACCACATATAGAATACATAGAGACAGAAGATGATAAAACTTTGCAGGATTTGGATTTATATAAATTAAAAAATCCAATAAAAAACATTCATAATTCTTCGAAGTGGACAAATTATTTTTTAGATCAAAAAGAGCTGGATTTTTTAGAAGAAGTAAAAAACAGAAAAGATTTATATAGGGTAAAAGATTTGGCTGATGTAGAAGTCGGCATCACCACTGGCGCAAATGACTTTTTTACAGTGAATAAAAGCATTATAGATGAATACAACCTTTCTAAATATTCATATCCATTAATAGGGAGAAGTGTTTTAGTAAGTGGAATAACTTTTAACACAAAGAAAGCTAAACAAAATATTGATAACAATGCCAAAGCTAATATTTTAATTTTTCCTAAATTACAAGAATTGAAAAAAAATAAATCTGCAATGAAGTATATAGAGTACGGAATTCAAGAAGGCTTTGCAGATGGGTACAAGTGTAGAATAAGAGATGAGTGGCAAATTATACCATCCATTTCATTATCAAATGCATTCTTTTCCCGCCGTAACAACAAATATGCAAGAATGATTTTAAATGAAGCGAATGCATATACAACTGACACTATGCACAGAGTGCATATTAAGGATGGTATTAATAGAAAAGCTTTTGTAGCTAGTTATTATAATTCATTATCATTTTGTTTTGTTGAACTTGAGGGCAGGAGCTTTGGTGGAGGTGCACTTGAACTTATGCCATCTGAAGTGTCCAACATAATTATTCCATATGTTGAATCTGCAGAAGATTTATTTAATGAGATAGAAAGTGTATTTAGCAAGAAAAAAGATGTTAATAAACTTTTAGACTATACAAATAAAATTTTACTTAAAGATGAACTTGGTTTTGATATTAAAGATATAGAATTGTTTGTATCGGTTCATAATAAATTATTAGAAAAACGTCTAAGAAGAAAAATGAATTAATACAATATCATCATTATAACTCATATAATATAATAAAATAAATACTAGAGAAAAAATACAATAAATGGGCAGAGAAATAAGTAAAGATATTCAAAGAAGGTTATTTGCAGAATCTATGGGGCGATGCATGAATCCTGATTGCAAAAAAGAGTTATTTTCAAAAAATGGAGACATTATTGAAAAAGCTCACATAAGACCATATTGTGATACTGCTGATAATTCTTTTGAAAATTTAATTGTTTTATGTCCCAATTGTCACACGGACTTTGATAAAAACTTCGCATATAAAGCCAAGGAAGTTAAACAATGGAAACAAATTAGAGAGAGTGAGTTAAATTCATTTTTTAGTATAAGGTGTTCATCTTTTAATGATTTAAAAGATAAAGTTAAGCCATTGTTATGTGAAAATAAAACTATTTACGAAAACTATTATTTAAGTGGGAATAAAGATTTATGGGACAAGTTTGAATTTAAAATATTAGTTAATAATCGAAAATTAAAAAATATATTATCTAATAATTTGGCATTAATACAAGATTCCGAAGATAAAGATAACTCAAACTTGAATCTAGTTCAATTATTTTTAACTCATGTAGATGAATTTGAACAAAGTAGATTGGATGAAGAAAAGAAAAGGCAAATTTTGTTTCCTGAAAAAATTAATTCTTTGTTTGAAGTTGCTCCTATAGATGATTCTTTTATACCATCTGTCGAATCATTGGAAATATTTATATCAAAATTGCAAAATGAAAATAAATTTATAAATATTTTTTTGGGAATTGATTTACCCTATATATCGATATGTAATTCTGGGAAAGTATCAAAGATTTACTTAAAAGATACCCCGAGATTAAGACAATATTATTATGATTACAGGTGTTATCGTCGTTCCTCAGTCCGTTTGAATAGTCTCAATTTTGCATTAAAATATATCAAATCCAGAGGGATAGAGTTTAAATTTTATGAGTATAACAATTTGCGAGAAATTGAAATTAAAAATAAGAAAATGATATTTGTTTATGAGTATTGCCTAAGTAAAGTTTTTTTAGCAAATTTATGCCCCGATTCTAGTAGTATTATAGTTAATCTTCATAATTGGAATGGATCACTTTGTATATCGAATGAAGCATATGAATTTGCAAACTTAATAAATGTTGAACTACTTGATATGGACATGTTTTATAAATATGTTAAACAATTGTAATAATAAAAATTATGCTTTGAATTTAATCAAACAAAATATTAATTTGTTTGAACCATTTAGCAATGTTTTTTTATTTGGTTCTGTTTTACATTCAAGAAAAAAACATCATGATATTGATATTTTGTTAATATATTCAGTTTATTCAGAACAGTTATTAGAAAATGTAAATTATATATACAACACCTTAAATAATACAAGTAAATTACCAGTGGATTTAACAGTACTTAGCATAGTCGAAGAAAAAGAGCTTCAATTCCTTAAAAAACAAAATTCAAATTATTTAAGAATCAAATAATCTTCTGCCAACATTTTCTTAAAATACCCTGTCACTTTTTCTCAATATCGGTGTCAATTTACACCCAACAATAACAGGATAAAGCGATGCTTTTTATATTGAAAATTATCAAATCCGCTGTTCTTTCTTCTCAAATCGACTGTTATTTTATACATTGCGAGGGCGAAAGCCCGAAGCAATCCAGACTTTGCCGACTTTATAAGTGCGGAAATATGTTGAGTATAAATGTCCGAAATGTCAGATTACTGTAACAAAATTGTCCGCTCTTTTACATTTTTTGTCACAATATTGCACTTAAAAAAGTTATTGTTGGGTTTCACCCAACCTACGAGTTCTCCATACTATTATTATACAACATTTATACAATAAAACTTTTTGAATTCATTTTTGTTTGTCTTACTTCTATCAGTTTTTTTGTTATTGCGCCGTTTATTTTAGGCGTTATATCTATGCTTTTGCAAAATTTCGTAAACTCAGCAGAGTCTAAAAATATATTGTTCGGTAAAGTTTTAATTTTTTCAATAATTTTATTTTCTGCTGCAAAAGCTTCTGGAGTCAAAAATTTCCCATTAAAGGATACTTTTGATTTTAATGTATAATTAGTATTTTTATTCACCATATTGCTTTGAATAGATAAATACATATAATTCCCTTTCATTTTAAAATAAATTATCCCTTGTGCATATGCACAATTCAATAATATAACAACTATTAAAATTTTTTATTCTCCGGTCGGGTAATAATCTCATCTCAAGAAAAATTATTAAATCAACAAAAAACCCGTTTTTTGATTTTCAAGCTCTATGTTAAAAATCCTCAAACAATATCTTCTTTTATAGAAATAACTTGAAAAAATAGGTCGGGCTGAAGCTCGACCTATTTGGTTGTTTATTCTTTTACTACTTATTTGTCAACATTTTATCAAAATCTTTTATGTCCTCAATAGCTTTTGCCAAGATATCTTCCGAAGTTTCTTTTGGGGCAACAAATAATAAATCTTCGCCGGCTTTTGGCACACTTCCGGCTCTTCGCCTAACTCCATTTTGTACATTACCAAGCGTTAAAAATCTATATTTTTTATTTTTCTTGCCAAATTCAAACGTTACTGTATCATTTTGAGCAAATTTGTCAAATTTTGATGTTTTTTGGGTGCGATAATAAACATCCAAAATTTCATCAGCTTTAAAGAAATCTAATATTTTCCCAATCAAACTTTTTGGAGTTCCTTCTTTTAAAAAGGTATCTATTGCTTCACTTTTACATATTGCATCATGTATTTTATCAGGAAAATTTTCAGGCTTGTTGATTTTTAAATATCGAGCGCTAAATGAAATATTATTTGTATCGTTTATAGAATTAATCATGTTTTACCTTCCTTTTCATATTATTCTGTACATAAATAAAACTTATAATAAAATTTTTTTGCTAGCATGATTAAATTATATTTTATAAATTTTTATATCGAGACACGTCACAACATAATAGTTTACGCTAATTTATATTTGTAGCACAGTGAAATAACCAGTTTTTCAAATTCATGATAGAATAGTCTTATACAAACGAAAGGGGTTTTTATGCAAAAAAGATTATTAATTCTTGGCGGGCTTATGGTTTGTATGGCTGTTTTGACACAAGCCGTATACGCTTTGGGTGATGACACAATGGCTTTAAAAAGAAATTTGAAAGTGTTTACTAAGGGAGAACCTATTCCTTATCCTATTCCTAACGGAACAACCATTGAGTGTTACGCTACAAAATTAGATGGCAGTATTGATGCATTTAGCGAGTATAATGATTATTTTTACATGAAAGACGGAGCTTTATATTCTGATTCTATGAAAAAAATATACAAGCCTGACGCTAAAAATCATATGAAAAAACTAAAAAATGTTAAACTTGTAGACGGAACAACTATTCAAATGTATGATCCGCTTTTTGAATGGTCTATGAGGCATCATAAACGTGTTGTTAAAATCAATAAAGACACCGGAGTATATTTTATGAAAGGGATGCAAGATAATTGGAGATGGTACAGAAATATCATTGCAACAGGTTATTGCAGAGTGGTTAAACCGTAAAATATCAGAGGCATACTTGGATAATATTTAATAATAAAGGGTGTATCAAAAGATACATCCTTTATTTTATACATAATTTATGAGCAAAGCGGGTCATTATTATTGAGTGTATTCCTTTATTTTATCAAGTTTCTGAGTGCAGTCAGATACCCCTAAGTCATACATGCTTTGCAATTTCTTTGTATTTTTTTCCACTCGTTTTATTTTAATTAACTCCGACGGACGCAAGACAATAATTTTATTTTCTGACTCATATTTTTCTATTAAATCCATTGTTTCATTATATTCTTTGTAATAATTTTTTGCAGTCTCCACCAAGTTTGGATAATTCCCGTAAACAAGCCTATATGGAAGATAAGATTTTTTCTTTCTGTAGCCCGTAGGCCTTGTTAATACAACTATAATTTTTTCACAATTTGTTTCAAGTACCTTCTTGAAAGGAACCGCATCACTCATTGCCCCATCCAAATACAGCTTCCCGTCTATTTCAACAGGTTTTGATACAAAAGGCATAGAACCTGATGCTCTAAAATATTCCATATCTTTTTGAGCATCATCAATCTTTATATATTCCGGCTTACCTGTCTGCAAATTAGTCACAACAGTATAAAAATCGACAGGATTGCTTCGGTATGTTTCAAAATCAAGTTTATCCAATTCATAAACAAGCTTATTAAAACAAAACTCTCTGTTCATTATATCCCCCGTTGTAAAAAGCGAATATAATCCCATATAATTCTTTTCATGTGCGTATTTTAAATTGTATCTTAAAGCTCGTCCTATTTGGCGTGATTTATAATTCAAACCAAACAAAGCCCCTGCAGATACACCATATATAACATCAACATTTATATTATTTTTCATAAAAACATCAAGAACACCTGCTGAATACAAGCCTCTCATTGCTCCGCCTTCTAATATTAATGTTGTTTTATTCACCATTGTATTTTCCCTACTTACCATTTTACAATAAAAAAAACACCGTATAAATATTACGGTGTTTTTTATTAAACCTTGGCTTGATTTTTGGGACTAAACAAATTTAAACTTTTTGTCAATTCCAAAAAATCGTCTATCTGATTTTGATTTTCCTCAAAATCAACGGCTCCTGACGTAATTATCTGTTCGGCTTTATCCAAGTATTCCGGTTTATTTACGACTCTTCTTTGCATTCCCGGAATTTGAATTAATTGACTGAACACTCTGCCGTTTACAGATTTTGTTTCAACAACTGTTCCAACCGGCATTTCAAATTCTTCTTCGTTAATTCTCATTTTCCCGCCATTAGAAAACGAAACATAACTAATTTGCGAACCATCATTAAAACTTATCTCCTGCTGCCTTATCCCGTCATCAAGAGCCTTACATTTAATCTCAACGGGCTTTTTCTTATATGATGCTGATACTACATCAGATGAAGCTGAAACTAAATCATTAAGTTCAGGATTTATATATGCGGTATACTCCGGTAAAAGTTTCTCATATACACTATCAATTTCCGCTGAACGATTAATTTCAGCAGCAAGTCTTACAATATTTGCTTCATTAGACTTCATAACAGCGGTACAAGTACGTTCTTCTGATGAACGTGGCTTAGAATCAGAATAATTAAATTCATCACCCGTGTCATCATACAACCATCTTGCCTGCCTACGAGGCTTGCGCGGCACAAGCAGACTCACCCTTGAGCCAAATTCTCTAATTGTAGTTTTTACATCCGTAAATGAGATATTATCAATACGAAAAATCATCTTATCTCTTTCTCTTTATAGCTTAAGCACTTTTATATATTAACTATAAAAATTTTTATTATATATAATTGACATATTATATAAATATTGTTACAATAATTTACAAAATTATAATAATTTTATAGTTATTAAAAAATTTATTATAAAAAATATCAATAAGCCTTAAAAAATTTAACATGCACGGATAGTTCAACTTATATGGACATAAGCAAAATCTAATACCTAATAAAAATTCACCCATTTTACCTATTTGATAGATTATCATTTTTATGATATATTTAACCAATAATCAGTTTAGGAGATATATATTGAGAAAGTTCGCTATAACTTTTGTATCAGCTATAATATTATCGGTTGTACCTGCTATATCAGTTACTGCGGATAACGTGAAACAGGCTATTATTAAACAATCAGTTGCAATGGGGGTTGAACCCGCAATTATGCTTAGTATAGCAAAAACAGAATCCGGATTTCGCCAAGACGTAAAGGGGGCTTCGGGTAATGTCGGAGTATTTCAGTTATATCCTGCGACAGCAAAATCTATGGGTTATAATGCATATAATTTAGACGAAAACATTAAAGCAGGCATAACATATTATAAAAATATGTATAAGCATTTTGGGTCTATGGAAATGGCCGTTGCAGCATATAACAGCGGACCGGAAGCCGTCAAAAAAGCAAACGGGGTTCCCGCTCATTCAAGAAGCTTTGTTAACCGTATAATGAAGGATTACAGGTATTACAAAGCTCAAAAATAGCGGAAAGTGTACAAAATACTCTATTTCAATATCGTTACATCTGCCCTGTCAGGGGTTGAAATAGGTATAAAATACGTTATAATAATAATAGCAGTTAAAAATACTGCATTATGTTCATCAAATCGAATGGAAAGGGGCGACGAGCCCCTTTTCTTATGCTCTGATTTTCTTTAAAAACTTTCTAAAGGCTTGACGGCATTTACGCATATACAATCTGTAAAGCGGTAATGGTTTTACTTTTCCAAAAACTACCCTTTTTTGTTTTATTAAAAATTTTTTAATTTTTCCCGTTCTCTTGTATAACTCGTTATTAAATTTGTTGTTAAATATTTCCCTTTTTGCTTTTATTGCAGGAAAAGTTAACATTAATCTTATATTATTTCTATAAAATTTCGGAGCAATATAAGCTGAAGAACTTTGTTCAGCTCTTGCAATAAGCCCTCTTACCGGACAAGCAATACAATCATCAAAATGTGCCAGATTACCCGCAATGTCCCCTTCGTACGCAGGCAACGCTCTATCAAGCTCAATATGAGCGATATATGCATTATGTCTTATTTTATCTATAGTATTAGTCTTAGATGCAGAAGGATATATTAACATATTAATATCAAAACACATAAAATTTTTTTTTGCTAGCACAATAAATAAAAGTTTTAAAAAATATACAAAAATTTTTCTTGCATATTTTTTCTGATAATTGTATAAATAAATATGGAATAGAGGAAAAAGTATGAATAATTATTTAAATAATGTTTTAACAAACGTAAAAGCAAAAAATATCAATGAGCCGGAATTTATACAGGCCGTTAATGAGGTTTTATCTTCGGTAGAGCCTATATTAGATGTTCACAAAGACTATGAAGATTTGTCTATACTTGAACGCATGGTTGAACCTGAGCGTATCATAATGTTCAGAGTACCTTGGGTTGACGATAATGGGAAAATTATCGTTAACAGAGGGTATAGAGTTCAATTCAGTTCACTTATAGGACCATATAAAGGCGGATTGCGTTTCCATCCCAGCGTTAATTTAAGCATAATTAAATTTTTGGGTTTTGAACAAATTTTTAAAAATGCTTTGACAGGATTGCCTATCGGCGGTGCAAAGGGTGGGAGTGATTTCGATCCAAAAGGTAAATCTGATGCTGAGGTTATGAGATTTTGCCAAAGCTTTATGACGGAGTTATACAGACATATAGGACAAGATGTAGATGTACCTGCCGGCGATATAGGCGTAGGCGGCAGAGAAATAGGGTACCTTTTCGGACAATATAAACGCATTAGAGATGCATACGAAGGGGGAGTATTAACCGGTAAAGACATCTGCTATGGCGGCTCATTAGCAAGGAAAGAAGCAACCGGATACGGTTTGCTGTTTTATATGAGAGAAATGCTAGCAGCTCACGGTAAAAATCTTGAAGGCAAAAGTATCATCATATCAGGGTCAGGTAATGTTGCTATATATGCTGCAGAAAAAGCAACCCAAATGGGTGCTAAAGTTGTTGCAATGAGCGACTCTAACGGTGCTATCTTTGATAAAAACGGTATTGATTTAGATTTGGTTAAACAAATTAAAGAAGTCGAACGCGGACGTATTAAAGAATACTTGAGAGTTCATTCTGACGCTTTATATACCGAAAGCGCACCTGATTGCTCACCTATTTGGGGGTATCGTGCAGATATTGCATTACCTTGTGCAACTCAAAACGATATTAAACTTGAAGATGCAAAAAAACTTGTAGCAAGCGGTATTATGGCTGTCGGGGAAGGTGCAAATATGCCATGTACATATGATGCGATTGAATATTTCCAAAAGAACGGAGTTCTTGTTGCACCGGCAAAAGCAGCTAATGCAGGAGGGGTAGCAACCTCTGCAATAGAAATGTCTCAAAACAGCATAAGATATTATTATACATTTGAAGAAGTAGAAAGAAAACTTGAAAATATTATGATAAATATTTTCAATGAATGTAAATCTGCTGCCAATACATATAATTTAGGTTCAAATTATGTTGCCGGGGCAAATATTGCAGCCTTCAAAAAGTTAGCGGAAGCTATGAAAATGCAAGGTGTTGTATAATAAGAATACATATATATAAAAAAGATGCAGAGGTAACCTCTGCATCTTTTTTTAGCTTTCTTTTAAATTCTTAAAATGTTTGTACACATACAGACAGCCCAAAACTAAAAAGATTCCGATAATTAACGCATCAAATTTATGCCAAATATGCTTGAAAGCCTCGATATTTTGCCCCATTTTAACACCTACATATATCAGCAAATAACTCCAAACAAGAGAACCTAAAAAAGTAAAAGTAAAGAAAAATCTCTTTTTTGCTCTCAAAATTCCTGCAGGAAGTGAAATAAAAGTTCGGACAACAGGTAACATTCGGCACAAGAAAAACGCCCAATCTCCATATTTATCTACCCATTTATCAGCTTCTTGCAAATCTTTATTTGATACAAGAAAATATTTCCCATATTTTTCTACAAAAGTTCTGCCGCCGAAATATCCAATATAATATGACGGCAAAGAACCCAAGACACATCCGATAGCACTTGCAAAAGCTGCTACGTGAAAATTCATTTCTCCTTTACTCACAATATATCCTGCAAACGGTAAAACAGCCTCGCTCGGTAACGGAATATTACAAGACTCGATAGCCATTAAAAGTGCAACACCCGCAGGTCCAAGCTGAGTAACAACGTGCTCTATCCAACTAATCAGGTGAGCCAACAATAAATTTATATATTCCATTTACTTTCTCCTCTTTGTATTACTTTTACAACCGCTATCAGCATTATCAATTTTACCATCAAAATTATTATCAATACCATCATAGCATGAGCCGACAGAATCTTTACCCTCAGGTCTTATATAAGTTGTTAAATATTTATCGGGTATTCTTGCCCACAAATATTTAAAGAAATCTCTGTACAAAACGGCTAACTTTGAATTTTTTATAACAATTAAATTTTCATCATTTTTATTTTCTCCGCTATATGAGAAATTTTCCGAACCGACAACTAAGTACTCATCATCGGCTATAATAGATTTTGCATGCATTTTACCGGCGTAATTTTCTACCTTTAACGGGATATTAGCTTTCCGTAATTCACTGAAAGCCTTTGTTTTGGTATTGTTTGCATCAATGATTATCTTTACATCAACACCACGATTATGTGCATTTATAAGTTCATTTTTTATACCATCATGACTGATTAAAAATGTTGGGACATAAACATACTTTTTACTTTTCCTTATAATTGGCACTACACCTTCTGTTAACCCCTTGTCTTGCGGAGAAAAATATATCGAAAGAGAACTCGTACCGCTTATTATATCAACATTATTTTTTGAGGACATTTTTTGCGTATGGAATTTACCCTTATACATTTGGTTAAATTCTTTTTCAAACAAATCTGCGACTTGTCTTGAATTAATAATTAATGTACTGTTCTGATTAAATCCCGATAAACCTGTTGCAGAAAAATTCATAGAACCCGTATAAACTTTTTGACCATCAAATATTGCAAATTTATTATGCATCAGCATATTTGTTAATTTCGTATTATTTTCAACCTCATCAGACCGCAGATTTTTAAATTTTGAGAGGAACGATTGCGTTTCCGAATAATAATTCTCACGTTTCGCATTGGTATCATATATCATTCTAATTTCGACTCCGCGTTTTTGAGCTAAATCAAAAGCTTTTACCACTGCAGGAATTTCAGCCCAACCATACGCAGCTACATCTATGGATTTCTTTGACGAATTAATACAATTGACAAATTCTTTGCAAACTGCATGGTTACAATTTTTATCCGGTTTTATTATACGAGTAAAATCAGTCAGAATAAGAGTAATATTTTCATTAGTTATTTTACCGGGTGGAGGCGGGATATCCGGAATAGAACCATAAACACTGTTTGAATCTTCGATACCCGAATTTTTTGAATTTATATGCCTATTCACATGACAAAACTGACAAGGTTTAGCATCCTTAGGCACTTCTGCCGCGGGAATTATAATTGCATCATGTGCAATCTGTCCGTATTTACAGTCAATAGTATGGTATTTGCCGCTATGATGATTTAAAATTACAAGCTTTAACTTTTCAGCCTTCTCTTTAATTTCGTTAAATTTTATTTCATTTAGCAGCTTGAAATTTTTTGCATCAATTGCAAATCCGGAATTTTTTAATTCCTTATTATAACTGCTATCTTCCACATATATATTTGCGTATCTGCATTCCGGAGTAACCACCTCTGTCGGCTCAATTTTTACTTTTTTATAATCAAGAAATTTATGAGCAAAGTCATCTGCCAAATATCCTATTGCAAGAGATTGCCCATAAGTAAGCCCGTTTTCCTTTGCGGCAATATCAGAGTTCTTTGAAGAATCTGCCGTAAATGTAATAATATCAGGAACACAAAAAGTTTCATTTTCATCAACCAATTTGTTTCCATTAGTATCAATTTGAATCATTGTTGGAGTTATAACATTTAACACCGTAGCATTTCGCCCAATCAATATCTGATATACGGCAAATAACACAAACAATATTAATATTATAATCGCTGATATTTTTTCTCTCATTATTTATAATTATGGTTAACTATATCGTATCCCATTCTTGCGATGCTATCCTCAAGCAATTTATTTTGAGTAAGTTTAAATTCTTTAGAATACTTATCATTCAAACTTCTCAGATAACTTCTAGGGTGAATAACGCCTTCTACAATAATATTATCCGTATCGGAAACAATTTTTAAGCCATACTCAAGAACTTTTGAATCCATTACTCCTTTGTATGTAAGGCCTACCATAAAATCATTTATATTTAACCCGTAACTTCTTGCGACGGTTTTATTCTTCTTTGCCCAAGAATTTATTTTAATTGTTTTCGGGATATTACCGATAACATTGATATTTACAATATGTTTTATATCCGGAACTATAAATAATTCCTCAACTGGAACTCTTATATTAGGTATTTTATATTCTTCCGCCAATTTACAAACCAACTCAAAAACCTCAGGAATAGAATGTAAATTATTAACTTCATTGATATGAGATATAACAGTAACACCGAGACATTTTTCAATTTGCGCTCGAATTTCTTTCTCTAAATCACTTATTACATCGCTTCTGTCAGTCATATTAGCTAATTTTGACAATGATAAGCAAAAAGAGCTTTGCTCGTTAGTTAGAGTTCGCACACTTGTTAACGATTTACCATATGATAAATTCAAATTTACACCAACCGTAAGTTTTTGGCATTCCGGAAGGATTTCCGTAATAGCAGTACTGAAAGATTCTCCATTTGGGAGAAGAGATGCACTTTTAACAAAACCGTTATTATATCCGTTTAGAACTGCTCTGTTTGAATCTTGCGAACACCCAAATTCGTCGGCGCAAAGAATAAATTTTTTCATCCTACAACCCTTCAAATCATCGTTAATATTATAACGCTTATAATAATTGAATGCAAGCAGACTTGATAACACATTTTTTTATGTTAATATAATAAAGCCGTACTCCACGGGGAAATGCAATCCCTCGACCCGAAGCTGATGCGGGGTGCAGAGCCTGTTGTGAGGATTTGATAATAGTATATTGATAAAGCGATTTTTGCAGATAGCCGAATTTATTTTGGCGTAAGCTGTCGAACCGTGTCAGGATGGAAACATAGCAGCACTAAGGCAATACTTGCGGGTAAGGTACCTTCGGAAGGAGAAAATGCCTTTTGATAATATTATTGTTTTATTCGATAGACAGTGGTACGGCTTTTAATATATATTTTCTGACTTTTAGGTTATTTATGTTATAATTACATGGTAGATACATAATCTGTATCGGAATTATCAGAAAGGGTAACAAGTCCATGGGTGACGAGGACAAGCAATATGACGCCACGCCGCGTAAATTGGAACAGGCTCGTAAGGAAGGTCAGGTTGTAAAATCTAAAGACTTTTCCATGGCAGTGTCTTTGTTGGTACTGTTTTCCGTTATTTTTGGTTTGGCAAGTTTCATTTGGAATCAAATATCTCAGCTATATACCCTTTTATATGAACAAATTCCGAATGCACACCTCGGGAAAATCGGATTAACATACATCTTCACCGTAACAGCTAAATCTGCGGTTCTAATTATTGGTCCAATCCTTTTTATTGCCTGGTTGGTTGCAATCCTAGCAGATTTTATACAAGTGGGACCGCTCGTTGCAATTGCTCCTTTAATGCCTAAACTTGATAAATTAAATCCGACAAAATACTTTAAAAATTTGATGTCTGTTAAAACTTTGTTTGAACTGTTTAAAAATATAGTAAAAGTTTCTTTATTAGGATTTATAGGCTACTCCGTTTATATGTCACACATTGAAAACATTCTTATGCTTGCTGCTATTGATAACAATTTCTCAGTTATGATTGAATTCGGGAAACTGATTACAGAATTTATTTTTAAAGCGTGCATTGCGTTTTTGGTTATTTCTGCAGCAGACTACGGTGTAACAAAATGGAAGTTCTTAAAAGACCAAAAAATGTCATTTAAAGAAATTAAAGATGAATATAAAAATACAGAAGGCGATCCAAATGTAAAAGCAGCACTCAGACAACGTCGTATGCAAATGTTGCAAAGAGGGATGATGGATGCTGTACCCGAAGCGGATTTCGTTGTAACAAATCCTATTCACGTAGCCTGCGCATTAAAATATAAACAAGAGGAGATGGAATCACCTACACTTATAGCAAAAGGTACAGAGTTAATAGCTAAAAAAATAATATCTATTGCAAGAGAACACGGAGTTCCGGTTATCGAAAACCCTCCGGTTGCACGTGCATTGTTCAAGATGGTAGATTTAAACCAGCAGATACCTCCTGAAATGTACAAAGCAGTAGCCGAAATTTTACTTTTTGTTTACAACTTGAAAAATAAACAAAATCAAGGTAATATATGAAAAGGATAGTAGTACCTTTATTATGATTATGCAAGACAAAAACAATAAAATTCAAGAATATATAGATTTGGTTCAAAAAGTAGCCAGAGTCGAATTTAATCGTATTCCATCGCATATGCTGGATTATGAGGAACTGTTATCCATAGGTATAATCGCTATCCATGCCCTTATCAAAAACAAAACTCCTGAGCAGCTTGAAAGATACAACAATGCATATGTTGCAACAGGTGTACGTTGGGCTATCCGTAACGAATTAAGAAGAAGGTACAAATGGTATACTCTCAAGTATAAAAATGAAGCTGAAGAAAGTGAAGAACTTGAGGAAAGCGAAGGAGATACACAGAAATCAAAAGTTCGTGAGGCTATCTATGAAACGGTCTTGTCAATAGAAGGTCTATCCGAAGCTGCCAGTGAAAATGATTCTCCGTTTGACTTTTTAAAAGACAATCATGCTATGCCTGACGAGAATGCAGAAATCTCCGAAATGGGCAGAATGATAAGGGAAGCCATTTCGAAACTCCCGCCGAAAGAAAGAACAGTAGTAGAATATCGTTTTTACAGAAATATGCAGGTAAAAGATATTGCTACTCAAATAGGGCTATCTCCCTCTCGAGTTACTCGTATTGTCCAATCATCCCTAAATACAATAAAAGAATATTTGCACGAACATGAACAGTATGATTATTAACCCTATTTGCTTGTTGAAGGGACAATTTCTACACGTTTGTCATCAATGATTTCAAACGGTTGCGGAAGCTTTTTGATATATTCGCAAGCTAATTTATTTTTGTCAAAATCATATTTCTTGATTACAAAATCAGGGTTTGCGTTTGTCGGTAAGTAATTGTCACCGCCGGTTGCAAAGAAATCATCCGAGGCTACCGTAAATTTACGTTCCGTACTTGGGTTATTAACATCAATAGGATGTTCTGTACCATTTTTGTCAATATATGTTAATGAAAGCAATTCACCTTTGTCACTCAATTTATATTTCATCCCGGAGAAATATAAGATACCCGGTTTGTGGCTGCTGCGGGTAAGAGATTCCGCGCCTACTTTAATAGCGTCTACCAAATCCTTTTCGCTTAATTCATTAACCCAAATTTTATCTTCAAAAGGTGTAATATCATTAATCAATCGGGAATCAACTGGGCCTTCGCTAAAGTGTCCTCTTATATTTCCCGCATTGAGAACTGCTATATCCACACCCAATTCAGCTCTCATAGCATCAACAATCAAACCACCGTGAGGATTATATTCGATAAGTCTGTTTGTTGGTGGTTTTGGAGCTTTGGATACACGTCCTATAATTTCAGGCTTACCTATTATACCCTCGACAGCCGTTCTTATAGGAAGGGTTCTGTTAAAGCTTCTTGTTTTTACCGTATTATTTTGAACTTTTGTAATAACACCGTCTTTGTTAAATTCAACATTCAAAATTCCGACATTTTCACCATCTTTACCATATTCTGTCAGAATTACGGGTTCTCCAGATTTTGAATATAACAAGTTTTTACCTTTTTCTATTCCGGAAACCAGCTCGTGGGTATGCGCACTATGTATAATATCTATTCCATCCGTACTTTGTGCAAGCTTTCTGTCATTTTTCAAACCGCTATGAGAAAGAACTATTATTTTATTAATTCCTTCTTCTTTTTTTAGCCTGTCAACTTCTTCTTGAACAAGATTTATCGTAGTATCCAAATCATCAACAGTAACATCTTTTACAGAATCATTTAGCTTCACACGTTCTGCCATATCCGAAGGCGCTATACCGATAATTCCGTATTTATGACCGTTATCTTCGTATATAAGAGATTTGCCGATTTTTCCATACATAGGACTGTCTTTGGCAACATGTGCATTTATTGCAAGGAGTTTATAATCGGCTTCTCCCATTAATTGTGCCAGTTTTGAAGGGACAACATCAAGCTCATGGTTTCCTAGAGTATTTGCTTTTACTCCAACCCAATTCATAAATTTGTTTGCAACTTGATTTGAAACAAAATTTGCGCCCAAAATAAAATCACCCGAAGAAACTTTTAAAGAGTCTGTATCTTTTGGTAAAGTTCTGTCAAATTGCTTTGATACGGAATAAATTCTTTCCATATTGGTCATTTTTCCGTGAACATCATTTATCGCCAGAATTGAGGTTTTAACAACACCGTTATTATCGGCATCCGCACTATCCGGTTTAGGATTAACCGGAGTCGCAACGACTTGCGGAGTCTGCAAATTCCCAAATTTTACTTTGGAATTATATTTTGTATAAAATGCCGGTGTTATGGTATTCATTTGCTTATCCTTTCGGGTTATGCCGCAGATTTTATTTGTGGTTTATTGTTTAATTCTTGTTCTTTTTTCATTTCTTTGTAGTTTTTAAGTCCTTCAACCCAATTTTCAACTAATTCAACATCGTTTTCTACAACTTCTTTCGGCAAAGCTGCATGATGAATTTTTGGGAGAAGATAATCTTCCGTATATTCAATCGGTTTAGATAAATTATCGTCAGTATCATTACAGATAAAGGTTAATTTTCCTGTATTACTGTCTTTCTTATAACCCACAACAGTAATTTCATGACCGTTAATTATTATATTATCATTATCTGTTTGAGTATAACCGAGAATTACATTTTCACCCATATTTATCGAGTCAGTTATGTGTTTCTTTAATGTTTCCATATCGGTTTCATAACCTACCAAACGAGCATTTTCATCTACGTTTTGATAAGTAACTGAAATCTTATTTTTATCTTCTACAATAGATTCAACAAATGTTTTTTCAAACTCAATCAAACCCTTTTCATTTTGATTAAATTTACCTGCCCTCTTATCAGAAAGAGCATTATATGCTTGTTGAGAACCTACCTGCATAAATGTTGACTGCATAAGAACATCAATCGGAGTTCTTTCTTCAGGGTCTTTATCTACTGTTTGAATTTTTGCTCTTACAAGAGCATTTTCATCAGGTTTAAAGTTTAATACAGAAGTTTTAAAATCATTTTCCTTGTGCGGGATTTCAAATGCATTCAAAAGCCAAATAGCATCAAGAGCATTATCTGCAAGCTTATCCAAATGGATTTCTTTTTCTACCTGATTTTTAGAAGACGATAATCCTTCCGCAAATCTTGCAAACTCGGCAGGTTGAGCCTGAGCAAGATTAAATTCAATACTGGCAGCAACACAAGTCCCTGAATGAGTAATATTTATCTCGTTCATTGAAACAATTTTTGCATTATTGTCTGATTTATTTCTGTTTGTTGAAGTCATATATTTATCAAGAGCAGCTTCCTTCATATTCGTCGGGATATTTCCGAATTGTTGTGTAATCAAATAGGGATTATCAAGAGTGTCAATAACGTCTTTCACAAGAGATTTAGCATCCAAACCCTCTGCTCTTGGAGTGCTTAAAATATTATATAAATTGTCTAATACAGATGAATTATCATTTGAGGATGAATTTAATAAAATACCGCTTTTTAGCAATGAATCCAGTTTTTTGCGGGTATGCTTATCTATTGATTGTTGGAGTGTATTATACTTACGCACCTCATCACCGGAAGAAAGTTGTGTTCTTAATTGTGATGCACAAAAAGCCGGATTGAAAGGTACATTTTTCATCGAGTTTTTATGAAAATCCAATTTAGTTTTTTGTACATTAGCATCGACGTCAACCTTATCAACAGGAGCTGTATCTACTGCCCTTGATGAATCCTGACCGTAAGCGCAATTATAATAATTTTGATTTACATAATTATTGTATGTGAACACTACTGACACTCCACTATTATATATTAATAAAAAACAAAACTCAGAAAAAATTGCTATTTTTATTCTGTTATTTTAATTTATGTAAACTATTGTAATATTCAATATATCCATGTACAATTTACTTGTGGATATGGAGAAATTAAAATTTAAACCAATGGCTTGGGAGAGGCTTATTATATCTTTTGATAGGCTTACTCGCTTTAAACATCCCGAGGAAAAATATACAAGAGTTTTCAGAGATATTTTAACATCAAATCTGATAGCACCAAAATTTAAAAAATCTGAATTAGAGAAAATGGGTTATCGAGATTTAACAGAAATTGCGCAGTATATAATAAATGAATCTTTAAAATTGTTACTTGACGATTACACTGGGTCTGACGGTTATATAAATTATCTTTTGCACACATTTGAAAATTCCGTATTTTTTATTGACGAGAATACATCTGTTTTGTTAGATAATAAAATTAACTACGGAGCATTTATAACTTTATTAGATAATGATATTCCGTTAAATTTAAAGTGGTTGAAGCTTATTGCAGCGGCAGAAAACCCTATTGAAGATAGTTATAAATTAGGATTTAGGTATCCTTTAAAGAAACTTGTTCTGTGCGAAGGTATCACAGAAGAAATTTTGTTACCTGCGTTTGCAGATTTACTGGATTATAATTTTGATAAAAACGGGGTACAATTAATTTCCGCAGGCGGTAAAAATCAGGTTGTAAAGTTGTTTTATAAGTTTGCAGAGCAATTAAAAATTCCGATATTTGTTCTGCTTGATTCGGATGCAGAGCAGAATGCAATTGAAATTGAGCCGAAATTAAGAAAACATGACAAAATATACAGAATTGAATCGGGTGAATTTGAGGACATATTACCTAAAAAACTTGTCGAAAAATCATTAAAATCTTCAATAAAAAACATTTCCCTATCCCCTGAAAAAGAAAGCGATTATTCAGAAGGCACAGTTCATTATTTGGAAGAATTTTACAGAACAAGAGGAGCCCATGAATTTAAAAAAGCCGAATTTGCCCATATTGTAAAAGAAAATATAAGCGGTGTTTCTGATGTGTCCGAAGAATTTGTAAAAATTATAAACGAATTAAAATCCCTATAACCTCTTGACAAGTAGTAGTAGATTATCCTTATGGACCATTTATTAAAATTTTGTGGAATTATATTATCTATTTTTATGTTTGCATCTTTAAGCAGTAATGCTCAAGATACTATTTTATTACATAAAATAGGTGGTAAAAATAATACTTTAAATAATTCATCTCAGCCTGTAATTAGCAAAAATCAGGAATTAAGCGAAAAGCCAAGTAGTGTTAACATCTATCAATATATGCGTGATTTGGACAGGAGAATAAGATTAAACTGGAATACGCCAAGAGGCAAAGTTTCAAATAATGTTGTTACGTTTTTCACTATCACTAAAGACGGAAATGTAACAAATATCAAAATTTTAGAATCCTCCGGTTCAAAAGCAGCTGATGATGCCACTGTTAAAGCAATTTCTGACACACAAGTTTATCCGTTACCCGAAGATTTTGCCGGTGATAAAATTGATGTAAAATTTACCTTTCATTATACAATACATCCGTCTTATTAGTATCTGAAATCTCTTTCACCTGCGTGAATTTTTTCTAATTTCCCTGAAACATCTTTTGATGTATTTTTGTTTTCAAATAATTCCAATTCTTTTACAATAAGTTTTTCCCCTGCAGCTTTAGTTTCAGGTGATGCATAATCTTCCAAGTATTCTTTCAATGTTAAAAGAGCGTTTGGATGACAGAAATTATGTATTTGTTCATCTTTGCATATAGCCATAAACCTGTCGCCCGTTCTGCCTTCTCTATAACAAGCCGTACAAAAACTCGGAATATAACCTAAATCAATCAGCCAGTGCATAACTTCATCCAAAGGACGTCTGTCGGACACATCAAATTGTGCGGATTCTTCTTTTTCAGCCATTGGTTCATAATATCCGCCGACACTTGTTTTGGACCCTCCGCTTATTTGTGAAATTCCAAGCTGCAAAACCCGTTCTCTGCACTCTTTTGATTCTCTTGTCGAAATAATCATACCCGTATAAGGAACGGCAATTCTTATACAAGCAACGATTTTCGCAAAAGTATCATCGTCAATTCCGTTTTCAAATGCTGTCGGGTCAATATCATCTGCCTTTCTTATTCTTGGAACACTGATTGTATGCGGCCCCACACCGTGAACAGCCTCAAGGTGCTCCGCATGCATCAACTGTGCCGCAAACTCATACTTATATGTTGATAGTCCGTATAAAACACCTAAACCGACATCATCAATACCGCCTTCCATGGCTCTGTCCATAGCTTCCGTGTGGTATGCGTAATTGTGTTTCGGTCCTGTCGGATGAAGTCTTTCGTATCTTTCTTTGTCATAAGTTTCTTGGAATAAAATATATGTTCCGATTCCGGCTTCTTTTAATTTTCTGTAATTCTCAACGGTTGTCGCTGCAATATTTACATTCACACGACGTATAGCACCGTTTTTATGCTTTATTGAATAAATTGTCTTAATAGACTCAAGTACATATTCAATCGGGTTATTGACAGGGTCTTCTCCTGTTTCAATAGCCAAACGCTTATGCCCCATATCTTGCAGAGCAATAACTTCTTTTACTATTTCTTCCTGTGTAAGCTTTTTACGTGGAATGTGTTTATTTTTGGCATGATAAGGACAATATACGCAACCGTTTACGCAATAGTTTGACAAATATAGCGGCGCAAACAGAACAATTCTGTTTCCATAATAATCCTGTTTTATTTCTTTTGCCAGTGCAAAGATTTCTTCATTTTTCTTTTCGTCATCACAAGCCAACAAAACAGAGGCTTCTCTGTGTGACAAACCTTTTTTTAATCTCGCTTTTTCTAAAATTTTATCTACAAGTTCAATATTATTTTTATTCTTTTCTGCAAATTCTAATGTATCAAGTACTTCTTGATTATCTATAAATTCTTCGGCTTTAAGTGATTTTGGATTATACATAACTTCTCCCCATATTCAACACCATGATAGAACGCTGAATATTTAAAGTAAAGGTTAAAATCAAACTTTAATTTATAAAGGAAAGGTTAAAACTAAACAATAGTAAACAATAATGCAAACATAACACCTATAGATATACCGCTAAAAACAAACCATTTATGCATAACAGGATGTTGTAAATTCCAAATTTCCTTTATTGCAACCGTAGCGTTTGATATTGTTTGCATTGTTTCTCCAAAAATAACTCTCTCTACATTATCTATTTTCGTCAAAATCAAAAAAAAGACATCACCCGATTAGTTGATTATTTATAATCTTTTAGGTATTATACAGTAGGATATGAAAAACGTAGAATTACTGATGCCTGCGGGCAATTTGGAAAAACTTGAATATGCGATCAGATATGGCGCAAATGCCGTTTACCTTGGGGTTGTTGACTTTAGTTTACGAGCAATGAGAAAGGGTAGCATCATAACGCTTGATAATCTAAGCCATGCGGTTGAATTAGCTCATTCTCTTGGGGCAAAAGCATACTTAACACTAAATATTTTTGCCTTCAATGATGATATAAAACTATTGGAAGAAAATATAGATAGATTTGCTGACGCTAAACCCGATGCCGTTATTCTCAGCGACTTTGGTATCTTTAATCTTGTCAAAAAAAATATGCCAAATGTTGATATCCACGTCAGCACACAAACAAATACACTTAATTATGAGAGCGTTAAATTTTGGCAGGACTTAGGGGCAAGCAGAGTTATCCTTGCAAGAGAACTACCCATAAAAGATATTGCCCAAATTCGTAAACATGTCCCGGATATTGAAATAGAAACCTTTGTTCATGGTTCCCAATGCGTATCCTTTTCAGGAAGATGTTTGCTGAGTGATTATTTTACGGATGGGGAAAGAAAAGCTAATCACGGGAATTGTTCACAACCATGCAGATGGAGTTATAAACTTGTTGAGGAAACAAGACCCGGACAGTACTATGAGATTAATCAGGACGAAAGAGGCTCTCATATTCTTAGCCCTAAAGATTTATGCCTTGTTGAATATCTTCCTCAGCTGATTGAAGCAGGTGTTGATTCCTTAAAAGTAGAAGGAAGAACAAAAAGTTTATACTATGTATCTGCTGTTGCAAAAGCGTACAGAAACGCAATTGATGATTACATGAAAGATACTAATGCTGATTTAAGCAAATATTTTATTGAACTCCAAAAGGTTGGAAATCGCGGCTACACAACAGGATTTGCTCTCGGAGAAAACAAACCCGACAGTTACAGCTATGATATCTCAAAAGGACTTGCAGGGGCTGATTTCTTATGCGAATTTAAGGGTGAAGAAAAAGACGGCACATACTTTGTAAAAGTAAAAAACAAAATGCTTAAAGGAGATGAAGTGGAAATTATTTCTCCTGATGAGCAATTTAGAGCAACCGTTAATAAAATTATTGACGAAGAAGGAGATGAAATACAAGTAGCCAATACAAATGCAGACGTATGGATTGAATTTTCTCAAAATCCTCAAAATTACAAGTATGCGATGGCAAGAACAGTGGGGGTAAAAGCTCATGTTTCTTAAACCTGATTATAATTTAAAAAGTATTTACGATATAAATCTTGAAGAATTAAAATCAAAAGGTATAACAGCGATGCTGTTTGACTTAGACAGTACGCTAATGGCATCAAAATCGGCAAAATACGATACAAAAACTTTACAATGGTTAGAAAAAGTGCAAAAAAATTTTTTCATAGGTGTTGTATCAAATAACCACAATCCTGAATACATGGAAAAAGTTAAACTCGTCACAGAGTTTCCGATTGTATTTCAGGCAGCAAAACCCGACACAAAGGTCGCTAAAACCTTTATGTCAGAGCATGCCCTAAAAGGGGAAACAACGGCCTTTGTCGGCGACAGACCACTTACCGATACTTTATGCGGGAAAAGGTTAGGGTGCACAACGATTCTTGTAGATTCAATAACGGCAGACACAGAGAAGCCTATCGTTAGATTTGCCAGAAAAATCGAACGATTAACAGTCAAGAAATAGCAATTAAAGGAGTAAATATGAGTCGCATAAACAGGATAGAGCCCAGTTTCGGGGCAGTAAAACTTAACCCGAATTGTCCAAATATTGCAAACTATCTCGATAGTTTACCAAAATCGCAAGCTTTGGCAATTGAATCAATGGCAGAAAAGGCCAAATTCGATAAAATCGATGTTTATCTTTCAACAATATTTAAAAGCTTTAAAGAACGTCTTGTGGCTGAAGTTGGAAGCAAAAAATATACGGAAAATTTTCTGCAAGCCCCTGACTATGTAGTATATAGAGCAATTGCAAGAGCAAAAAAAATCGAAGCTCAACAAAATTTTCAAAATGAAGTCAGCAAAGGAAGAACAAGACCAACAATAAAATAAGAATGGCAAAATATGAAAACAAGCTTGCAAACATATAATCCGACATTCGGAATGCCGGTCAATAATTTAAAGGAAATTCCCGTTGTAAATAGAATTATAAAATATAACTATGCAAGGGAAGGGAAGCTTTTTGGAACTTCTTATGACAAAATTCATAAAATTGCAAAAGCTGAAACAAATAATCCCTATAACATAAATCTATCCGTTATTGAAAAAAAAGATGGAGAAAAATTGCGTGCAATTGTAGGGGATAAAATTTTTGTAGAGAATTTCTTTAATGACCCTGTTGATGTTGTATCTAAAGCCGTAAAATACTCGCATAAGCTTATAAAAGAAAATGGCAATACTGAAAGCAAATTTAAAATATTCGAATAGTGTTACATAATGTAAAATTACTTAATTTTATTATAAAGAAAACTATAAAAACTCCGTAAATTATTATGGAGTTACTATGTCTGTAAACAATATAAAAAACCAACTACAGAATTTTAAAACAGCAGAAGACATCACCGCTGCAAGGAAAAGCGGCAAGATTGACGTATCTGTTGAAACTGAATTGCGTAAATTTTTTGGGAAAATAGATTCTAATGGAGATGGTAAAATCTCAGATGACGAGTGGAGCAAGGGAGATAAAATAATTGAAGATAACCTAAATAATGAAATAAAACAAAAAAATAAATCAGATGCTGCATCTGAGACTCATGCTGCGCATGAGTCTAATAATTCCTCAACAGATGAATTTCCGAAAGATGAAGATGGCAATATTATTACATACCCTAAACATGGCGAAACTTTTCAAAAAACCGCTGAGCGTTTAGGTTTTAAAGAGGGTACTCCGGAATATGAAGAGTTTGCAAAGGCAAATAAAGATGCTCAGAAACGTAAATGGTTTAACGTTGGTGATGAGGTAAAAATTCCTCCGTCAATACAAGATAAAATTGATAAAAACGGCATAATCTCGAAAGAAGAAGGTGACGCTGAAATAGATAAATATTGGGAGTGGGAAAATGAACGTAGTCGAGATGCTGGAAGTTCAGAAGAGAGTGGCGGAGAGCCTACGCTAACAGAAAAAGGCAGACCTAAAGGTTCAGGTTCAGTATCAGGTGGGGGCAAGTCTTCAGGAACCGGAGAAATTCCACGTTCAGGAAGACATTCAAGGTCAGGAGAAGTTGGCAAGACAGACAATACACCGTCGCAGGATAAAACAAGAACCACTCCCGAAAAAAATAAAAATTCTGCTCCAAAAGTTCAACCTAGAGAAAAGGCTAACGAAGCTCAAAGAAAACAAGCAAAAATTTTAGCACAAAAATTACATAAACAAATTCAAGGTGCCAGCATGAATTCTAATACTATTGCCATGCTGAAAGAAATAAATGATGAGAATGTTGTATATGTAATGGATGAATATAAAAAGCTTACCGGCGGTAAAGAAACCCTCGCACAGGCTGTTGAAGCAGAATGGGGGTTAGATAGCAATACGGTAAAACAGTACATATGTAAACCCCTTGTCGGATATGCTAAAAAGCACGGTGTTACGGGAGTGTATTACGGCGACTATATGAAAAAAAATGATATGGAGCAAATCAATAAATGGATTCATAACGCAGAAACCAGAATTAATCAAAAAGTTGAAATCAAACCTATGGCAAATGCTCAACAGGTCAAGAAAAAAGAAGCTGCAGCTCCCACACATGTTAAACAGATTGCAGAAGATTTTAAAAAACGATATGGAGGCAATGCCAAAGTCACATACAATCCAAAAACCGAATATTATGAAGTAACACTTACAGACGTAAATAATAAAGATATAAAACAAATGAAATGGGTTGTATCAGAAAAGCCTTGGCAAGACAGCAACAGTTTTGACGGTTCTGTTTCCAGAGCATACGAAAAAGGTAAAGCTACCGTAAACAAGGGAACATACAATAACGGAATAGCAGTACTCGCCGGTGCATATAAAGGAATAAAAGCCGGTATAAAAAGTGCATATAATGACTACACGGCAGTAAAAAATATTCAAGCAAAAGATTATATTGTTTCCGAACAAATAACCTATGCTGATGGTAAAGTTACAGATGGAAACTATGGACGAGGTAGCGTTAAACAAAACAAATTAACAAAAAGTTCTAGCACAAAAACAAAAGAGGAAGCAAAACTAAATACCGCAGCAGATATCTCAATTGAAAATACTATTGGAATGCATAAAAACGGTAGAGATTTTTCTAAGTCTCTGACTAAAAATAAAGCAGATTTAATGAGGACTTTAAATATAGATAACGATACATATAACATGCTCGCTCAAACCGCAATCGGTATAGCGGGTAAAGAAACCCGTTACGGAGCTTGGGTAACGAAAGATGAAAATGGGGACACTGATATCAACTACAGTCTTATAGGAAAAGACTCATTGGATTATATTGGTGCAAGATCTGTAGTAAAAGAAATGGCCGCAAATGGCAGTGCAAACTCTGTAGGTCTGACTCAATTAAAATTCGGTTTACACTCTAAAGACCCAAAAATTAAGCAACAACTTGCTCACTTTGGAATAACCAAAGAAGAAGATTTAAAAGACCCTGATAAGTCAGCTATCGCAACGGTAATTGTTCTTAACAGCATGAACAATCAATTAGACAGCCAACATTATAAAAATGCTATGGCTGCCGCAGAAGGAAGAACTGTTTATGTCAAAGGTTGGAAAATGGGCGAAGACGGCATAGCTAAAAAGACTAATGACGGGTCAACTAAACCATGGAAAAACCACGTTTCAAGACAAGATGCTTTATGTGCTCTTTGGAATGGTGGACCTATGGCAGAATCGCTCTCGAACGGTAGATTTGAGCCTCAAACTTGGGCTTATTGCAGAGAAGTTCGCGGTTTCTCTAATAAATATAATGTTAAAGAAACAAAAGAGTCAAGGGCAGCTGCAGTTCAAAAAGAGGAAGAAACAAGAGCCTTTAAGAATATGGATAATACTGGTGAAATGGGCGGGATTTCTTTCATGCCTGCAATGTACACTGATAAGCAAAAACACATGAATACACCTGTTGAAATAAAATCATTAAGAGATACCTTAACTGCAAAAGGCTTAGATTCTAGTCTTACAAGACAACTTTGCAATGCAATGCAAAACGGAGAAATTGGATTTGATTTCGGCTTAACTAAAGAAGAAATAAATTCGCTTACAAACGCTGATATCAAACTTATACTCAAGCATTTAAATCAATTAAAATTAAAAATTAATGTAAACACCGGAGATGGAATAAGTGCAAATGAAGCATCCACATTAAGAAATACCTATGCATCGACCGTAGGTAATGCTGACAATGCATTCAGGACAGAATATCTTAACAATCACAGTAAAGTATATAATGATAACGGCAGCAACAGCGTATTAAGAGAACAGAGTACCGACCCTGGTTCCAGTAACTATGTAGACAAATACGGTCAAAGACGAGGCTTTCGACATGAGCAAAATCGCGGAGTAAACACGCGAACTACAAAAGGAACTATCAGTCCTCAACAAAACGTACTTGCACAATCTGCATATAATGTTGCAATGGATAATCCTAATAATTTAAAATCCGGCAACTGTTTGGATGGAGTAAAAAGAGCAATGAGAAACGCCGGTATTGACGTTAGCGGAATGTCAAAATACGGAAACACTCCTAAATACGTTAAAAATTGGTTTGATGCAAACCCTAAAATGTTTACACAGGTAAAAACCGTTGCAAATGCTGACGGATCAACAAGAGCATTAAACTATTCTGATTTAAAAACCCTTCCTGCGGGATATATAGTTCTTTGGATGCCTGATAGCAATAGCGAATATGCGGATCAAGCAGGACATTCAGCAATTACAAACGGATATGGTCAAGGTAGCGGAGATGCTACAGACAATCTTGAATGGGGAGCCTATACTACATCAAACAATACTTCGGGTAAAGGTGAACACGGGCATTTTGTAGTTTACAAATTATCTGACAATTGGGAAGTAGATGCCAATGGCAAACTTGTATTTAAGGGATAATTACTTATCATTAACCATTTCCCGTAGTTTTTTTAGTTGATCCCGAATTTCGGCTGCTCTCTCAAAATCAAGTATTTTAGCAGCCTTATGCATATCTTTTTCAAGTTTATCTATAAGTTTTGGTAAGTCTTTTTTCTCAACACCAAGCTCAACCATTTCCTCTGCAACAATATCCTCTAAATCTCTGTAACTCGCTACAAGAGAAAGTAAATTATTCTCAATCGGCTTTTTAATTGTTCTTGGAATTATTCCGTATTTTTTATTGTGCTCCATTTGAATTTTTCGACGGCGTTCGGTTTCATCTATTGCATTTTTCATAGAATCCGTAACTTTGTCCGCATACATAATAACTTCACCGCAGGCATTTCTTGCAGCACGTCCTATTGTTTGTATCAAACTTGTCTCGGAACGTAAAAAACCTTCTTTATCTGCATCCATTATTGCGACAAGAGATACTTCCGGTATATCCAAACCTTCCCTAAGCAAGTTTACACCTATAAGCACATCAAACTCACCAAGACGCAAATCTCTGAGTATTTCGACACGTTCTAAAGATTGAATGCCGCTATGCAAATATCTGACTCTGATACCTTCCTGTATAAAGAAATCCGTTAAATCTTCCGCCATACGTTTCGTTAATGTAGTAATAAGGACTCTTTCATTTTTTTCACAACGCTTTTGGATTTCTGCTTTCAAATCATTAATCTGCGATTCAATAGGCCTTACGGATATTTTAGGGTCAACAAGCCCTGTCGGACGAATAATTTGCTCTACAATTTGAGAAGATGTATCTTTCTCAAAATCCCCAGGAGTAGCTGAAATATAAATTTTTTGATGAACTCTGTCAAAAAACTCCTTATTCCTCAATGGCCTGTTATCTTTAGCACAAGGCAATCTAAAACCGTACTGGATAAGTACATCTTTTCTTGCAGCATCACCGTGAGCCATACCCTTCAATTGAGGTAATGTAACATGTGACTCATCAACTACCGTAAGAAAATCACCCCTGAAATAATCCAACAAAGTTGCGGGAGGAGAACCTTGAGGACGACGCTCAATTATTCTTGAATAGTTTTCAATACCTGAACAATACCCCATCTCTTTTATCATTTCAATATCATACTTAACCCGCTGTTCAAGTCTTTGCGCCTCAATTAATTTATTTTCATTTTGGAGTTCTACGAGGCGATGTTGTAACTCTTCCCTTATTAAAGCAATAGTTTCTTCCTGATTTTCGTCATAAGAAAGATAATGTACCGCCGGATAAATCACAACTTTATCCGGAGCTTCAATAATTTCACCTGTTACATTATCAATCCTGACTATTTTTTCTATTTCGTCACCAAAGAAATAAAGTCTTGTAACAATCTTTTCATACGCAGGCATAATTTCTACGACGTCACCTTTGGCACGAAAAGAAGAACGTTCCAAAACCAAATCATTACGCTTATACTGTACGCTAATCAAATGCCTTAGCAAATCATCACGCTCAATATTATCCCCGACATTAATTTCAACAGAACCTTTAAAATAATTTTCAGGTAAACCTAAGCCGTATATACAACTTACAGAAGCGACGATTATAACATCATCACGCTCATACAGACTACGTGTAGTATTATGACGCAGTCTGTCAATTTCTTCATTAATTGATGCAGATTTTTCTATATAAGTATCAGTTCTTGGAATATACGCCTCAGGCTGGTAATAATCGTAATAACTTATAAAATATTCAACGGCATTGTCAGGGAAAAGCTCTCTAAATTCATTATACAATTGAGCTGCAAGAGTTTTATTATGAGCAATAATAAGTGTTGGCTTTTGGACTTGCTCAATAACATTAGCTATTGTAAAAGTTTTACCTGAGCCAGTGATACCTAAAAGGGTCTGAGCATCATCACCCTTATTTATTCCCGCGACAAGCTCTTTTATTGCTTTAGGTTGATCCCCCGCAGGAGAGTATTTTGAATTAATTTTAAACAGCTTATGTTCCATATTAGAATTTTATATTAAAAATATTATTAAGAAAAGTGTATTTTTTACACACAAATTTGCTTTTAAAATATTTCTGATGTAAACTACAATGATAGTAACGGCCGGGTCGGAATTAAAAACCTTACCGGCAGGTGGAAAATAAAAATTAAGGAGAAGAAAAATGACACCAAGAAACTTTTTATTTACTTCGGAATCTGTTACCGAAGGACACCCCGACAAAGTATGCGATCAGATTTCTGATGCTATTTTGGATGAATTTTTGACTAAATACCCACAATCAAGAGTAGCGGCTGAAACCACAGTAACAACAGGTATGGCTTTAGTTTGCGGCGAAATTACTTCGGATTGTTATGTAGATATTCCGTCAGTTGTAAGAAATACCATTAAAAATATCGGCTATACCGGTTCTCACGGCGGAGGATTTGATGCTGATACTTGTGCAGTTATTACAAGCATAGACGAACAATCTTGCGACATAGCTGGCGGGGTAAACAAATCACTTGAAGCGAGAAACAACAATGCTGATACTTCAACCTCAGAAACCGCAAATATCGGAGCAGGAGACCAAGGTATTATGTTTGGTTACGCTTGTAACGAAACCCCTGAATTAATGCCGTTACCGATAAGCCTTGCTCACAAATTAGCATACAGATTAACTCAGGTTAGAAAACAAGGTATATTACCTTATTTAAGACCTGACGGAAAATCTCAAGTAACGGTAAGATATGTTGACGGGAAACCGCACAGCATTGACACAGTTCTAATCTCAACACAACACGACCCGTCAATTAACGGAATTTCAGATAACGTGAAAATTCAAGAAATTATAAGAAATGATTTGAAAAAATACGTAATCGATTACGTGTTTGAAAACGAATCACCGATAGGTTTATCAAGCGATACAAAGATTTTGGTAAATCCGTCTGGTAGATTTGTTGTGGGCGGACCTCAAGGTGATGCAGGATTAACAGGCCGTAAGATTATTGTTGACACATACGGCGGCTATTCTCGTCACGGCGGCGGAGCATTTTCAGGGAAAGACCCGACGAAAGTTGACCGTTCCGCAGCATACGCAGCAAGATACGTCGCAAAAAATATTGTTGCCTCAGGATTAGCTGAAAGATGTGAAATCGAATTAGCATACGCAATCGGCGTAGCTGAACCTGTATCAATAATGGTTGACACTTTCGGAACAGGTAAAATTTCAGATGATGAAATTTCAGAAATTGTTTCTAAAAACTTCGATCTCAGACCTGCTGCAATAATAAGTCAATTTGATTTAAGAGGTTTACCTGCTAAAAACGGCGGTAAATTTTATCAGCTGCTCGCTGCGTACGGACATATGGGCAGAACTGATATTGTCGTTCCTTGGGAACAAACCGATAAAGCTGAAAGCATAAAATCACAAGCTTTAAGCGGTTGCGCCTGTGTATAATGAAAACATTTACAAAAAAAGAGATTACCTTTATTGGTAATCTCTTTTTTGTAATAATTTTGTGATAAAATTAAACTGAAAGTTATTTACTAAAACTACAATGAGGGAAATTATGGGACTAACGATAGCAGAAAAGATTATATCAGAACACGCAGGACACACTGTAAAAGCGGGAGAGCTTGTCATTGCAAATGTTGATGTTGCAGCCGTTCAAGACGGGACGGGACCTCTAACAGTACAAGAATTTAAAAAACTTGGAGTTGATAAACTGCACAATCCTGAAAGAAGTATTTTGTTTATTGACCACGCTTCACCGAGTCCCAGAAAAGAATTATCCAACACACATAAAGTATTAAGAGAATTTTCAAAAGAGTACGGTGCTGTTCTTTCCGATGTTGGAGCCGGAGTTTGCCATCAGCGATTAGTAGAAACCTTTGTCAATCCGGGAGAAATACTTGTCGGTGCGGATTCGCACACATGTACATCTGGTGCATTAGGCGCCTTTGCAACGGGTATGGGCTCAACCGATATTGCAGTTGCAATGGCATTGGGCAAAACATGGCTCAAAGTTCCTGCAACATTTAAAATCGAAGTTACAGGGAGCTTCAACCAAGGGATTTGTTCTAAGGATTTGATGTTATACCTGATAGGACTAATCGGCGCTGATGGAGCAACATACAAGGCTCTTGAGTTTTGCGGAGACACTATTGAGAATATGTGTATGTCCGAACGTTTTACTTTAGCTAATATGGCAGTAGAAGCTGGCGCTAAAGCAGGATTATTTGCTACCGACGACAAAACAAAAGCATTTTTAGCAGAACGAGGAAGAGAAGATAAATTTAAATTAATTGAGCCGGATGAGGACGCTGTATATGAAAGAGTTATTAAAATATATGCAGAAGACATTCCGCATACGGTTTCTTGTCCGCATACCGTTGATAACACAAAAACGGCAGAAGAATTAAAGGATATTAAAGTTAATCAAGTATATGTCGGAACATGTACAAACGGCAGAATTGAAGATTTGAGAGTTGTTGCAGACATACTAAAAGGGAAAACGGTTAATCCAGACGTCAGAATGCTTATTTGTCCCGCATCAAAAGACGTATACCTCAAAGCGCTTGAGGAAGACTTGATAAAAATATTTGTTGAAGCAAACGCAACAGTTCTTCCTCCAGGATGCGGGCCATGTGTCGGGGTTCACGCCGGAACGTTGGCTGATGGAGAAGTTTGCCTTGCTACACAAAACAGGAATTTTCAGGGCAGAATGGGAAATACCGAAGGCAGCATATACCTTGCGTCCCCATATGTTGCGGCTTATACGGCTTTAAGAGGTCACATAGCTGACAAATAATTCAAATTGTTAATAGGATAAAATAGTCCTAAAATTTTATAAATTTGCATAATTTATATTTATAAAATCTCCTTATGATATTAATAAGGAGATTTTTATGTCCTCACAAAATACCCCGTATAAAACAATGACTCAACTGGAGCTTGTTACTCTTGCGCAAAATGACGACTTAAAAGCGCTGGAAGAACTGTTGCGCACAGAGCAAAAAAATATTTTTGCGACATTTTCATACCTGTCAAACAAAAGAGAGGATGTTTTTGACCTTACACAAGAAGCAATGCTGAAAATTGCCAAAAATTTAAAAAAGCTTAAAGAACCCAAAAATTTTAAAAGCTGGATTAATAAAATAGTAACAAATCTTTTTTACGATGAATTAAGAAAGTGCTCAAAAAGGCCTGATACATTATCAATAGATGACGAAAACGATACATGCGGGGCTCACTCAATAATAAATTCAATTCCGGATACCAAATGTAAGCCAAACGAAAAATGTATTTCACTTGAAATGGAAGAAATTATAAGAGCAGAAATAAGTAATCTGCCGGGACAATTTAAGATTGCAATAGTGCTTAGGGAATTTCAAGGGCTTAGTTATGAAGAAATTGCGGAAATCACAAAATCAAGTATCGGAACGGTTAAATCAAGAATCTCAAGAGCTCGTTCAAAGCTGCAAGACGGACTTAGAAACTACATATAAGGAGAAAAGCATGCAAAATTTAGATTGCGGACAAGTCATAGCACTACTCACATTCTATATAGATTCCAAACTTACACCCAAACTCATGAAGGATATCGAATACCACCTTAATACCTGCTCTTTTTGCAGAAATAAATATATGCAGCTAAAAAAAATTTATGACAATTATGCAGATATAAAAGCAAAAATTGAGAACAGAGATGACGAATTTTTATATTGTGAGTCAAATTACAACAATCTTCAATACCAATACTTCAAAGAAAATTTATCAGCATATATAGATAATGAACTTAACATAAAAGATAATTTGAGAATAAAAAAAACAGCAATTATTAACCCTAACGCACGCATAGAACTTGAAAATATAATATTTTTCCGGAAAACACTACAAGATGCGTACAATAAAACGAAAGAAAATCTTAAACAAGATTTTAGCGGAAACGTAATTTGTAAAATTTATGATTGTTTACCAAAATACAGAAAATCAAATAAATTATCCTTACAAAACAAAATAAAAATAATAATTAATAAAATATTTAAAATTAATAAAAATTTTGAATATAACAAATAAAAAGACACCCTAACAGGTGCCTTTTTAAAATATGTAAACAAACAATTACTTTTTTGTGCCATAGCGTTTGTTAAATCTTTCAACTCTACCTTCAGAGTCAAGGATTTTCTGTTGACCTGTATAGAACGGATGGCATTTATTACAAATTTCAACCGTTATACCTTCTGTAACAGAACCTGTTTCGATTTCGTTACCGCATACACATTTGATAACTGTTTTCTTATAATCAGGATGTATTCCGTCTTTCATTATGTACCTCTTTCTTTTCTCAAGATTCCAAACTTGATATTATGTAAATTTCGACTAGAGAAATACTAACATACACAAAAAATATTCGCAAGTCATTATTAAGAAGAATTATTGTATGCAAAAATTATTTAGTCTTTGAAATTAGACAAAATAACTTTTGAAAACCATGGTAAATAAGCATAAACACCCATAAATGAAAATACAACCATATATAAAACAGTTCCATATATGATAACCTGCATAACCGAATAACCGAACAAATAAGGCATATTAAACAAATAAACAAGCTGTCTGATAATTCTATTTAAGAACGGAATGTAACTTATTATATTTACAATCCACCAAAACACAGTATTTACCAAAACATAACACAATGTGACAAATATTGATTGTAAAATATTAAACAATAAAAAACGACGAGGGAAACTCTGGCGGAAAGCACAAACAATCAGCCAAAACATTCCGACAATCCCGCCTGTTAAATAAGAAAAACCTGCAACTGTCCGCTCAAAAGGAGTCGGCGTATTTTCTTTCATTATGCGCCAACCTCACCTGAACGCTTTTTATCAATATACTCGTTTATTACAAGATTATAGATAAGTTTATGTTCATCATTCGTCGGCTCTAAATTTATAGCTGCTCTGTATGCAGAAATAGCCTTCTCAATATCACCTTCCAAATAATGTCCGTTACCAAGCAACAAATATGTACCCGCATCATTCGGGGCAAAGTGAAGAATATTTTTATAAATTTCAACAGCCTCGGCGACTCTGCCTATATTTGCCAACAAATTAGCTTTTAATTGATATGCATTTACACGTTTTGGCTCCAACTCAATTGCCTTATCATATATTTTTAGAGCATCCTCGCTCTCTCCAAATTCAGAATGAGCAATTGCATAACATAATAAAACTCTATAATTATTATCACCATCAAGTTTTAATGCTTTTTCAAAATACGAATAAGCTTCATCCTTTTGATGCATCAATGCGTAAGTATTCCCTATACACATTGCAACAGTTTTATTATCAATATCTAAATCATAAACTCTCTTATACAACTCCAGAGCAGTTTCATAATCAAAAAGTTTAAAACATACATTACCCATATCAACAAGAGCTGTAACATTTTTAGGATCTAAAGACAACGCTCTTTCATAATAAGCTTTGGATTCAACATAATCCTCATTATCTTGATATAAAAGAGCAATCGCATTGTATAATTCAGGATTTTTTGAATTTAAATCCAACGCACGATTATAATAGAATAGCGCTTTTGGGAAATTCTTCCACTCTGCAAAAACATTTCCTATATTGTAGTATATCAAGTAGTTCTTAGGATTAATGTCCAATGCTTTGTTATAATACTGCAAAGATTTTCTAAAATCTTTTTCGTAATACCACATAGTACCCATACCCACAAGAGCCTGAACATCATCCGGTTTTATTGCAAGAATACTCTCCAATACCGATATTACTTTATCATAATCTTGCATTTCCATGTACAATCTTGATAATTTGTGATAATGCTCAAGATTATGCGGTTCTTGCGTCATTTGCATAATGGTTTCGTTAATTTGTTTTTCTAATTCTTGTTTTTCCATAATATAATACTCTCTATTTTTTATCGTAAACCGTATATTCTGCAGACAATTCTTTCCATTCAGGCTCTGAAACACTGAATGCGTGACTCCAAAATTTTTCTATCGCATAAGTTTCACGTTCCTCTTTGTGCAAAATATGGACAACAACATCACCATAATCTAACAAATTCCATCTGTTCTTTGCATCATTCTCTGCTCGCAACGGTAATCTGTTAAAAGCCTTTTTGACATTCTCTTTCACAGTTTCCATTAAAGCTTTTACCTGAGGAGTAGAATCCCCTGTTACAATAACAAAATAGTCTGCCAATGAAGAAACATGTCCTATATTCAATATTGCAATATCTTTACCTAATTTGTCATCTAAAAAACGAGCGATGACACTTGCTAACTTCTTCGAATCAATTTCTGTCACTATAAATGCCTCTCTACATATTGATTATAGCAAAATATTTAGGGTATGGCAAGAGTACAACATTCACACAACAAGGAACTACTGTATAAAAAATAAAAAAAGACTCAATACTGAGTCTTTATATTTGCTCCAGGCCAGACTTGAACTGGCACCGAGGTTGAGCCCCGATCGGATTTTAAGTCCGACGCGTCTACCGATTCCGCCACTGGAGCATGTTCGCAATATTCATAATGCATAACCATCGGCTTTGTGTATAACACATACGCGTTATCTAAATTTTATAAAAAAAAATTTATTATGTCAATCGATAATATTATATTAGGAATTTATTAATTTTTGTAACAATCAGTAAAGAAACAGACAATTATATAATATATATATACTTTATATGGATATAGAGAGGTATAACTATGGGCACACTTGACAGTTTACAAACATTTTTTAATAAAGTCGGAGGATTAATAAGCGCAGCGGATGCCTTTACAAATAGAGGTCGCTACCCTATGACTGGCTACGGTATGTATGGACCGAGTATATGGACTGCCGGAGGATGTTTCGGCGGACAATACCAAATGCCGCAAGGGGCAATGTGGGATCAAGCATTGAACGGTGGAGGCTATGCCGGTTCCTATGGCGGGTACAGCCAATACGGAATGGGAAACGGTTCTCAAGCCTGTATGCAATTACAGCAAGAAATAGATGCCGCAATAGACAATGCAGGCAAAAGTTTGACAGGTTCTCAAGATATAGCTGCAGGGCAAGCAACTCAAGGGACACAAGGAGCACAAGGGACCTCTCAGCAAAACGAAGCGGCTGCAACTCAAAATGAAGAATTAAGCGACACTCAAAAATCAGGATTAGAAGCTCTAAAAACCGGACAAGAGGCTACGATTGCGGATAATGCCAACGACCCTGCAAAATATAATCAGAGTGTCCTAAATTTTGCTAAAGGGTTAATTAAATCTATGAACAATAATTCTGCGAACGCTGAAGGGTTAACAAAAGCACAATTTACCGAATTATATAAATCATACATGAAGGATGCAGGAAAAACCGATGCACAACTGACAGCCGATTCGGAAAAAGCCTTCGAATTGCTAAATAAAGCAGATAATAATGAAGAATTAGATGCAAAAGAAGTCGCAGTATTTCTTGCCGCACTCGATGCTAAAGACGGCGGACAAACCGTAGACGGGAAAATTCAGCAAGCCGGAGCAAAATCGACGTTGGAGCAACTTGCACAAGCTAATGATGATATTGATAACTTCATAAACGAATTAACTACGAAATTATTTGACAGCGAAGACCAAGCGTAGATATTACACAAAAAAGTCATCAAAATATTCCCATTCAAAGGTTTGATTAGCACAATAATCCAACAAAGTATTGGAATCCAACTGCAACAATCTTTCAAAAGGAGGGTCCATATCCTCATCAATTGAAATTGTTAATAATGGTAAAAAGGCATCATATGCAAGCTTTTCAACTTTAGCATCGTAATTAATTGCTAAAGTTTTCACGCCTGATTTTATCGCAACAAGAACAGCATGAAACCGCATAGCTATCATATATTGCAATCTTGATATTTTTAAAATCATATCATTACCTGATATATTGTGGATTATTTTTGTTTTAATACCCGGAGATATTGTTTTTAGCATTTTTTCAAACTTTTTACATATATCATAATCCAGAGACTCTTGAAACACATACATTTCAATTAATTTATCCCCAAAATACGTAACAACCTGACGAGCCAATGTAAATAAAAAAGCGTCATCTATTGAACGAAAGGCTCTTAATTGTACCCCAACGACTTCCTCCTGCTCACCTGTAGGAAAATCAACAGAAAAGACAGGGTCTGAAACTAAATCCGCTTGTATTCCGTTATTCTGCAAATACATCTGACTCTTTAAATCTCTGACGGTAATCACATGGCATTTTCTCAACAAATCAAACACTAATTTCTTAGAAAAATCTCTTGTCAAAGGTCCGATACCTTGTGCAAAAATTATAACCTCTTTGTGCATTAACTGCGCTAAGGATATGATAAAGCAATAATACAAAAGACTCTTTAAGCTGGTAATGTCCTGCAACAAGCTGCCTCCGCCTGAAACTAATACATCACAGGAAGAAACAGCCGCAAGAACACCTAACAAACTGAAATTTTTAACAGATTTTACCCCATATGTTCTAGACGTCTTAAAAGGGCTTTTGGACAAAACCGTAATATCGCTGTCAGGATTGAGTCTTCGCAGATGGTCAACTAAAACACCTAATATTGCCTCGTCACCAAAGTTATCATATCCATAGTATCCCGAAATTAAAATTCGTCTGCTCACAGATTATTACCCTCGTTTTATTATAGAAAACACTTCGCTTGCATATGGAACCGATTTTACCGCCCCTATGCCTTTTGCTTGCATGCCTGCCACAACCGAAGCCAAATTCGTAGCCTCAATCGGAGTATATCCATGCGTAATGCCATACAAAAAGGCACCATTGAAAGCATCTCCAGAACATGTTGTATCCAAGACTTCTTTTGTGTAAAATTCACAAAATTCAATATTGCCGTTATAACCGGTATAATAGCCGCCCTTTTCACTTGATTTTAAGACAATAATACTAACACCCATATCCCATATCTTACGAATAATATTTTCAATAGAATCAAGCTCTAAAATACTTCCCGTATCATGCTTGGTACTCATAAACAATATATCAACTTCATTTATAACTTTATGGAAATTTTCTTTTGCTATTTCCGGAGTATGAATAAATGAAGAATAATTTGGATCATAAGCGGTCAATAAGCGATGTTTCTTTGCCAGTTCATACGCTTTTAAAACAGCTTCACCCGAAGATAAAGAAATCGATTGCGTTGTTCCTGTTGTATACACCAGCTTTGAACTTGAAATATAATCTTCATTAATATCTTCAATAGAAAGCTTTGATTGAGCAACTTTTTTACGATAATATATAATTTCTTTTTCTTGAACACTCGGTCTTGTAATAAAATAAAAACCATTTGGTTCATTAGATATTTTTACCTGAGATATATCCAGACCTTCGGACATCCAACTATCCATTAAATAATCTTTAAACGGGTCATTTCCAACCCTTGTGATAAAACCTACTTTAGCACCTAATCTTGATGCTGCGACGGCTGATACCAAGCTGTCTCCTCCGTAGTATTTATACAAACATTTTGTATTAGACAATTTAGTATCACTCGAAAGTTCAATCAAACTTTCACCAATAGTTATTATATCTAAGGATTGATTTTCCATACTACCCTCTCGCTTTTTCCAGCAAGTAACTTGCACGCTTGGTAATTTCGGAGTAAGAACGATTTTCGTACAAATCTCGCCCGATACCGACCGCATATGCGCCCGCTTTTAAATAAGCCTGAGCTTCATTAATTTTTACATTACCCTGAACAAGAACTTTTAAAAACGGCATTGGTCTTAATAAATCTTCAACATATAACACCCCGCCCATAGCAGTAATCGGGTACAATTTTATTAATGGTACTCGAGCTTTCCATGCCATATAAGCTTCGTTCGCCGTAGAAGCGCCTGCAATTAACGGAATACGTCTGTCTTTTGATATCTTAACCAAATTCATTTGAAAAATTGGGGAAGATAATATTTTAGCTCCGCAATCTATTGCAGCTTGAGCCTGAAAGGAAGTAATTATTCCACCGGCACAAATCGCAGCTTTATCCGCAATTTTTTGTATTGCCTTAAAGGTATCAGGAGAATCAATATTAATCTCCAAAATCTTTATTCCGGCATCTATAAACGCTTCTGCCGTATTAACAATAACATCCTGTTTATTACTTCTTATTATAGGAAAAACTTTTTCCTCACCGAGTAGTTCTATTAAATTTTTATTCATAAATTGTCCTTTTATAAAATTCATTATATCATAAATGTAGGAAGAGGGATAGACTAAGCATGAAACAACTTAAAGATATTGGCTTTTTTGTAAAGGCATTTTTACTATTGGTATTTTTAGTGATTATTACAATTATATGCTCGTATTCCTTTTTAGAGCCAATGGCTCAAAAGCTGATGATAAAAAATTACACCGCACACAACAAGGTATCTTCAGAAAATGTGGTAATAATTGTTATAGACGACAAATCTCTTTCCTATCATCGTTGGCCATGGCCGCGCGAATTCTACGGAAAAATTTTAAATTATTTAAATGACTACGCAAACCCTCAGGTAATCGGCTTTGATGCATTAATTCAAAACACCGATAAAGATAATATGCAATCAGATTTAAAATTTTTTGATGCTGTAGGCAAATGCAAAAAGCTTGTTGTAGGATTTGCTCCCGCAGCTGAAGGGGCATTTTCTAAAGACCGAAATGACAAATATACTGAAAATTTCTATAAAAAGTTTGCAATTAAAACCAACATCCAATATACCCAAATGTACACAAACGAAGCTAAAGGATACGGAAGCTACTATTTGGGACTATCAGAATATCCTAAACAGTATTTTGACAAAGTGCACTATACCGGTTCTGTTTCTCAACCGTTAACGCTATGGGGATACGCAAATGCCATGGAGCAAGTTGTTATTGTTAATGGCAAATATTACCCGTCTTTAGCTTTGAGAATGTATTTATTAGCAAATAATACCGACAGCATAACACTATATCCCGATAGGATTAAAGTTGATAAGACAGGTTTGGAAATTCCTGCAATTGTAGTACCCTCCGGCATGGAAACACCGCTAAGATTTTACAAACAAATACACAAAGACGGATATACGCATAAAAAATACTCCGCATCTGACATTATTCAATCATATGATAATCTACAAAAGGGGTTGAAGCCAATAATTGACCCGAAAGAATTTGAAGGAAAAGCTGTTATTGTCGGCGGCAACATCAAGGCTATGGGAATAGTAGGCTTGGAAGATGTAACACCGACTCCTATACTTGAAAAACATCCAGGGGTTGATATTCAGGCTACAAATTATGAAAACATAATAAATAAAGATTTCGTTTCATACAGTGATATTTTTACAGAACTATTTTGGTATGCGGTTTTTATTATCTTCGTATTTATTATAATACATAAACTTCCAATATTTGGGGCTATTCTGACACTAATCGGCAGTTTCATTGTCTATCTGATTTTTGCTATATACTGTTATAATAAAGTATTCTATATCCCTGTTATTACACCACTAATTGTAATGATTTTAGCCTCAATTTTTGCATACTCCTATCGTTCTATAGTTGAGGGCAGGAATAAAGAGAAAATAAAACAAGCAATGGGGAAATACATCTCCCAAGACGTTATGCAAAATGTAGTACAAAATATTGATGATATAAAGTTGGGCGGCAAGCGTGCCGTTGTAACTGTTTTATTCTCTGACATAAGAGGGTTTACAAGCATGAGCGAAAAGCTTTCTGCTGAAGATGTTTCAAAAATCCTTAACGAATACTTTTCGGAAATGGAACCTATAATTACAAAATACAACGGAGTTATAAACAAATTTATCGGAGATGCTGTAATGGCAATATTCGGAGAACCGATACAAGACCTTAACCACCCTATTAATGCGGTAAAATGCGCATACGAAATGCTAAAAAAAGTCGAAGCCCTCAGAGAGAAGTGGCTGTTTGAAGGGAAACCGAAAATTGAAATTGGCATCGGTATAAATACGGGAGAAGCATTTGTCGGCAATATCGGTTCAGAGAAACGTCTCGAATACACTGTTATCGGAGATACCGTCAACCTTGCAAGCCGAATTGAAGGTTATAACAAGGTTTATCATACAAATCTCCTTGTTAGCAGTTCAACCTATTCATATATCAGCGATATTGCAGACGTAATAAAAATAGGTGATGTCCAAATTCGAGGGAAATCCAAGAAAATGGATATTTACGAAATACTCCACCTAAAAAATTAAAATTTGTTCCGCAATTAATTTAACTTGTTACTTCTTTAAAAGTTTTACAACAGCATAATCGCCATCAGACAAATTTAAATCCGACAAATTTTCATTAATTGATACATTTACAGGTAGACCGTATATATCAATCGAACCGACATCAATAACTTCGCCGGTATACGATTTTTCGGGATATTTAACAATTGATATTACGGCTTTTCGTCCTGCCTTAATACGTTTCTTATACTTTGGTGATACGTATGCCTTTATATATTCTTTGTGCTCCTTTAAAACAGCAACAACTGTATCTTTTGATACATCCGCACCCTCTGAAATTTTAACATCAACAATACCGTCTTGAGGGGCATGCAAATATTTTAGTGAGCCTTTTTCCCCGGTACATTTGCCATTATTTTTAACAATTTTATATTCAGCTAATTCTTTGTCATATTCTTCTTTTGAAATTGCACCGTCTTTATATCCAAGAGCGGCATCGGTATAATCTGCAGTTGCCTTTTTCTCTATTTTACGCATATCCTTTGAACAATTCGAAGAATTTTCATTAATTTCGGCAATAATATCACCGAACTTAATTCTATCACCGGAAGATACGGTAATTTTCGCCACATTACCATCGACCGGAGATAAAATATCAACCGCATCAAATACAAAGGTTGCACTCGGGGTTTCTATCTCTCTGTTCAACGAGTTTGAATAAAAAATCAAACTCAAACCTACAAGCAATATAATCACAAACGAAATACTAATCTTCTTATCAATCATATAAACCTCACCTCTGTATAACTAAATTATCATGAAGAGTAAAAAAATACAAACTCGACAAATATACTATATTCCGACACTTAAACCTGCACACAAGTTTATGCTTTGTCCGGTAATACCTTTTGCTTCATCTGAAATTAAATACTTCACTAAAGCTGCAACCTCCTTAGGCTCAACAAATCTCCTCTGAGGAATACATTGTACAATCTCCTCTCGTGAAAAATTGCTATCTTCAATTGAACTCATACTCAATTCTGTATCCACCCACCCGGGATTAATAGTATTTACGGTAATATTAAATTCGGCAAGTTCAAGAGCAAGAGCCTTCGTTAAACCTATCAGACCTGCTTTTGTAGAAGAATACAATGAAGCATTTGCTTCTCCCATAACCCCTGATATTGAACCGATATTTACTATCCTGCCATGCTTTTTAAGTTTCATATAAGGAACAGCGGCAGAAATTAATTTTACAGGGCTTATTAAATTTGTATTATAGATATCAGAGACATCGTCACTATTGATTTTGTCTATCGGAGAATAAATATATTCACCTGCATTATTAACAAGCACTTCTATTTTATTTGCACTTATAAACTCAATTAATGGTGTAATATCCGCCGATAAATCACATACACAAGAGTCTTTGGCATAAGAAATATTTTTTAGCAAATCTTCGTTTCGTCCTGTAACAAAAACATCACCGACAGACGAAAGTTCATCCGCAATAGCACGACCTATACCACGAGTAGCACCTGTTACAAGAATATTCATAGTTTCTTACTTTATTAATCCAAAACCTAACAAAAATGTGCAAAACAAAAATATTCCGGCAATAATACCTGTTAATTTGTTTAAGCCTTTTTCTGCACTTTTTTGAGATGAAAACAGCTGTGATGCCCCGCCAATTCCGGCGATGCCATCGCCTTTAGGGGAATGCAGCAATATTAACACAATCAATAAAAAAGCAGTTATAATCTGTATAGTCCAAATAAACTTAAGCATTTATTATTTTTTCTCCTTTTTCTTAGAAATGAAATGGGCACGTTTGGAATTTAATTTAATACTCTCAAACGTATATAATCTTGCAGGACGCTTAGATGATGATTTAGTGAACTCATTCAATTCAATCAACCCTTCAGTCGCAAGAGCCTTCTTTCTGAAATTTCTCTTATCAAGTTTCTTTTCCATAATTAACTCGTAAGATTTTTGCATTTCAGTTAGTGTAAACTTTTCATTCAACAGCTGATAAGCAACAGGACAAATCTCCAATCTTTCCCTTGTACGCTTCAGCGAATATTGAATAATTTCTTTATGGTCAAATGCCAATGGCGGCAAATCGGAAACCTTATGCCAACCCAGTTCCGGAGTTGAAACAACTTTAATATCTTCAGCCCTTACAAGAGCGAAATATGCACAAGTTATAACCCTTGAATTAGGGTGACGAAGAGGATCTCCGAAAGTGTATAATTGCTCCAAATAAATATTATCTACATTTGTACGTTCTTTTAAAACTCTCAATGCAGCTTGATCCAAATTTTCACTCAAACGAACATACCCGCCGGGGATTGCCCATTTATCTTTAAACGGTTCATTCTCACGTTTTACAAGCAATACTTGTATTGAATTGTTTATAATCGTCAAAATTACAACGTCGACTGTTATTTCATGAGTTTTTGTTTCGTTAAACATAATACTTATCTCTACTCCGAAACTATAATACAATAAAAAAAATAAATTGGCTTTAGTATTACTAAAATTTTGTTAAGATTTATTTACATGATATGAAATATAGCAATTTTACAAGTCAGAAATACTTTATATAAATAAGGTAAGGGAAAATAATAATGTATTATGGTTATGGATACATAAACAGCAGCTATATGGATGCATGGTTAGGTTTAAGCATGTTGTCGGCGTTATTACGTAATCTAAAAAATGATAACAGCGGGCAATATGGCTATTCAGGATTTTATGACCCTCATTCATATAATCCGTACAGAGATTCATTATTTTATCACGAGAGCAGAAGAAGCGGAAGAAACAACAATCCGCATCCGATACAAAGAGGAAACGTTCAAAGCATAAATGATGACACAAAGGTTGGGAATCTTCTTGGGGGACAACCATCACAACAAGCCGGAACTGGGAATATATCAAGTTCACAGTCTTCAAGCGGAACGGTTACTCAGGGCAACAATACAGGAAGCCTTTCTTCCTCTGCAAACACAGGCTCAAATCCGACAACAATATCAGGAGAACCCTCTGCAACGTCGGGGAATTTAGCCGCAAGCAACATAAACGGAGCAGGCGGCACTCCTGCAACAATGTCCGCCGGAACAAATACTCCAACAAATTATGGTTATACTCCGGGATTAACCTCTGCTTATTCGAATTCAAACAATATCTTTGGACAAAGTGCAATACCGGGTAATAACCCTCTCGGACCAAACGGACAAATTCCGCCTTACGTTCAAGCAATGTTAAAAAAATCATATGATACCGATAATGCAATTGGACCATTCAGTTTGGATGCAACAAACGGAGTTTACCCTTGGATAGGCTCAATTCCTCCGTCAGGCGGATTTATTTCGGGATTACCGGTTCAATCGACAACCCCGCAAATATTTGGGAATCCGACAAATAATGGGGTAATATTGAATCCCGCCTTAACAACATTAACAACAAATTATCAAGTAGACATAATGCCGTATTCAATGCTTGCTCCTTATATGTGGAAAACACAAACACCACAGCAACAACAGCAAAGAGTTCAACAACCGCGAGTCGTTGGGCAACAGCAAAGAGCTATGATGCAGCAACAGGGAAGCGATCAACGTGCACAAGCACAAGCTCAACCACAAATTCAAACACAAAGGCAAACCTCGGGCAGTCAACGAGGACCAAAAGCAAGCCAACAAAGCTTTACGAGTAAACAACAAACGCCTCAGCAAACTACATCAAAAGATACTTCCGTAACATATAAAAGGAACGGGCATGTAAAACTTGGCAAAGCTGTACAACAGAGATTGCAGCAAATAGCACAAAAAGTTAATTGCAACTATGAAGATATCTTTGGTGTAATGTATAAAGAATCCGGTTTTAGGACAGTTCCAACTAATTGGGATGGGAAAAGAGCTGTCGGCTTATTACAATGGACAGATATTGCAATTAAAGACTTAAATCAGGTTTACGGACTAAACTTAACAAAAGATAAAATAGCAAGAATGAATATAATGCAACAACTCGATTTAGCTGAATTAACTCTTCAAAGAGAAAAAGTCGTTGCGGGATTTGACAGCAATCAAAGATTAACATCCGGACAACTATATGCAATGAATTATGTTCCTAAAGGCGCTAAAAGTAATGTTGTTGCTCGCAAAGGCGACGGCAATTATGAAGGGAATGAAGGATTAGATATCAACGGTGACGGCAACATAACTCAAGTCGAACTAAACAGAAGAGTAAGTCGCGGTAAGGCATTTATGGATTTAGCATAATAATACAAGCATTAATAAATGTTGCAACATATCGCAATATATTATTGCTTATATTTATTTTTTTATGTATCCTGAAAACAACCAGATTAACTATATGTTCAGGAAGGGAAATTTAATGGATAAGGGATACGTAGAAAACGGGTTTATAGTCGACTTGGCGCATTCTAAAAAGACTTCTGACGTCATTTACGAACTAAGTAAAATTCTTGAAATGCCTGAAGCAAAAAACAAAAAAATATGTTTGAAGCTTGGCGACATGAAGTTATCGGAAACAGAATTGGTAAGTATCAAAACTCTTGTTGAAATTATGGATTCGCAAATTGAATTTATAAGTACAAGTTCCGAAACTACAACAGAAGCAGCAAAAGCTTTGGGTATAGAAATTTCTCAGTTGGGGGCATCCGTTCCTGCACTTGATATTTCTGCAAGCGAAGCTGAAAATGAAGAGGTAAATGCAGAACTGACAAATGCTTTGGATAAAATATTCGGGGAAGGTGATTTCGAAGAACGCTATCCCGAAGAAAATGTCGAACATTCCCGACAAGAAACAAATGATACTAATGCAAATCAGGCTCCTGCAATAGAAACAGATATTCAAATTGTAACATTTGAAGATGCTGAGGAATTAGAAAACATTAGAAAAAATGATAGGGAAACAGAAAAACTCCCTACTCTGTACATTCACAGAACTCTTCGCTCCGGACAAAGCCTATCCTCGGAAGGTAATATTGTAATTATAGGTGATGTGAACCCCGGTGCGGAAATTATTGCAAAAGGAGATATTACCGTTTGGGGTATCTTAGGAGGAATTGCTCATGCGGGCTCAGACGGAAACTCTTATTCAAAAATAAGAGCACTCAAACTGAATGCAATACAAATAAGAATAGGAAATGTATTTGCTCGCAGACCGGATACGGTAAACACGCCTTACATTCAAAGAACTGATACCTACGTTCCTGAAGAGGCGAGAGTAAGTAAAAATCACATTATGGTATACAAGCTTCATGAAGCATAACGGAGATAACATATATGACAGCATTAATGGAAGAAGATATTAAAATCAATACGGAAGAAAAATCGGAAAAGACAGAAAAAGGAGACACAATGAGCGGTCGAGTAATAGTAATAACCTCCGGTAAAGGCGGGGTAGGTAAAACTACCACTAATGCTAACATCGGGACAGCTCTTGCCAGAACCGGCAAAAAAGTTGTTATGATAGACACCGACCTCGGGCTTAGAAACTTAGATTTATTGCTCGGGCTTGAAAATAGAATTGTATACACAATTGTCGATGTTGTTGAAGAACGCTGTAAGTTGAAACAAGCCTTAGTTAAGGATAAGAAAAATCCAAACCTGTGCTTACTTGCCGCGGCTCAAACCAGAGATAAAACAGCGGTAACAGAAGAACAATTAAAGGATATTTGCGAAGAATTAAAAAAAGATTTTGATTTTATTCTCGTAGACTGTCCGGCAGGAATTGAGCAAGGTTTTCAAAATGCAGTTGCCGGAGCATCAGAAGCAATCGTTGTTACTACTCCGGAAATGTCTGCAGTTCGTGATGCCGACAGAATAATCGGTTTATTAGAAGCAAAAGAAGAAATAAAATCTTATAAACTTCTAATCAACAGAGTAAGACCAAATATGATTGAAACTAACGATATGATGAGCGTTGAAGATGTTCAAGAAATATTATCAACTCCTATCATCGGGGTTATACCTGAAGATGCAGGAATTATCACATCTACAAACAAAGGCGAACCAATTGTCAATGATAATAAATCACTTGCAGGTCTGGCATATAATAATGTAGCAAGAAGAATTATGGGTGAAGACGTACCGCTTCTTAATCTAAAAGAAGATAATAGCGTTGCCGGAAAAGTTAAAAAATTCTTCTCAAATTTGTTCGGTAAGGAGAAATAAGAATGAAAGATATATTTACTGATTTATATAACAAGGTTCTTGGTTTCTTCCGCCAAACCGAAAATAAACAGGAAGAAGAAAGTGCAAAAGATGTTGCATGTAACAGGTTAAAATTTGTCCTGATGCAAGACAGAACGAATTTGTCCCCTGAATTGATGGATAGAATGAGAAAAGAACTGATTGACCTGCTATCTAAATACGTTGAAATGGACAAAGAAGCACTTGAATTGGGCTTTGAACAAGAAGGTTCTCAAATGGCATTAATGCTCTCTATCCCTGTTGTAAGAGCAAAAGAAGAAGCTGAAATTGAAGCAATCTTAGCAAAAGAAGATGAGGAAAATGCAGCAAAAATTACCGCAACGGAAAATGAAATTTCGGATGAAGATACCTCAGATAATGAAATTAAGGATGAAGAATCCGATAATATTGATGAAGATTCTTCGGAAGATGCAGATGAAGCAGAAACAGAATCCGCTGGAGACACAAATGATACGGTTGAAGACATTTCGGAAAACGTTGAAATTTCTGTAAACGAAACACATAACAAAAAGTCTGCTTCCAAAAAAGAAGAAAAAGAAACCGTTGCCAGTAAATAAATTATAAAAAAACAATAATAAAAACCGGTATTAATATACCGGTTTTTTATTATCCTAAACGATTTAATTCATCATAAATATTTGTTAAATGTTTTTTTTGTTCTGAATAATCAAGCTTTTTCTCATTCGGAAACAATTTCTTATACATATTTTCCATTTGAGTCAATCTTAGACGCATTGCTCTGCATTTTATTCTTAGAAAATCAATTTTATTTGCACGTGCTACATTTATAGATTTTTCAACAACTTTCAGAAAAACAAAGCCAATTGAAGCAAATGCAACCGTTTCGGGTAAAGAATGCGAAGAAGCTTCCATCGCAGCTGCTCCTAAGCTTGTTCCCGCAGGAATTAATGCCAAATTTTTCATAACTTTTGCGCCTCGATAGAGGCGATTGGTCATATGGGGTATTGAGGTTTTCTTAACTGTCATGCTCATATTAAAGTTCCTATATAACATCTAAGCATATAAATACGATAATTTAACAATTTTATAGAGTTTGTAAATAAATGTTACAAAAACAATACATGCTGAAATTTAGCTTTTTTAAATTTGTTTATATTAATGTAACGAGTTGATATTAAGGAGTTAGAAACATGAATAGTATTTTAACAGGTAATTCAAGCGATATCAAAACAGCACAAACATCTAAACAAAAGAATGATGTTGAGACAACCGGTTCAATTGCATCAAACGGTTACGTACCTTTGTTTGATGTCCCTGTTTACAATTATGATATGTTCATACCAACAAATCCGTTCTCTTTAAATATCGATTTCAGCAGCTACGCAAATGGCGGAAACGAGAATTTGGCAAACAATTCAACCTTTATGCAAGGTTTTGCGAATGCTATGGCAGCATTAAGTAATAGTGGTTTTGCAGGAGGATTTGGCGGTGCAGGATGTGCATCTGTCGCATCTTCAAGCAGCTGCGGTTCTTGTTCTTGCGGAGGCGGATTCATAGGCTAAGAATCACCACTTATTTTGTATAAACTCAAATTAATACTTGAAATGTTGGATGTATAATCCAACATTTTTGTATATTATACAAATTGAAATGGAAGATAAAAAATTTTATGTATATATAATTTTAACAGAAAGAAATACTTTGTACTGCGGATACACAGATGATGTCCTGCGGAGATTTGAGCTGCACAAGACCGGAAAAGGCGCTAAGTATACCAGAGCAAACAAGCCCGTTAAATTAGTTTACACTAAAGAGTTCCCGACAAAAAAAGAAGCTCAAAAAGAAGAATATCGGATTAAACATCTTCCTCGGAAAAAGAAATTAGAAATTTGCAATTTGGAGAATTTATAGATTGTTAAGAACTCTTAACAAACAGTCTTAATTATTAAAGATTAGGTTAAATTATGCCGTTAAGGAGATTATAGAACAAGAAAAAGGATAAAATTATGGGTTTATCAGCTTCTCAAGCAAGACTATTCTACCTTACCGCACAATTAAACAACCTGTCTTTAAAAGGGCAGCAAGTCAATGATGCAAAAACAAGATTAGCACTCGATACTCAAGCAATTCAGGAAAAGTACATTAAAGCTCTCAACACAAGCCATCTGTTCCTTAATTCAAATATTTTTGCAACAGACGGACAATCAATCCAAAAGGATTATTTAACCTTGGAAAATTTGGGTTCAATAGGTATGTATGTTACAAATGGCGCAAACATTCTCGGATATAAATGGGAGCAAGTACCGACAGGTAAAATGGAAAACGTAAAAATGGGTTATGACCAGGAAACTAAGCAACCTATTTATGCTCAGGTAGAACAATTTGAGTATAAGCTTATTGAAGACAAAGACTTCAAAATTTCATCAAGAGATTTAGAAGAAGGACTTCGTAATGGAGCTTATACACTTGTAAAACCTACTCAAAGTGATAATACGGAAGCCATAAATATTAACGGACTATTCTACGAAACAATAGGTTTAAGTAACAGTTCTACAATTACCGATGAAACCGATAGCGATGCTATCAAAAAAGCTGAGGCTGAATACAATAAAGACATGCAAGAAATTCAGATGCAAGATAAAAAATACGAAATGGATCAAAAGAAAATTGATACACAATACAATGCTTATATGCAGGAAGAAGAAAGTATCAAAAGTGTTCTTAGCAAAAACGTTGAAAGGTCATACAATACTTTCAAGGCTTAATAAAAAAGATTCTACACACCTACACACTTTATACGGCACTTTTCTCAAGTGTCGTATTTTTTATATCCGCACATAAAATTTCATCAAAATTTTTGTAATCCTTAATTATAAGATTTACTGATGATATCTGTTTATAATATTCGACAGGCTCCATTGAAGATATTGCAACAATTTTACCTATGCCTGCAGCTCTTGCGGATTCAATACCCGAAATAGCATCTTCTACAACTATACATTCTTCAGGTTTTAAACCCAAATTTTTTGCGGCAATAAGATATATATCCGGAGCGGGTTTGCCTTTTATTTTACCATCCGAATAAACAATTTTATCGACATCAAACCATCTCGGCAAATCAAAATGTTTTATATAAAAATCGACATTATCTTTTTCGGACATTGTTGCAATAGTTCTTGGTATGTTTTTAGATTTAAGATAGTCTAAAAACTCTGTTGCATAAGGTGCCAATTTACATTTTTCTCCCTCTGCTATGCATTCTTCTCTGTATAAACCTTCTTTTTCTTTTGCCATTTTCTCAACTAATTCATCGGATGGTTCTTTCCCGATAGCATAAGAAATAATATCTTTATTAGTTCTTCCGAACATATGTTCTCTCATTTCTTCATCAGAAAAGGGAACACCACGTAATTTTTTAGAAAAATTACGCCAAGCTCTTAAATGTTTTTCCGAATCAAAAAACAATGTCCCGTTGAAATCAAAAATTATACCTTTAAAATTACTCACAATATCCGCCTTTAATAGTTATTTTGGATAATTTTATTATAAAAATCTAAATAATACTGCGCATCTTTAGTTTTACCCAAAGTTTTGTATGTATAAGCAAGATTATAATGATAATCAGCATTATTAGGTTTATAAAAAACAGCATTATGAAAAGCTGATTTTGCTTTTTTTAAATCATTCAACTTTATATACGCACATCCCATATTATAGTATGCAGGAGCAAATTCCTTATTATACTTTATTGCCAACTTGTAGTTATCAATTGCCATGTTTGGACGACCTGCAGTCAGATGAATATTCCCAATGTTATAATATGCCTTGTACGATTTCAAATCTTTGTCCAGAGCTGATTTATACATAAACATAGCTTCATCGGGGCTGCCCTTATCCATCAAAATATTACCTATAAGAATACATTGCTGCGAGGTTCGTTCCTCATCGGGAATCGATATCAATAATTTATATGCCTCATCCAATTTATTGGCGGCATACAACGAATTTATCTGGACATCAGTGTCGGCAGTGGTTTCCGCAAACGCAAACTGACTAAAAACTATACATAATAATGTAATAAATAAAATAATCCTCTTCATAACGACATTATAAAATAACCTTATACAAATAACAAGTTTTATGTTTTAATTTTATCCATGATATAATTTGTTCATAAAACAATAAACGGAGAAAATTTATGATACACCAATTGTACAACAATATTATAAAATCGGTTAAAATATTAAAAGAGTTTAATTTTGGCTTAATCTTTGAAGTCCTGATAAATATCGCAATTTTGTACGGCGTATGTAAGTTGTTAGATATATTTGAAAAAACGGTAACGGAAAGAATGCTTGCCGCGGATAAAAACAACCAACTGGTTCAATTTTTTCCGATACTGACAAAGATTTTTAAAATTATATTATTCTTTGTTGTTATTGCATCATTCTTACAAACACACGGTTACTCGGTATCATCCTTAATCGCAGGATTTGGGATTACAGGTTTAGCAGTAGGGCTTGCAGCTAACGCAACTTTGTCTAATATTTTCGGGACTGTTTCAATCATATCTGACAAATCGTTCAAAATCGGAGATTATATAAAATTCGGCTCTTACGAAGGTATTGTTGAAGATATTAATATGCGTTCGACTAAAATACGAACACTTGATAATTTCTTAACCATTATACCTAACAGTTTAATTGCAAGTTCTGAAATAGTTAATGTTACAAACGGGCATAAAAGAAGAATTTTTGAGACTTTTGGAGTAACTTACGATACAAGTAACGAAAAGCTTGAGGAAGCAATAAAAATTCTTGAAACAATATTAAAAGAAACACAAGAAATTTCAAATGACTTCATTGTATACTTAGAAACTTTAGATAGCAGTTCAATAAATATTAAAGTTAATGCTTACGTTAAAACTAAAAATTATGCAAAATACCTGAAAGAAAGAGAAAAATTTATCTTAGCGGCAATTAGAGAGTTCAGAGCCGCAGGAATTGACTTTGCATTCCCTACAAGAACTGTATATATTGCCAAGGATGAATAATGAAAATTAAAATTATTGCTCTTGGAAAGATTAAAGAGAAATTTTTGAAAGACGGTATTTCAGAATTTATGAAACGTCTTACGCCATATTGCCCGATAGAAATTATTGAGCTTCAACCGACAGAAATTAAAGATGAAAATCTGACGCAAAAAGCTCTTGATGAAGAAGCTGAAAAAATATTTTCACATATAAAACCCCAAACCTATGTAATTACCCTGGAAATAAAAGGGCAACAACTATCCTCGGAGGATTTTTCACACAAAATTGAAAGCCTGATTAATCAGGGATTACCCGAAGTAGTATTTATAATAGGCTCCTCTTGCGGATTATCCGAAAAAATATCAAAAAGAGCAGATTTTAAAATGAGTTTTTCAAAAATGACATTCCTTCACCAATTTGCACGTTTAATACTTGTTGAACAAATATATCGTGCTTTTAAAATTATGCGAGGAGAAACTTACCACAAATAATAAACTGAATAACAAATTTAAAAATTCACAAGTTTTAATTAAATTGAAGGTATACTATGGATAATCTTGTCATTAGGAATTTAGCTGCAAACACTTTTAAATATTACAAAGTAAACAATAAAGATTTTAATAAAAATGCTTATCTTTTGTATTCTGAAGGGAAAAGTAATCCTGCTGTTGCCGATATGATACTTCGGGAAGAAATAAGAGCGGGTATTAACAAACTGCAAGCAGATAACAACAGAATGCTTAAGGAACTGTGCACGCCTTCTATAGATTTTCCAAACGAAGTTGAGTATTTTTATTTCAAAAACTCTCAAATAAAAAATAAAATGTGTATTCTAACAAATTGCAATAAGATGAAAGAGGCAAATAACACACTTATGACAAATTGGTTATCCAAATTAGCCCTAAAGGCAAAAACAGAATATGATGAAGTTTACAAAAACTTATATCCGAGAACATACCGCATCAGACAAGAGATTCTCAACAAATTATTTGATACTTCTGACATTTTGAAAATATATTTCAAATAATATTTAAATTTAGCCAATTGCAGGTTCTCTACTTATTAAATTAACAGCATTGTCAATATTTTGTATAAGTTCTGTATAATAAGAATAATCTTTAGTTGAATGAGCCAATTCGACACCCGTTTGAGCCACGAGTTTCATTTGACGTAACAAATCAATTGTCATCATTATACCCTTAAACAAGGTCCCCTCATCTTTATATTTCCGTTTATCCGCACTATAATAAATTTTACTCCAGTTCTGCGTAGAATCCTCATTTTGCGAGTTCATTTCCGCCCATTTATAAATGTTGTTTGTAAGTTCATTATTTATTTCTATTTGCCTGAACTTTCGGTCATTTTTTGTCGATAAATCGTTATATTTATTTAATGTATTATTTAATTCTTTTACATATTTCTCCAGTGTTGAATTTGACCAATCATAACCTTTTGGTTTATCGCCAAAAACTTTTGTAAATTGACCATCTTTTTTAGGCTCAACATTTGCTAAAGCCGCAACTGCTCCTGCCAATTCGGCTGCTGACATCTTTTCAAAAGCTTTTGAACTTACCATTTCAATAACCGGAATTTGTTCATACCCGTTAAGATTTGATATTAAAATTCCTTTATCGGTTAAATTATTTTCAGTCGTCAGATAGTCAAAATTCTTTAGCATATTTATTTTATTAGTAAATAAATTTCGCAAATTTTCTTTATTTCTCAAGGCTGTTTGAGGGTTTTTATCATATGTATAAAAAGATTTATCAAATAACAATTCAAGCATATTATCGTCTTGAAGTTCATTATAATATTTTGTTATAAAGGAATAATCCGGTCTTAATGCACTTTTTAACCTGTTTGGGCTTGAATGAACCAACATATCAAATGCGGAATGTTCATCCTCATTTAAACTGAGTGTATAGCAATATCCTTTAGTATCAATTCCACGTCTTCCTGCTCTACCTGCCATTTGATGAAACTCATTTGCGGTAATTCTTCTTTTATTATCAGGTCCGTCGGGATTTGAAGAAGGTTTCCTTGATGCTGTTATAACCGTTGTTCTCGTTGGCATATTTATTCCTGCAGACAAAGTCTCAGTTGCAATAACTACCTTTACCAATTTATTTTGGAACAGTTCTTCAACCAACTCTTTTTGTGTTGGCAAAAGTCCTGCATTATGTACGGCATAACCCTTTAATAATGCTTTCATATCCAGAGTTTCTCCCAGATATTTACCTTCTTCGTCGAATTTCTCAACGGTATCCATTATTAATTCTTTTTCGTTATCCGTCGTAAGTTTCGGTCCGTATTTTGTCAAATATTCCAATATATCCTTGCTGTTTCGCTTGTCGAACACAAAAAATATTGCAGGCAGCTTATTTTCATCTTTTAACATTCTTACGACATCAGTATAGGCAAAAGCCGGAATGATACCTTTCTTATCAGCCATATTAGATAATTTATCTATCTTTTCATTAAATTTAGACTTCTTTTTTGATTTTTCAGGCTTTGTTATATCATCAACATTTATATTTTCAAACTCCAACGGAACATGTCGGTTTGAAATTGGCACATCAATTAGAACGGTATGAACAGGCAAATATTCATTTGCTTGATATTTTGCGAGCTTTTTGTTATTCTCTGATACTTCCTTGGCAGACTCTTTTGATATTTCCGGAGTCGGTTTCGTTACTACGACAGGGTCCTGCTCTCCTAATGCATCAGTTATAGGCTCGCCGGATACAATTTCAGGCTGTCCTTGATTTCTTATCCCTGACATCCAATCTGCAATATCACGGTTGTTTCCTATTGTTGCAGACAATGATAATAACTGAGTTTCAGGCTCGGAAAGAAATATTGATTGTTCCCAAATACCGCCTCTATCAACATCACCAAGATAATGCAATTCATCAAATATAACGGTTTTTAAATCCTTAAGAAGCTCATTTTCTTTACCGAAGTATTTGCCAAAAACCATATTACGATAGACTTCTGTTGTCATTATAACAATCGGTGCATTTATATTTTCTTTGATATCACCTGTTAAAATCCCGACATTTTCTTTCCCGTATATACGTTGGAAATCTCTGTATTTTTCATTACTCAATGCTTTTAACGGAGTTGTATAAAATGTTTTTTTGTTATCTCGTAAGTTTTTTCCGATTGCATAATGTGCAATTGCCGTTTTGCCTGTTCCGGTAGGTGCGGTTACAAGAACATCATTATCCAACAAAATATTTTGAGCTGCGGCTATCTGAAAGACATCAGGTTTTGCACTTACAGGCAGTTTGAAGTAATTAGCATCAACAGTTCTTTCAAAATCAGCCTTGCCTTTAAAATTTATATACGAATATGCAAAACGAGGCAACTCCTGTTTATTGTGTGGTGACAGGTTATACGACTTATTGTACAATTGCTTATCCGACTGCGTTAAATCTGTTTTATTAAAATATTTATATGTTTGTATTGCAGAAATTTTCATATTAAATTACCTTATTTTGTAAACAGGACATACATACCTTTTTCAAGAATATCGGACAGATACAATATATCTCTATTATGAACCCTTGTACATCCGCCCGTTATATGCCCTTTATCTATTGCATTTTCAAATTTTGTACCATGGGGATAGACACCGTCATCATGTAATTTCCCGGTTTTAGGGTTTATTTTATATGTTAAAAGGATTTTGGGTCCGTAATTCCTTGGGAATCTTCTTCTCTTACACTTTCGAGGTAATGTTGAATAAGGATATGTCAATTTCCCAACGATTTTTGCAATCCCCACCGGTGTCGGAGTAGACGGAGCACCCGTAGCAGCCTTAAAAGCCTCTATAACCTTTCCTTGCTTATCATACCTGAATAGAATCGAATGGGTAATATCAACAACAACTGAAGCTAAAGTGTCTTTCTCCATAATCTTAATTTTAGGACTTGGCGCCATTTTTAAGGTATCTTTATTCACAGTCCATCCGCTCGGATTAACAGCTTCTCTAAAAACTGCGGGCAAATCTTCTTGAGTATATTTATCTACCGGATTTTGTATTTTTACAACCTTTTCAAATCTATCAGGGATAGCCGCGATTTTATAAGACGGCGCAGCCAACGGCAGACTGTGTCCTAAAGATAAAGTTGTAAACACAGACATAGCCGGATATTTTATATTTGAAAGTGAAAATATTTTCATATATTAATATTAATCACCTGAATAGGAAATTTTGCGGGATGTTACAATAAATGTTACATTCTGAAATGTTACTTGCAAAATATTCTTGTTTGTAATACGATTTCAATACTTACGTGCGTCGGTGATATATATGTGGATGAGCCGATTTAAGGAATTTAAATAGTAAAAGTAATAATAATAAAATTATAAAGGAACGAAAAATGAACCCTATTATTGATGAATTAGAAAAACCATATTTGGAAAAAGAATTACCGGAAATGAATCCGGGCGATACAGTCAGAGTATTTGTAAGAATCGTAGAAGGTAACAAAGAAAGAATTCAGGCTTTTGAAGGTACTATTATTAAAAAACACGGCTCTGGCATTAACAAAACTATCACCGTTAGAAAGATTTTCCAAGGTGTTGGTGTTGAGCGTGTATTCTTGATTCACTCACCAAGAATTGAAAAAATCAACGTTGTAAGACGCGGTGATGTAAAACGTGCTAAACTGTACTACTTGAGAGAACGCTCAGGTAAGGCTACTCGTATCAAGGAAAAAATTGAAAAAAGATAAGACACATATTCACTGGTATCCGGGGCATATTGCCAAGGCTGAAAAGCAATTAAAACAGCAGCTTTCATTGGTGGATGCTGTGATTGAAGTCGTAGATGCAAGACTGCCGATTTCGAGCAGTTACGAAGATATAACGAGGCTTTTAGGACAAAAGCCTCGTTTAATATTACTAAATAAATCGGATTTAGTTGATAAAAGCGAATTAAAAAAATGGGTACAAATTCTTGAAGAAAAAAATAACGTTCCCGTTCTGCTTTCAGACGCAAAAAATTCTAAAGACTTAAATATAATTATAAAAAAAGCTGAGGAGCTATCTGAACCTCGTATTCAAGAAATAATGAAGAAAGGCTTACTAAGAAGACCCGCAAGAGTAATGGTTGTGGGGATGCCTAATGTAGGGAAATCAAGCATTATAAACAAACTTACACGTTCTTCCAAAACCAAAACAGGCGCTAAAGCAGGAGTAACAAGACAGCAACAGTGGGTTAGAATTAACCCTAAACTGGAATTGCTTGATACTCCGGGGATTATACCAATGAAGCAGGAAAATCAAGACGCCGCTCAAAAGCTTGCCTTTGTTAATTCTGTATCAGAAAATGCATATTCAAATGAACTTGTTGCAAGAAATTTATTAAAAATACTTGATGAAAAATATTCTGACTTGGTAAGAGAACATTACGGTTTTACCGGAGATGAAGAACTCTCTTTAGAAAGCATATCAATTAAGCGTAATTGGGTTATTTCAGGAGGTAATCCTGACATAGAAAGATGTGCGGCTTATGTACTAAGAGATTTCCGTGAAGGAAAAACCGGTAAATTTATTCTTGATTAGGGTTATTATGAAAAAAAATTCTCATATAAACGAATTATTTAATTTTGATAAAGCCTTTAAGGCTGCAATAATAGGTACTGACGAAGCCGGAAGAGGTCCTGCTGCGGGAGGGGTTTTTGCATCTGCTGTTTACTTTCCCGAAAACAATACCCCTTTAATAAAAGATTTATCAAATTTAAATGACAGCAAACAGCTGAGCAAAAAGAAAAGAGAAGCTATATACGATATAATAAAATCTGAAACAATTAATTCTACAATATGTATTGAGGTTGAAGAAATTGAAGAAATTAATATATTAAATTCTTCCTTAAAAGCAATGAAGCTCGCATGCGAAAATGTTATTAAAGAAATAAATAAAAATAATATTCTTGTTCTAGTCGACGGTAATAAATTAATAAAAAATTTTAATTACCCGCAAAAATATGTTGTAAAAGGGGATAGTAAATCCGCATCGATTGCCGCCGCAAGTATACTGGCAAAAGTAACCCGTGACAGATATATGGAGCAATTAGACAAGAAATATCCAAAATACGGTTGGGAGCACAATGCCGGATACCTTACAAAAGAACATTTGGCTGCTATTGATAAATACGGATTAACAGAATATCACAGAAAGTCTTTTTTAAAGAAACACTTTGAAAAACAGCTGACTTTATTTAATTAGTTTTGTAAAGAAATAATTAAGATTTTTCAAAATTATAATAAAAAATGATAATATTATTTTAAAAGATACTGCTTTTAAGAAAGAGGGAAATATGAAAGAATTTATGCACAGAAGATTGGATGACAAAAATTTTACTGATGATGAAATAAAATTATTAATAAAAGAATACAATATAAAGTTTATAAAATTACAATTCGTTGATATAAACGGTCAAGTAAAAAACATGACAATCCCGTCAGAGCAAATAGATAAGGCTTTGGCTAATGAAATTATGCTGGATGGCTCATCCATTAAAGGTTTTAGAAGCATTGAAACATCGGATATGTTTTTCCATCCCGACAAAAACACATTCCAATTGTTACCTTGGAGGGGAAAAGACGGCATAAATTCCGCAAGGTTGATTTGTGATATATATAATGCTGATGGGACACCATTTGAAGGATGTCCTCGTTGCAACCTTAAAAGAGTTATGAAAGAGGCTGAAAAAATGGGTTTCTCAATGAACGTAGGACCCGAAGCAGAATTCTTTTTATTTGCTAAAGATGAACATGGAAACGTTACGACAACAACTCAAGACAGTGCAGGATATTATGATGTAGGACCTGAAGATTTAGGTGAAGATGTCCGTTCGGATATAGTCCTGACATTACAGGAAATGGGTTTTGATATTGAAGCCTCTCACCACGAAGTTGCAGACGGACAGCACGAAATTGACTTTCGATACGCAGATATTTTAACGGCAGCTGATAATGTTGCAACATTTAAAATTGCAGTTAAGGCTATTGCAGCCCAGCACAATCTGCATGCAACATTTATGCCAAAACCTATATATGGTATTAACGGTTCAGGCATGCACTGCAATGTATCATTATTTAAAGACGGCAAGAACGCTTTCTATGACGCAAAGGCGGAATATGAACTGTCTGATACCGCCAAATACGCCATAGGTGGTATGCTTAAACATGTAAAAAGCATTACAGCCATTCTTAATCCGACAGTAAACAGCTATAAACGTCTTGTTCCGGGATATGAAGCTCCGGTTTATTTGGCTTGGTCACTGGCTAATCGTAGTGCATTGTTAAGAGTACCTGCAAAACGAGGTATTTCAACAAGGGTTGAACTGCGTTCTCCGGATCCTGCTTGTAACCCGTATCTTGCATTTGCTGCAATTTTAGAAGCTTGCTTAGACGGCGTAAGAAATAAGATTGACCCACCTGCTCCTGTCGAAAGCAATATATACAAATTAACAACAAAGGAACGTAAAAAACAAAGAATCGATTCTCTACCGGGTTCTTTGGCGGAAGCTCTTGAATACCTCGATAAATCTCTTGTAGGACGAGCTGCACTTGGTGAACACGCATATAATGAATTTATGTCCACAAAACGCAAAGAATGGGATTCTTTTAGAACATACGTTTCTCAATGGGAAATCGACAAATATCTCGAAAGATACTAATTATAAGAATTGATATTATTCAAAAGAGGCGGTAATTAGATTATCGCCTCTTTTATAATTTTAACAAATAATCCGTAAATTCTTTCATTGAATATATATTATCAACCACAAAAAATTTTTTACCCGTCTTTTTCCTTACATAATCCAAGGTTTTACCATCCAGGAAATCCTCACTGTATTTTCTAAGCATGACAGACGGAATAACTACAAGATTACAATCAATGTTAGACACGGTACGAATTAAATCATCAGAAGTTATTAAACCTGCAACAGTAATATTCTCACCCCAATATTGAGATTTTACGGGTAAAACTATTGTTTCGAGATTTTTTATTTTATTAAGCTTCGCTGAAATCTTTTCTAACGCAGAAACAGCAGCATAAGAGGTTGCAAATACAATTTTTTGTTTTTTTGAAATTGCTTTTGGCAGTTTCAGGTGTCTAAAATCTTCAAGCAAATATCTTATCGAACCAACACCATCATCCAACTGCGAAAAGCTCCCATAATATTTTGCAGGCGGAATGTCTTCGCCGGCAAGCAAGAAAAACTCATCCGAGCAACATACCCTTTTGTATTTTGAAGCAATTTTTATTGTTTGCTCAGCACATTTTTTATCCACTTTACGTATTTTTTCATTTCGAAATTGAGTTATCCCAACAGGAACAATTGCAACTGACAACACCGTATTTTTTAACTCTGCCAAATCGGATAAAGTACGCTCTAATTCCACACCGTCATTATACCCTGGGCATAAAACTATTTGTGCATGGAACGGAATTTTATTTTTTCTGAACCATTTTAAATTTTCTAAGGCCTTGCCCGCACCTGGGTTTCGTAGCATTTTACATCTTAATTCAGGATTTGTTGTATGAACAGAAACATAAAACGGGCCCAAATGCATCTTTTTTATTCTGTCCTTATCCTCATCTTTCAGATTTGTAAGCGTAATATATGTACCCTGAAGATAAGATAATCGATAATCATCATCTTTAATATATAAGGTATTTCTTAAACCTTTCGGTTGCTGATCTACAAAACAAAATATACAATGATTAAGACATGGTTTAACTTTATCAAAAACGGCACTCTCAAAAACAATTCCCAAATCCTCGTCAAAATCTTTTTCCAGCTCAACAACCTCAATTTCGCCGTTTTTTTTCTTAATCTCAATAGTCATAAAATCAGTTTTACACAAGAAATTGTAATCAATCATATCTTGCATTTCTGTTTCATCAATAGATAAAATTTCATCACCGGCTTCAATTTCAAGTTCTTCAGCTATTGAATTTGGAACAATTTTATTAACCGTTGCGCTCATTGTCTTTTTCAAATCCTTCTATTATGGTTATAAGGTTTGCGTATTGAACACTGGTGCTGTCTAATAATATCCTTTGATAAAAATTCTTATCCGTATATTCATCATTTAATATCTTTTCTGATTCCTGCTTAAAAGACAAAGCCAGAGTTTTTAAATGCAGAAAAAGTTCTTCTTTTTCTTCTTTTGAAATTAAATCAGCCATTGAAAGTTTTATTTTTGCGTTTGAAATAAACTGAACAGGATTATTAGACAATTCCTTCTTAACCAAAATTTTAAGCTCTTTTTCCCCTTCTTTCGTAATTGAATAATATTTAGAGAGTTTTCCTCCATCAGACATAGATTTTCTATATGTTAAAAACCCGTTATTTTCTAAATTTTTTAAAGCCGGTTTTATTGCTCCAAAACTTGGTTTTGTGTATACACCAAACAACGCTTCTATTTCTTTTGAAATGGCATACATCGTATATTCTCTTTTTGTAAGAATATATAGAATTAATAGTTCAATCATAAAATTATCATATCACTATTCGTTATAAAAGTAAATAAATATTATTTACGATACTTCGCAATATACTCTGCATGAATAGCATCATTATGCTTTAACAATGTCAACTTTAATTGAGGCTCTTGTATGTATTTTAAAATATTTTCTCGGTTTGTCGACAAAAAGGTTATTGCAACTCTCGGATATTTTGATACCATATCTTCATATATAAGTTTTGCCTTTGCGTGTTTTATATTGTCAGGGATATCTTCCTTCAGCATAAATCTTGCATTGCCACCGTAAGCTTCAATAAAACCGCATTTTTTCATTGCCTTTTTGAAATCCGTTTGTAAAGTATTAGGATTTTCAATTAAATTTGCGACAAGCAATCTGTGAACATCATCCGAGGTATTTAACGGAACCCAATCGTTGCCGTCAGGATTAACACTGAGTAATGAATCAACAATTGTTTGACATATATTGTTTGCTTCTGCACCATTTTTTATAGGCATTAAGTAATCTTGATAATCCTTATCCATCAATTTTCTCTCTTCATCTGTCCAATCCTCAATTTTTAAAGTATTTCTTGCTATATTACAAAAATCAACTGCCATTAATTTTACTAATTTCTGATCAATTTCTCCATCTAATCTTGCAAGTATTCTTGCAAGAATCGCTTGTTCTGCCGCAATCATATTTTGCGGATATTTTTTGTCAAAAGATTTATTTATATCAGAAGATATTCTTAGCACCTTGTCAATCGGCATTAATTGTTCCAGAACAAATTCCGGAACAAAATCAACTAAGGCCACGGTTTTTACATAATCATCCGATATCAAAGGAGATTTACGAATAAAATTGTGGTATTTTGAAACAATTGCCGCCGGCATAAGTTTGTATTCTCGTCTGATTTTATCTGCAAATAACTCTTCCCGATTACCGACATATCTAAAATGTTCTCCGGCAGGTGAAATGAAGCTGAAAATTTCAGCACCGTTTTTGATTGCCTCTTGTTCTAAAATTGCATCTCGTTCCGCAGCTGATAATACAGGAGTAATTTCATCCTTTGTCGGGCCAACAGGTTGAACAGGACTTTCAGATATTAATTCTTCTGCCAATGTATCATAGTATTCTTTTTGAATTCGTTCATGTTCGGCAAGACGAGCTTCTCTTTCAGGCTTAATCGAATCCGCATAATTTAGCAGTTCTTTAAATTCTTCATTATTACCATCTGCACCATAAGCTTCAAAAAACAGTTTTATAGTATCTGTAATCGCAAGAGATTGAAGTTCTCTCATTTGCTGATTTGATGCCCAATATGCACTAAGCTTTTCTCTTTGCTTTTTGTTTAAGTTATCGTAATTTTGGAAAAAGTTTCTCATCTCATCAGAAGCATGAGTTTTTTCAAGAGCTACACTCATAATTTGCCCCAAATATTTGCTGACAAAGGATAATTCTTCCTTATCCGTTATCCCCTTGCTTCTTAAAGCTTTTTCAGTTTCCGAGTGACTTCCGTGACCTTTTAGAATTGCATCTCCGTATCTTTTACCCTCAGACTCATTTTTTATTCGAAATTTTGGAGGACGGGCAGGACGAGTATTTTCTATATTCCCTGACATGATATCAGAGAGCGTTCTTTCTCGCTTTTCACACCCAAGGTTTGAGCCTTCTATTTTACGAGGTTTATATACATAAGGAAAATCTTCCCTCGTTGCGGTAAAAGATTTCCAAAATGCATTATTCGGGAACTTTATACCATACGCCGATAAAGTGTCGTATTCGACATTTGAAGTAATTAACCCGTCGTATATTGGCGACAAATCCTTTTTAAAATCTTTTTGAATTTCTTTTAATGTTTTACCTTCCAAATAAATTTTTCTCAGTAAATAAACACCAAGATTTGAATTACCATCTTTAAATAGCGGGGCAACCGACATCTCCGATTTCATAGCCTCAACTTCAGAAACCAACCCCTTTCTTGCATTCCTGTTAGGAGTATTTGTTAAATCTTCAAATAACGGTTCTTCAAAATGCCTTTTTACATAATCAAGATTATCAATATAATTTAAATCATCAAAAACTAATTTTAACATTTGATTCGGAGGCATTTTTTGCCTATCCTCGTAATCTCTGTACAAATAATCCTTCATCGTTTTAGGCATACCTTTTTGATTAAATGGCTGCTCATAAAAATTTTCAGGGGAACGGAATAATCTTTCACCAAAATTTACATTAAAATCCCTATAAGCAAAACCCAATGGATTTGTTGTATATTTATTTTCTTCCTTGTTTTTATTTTGATTTTTTACACTATGAGATAATTGATTTTTATAGCTGTAGTTATACAGAGAAATCGGGAGTAACTGCATATTTTATTTCCTCTAAAATTATTTGTACAAATATACTAATACCGTGAAAAAAAATTTTTGCTTGCAAAACTTAAATATTACAATTTGTAAACAAAATATTACAAACAAGCAATTCTTCAGCGGTATTTTTTTTTATATAGATAAGGTAAGGTTAGTTAAATTATTGGAGGTTAGTTATGGTAGCTAATGTACCAGGTGGAACAAATCCTATATTTGGGGCAGCAGGTGCATATTCACCGACTCAAGGTGTAGCATCAAATCTTCCGGGTATTGGAAGTCAAATGGATTTATTATCAATTCCGTTATTCCAAAACTATAAAGCTCAAGTTGACGGACTTGATCAATATAACGGATTGTTAAATCAAACAGGCCCAATGGTAAATCCTAACGCTACGTTCGGATTATACGGCGGAATGAATATGCAGCAGTATTACCAACAAATGATGGAAATGCAGCAAATGTATATGCAAAACGCTAGACAGCAAGCTGAAATGACTCGCCAAAATACAGCTCAAATTAACGGGCAAATGAATAAGCTAAGAGTAGCAGCCTCTACCCTAAGAGATAAAATTGCACAAGATGAACAAGATCAAATCAGAGGTGCATTAGAATCTTATATTCAAGCCGCAAGAGAAGCTTATGATCCTGACGGGACGATGGATCATGATGCTTTAGTTGCGCAAGCAATGACTGATTATCAACAAATGATGGGTTCTGATTTGATATCCGATATAAGAACAGCCGGACAAGGTTCATTTATGAACGGGTTGCTTCATTCCGTAACATTAGGCTTGTTCGGAAATAAAACATCAGCAGAAGAAAACATCTCTCTTATAACAAAACAACCGGTATCAAGTGAAGAACGCAAACAAAAAACAGCCGGAAAAGCTCTCGGTGGAGTGGCATTAGGTGCGGGCAGCGCATTAGCAATCGGTGCCATCGGAGCTAAAATCGGCGGAATTGCAGGAACATGTTTAGGACCTTTAGGCACAGCAACAGGTGCTATCATAGGTGGTATAATCGGCGGTATATACGGTTATCTAAGCTAATAAAAATTTTATAATAATTCCTTAGTAGTGTGTTTATATTTAAAGAAAGTGAATGTGTGTAGGGGTTAGACCGGGTCTTTCCCCTTTTTTCTTATCAAAATGTAAAAGAACTCTGCACTATCAAGGAGTAGACAATGCAGAGATAACCAGTAAAAGAGACATCTCTAACATTATGCATCTTTTTTAGGTTTCGTCAAATTTAAATTTTAATGTTTATATGCAATTCTCTATATTATAATTGCCCCTTGCCTAAATATTCTTATTTCATCTTCAAAAATTCCGGCAACAGTTGATTCTAACCCATCAGCAAAATATCCGTAATCGGGAATAATTATATCTGTCAAATCTTTCATATTTTCTATGGCTTGTTCATAAGTTTTTGCAGAAGGTTGATGGGACAAATTAGCACTTGTGGTAGCCAATACATGACCTGAAATATTTTCACAAATTTCTTTAAATACAGGATTATTTGGAACTCTAATTCCGACAGTATTCAGACCGGATGTCATATAATCAGGCGTCTTATCGGATTTTTCAAGTACAAGAGTAAGTGCTCCCGGAAAATATTTTTTAATTAAAACAGATGCATTCTTTGACAACGGTTGTTTTACATAATCCAGTAAATGATACGGTTCTGATGACATTAAGATTAAAGGCTTTTGAGCTTCTCTGTGCTTAATCTCATAAATTTTTTTAACTCCTTTTTCAGATGTCGGCAGACACCCTAAACCCCATACCGTATCTGTAACATAAGCTATTACACCGCCGTCATCAAGTATATTTTTAATTTTTTCAATATCTTTAATTATCATAAAAAGCCTCTATTTTCGAAGTTTTGCTTTTAGCCTGTTTGCAAGCTCCCCCGCATATTCCATCTTTAAAAGAAGATTTAGCGGAACATAAACTAACAGACATGATGAGAATACAACAATAATTTTAATTATTTCATACATTATGCCTGATATATAAACATATCTGTCAAATAAGATTGCACAAACAAAAGTTATTGCTAAGGCTGCAAAACCCGCAACACACATCTTTATTAAATTTATAAATAAAGATTTATAATCCAATTTTATTTTACGGCTTATTAATATACCTAATACCAGAGCATTAAATAGGGTAACAAGGGATGTTGATAAAGTAATTCCGCCTATACCAAAATGTAATTTTGTTATTAACATCCAGTTCAGGAAAAATTTCAGAATAATAGAAGAAAACGCAACCAAAAAAGGTGTAGAACTATCATTAAAAGAATAATATACTCTGGTTATTGAATCTCTAAACACATACGGAATAATAGATACCGAAAGAAACCATAAGGCTTCTGTCACCATAAATGTTGCCGCTGCATCAAAAGCGCCTCTCTCAAAAACAACTCGAACAGCATCTAACCCTAAGACTAAAATTCCTATGATTATCGGAATTGCCGCAAAAAACAAAACCCCGACCCCTTTATTAAAATATGTCCTTATCCCTTCATAATCTTTATCCGCAACGAGTCTTGCAAAAATAGGGAATAACGGAACCAAAAAAGCTGTAACCAATATTCCAACAGGGAATTGAAAAACTCTGTTTGCATAACCTATTGCAGTCCAAGCACCCTCGGAAATTTGAGAGGTAAAAAACATATCAACATATATATGAATTTGACCTACCGTCGAACTTAAAACAGCAGGAAATAACAATTCACAAATTTCTTTGAAATAAGGATTATTAGTAAATTCAAAATTAGGTTTCAATCTGAACCCTAAACGCCTGATATTAGGATACTGAATAATTAGCTGTAATATTGCACCCACCGTGGTTGCCCACGCAAGAGCAAGGCCTTTTGAATCATCGGGTGCTGCAATTACGCAGATTGCGATAATTGCAATACTCATTATTATCGGGGACAAATTGGGCAGCATAAACTGCTTATATATTATCAAAATGCCGTAATAAATACCGACAATTCCCCCGATTAAAAGTAACGGAGTCATAATTTGTAAATGCACCGCGGACAAATTAATCATTTCCGCAGACCCGCCTGATATAATTATACTCATTATTTGCCGAGGGAATATATACATCAGTACAGATAAAAGCAAAAATAAAATAATTGTACCGGTCATAAATGTAGAATATAGTTTATTTACAGACTCAGGTGGTTTTTCCTTTAAGGAAGGAATAAGCTTTGAAAAAATAGCCACCGTAGCACTGTGAAAAGGTCCTCCGACACCTCCCAGCAAAATTAATGACAACGCCGGAATTTGATATGCATAATAATATGCGTCAGATACCATATTGGCACCATAATAATTTGCAATAACAATATCTCTTATAAAGCCGATTAATTTGCTTACAATAGTAACAACAGCAATGAGCCAAGCCGCTCTTAACACACTATTAGTTTTATCATTATTCCCAGATACTGTTTCTGCCATCTTTTTCCACCAATTCCACAAATAATCTTATACCTTTATGCCCATGCTCATCTTCAGGATATTTAAAAACAATCGTATTTTTCCCTTTTTCTACATAGTTTGAAATATCTATTTTTACGTAACGGTTGCCCCCTAAAATGCTTGTAGGAAGGGAGAACGAATATTCTTTGCCGTTAATTTCAGCATTTAACTTACCCAATTGAAACTTATTGTCAATAACCAAATGTGCCTTTTTCTCCGGAGCATAAAAAATTTGAGTAACCCTTTTTTGAGAATTATCATGAGAAACTATAACGGGTTTTGTACCGAGAACAATACCTGAATAATAATGTTGAAGAATCTTTGTATATGGGAAATGCAACTCCGTAGACATAAAACCTGCCCCAAATTGACTCATTCCAACGCCATGACCGTAGCCGCCACCAAAAGCTGCTACTGAAACAAGTGTACCTTCATTATCTTGAGCATTCTCAAAAACGACATTCGCACTCGGTAAAGCTTTGCCGTCTTTCGTAAATAGTCTGCGAATAACAAGCTCTTTATAAATTTTATAAATCTGAGATTTTGTTACAATCTCTAATTCAATAATTTTACCGGAAGCCCCGCGTTTTTTTACTTTTATTTCCTGTAACTCATCTAAAGTATCAGATGCCCCAAATGAGGGTTTTACAAATCCTGTTGATGATTGCGAAACAAGCGTTGACTGCAAAACCTTTTTTAATTCGTCCGCATCCCATACCCTTGACCACCTGTAATAAGGAGAACGAATATCATAAGCGTCCGGTTTTGATTTATAATATTCAACTGCATCATCTTCATCAGCCAATGGCTTTTGGGACAAAATATCAGGTTTTGCCTTCAAATACGGCTTTTCCTCGGCAGGGAAGCGCCCGCTTACCGGATCTGAAAAGGCATTGGAATAACTCTCCGTATACCCTCCTGCCGTGGATGAATATAATGCTAAAATCATATCCCAATCATACAAGGCAACAATGCCTTCGGTTTCAGCAACCGCACGGTTAGACAAAGCTTTTTCCGTATTGGCACCAAAATACACTTGACTTGCAACGGAATCAACTACGTCATAGTTCGTTGATGATTTTGAACGAGGTGTCAATACATAGTTTCTCGCCGCTATACTTTGTGCCTTTAAAGCTTCCAACCCAAAATTAATCGGCATTTCGTTAGGGACAACCCCTCTCAAATACCACTCAACAGGCAATTTATTAACAAGATTGAATTGATTACCGCTTGATGATTTTATTATTTCAAAATAACCGTGATATAAAGCCGGTTTACCTGCTCTTTTGAGGTTTTTCACACCTAAACAGCCGCCGGATGCCGTAAATTTGATTATCCCGGTAAGATTTCCCAAAGACTCACCGTTGTCAAGAGATAAACTATAAGAATTATCCGAATTAATACTTACATTAACATTAGTATTAGCAGGTATTTGCTTTAACATAATACCGTCAGAATAAATGTTAAGCGGAGCCGTTGCATATACTCCTATATTTTTATAAACATAACTGCCAAACGATTGATTTCCAATCCCAACTCTAACTATTTCGGACTGAGTCGATACATTTTGAGAACTCACTTGAGGAGTATCCGGTATTCTTGATTCTCCTGCGGCTTTTAATGTATTAAAGGGAATATTGGGAGAAAATGCCATAACCGCACTTCCGAGCAACAAAATCCCCATAAATATCAATAATTTCCAAACTCTCATAATCTTTATTATATGACAAATATTATAAACATTATCTTTTGTAACAAAATTACATAATATATGGCAAAAAAAATATTTTAGGCGTTTAATATTTTCAATAATAATAAAAAACAAGGAGCATAAAGCTATGGCAATAGACAGAATTGGAAACAATCCGGTATCATTTAGAGGCTTCTACAATGATGCTAAAGGTGCATATAACTTATCACTTGAATTGGTTGGCAAACCGGAATTAGAAAGAAAATTTATTCAAAATATCGTAGAACCTCTTTCACATACTAAACTATATCACGTTTTTGTACACGGAGACAGTGCCAGTATAATCAACAATGAAGGCAAAGGTATTATGAATGTAATTCTGCCGGGCTCAAAGGCTGACCATACATTAGGCGTTGTATACGATTGTGATTGTGCCTGCAGAATGGGTTTAAGAAGAAATTCAGCAGTAGAACCTACGGAAAATTTCAGAAAAGACGGCTATCTTTTGCACATTATTGAAACCGCAAAAAATATAGTAATGGATAAAGAAGCAATAGCCAAGAGTAATGCCCTGGAATCATACTCAAAAATTGCAACCGAAACAGTAGAAGAAAAAGCCGGACGATTTGAGAAAATATTCAAATATAACGTATAATTTTATTTATAAATAGAATAGGGACAGACCTTTTAGTCTGCCCCTATTTTTTATCATCGATTATTATTTGGCTTCCAAAGCAGTTCCGTCTTTTGTATCTTTTAACAAAATACCGCACTCATCAAGAGTAATCCTTATTGCATCGGCGACAGCCCAATTTTTTTCAGCTCTTGCCGCCTTTCGGTATTCAATGAGTTCATCTATTGTAGAAAACTTTTTATCTAACTTCTCGGAAACTTTTTCCAATGCATTATTAATTTCCGCTTCGGATAACTCAGGTTTATCAAACGTAAAACCTAAAGTTGTTGCCAATTTATACAAAATAGTATAAGAGCCTTCAATTTCCTTATTCGATTTATTTGTTAAATCAAATAATACAGCCAACGCCTTTGATGTATTTAAATCGTCATCCATAGCATCGACAAATTGCTTGTATTCATCGGTTGACTTTATATCAAGACTCTCATCTATTTCTGTTCTTTTTGCATTTAACATACGCTTTACACCGGCCTGCGCAGAAGATAAAGCTTCATCGGAAAATTCAACCGGCATTCTGTAATGATTTGTAAGTATAAAAAACCTGATGGTATTTGAATCATACTTTTTCAACAAATCATCTATGGTCAAGAAATTACCAAGAGATTTCGACATCTTCTCTTTATTTATTGTCACAAAGCCATTGTGCAGCCAATAATTTACGAACTTGCATCCGTTTGCACATTCTGACTGTGCGATTTCATTTTCGTGATGAGGAAATATTAAATCCGCACCTCCGGCGTGAATATCAATAGTTTTTCCCAAGTATTTTCTGCTCATCGCAGAACACTCTATATGCCACCCCGGACGACCAACTCCCCACGGAGAGTTGTACCCGAATTTCTCATCCTTTTTCCATAAAGCAAAATCAAGCGGGTCTTCTTTCTGCTCACCGACTTCAATTCTTGCACCGCTTTCTAATTGGTCAATAGGCTGCTTTGATAAATATCCGTAATTCGGGAATTTTTTAACCCTAAAATATACGTCACCATTAGCCTCATAGGCATAACCTTTTTCTATTAGCGTTTTAACTATTGAAATCATCTCACCTAAAGTTTTTGTTGCAAAAGGCTCAATATCAGGTTTTAAAGTATTTAATGCCTTCATAGAATTTGAAAACTGTTTATACCAATATTGAGAAACTTCCTCAGGAGTTTTATTTTCTTTTTCGGCCTTTTTAAGAATTTTATCGTCAACATCCGTGACATTACGGCAATAGGTAACATCATAACCTTTAAATTTTAAATATCTGTACAGCACATCCCAAGTAATATAGCACCTTGCGTGCCCCAAGTGCGCATAATCATATACCGTAGGTCCGCAAACATACATTTTTACTTTATTATCTTCTATTGGTTTAAACTCTTCTATCTGATTAGTGTACGAATTGTGTAATTTCATAATTTATACCTCGCCTTTACACATAATCTTAACACAAAAAAAGTTAATAAAAGTTAATATAAATAAAAATTTTAGCAATTATCTAAAAAATATATACTTAATAAATATATAGCGAGAAGTATTAAAAGAAAGAGGTATTACTATGCCAGGAACAGAACCAATTAAACCTACGGGCACACCCACTCAAATTAAGGTTGGTCAAGGAGAAAGCTTATCAGTGCTTGCACAAAAATACAATACAACAGTTGCTTTAATTAAAAAAGCAAATAATATGACTTCTGATAACGTTAGAGAAGGTCAAATTTTGACAATTAATGTTGTTACCGATAAAGAACAGAAAGACTACGAAAAATTAAGAGCACAATATGACCTAAAAGTAGCTGAAGAAAAAGAACAATTAGAAGTTGAAAAAAGGACGGCACAAGCTCAGCGTTTAATTGACAAAGCCCAAAAAGACGGCTACGGCAAAGAATATAACTTTTCGATTAACAACAAAGGACACGTAATAGTCACACTAAAAGCGGATAAAAAACTCGGAGATATCAGTGACGACTTTGGATTGGAAGACGGGGTTTTACGAGGGACTAATCCTAGTATAGAGCAACGCTACAAAATCGGTAAAGCAGCAAGAAACAGTGACGGTGAAGAATACGAAACGTGGGATAATGTACAGGCAAAAGCCGGAGATACATTTGTTGTAGATACAAATGATTTCCAAACCACAAAAACCTGGTCACAAAGATTTAGCGATGCTATTAATAGTGCAAAAGAATGGTGGAACAATCTCACTAAATAATTTCAAATATTTTAAATACCGGTTGAATCAATTCTTCGACCGGTATTTTTTCGTCTAATTCCAGCGTAATTGTCGGAATATTTTTTTCGACACCACAATATGTTCCGAAGCTACCGGGAGTCGGATAGCCTATATCTCCCTCAACAGGATAACCTATAACAGCCGATATTTTTTCGGCTAATTCTTTGGCAGGGCCGTCATAGTTTACTACTTTATAGGGCGAATGAAGAGTTAATACGGCTTTTGGTTTATACGCATCAATTACCTCTACCAAAAATTTTGTTTCAATTTCACCGGCAGGCGCATTTCCACCGTAATAATCAGCCGGATTGCTTCCTGCGGCACTTGTATCTTCACCCCAATTCTTTGTCGGAAAATTTCTGTTCAAATCAACACCGTTAGCATTGGTTCTTGTATTATTCTGCATTCCGTCAGGATTCAAACAAGGAATAAAAAGTGCTGAGACATTTGATTTTTCTGAAACATACTTATCAATCAAATATTTTCCTTGGGGTTCATCCCCATGGAATACACCTATAATTAAAGTTTTAGAAGAAAGAGAATCTTCATCATTCCCAAGCAGTTCTACTCTATTACCCAATTTTGTTATTGCTGATTTTAAAACTCTTATACCCATTTATTCCTCAAATAATGCGTTTATAAAGTCCTCAGGATTAAAAGATTTTAAATCTTCCATCTTTTCCCCAACCCCGATTAATTTTACAGGCAATTTCATTTCTTTGGCAATTGCAAGAACAATAGCACCTTTAGCAGAGCCATCCAATTTTGTAAGCGCAACAGAGGTAATATTAATAGCTTCTAAAAAAACTTTTGCTTGCTGCAAACCATTTTGTCCGGTATTCGCATCAAGAACCAATATACATTCTCTCAATTTATCAGGCGCATTTTTGTCTATTACATTTTTTATTTTGGACAATTCTTCCATCAAATTAAATTTATTTTGTAAACGCCCTGCGGTATCAACAAGAATGACATTATAATTTTCGTTATTAGCTTTTTGGATAGCTTCATAAACAACAGAAGCAGGATCAGCTTTATCTCTGCGCACAATATCTGCACCCGCACGATTTGACCATATATTCAGCTGTTCTTCCGCCGCAGCCCTAAACGTATCACCGGCTGCGATAAGTACTTTCTTACCTTCCTGTTTAAATTTGTATGCCAACTTTGCAATTAAAGTAGTTTTACCAACGCCGTTCACTCCGGCAATAAAATAAATATTCAAATCATTATCCGAAAAATTTAAATTTGAACTTCCCGCTTGAGCTAAAGTTCTTGAAAATTCTTCTTTCAAATAATCCTTTACCTGAGCAGGCTTTATTTTATCCTGCCCCCTAAGATTATCAACGAGTTCAGATGCGTAATTTACACCCAAATCCGCACTTATTAACAAATCTTCCATATCCTCAAGTACGAACTCTGAAAACTCATCCTCACCTTCAACAGAAGCTGCAACATTACCGACAAGATTTTTGGCGGTATTTGATACTGCCTGCTTTAGATTGTTAAAACTTTCAGAAAAAAACTTGAACATTATTTCAAACCGTATTCAACAATAACCTTTGCCAAAATGCCGTTAACAAAAGAATAACTGTCATCTGTTGAGTATTTTTTAGCTAATTCCAATGCCTCATCAACAACAACTTTCATTGGGGCATCTTTAATATAAAGCAACTCAACAATTGCAATTCTTAAAATATCTCTATCCATTTTGACAAGTCTGTCTATATCCCAATTTTTTGCAAATTTTTTGATTATCTCATCAACTTCTTTTTGATTTTTTTGGAAATAATCCATTATTTCAATTGTATAATCTTTTACGTCACTTTGAGAATCCAATGTTGTAAACTCTGCGATTTCTAACGCCAAAAGAGCTTTTTCCGCGATTTCAATCATTTCATCAATTCTTGAGGTCATATCCGATGTCATAGGCAACGGAACAGGAATATTAGACGCATCAATCGGTCTGTTCAAATTAATTTCATGTTCCGCTTCATAATCACTGATACGATTTTTCATATCAATTAATGAGCCCAAAGAAGTTTTCAATTCATCTCCGGCGTTACTGGACAAAATCCTTACAGACTTTAAAATAATATCTTCCAAATCATCTCTTTTATATGATACTACTTGTTTATCAAATTGTGAAAAAAGTATAAAAGCCAGTTCTCTGGCAGCTCTGCGCGCTTGCATAATATTTCCTCTTTATTGTATATACACAAACCATATATTACCATAAAAAGTAGAAGTTGCAAGAGCAGATTACCCAAACCTTTACAACTTGCCCCTAAATTTAATTTGTGTTAGGATAAGTTTGTATCTTAGATAATAAGAAAAGGGAGATTAATATTATGAAATTGATGGAAGGTAAAAAAGGTATAATTTTTGGTGTGTCTAATACGCACGGTATTGCATACGCAATTGCAAAACAATTATACGAAGCAGGTGCTGATATTGCATTCACTTATGCCGGAGAGCCTATGGAAAAACGTGTAAGACCGTTGGCTGAAGAAATGGGTGCTAAAATTATCATGTCATGCGACGTAACGAAAGAAGATGAAGTTGCTGCCGTATTCAAAGAATGCGAACGAGTATATGGTAAATTAGACTTCGTTGTTCACGCAGTAGCATTTGCGGCTAAAGAAGATTTACAGGGAAGATTTATTGACACATCCCGTGCCGGTTGGGATTTGGCAATGGGCGTAAGTGCATATTCACTAATCACATTATGTAAATACGCAGAACCGATTATGAATGAAGGCGGTTCAATCTTTGCATTGACATATTTGGGTTCTGAATATGTAGTTGCAAATTACAATATTATGGGCGTAGCAAAAGCTGCATTAGAATCATCAATGAGATACCTTGCTGCTGACTTAGGTAAAAAAGGCGTCAGAGTTAACTGCATCTCAGCAGGTGCTGTTAAAACTCTTGCAGCTAAAGGTATTTCCGGTTTTGACAAAATGCTCAAGGCCGCTGTTGCAAAAGCTCCTCTTAACCGTAATGTTGCGTTGGAAGACGTTGGCAGAGCCGGCTTATACTTGGCTTCTGATTTATCAACAGGAACAACCGGACAAATTCTATATGTTGACTGCGGTTGTCACGCTGTTTATGCTTCATTGGAAGAAATGGAAATTATCGCTAACGCAATTTCCGCAAGATAATAATTTATACATACAAAAAGCCTGCTGTTTATTAGCGCAGCAGGCTTTTTATTTATATATTTTCCCTTTATTGTACTTGGATTAGTGCATTCATATGAATCATATATATTGCCAATCCGACTGCTACAAGCAAATTTACAACAAGACCGGTAATTGCCTGAGGAAGTTTTGTTTTCTGCACAATTGATATAACATATGGAATACACGCTATGAGTATAACTTTAAAACATAAGGTTAAATATAAGTCTATACCGTTATGACCTCTTTTATCTTCATATTTCAAAATTTCAGGGAATTTGATATACAAATAAGTCACAACAGACATCATTATTAACCATAAAGTACTTAAAATTACACCTGCTCTATAAAACCATATATTATAATTGCGCTTTCTCAGCCTTGTTGAACAACAGGGACAAACCTCTTCAAAAGCTGATATTGATTGTTTACAATAAGGACACTGTATTATTAAATCGTGACCGCATTTTGAACAAGTAGTTTCAGTGCCTGTTATTTCATTATTACAAAACGGGCATTTTAATCCTATCATATAATTCTCCTTACTATGCTCCTGTTGATGATACCGTTAAAAATAGAAACAACAAAAATAAAATCATAAACAGAACTATTACAAACGGAATAAGAGATATAACAAATAGTGTTACACCTAAACGCCTGTCATAATTCAATAACGCTCTGCCTTGTCCGTCTTTATACATACCAAAACAAATCATTATAAAATCTATGTAAGCCCATATTCCGCAACCGCCCATTGTGAATAATTGAACTAAACCGATAGGAATACTGCCGGTGTAAAATCGATGAATACCAAAGCAGCCTAAAAACCAAGCAAATAATGCTGTTGGAAGAAAATCTTGTTGCACTTCCTGATTGAACAAGTCATCATCTTTTGGTTCTATTATTTCAACCAGCCACTCTTTGCAATTGTAACATCTGCTTGCTTCTTCATCTATATCTACACCACAGTAAGGACATTTTTTAGTACCCATATACTACACTCCTGTTCCTGTTAATAACGCTAAAACAGATGCACCTTGAAATAATACACCTAAAACGAATAGCGCAACCCATACAAAGAAGAATATTTTACCTAATTGAAGATTTGGTTTATCTAATTCTTGTCCGTCTGCTGCTCTAAAGTTGTTAAAGCAGATTCTAATAAAGTCAATTAAGGACCAAATTCCACAACCGCCACCGGTAAACAATTGCAATATACCAAGACCTATATGCCCTGTATAAAATCTGTGAATACCCAATCCACCCAGGAAGAATGATAATAAAAGTGTGACTGTGTAATCCTTTTTGTTTTCCATAATTTCACCTCTTTCTTTTACTTTCAGTTATACTACATCACTTGTTTCGTGATATCTTGCTCTTTTGATTTCCGAATACATTGTCTGCACCCAGACAAAAAACAGCAAAGGTGCAACAATAACAATTCTCGGATTATATGAATAAGCCTCAAAAAACTTAAATTGGAACAAGGCATTAAATGCACGAGTCATACCGCAGCCAAGGCACTCATGCCCCGTAAAAAACTTAAAAATACAAATACTATGATGTAAATGAGCAACGGATAATTTTACCGCAAAGTAAAACGCAAGCGGCAATAACGCTATCAGCACTAAATTCCAATTTGTATTTTTTATAACCTTCTTAAACATAAATCCTTGAATATACAACAGTTAATTATACTTTATAGAGTTTATGCTGTAAAGAAAAATCGTACATACGTAGGAGAAAATCAGTTATTTGCTTTGCGTTCTTCTTCTTTTATAATATTACACAAACCTTCAAGTCGGCTATCCTCCATAGCATCAACCAACTCCTGTACATCTTTTATCTTACCCAGTGCAAATCCCGTTTCCGCAAGCAAAACGCAGTCATTACACAAGCGATATCCGCTATATTCAACAGAACCTGCAAGATATTTCTCTTGTCCACAGCAATCACATTCAAAAGGCTCTGTTTCCGAATCCGGATTATCCTCAATATCATCAAGCCTCATTTGCTCAACAACCAATTGCATTTCTTCAATTATCTCTTCTTTAGATTTAGACATATAAACCTCTCTATTTTATTAAATCTGCCATTGTGCGAACAGCCTCCGGCAATCCAGTAAAAACAGCTCTTGATATTATACTGTGACCAATATTTAATTCATATAAACCTTCGATTTCGTGCATGCGATGCACATTTTCATAATTCAAGCCGTGTCCGGCATTAACCTTTAAGCCCAAAGATTGCGCAAGTTTTGCAGAATTTTTTAATGATAAAAACTCTTTTTCCTCGCTATCCGTACCAAAAGCTTCCGAATATCTGCCCGTATGCATTTCAATAAACTGAGCTCCTGTTTTTGCAGAAGCACGCACTTGAGCTTTATCCGGATCAATAAATAAACTTACAATTATACCGGCATTCAATAACGGCTTAATAAATTCCGTAACGTTGTTTAATTGTCCGTCAACATCCAATCCGCCCTCTGTCGTGACTTCTTGACGCTTTTCAGGCACCAAACATATTGAGTGAGGTTTAATTTCAAGAGCAATTTTTTGAATATCTTCAGCCATAGCCATTTCAAGATTTAATTTTGTTTTTATCGTTTTCATCAGAGTATAAACATCTGCGTCTTTTATATGACGCCTATCCTCTCTCAGGTGGGTAGTAATTGAAGTTCCGCCGTTTTCTTCACAAATATTTGCAGCTCTTATAACACTCGGTTCCACACCGCCTCTTGCATTTCTTAAAGTCGCAACATGGTCAATATTTACACCTAATAACATTATTCAAAATTCTCCTTATTTATACTTAATAATGCCGTATACGACGGTAATATCGTTACGGGGATATCCTTATCACTATCATCTGCGGCAATCTCAATAGCCTTTTTTATAGACGGAACTACTTGGATTTTTTCTTGAGGAATACCAGCATATTTTAATCTCGTTGCCATGTCATTTGCACGTATACCCGACGTTATAACCTTTTTACGAGCATTTTTTAACTGTTCAAAATCACTGTCCCATAACCAAGATATATCACGCCCGTCTGCAAAATTATCATTGATTGCAATCACAATATTGGAATCTAAATCAACCGTTTTTAAAACCTCGCTCGCACCCGTCGGATTTTTAATAAGCTGAATCAAAGCCTGATGCCCGTTTATAACTCGAGTTTCAGTTCTGCCAAAAATTGATTTATAACTGTGCAAGGCATTTTGTATTTTCTCTGGGCTAATACCTGATTCTAAAGCCGCGACAATTGCACCAAGAGAATTATATGCATTATATAATCCGACAAGATGCGTTGTATAATCTATACCCTGAACCGTTATTACCGAATGATTATGACTTACAACAACACTTGCCTTATATTTACAATCAGGGCGTTTATAACCGCATGAACAAGAATAATGCCCTTGTTGAGCAAAGAATCGTTTTGAATAATTCAAAACATTGCCGCATACGCAATTAAAAACTTCTGTCGGGGCGTTAGACTGTTCTATTTCATAATCATATTTTACATCTTCAAATCCGTAAAAAATAACATTGTCTCTTCCTGAAGCAAAATTAGAAACAAGCGGGTCATCAGCATTTAAAATTAACTTTAAATTTTTATTCTTATCTATAGCTTTTCGGATAAAAGAAGCTGTTGTCGCAAGTTCTCCGTACCTGTCAAGTTGATCTCTAAATAAATTTGTAACGACCAAAGTATTTGCACAGAGGTAATCATATAATTTATTCAAATATGCTTCATCCGATTCAATAACCGCATAATCATAATACTTATTTATACCTAGAGAAAGAGCAAACATATTTGCAACACCCGTAAGCATATTTGCGCCCTTTGTATTATGAATTACAGAAGCATCGTTTTCCTCAATAATATGAGCAATTAGCCCTGATGTCGTTGTCTTCCCGTTTGTACCGGTAACTGTAATAATTTGTTTATTTATAAAGTCGGAACAATCCTTTATAAAATCAGGATAAAATTTTAAAACCAACATTCCTGCGAGCGAGGTTCCCGAAGATTTTGTCAACAATCTTATCCCTGTATATGCTGTCCTTGCAATTAATAAGGACAAATAAAATTTTATATTCTTTACCATAAATAGTCCTTTAGACGTATTCCCTATCTAAAAAATTATAATATAATAATTTTATAATAATACAAAATACAGGATTTTTAAAATGTATGTATTTATTGCAACAATTTTTATAGCTGAGTTAATTATTGCAGGTTTCATTATTTACATGACACTGAAACTGCGTAAAAAAATCAACAACTTTAATGAGCAAGTATTGAAAAATCAAAAAATTACAATCGCTACGGTAAAAGAATTTCACGAAATACTACGAACAGCTCAAAATATAATGAACAAAACCGTAGACTTTGTAAGCAAAAAGAAAAAAGAGCTTCGCAGTAAGTTGCTGAATTTGGCAATAATATACGCATTGCTTATATTTTTTAAAGTGAAATTTAAAAGAGCTGCATCAATACTTCAATATGCCCTTTTACTTAGGGATTTTTGGTTGAGTATTCCTATAAGATAGACTTGTCAAAACTCTAAAATATGTTATAATTAAAATCATAAAGAAAGGAAGGATTATATGTGCAATAATAATAAATCACTGGCCTTTGGACTCGGCTTAATTGCAGGAGTCGTTGGCGGGATTATTGCCGGAGTACTATACGCACCTAAAGCCGGAGAAGAATCAAGAAAACAGCTCAAAGATGCTGCGTGCGAATTATATGAAAAGAATGCTCCATCAATACAAGAAGCAAAAAAGCAAGCTCTTGAATCTGTTGATTTAGCAAAATATAAGCTGGAAAGACAATTTAGAAAATTTACAAACATGGTAAAATCTAAAAAGTTGCAGAAAGCAAAAGAATTGGAATCAACAAAAAACGATTTTGAATACTAACAGATAAAGGAATAAATAATGGATTTTTCACAAGTTGCATTAAACCACGGACTTACATTTTTGGCTTGTATCACCGCAATAATACTGATAGTCATCACTGTATTTCTGGTGAAATTGTTAATTGATATATCAACACTATTAAAAAATATAAACGAAACATCAATGATGCTTAATACTGAATTAAAGCCAACTCTTGACGAACTTAGAGAAACATTACAGTCAGTAAACAGTATTATTAAAAATACTGACAGCAATATGGGCAACATCAAAGATGCAGTAGAAAGCACTTTTGGGAAAACAAAAGCTTTTACAGGCTCTCTGTTCTCCGGAATTATTAAGGGCTTTGGCACTATGTGGAAACTGTTTGCCAAAAAGTAGTAAGCCGAAAAGAGATTGTAAAAAAGAATAAAATTAGTTATCATTACTGAAAAAAAAGGAAAAGGAGTCATTATTATGTCAGCATCAAAATTTTTAGCAGGTTTTATTGTAGGCGGCGCTTTAGGAGCAATTGCAGGTGTTTTACTTGCTCCTAAAGCAGGTAAAGAAACAAGAGAAATCTTGGCAAATTCCGCAAAAGAAGCAATGTCTAAAGCAGATGAAACAGTAAAAGAAATCCAATCAAAAGCAGATAACGTTGTAGAAGAAATGCAAAAGAAAGGCGATGAAATCAGAGAAAAACTTCAAAACCTTCTTGACAAAAGCGGAAAAGCAGAAAACGAACCTGCTTAATTGATATAAATTTTATAAAATTATGATTCTCAAACCTCGGATAAACACCGAGGTTTGTTTTATGTAAATATCAATTGTAACAAATACATTAATCGTTTGACATGCCAACTCAAATAGTGTGTAATAGTAAAAGGGACGTGTGAAAACAGGGAAATTATGTACATAAAACAACTCGAGATAGATAATTTTAAGTCATTTGCAAATAAATCGGAAATACCCTTACTAAAAGGATTTACTACGGTTTCAGGACCAAACGGTTCCGGAAAGAGCAATATCATTGATAGCGTGCTTTTTGCACTCGGCTTGGCAAATGCCAGTGAGCTGCGTGCTGAAAACCTTTCTCATTTTATTTCCACGTACACGAAACGAAATGACGCCTACGTAAAAGTAACTTTTGGAGATGTAGACGGAAATCAGGATTTAAGCATAGCAAGAAGAATAAGAAAAAATTCACAAGGATATGCAAGTACATATTACATTAATGACAGTGTTACAACTCTCACAAACGTCCATGCAACACTGGAGAAATATAACGTTACCCCGAACAGCTATAACGTAATGATGCAGGGGGATGTTCAAGGGATAACAAACTGTACACCTAAAACAAGAAGAAAAATTATTGATGAAATCGCAGGGATAGCAGACTTTGACCGCCGCATAGAGCAAGCAACAAACGAGTTAACCGATGTCGAAAACAGGGTAGAACGTTCAAATGTTATTTTAACCGAAATTTCGGCAATGCTTGAGCAGCTAAAAGAAGAACGAGAAGTTGCAATTAAATACCAGAAACTCAGAGAAGAAAAACAAGGCCTAGAAAGCCAAGTCGTAAAAGTACGTTTCTTTGATATTAAACGTAATCTTGAACAGGCACATGAAAATATTCTTGAATTTACCAAGAAAAAGAAAGAGGAAGAACTAAAAACAAAAGACCTTGACGAAAAAACAAACCTTATTAAAGAAGAATATGAACGAATCCGAAAAGAGGTTAGCGAAAAAGGGGAAGCTCAACAATTAGAATTAAAGCATCAGGAAGAAACCTTAAAAGGTGAAATCGATAGAAAAAATAATGCTATAAATTTTGCAGATAAGCAAATATTTGAAAACAAAAGAACTATTGAAAATGCTCATAACGGCATAGAGAGCTACAAAAAGAAAATAGATGATATTAAGCTTCAGATTACGTTAAAAATAGAAAATGCACAAAAAATTGAAGAAGAAATTAAACAGAAAAATCAGGAATTAAACAAAATTATTGAAGATATGACAGGATTAAGCAGTTCTGCAGAACAACACATTGAAAACCGAAATAAACTGAGAAAAGAACTGGAAAATCTTCAGGATAGAGAAAATCAACTTATTAAAGACAGATTTCCGCTTGAAAATGAATTGCAGAATTTATTAAAAGATATAGAAGAGGCAAAAGCAAAACTCGCTGAATTAGAAGAAATGAAAGCTAACTATACTTCTAACTTTGAGCTAAAAACCGAGTTGGTAGAACAGTTATCAAAAGAATTACAAGACTTTAAGAGTATGCAGCAAAGCACAATGCATGACCTTGATACAACGAACAATGAAATTAATGATGTTAATTATGACATTCGTATGGCATATGCAAAATTGTCAAAATTGGAAGCTGCAAAACAAATGGCAAATAACTCTCCAACGACTACCGCTATTGAAACAGTAATGAATGCAAAACTTCGCGGAGTTCATGCGCCTCTAATGAAATTGGGGTCTGTTGATAAAGAATATTCTACCGCAATGGAAATTGCTTTTGGCGGGAGAATGGGACATATCGTTGTTGATGACGAACACGTTGCATCCGTTGCAATTGAATTACTAAAATCTTCGCACGCAGGCAGAACAACCTTTATTCCATTAAATAAGGTAGCAAAAGCACCTACAAAATTAGCCTTACCTAAAGACAAAGGCGTAATAGATTTTGCAATAAACCTTGTAGATTTTGATGATGAATATATTAACGCATTTTATTATGCCGTCGGAGATACTATTGTTGTTGAGGATATGGAATGCGCCAAAAGACTTATCGGGAAACACCGTATGGTCACGCTTGCCGGAGAATTATTTGAAAAATCAGGTGCTATTACCGGCGGTTCTACAAAGAAATCCGGATTTTCATTTACCCAAAATGACGATAAAGAATTGGAAGAGTTTACCCAAAAAGTAAAAGATTTAGAAAGTAAACTCGTTACCCTTGAAAATAAAAAATCGACTTTAGAAAACAAGTTGCAAGATATCAGACAACAGTATTCGGATTGTGTAAGCGAACACTCAAAAGCTAAAGTAGAATTGGACAACATGTCCAAAAATTATGCCAACAGCGAAAACATACTTAAAGAAAAAACGGAGTTTATTTCAAGTTCAGAACCGAAAGTCAAAGATTTAAACAAAAAACTTGATAAATTGGAAGAAAAGAACTGTGAAATAAATGACCGTATGTTAGAAGTTAAATCTGAAATTGAAGAAATCGAAAAACTTATCAACGATAAAGATTTAAAAGATTTAAAAGAAAAAACAGAAGGGGTTGAAGCCGAAATTAAGCGTTTGCAAAACAACCTCATGACAGAAAATAATGACAAGAATGACTATGAACGACAAGTTATATTTAATGAAGACTTAATAAAAACCAAAAAAGACGAAATTGCCGAAAAAGAAAAAAATAATATTAAATTAGAAGAAGATAAAGTTAAATTCAATTCTGAAATAGATGAGTTAAACAAAAAAGTTGAAGTTTTAGCGGAACAAATCGAGGTTATTCAGGAAAAACTCGGAAAACTTCTAACGAAGCGTGACGAAATCGCAAATGAAATAAATGAACTTGAAAAAGATAAACATATAAAATCGTCTGATATAGAAAGAATTGCCGAACAAATTGAATCCTTTAAGGCAAGAAGAAGAGAACTTGAACCTCAATTGGATTCTGCAAAAGAAGAGCTTGAAAAAACCGGCGCGGATATATCCAAACTTGAACCGGTTGAAATTTCAATAGAAGAAATAACCTCAAAAATTCAACGTTTGGACAAAAAGATGTCTGAAATGGGCGATGTTAACATGAGAGCCATTACAACATACGACGAAAAACTTCAACGTCAGGAAGAATTAAAAGAACGTATTCAAGTATTAACAAAAGAAAGAAAAGAAATTCTTGACAGAATGAGCGGATACGAACAACAGAAGAAAGAAGCTTTCATGAAAACATATAACAATATTAATGAAAACTTCAAAGAAGTATTTCACCAATTATCCGAAGGGGAAGGTGCATTAAAGCTTGAAAATCCCGAAGACCCTCTAAGCGGGGGAATGACAATTGAAGCTCAACCAAGAGATAAAAAGCTTCAAAGACTTGAAAGCATGTCAGGCGGCGAAAAGGCTTTAACTGCATTGGCATTTGTCTTTGCAATTCAAAGATATTTACCGTCTCCATTCTATGCTTTAGATGAAGTTGATGCGAATTTGGATACAATTAATGTTGAACGTATCGCCCAAATGGTGCAGAAGCAATCAAAAGATACGCAATTTATAGTAGTTAGTCACAGGAAACCTATGATAGAATCAGCTAATAGGACAATCGGTGTTACTCAAAAAGAAAAAGGTATCACCAAAGTAACGGGGGTAAAATTAAGAGATTAGTATGAGCACAGCAGTAGTAAACAATTTTAATCCTGATGACTTACCTGAGATAGAAAAAAGTGCGGAAAACGAAGGTATCGGCATTCTTGTTTCAATGGCAAAAGCGGGGAAATTTGACCCATGGAATATAGATATTATCGATATTACTGATAAGTATCTTGCTCATTGTTGCTCCATGAAATCAGAAAATCTGAGAATTACCGGAAGAACCTATCTTTTTGCTTCCGTACTGCTAAACATGAAATCAAAAATTCTTGACGGCGTTGATGTATTACAGTTTCAAGATGTGCCAGAGGATAATATTGAATATGACAATGACGGTTTTATGGTAGAATATCCCGAAGACGACTATGTTCCAACGGCTAATGTTCAAACGATTGAAGATGTTCTTCAACGAAGAACAAGTGTCAGATTAAACCGTAATAGGGTTGTCACCTTAAGAGATTTAATTCGTCAATTACAGTTTTATGAAAAACTAGAGCAAAAACAAACAATAAAACAAGCTCATGAACGTGCGAAAAATCGTGTAAAATCTTATGCAAGATTTACACCTGATGATATTATTAATCTTGCACATGAAGAATACATTGAAGATTGTGTTTTGAGATTGAAAGAAAACCTTGTTCAAATTTTTGAAAGTCAAGATAAGGTCGAATTAACAGAATTAACACTCCTTGGTATGGATAAAATTAGCGCATATATTGCTCTTTTATTTTTAAGTGCAGAAAGCGACTACGACTTGGTTCAGGATGAGTTTTATTCCGATTTATATGTAGTAAGAGGTGAACATGGAACAGCTGAAAGCCAGAATTGAAGCTGTCCTGTTTACGACAGCAAAAGCTCTCTCTATTAAAGAAATTGCAGAAATTCTTGAAGAAGATGTGGAAAAAACGGAAGAAGCCATGCTAGAATTAATTATGGATTATTCTGCACGTTCGGGAGCTTTGGAAATCGACGACGAAAACGGATATATCCTTCAGGTTAAAGAAGAACATATGGATATTGTGGAAAAACTTTGTCCTGTAGAACTAAAACCGGCCGTACTTAAAACTCTTGCCGTTATTGCTCTAAAAAAATCAATCCGACAAACAGAACTAAAGGAATTAAGAGGCTCAACGGCATACGAGCATGTACAAGAGCTGTTGGATAAAGAGTTAATCAGCAGAACCAAAGATAAAAACGGACGAAGTTTTAACTTAAAACCTACACCAAAATTTTATGAATATTTCAAAATTAAAGGGGATACAAGATCTTTGGAAAAATTATTAGAGGCCGACAAGGAGCTCAAAGATAATGAGAAAGATAATACCGATTAGAATAATATTACTCTCAATAATTCTTTTTGGATTGGTGGTATGTTGGATAGCATTACCATCTATATTTTTTAAACTTGGAGTTGCCGCATTTAACAAAAAAGATTATGCCGCAGCATATAAACAGTTTTCATATGCAAGAATACTGAATAAAACCAATACCGATTACAGATATTATTATGTACAAACGCTTGCTAAATTTATGCCTTCAATGAAAATTCAAAAGGAAATGTATGAATTTGCAAATGACGGGAAAAAGGACAGTGCTCACGTGTTTGCAGGGATACAAGTAAATGTTTGGCGGAACAATGCAATGCAAACTTACGGGTCAAATTACATTGAACAAGCGCCCTTGGGAGCAGATATTATCCGCTGGAACCCAAAAACATTTCCATTAAAAGTTTATTCGGATTTCAGTGCAAATCCTAATTATCCGGAATATTACAATGACCAGATAACAAAAGCTTTTGGGCAATGGGCAGGAGCATCAGGATTTATAGCCTTCTCCTTTATAAACAACCCGACGAAAGCAGATATTATTATAAGCTTCAAACCCTCTCCGGAATCCGGATGCACAGAAACCGGTTGCAAATATGTAGTAGCGCACACCGAACCTATCATTAAAGGGCGAATCTTAAAACAAATGGTTATTACCATATATGATAAAGATGCAACAGGATCATTCTTCTCCGATAAGGAACTATATAATACCGTATTGCACGAAATCGGACATGCTCTGGGTATAATGGGGCACAGCTACAGTACTGACGATTTAATGTACATGTCTAACAAAGCAAACCTTATCCCAACATTTATACAGTATAGAAGTGATTTTCAGTACATATCGGTGAAAGATGTAAGTACACTTAAACTTTTATACAATATCATGCCGACAATTTCTAATACGCCGCTCAGCGAAATAAATGAAAAAAAACTTTTGTACGGGCCTGTTATTTTCGGGAATATGAAAATGATTGGGGCAAGAAAAGTTAAAGAAGCAAAAGAATACATCGCTCAAGCACCCAATCTTCCGGGAGGATATATGGATTTAGGAATTGCCTATGATGATATGGGCAACGTAGAAAAGGCTCTCGAAGCATTTCAAAAAGCTTATAATTTAGCCACTTTAGACAATGACAGATATACAATTTTATATAATATAGCAGCAATGTATTTAAACAATAACAATCCTGATTCCGCATTAGGATATGCTAATCAAGCAAAACAAATAAAAGCAACTGACGAAATAGCCGAACTTATCGGGAACATTGAACACGCTAAAAATGCTAAAACGAAACCTTTCTGGGTTCCAAGAATTGTCCCTAATAACTAAAAAGCTCCACCTAAAAGTAGAGCTTTCCAACTATTATAAATTATTCTATATGAGCAGATTTAAAAGAGTTAATTTGAGTATTTAGAACATTGCTGCTTACCGGCTGAGGTTGAACCTCTGCCACACCTACAGGTTGAGTTTTCAGTTTTTTATTCTTTTTTGCAGCTTCTTTGGCAGCCATTTGCTCTTCAAGTTTTTTCATTTCAGCGGCCATTTCTGCTTTTACCTGTTCTATTGTTTTTCCTTCAGCTTTTGCAACTCTTGCTATTCGTTTTTCTTCGTTAGCAGCAGACATACTTGCATTTATTTTTGGCAGGTAGTAACCGAGGAAAATACCCGAATATGCATAACCGATGAGCTGAGCGATATCAAGACTAACCAATTTCTTCCAGATATCTTTTCTTTCTGCATCAGGTAAATTCTTAATTTCTCTAAGCAATTTGCCGTAAGATAGAGCTTTACCGTCTTTTACAACATCAATACCGTTTTTACCAAGAGCTTCAAGTAAGATTTCATCTCTCGATTTTACTGAAGAAGATTTCATCCAGTTTATAAAGCCTTTACCTGCATCTTTTTGAAGGTTAATTAAATCTTTATTTAAGAGTCGGCTTGCACCTTTTGTTACAAGAGCGCCCAAGACAAGAAGGTTCAAGAAACCTAAGGAATCTTTTACTGCTGATTCTCTAAGTTCATCTTTATCTCTTGCACACATAAATCTTGACATAATCGTCATACCGTAAACAAACTTCAACTGATTGATAGTAGGCATCATACCTTTAAACTGAATTTTTGATAAAAATCTGTTACCAAAATCTTTTAATTTTTCGCCGGCTGTTTGACTTGCCTTGCTAAGTTCTTTTGCAGCAGATTTTTTATCACCAATCATAATTGTAGAAATAGCACCGGCAGCAAAAACAACTGCCATAATAGATTTAAGTATATTAAATTCAGTTGACTTATCTTTCTTTCTGCCCGGAACTCCAGGGAATCCGTCAATACCTGTCTTTTTCTTTGTCAAATACATATTAATCGGTTGAACAGACATCCCTATAGCTGCAGCCATTCCCAGACCGGCAACAGAACGTTTGATGTTTAATGATTTCAAACCTTTTAATACATCAACATCCTTTAAATCAGCATTATCAGTAAAGCTTTTTAGAACTTTTTCTTTATTAAAAGCTTTAGTAACATTATGGATATTTTCAATCAACGTAGTTAAAGTATTATCTGCAACAATTTTTTCTCCGTTAAGAACAACGCTTTTTTCGCCGCCTGTTGCTGCTGTGATTAAACGTTTGATATAATCAACATCTTCTGCTTTAATTGTTTCTTTTGCTTTATTATCCTTAATCAAGTTATATAATCTTTCGACGACTTTTTCTTGAGTATCTTTATTAATATCTACAAGTCCGTTAACGTTTTCGGTTGCAGTCGGATTATATACCTTTATATTTGAAATAACATCATTCAAATATGATTTTAAAGGATCAGCTTCCGCAGAGTGAACCGCAGTATGCCATTTTTCACCTAATATATGTAAAGTATCATTATTTGCAAAAATCTTATGAGCCTTAACTCCATAGGTATTGTTAAGTCCTAAAGCGAGTGCCGCACCTAAAACAGTTCCATAAACACCTACTGAAGCATGGTTTGCGGTACCGGTAGATTCTCTTCTGAGAGTTTCCATACCAGTAGGAATACCTCTGTTTTTCATATCATAAGCTGTTCTTGGAATGACCATTGACCCAAGGTCAACCAAATTTGCGCCCCAAGCTTGATTTGTATCTAAAAATCTCAAAAATACAGCCGGTGCAGCATATAATGCCATTCCTGCATTACCAAATGAAACATCCTGCCTTGAATTATTCTGAGAAATATTTTCAGGGTGCTTATTTATTAGCTTTATCTGCTGTCGTTTTTGTTCAATTTTTGGGGTTATCTGTTGTACTGTCATAATCTACTTTCCTTTACGAATTAAAAAATGCTCCAAAAGCGGTTGATTTCTTGTCAATGAGGTTCATACCAAACCCGTTATCGGACGCTTGCGTCGTGGACGGTGACGTACCCGCGGCGGCGCCCTTCATTGATGCGCCGGTACCGCCGGACGTACTCGGCGTCTGATTTCCGGATTGATTTGAGCCTGCCGCTAATGCAGCTTCATGGGCAAGTCTTGCTTTTCTTGCCTGCTCCTTCCTATTCGTTTGGATTCTGTTATAGAACGGAATAAATGCACCAAGAACAGCCAAAGAGAACGTTAAGTTGCCTAACTGGCATACTGAACGCAAGTTTGCTGCTTTCTTTGATGTTAATTCGTCCGTTGATTTTAGTGCTGTATGTTTAGTCCAATGCCAGAATTTTTCTATTAAATTAGCGTTTTCCTTCAATGGAGTTAATTTATTAGTTAATTTAATATCAGGATTAAATTTCTCTATCATAGTTGCAATTCCCTTAGCTGCGTAATCACCTAAGAAATAGAAACTTGCAAATGTAGCTAAATCCCTGACGGTAGATTCTCTCAGGTCATTAAAATCTTCCGAAGCGCCCATTCTGCTCGCAAATGTCGCAGTTGAAACAATTCTTGCCTGATCCATCGATGGGAAGAATTTCTTAAATTCCAACATTTGCATAGATGGCATCTTCATCATTGATAATAAAGACAAACCTAACATAGAACCTATAGAAATGAATTTTTGTTTTAAAAGTTTGTGTTTTTCGTCTTGCGATAATACACGTTCTTCTTCATCATTGTAAATTGGAGCACCTTTTCTTCCGCCGGCTGTCTTATGAGTAATCCATCTGTTAATCGGCTGAGCAGAAATGGCAAGAGGCAGAATTACTGCAAGTCCGCCAAGGCTCTTCCATCTTACGAGTTTTTTAGCTTTTTCTATATATTTACCAAAATCATCAGCTGATTCAATACCTGCATGTTTAGCATCATGGAGGACTTCTACCGTATTCTTCATTAATGAATCCAAGCTGTTACTAAAATATGAATTTTTAGAATTGTTAGTTGTAAATTTAATATTTTCTGAAATCTTAGTTTTTTCAACTAATTTATTAATTGCAGCCTTCAATGCCTCTCCGTCAAGTTTTTCTGCATCTGCAATTTTTCCGAGATTTTCAAATATTTTGTCTATTTCAGCCTTATTTTCAGGTGTTGCATTATAAATTTCAGCAAAAGATTTATCTATAATATCACCATCAGCACCCTTTAAATCTAAGAACATATTCTTTAGCATTTCAGAATATTTTTCTGCACCGGTACCTGTATAATAGCTGTTTATTGTTCTTAAAGTTTCATTATCAGCCCAATTTTTAACAAGATTTGATTTGTTACCCATGATAGGATTATTCAGCAGCTTAGCTGCACCAATAACAAATACTCCCGGCAATATGCAATTAATAAACAACCCGGAACTTTCACGTCTGAGAGCCTCAAATCCTGCCAAAAAGTTCAATTTCCTTTTTTGATTACCGTTTTTATCCAAAACAGGATTACCTGCATCATCAGTAACTTTTGATGCAGCAACGGTTTCAATAACCGTTCTCGGACCGATTGCGGTTAATAAATCCAACACCGTGACATTTACCATAGGTTCGGCTTCACACCTCTGCATTCCCTTTATTAAGAGGTTTCCAACAGCTTCCAAGCCTGTAAAAGATGGGGTGCTGTTAGTTTTTTTATCCCTAATGACTGTCGGGGTGTATTGTTTTTTGTCTACTTTTTCTACACTAACTTTTGTAATCATATTCCTGTTTTGGTTTTCAACATTGTTTATTATAACAACACTACATATATATTAAAAGTACTGAAGAAAAAAAATTGACTTTTTTACACTAATTGTAAAGGATATATTAAGAAGAATTTTTTAATGTTTTTTTAAAAATATTAATTTTTAATAAAAAATTTTAAAATTTTTATCAGATATTATTGTTTTTATAGTAAAAAATTGTTATTTTTTTAAATTTTGGGATAAAAATATTGTGTAAATTTTTGTAAATTATTTGCAAGGTTTTATTAAAAATAGCATTCATTTAAGCTGTTTTACTAAAATAAATTTTAAAAACCATGCTTTATGATATAATAAAAACAAAGGAGAAAGAGATGCCGCATTTTTTTATTAAGTCTGAAAATATCTCAAATAAAAAAATTACCATAAATGATGAAGATAATTTCAGACACATTGTGAAATCTCTTAGGGCTAAAGTTGGAGAATCTTTACTTTTAATCGATGAAAATCAAATACAATACTCGACAACAATTTCGAACATTGATAAAAAGAAGCTTACGGCTGATATAAATGACTCATGGAAATCTCAACGGAAGTTAAATTTTGAACTCTACTTGGCGCAATCTCCACTAAGAAGTGATGCTCAAAATGTTATTATCGAAAAAGCAACCGAACTCGGGTGTTATGGAGTATATCCAATATATACTGATAATTGTGCTCTTAATAAATCTGTCATTTCAAACAAAATTGATAAATGGCAAAGAATAATGTATGAAGCATCTAAGCAGTGTGAAAGAGCATTTATTCCAAAATGCTACCCGCTCACAACGATAGAGAATCTTATAAAAAACGAAAATTTTGATTATGTTATCTCTTTTTGCGAACGGTTTGCTGACAAAACTTTTCGAGAATTTGTACTTGAGAATATAGGAATATTTGATAACGGGAAAAAAGTTCTCATTATAATAGGTCCGGAAGGTGGGTTTTCAAAAAGAGAATTTGAATACTTTGAAAAAATAAAACTTCCGATGCTAACTCTCGGAGATTTAATACTCAAAGCCGAAACAGCGGTTATTACAGCAATAGGTAATATTATATATGAATACAACTGTACAAGAAAAAATTAAATCTGATAATATTTTATCAAAAATTGCGGATAAATTTCCTGACAAAAAAATCTATGTCGTAGGGGGAACTGTTCGTGATTTTATAATGGATAAAGATTCCTATGACAGAGATTTGATTGTAGAAGGAATTCCAGCAAAACTATTTGCCGAAGAATTGCTTAATATTTTTGACGCAACTCTGGTCCCGCTCGATGAAGATAATAACATATACCGCCTTGTACTAAAAGGTTCTGAAGATATACATAATCCGTATATGATTGATGTGACAAATCCTATTGAAAATTCTTTGGAATTGGATTTGATGCGTAGAGATTTAACTATAAACGCAATTGCGGTAGAAATTCACTCAGGCAAAATCACGGATATGTTCGGAGGCATATCTGATATTAAAACAGGAACGCTGAATTATATTGAAGAAATTAATTTTGTAGATGACCCCCTCAGACTCTTAAGAGTATACCGATTTCAGGCTGCTACAGATTTTAATTTGAGTGGAGATTTGATACATATAATATGCAAATATACAGACCTGATATCAAAACCTGCAAAAGAAAGAGTTTTATATGAACTTATGAAATTATTTAGCGGCAAATATACAGCAAATGCGCTTACAAATATGAACAAAACCTGGCTGCTGGAAGAAATTTTTCCCGTAGTAAAAGAATTAAAACAGATTCCGCCTAATACCCATCACCATCTCGGATTACTCGAACACAGTATTGAAACGGTTAATCAAGTACAGTTACTATACGAAGATGCCAATGACAATATAAAAGAGCATTTGAATAAAGTAGATTTCGGAGGCTTTTCGCGTCTTGCCCACCTTAAGCTTGCGGCATTTTTACATGATATAGGTAAATTTTCAACATGGACAATTGAAAAAGAAACAGGCCGACACAGATTTTTAAAACATGATGACGTCGGCTCAAAAATGGCTAAGAAAATATTAAAAGATTTGTCTTGTTCAAACAAGCAAATTGAATATGTTTCAACATTAATTAAAAACCATATTTACCCATCAGCACTCATGGCTGACCCGGAAGTTAACGAGAAAGCTATGATGAGATTTATTAGAAAAATTAATGATAACACCATTGATAACATAATTCTCTCAATGGCTGACAGATTATCCGCCAGAGGGGAAGCCGTCACAGACGAAATGGTAGAAAATAATATCAAAAACTTAAACAGACTTCTTAATTTTTATTTTGACAAAATTAATGAACTGGCCCCCCTGCCAAAACTTCTTGACGGCAACGAAGTAATGGAACTCCTAAAAATTAAACAATCGCCCAAACTCGGCAAAATCCTCTCTGCACTTTATGAAGCTCAGTTGGACGGAGATATTAATACAAAAGATGAAGCTATTAAATTTGTAAAAAATTATAAATAAAATTTTTCCAACAAAAAATCGGAATGACAGGATTTGAACCTGCGACCCCCGCGACCCGAACACGGTGCGCTACCAAGCTGCGCTACATTCCGATTTTATTTATCTTACCTTGCAGCGCCCCTACGGTGCTTCCTCTCAGAAAATCCTCAACGGTTCGGATTTTCTTCGGCAGAGTCAAGCTGCGCTACATTCCGATAACTTATATTCTATCACAAAACTTTCGTTTTGTGAGGTGCGCTACCCCTCTCGAAAAACAATTCTCCGGATTGTTTTTCTCGGCAGAGTGCTACATTCCGATAGCATCATAATATTACACAAACAATAAAATATCAACCCTGAGATTTTACTAATTCTTCCAACAATTGAATTATACGGCTGTAATTTTCCTCTAAAACTATCACTGACCGAAATTTTGCCGCATTCTTTATTCCGGAAATATAAAACGGGTAAAATTTTCGCATAAATTTTATTCCTACTAATTCCCCACGAAGCTTTATTTCTTCATCTAAGTGTGTTTTTAGCATTGAAACTTTCTCTGCTAAAGTAGGGGGACTTACAAGTTCTCCCGTTTTGAAATAATGAGCAATTCTGCCTATTAAAGTCGGGTCACCCATAGATGCTCTACCGACAGCAACACCGTCTGCACCCGATATTTCCATACATTTTATTGCGGTTTCAACAGAGGTTACATCACCGTTTGCAAAGACCGGAATATCGACATTTTCTTTTAATAATTTTATTTTTGCCCAATCTGCTTGTCCCGAATAAAACTGAGAACGGGTACGGGCATGAATCGTAATAAATTCCGCACCGGCTTCCTGCATTTGTTGTCCGAATTCTACGTAATTCATCTCATCGGCAGTATAGCCAAGCCTAAACTTAACACTAACGGGTTTATCAGTTCCCTCCTTTACCGCCTTAACTAAATCTGCGGCAAGAGAAGGATTCCTCATTAAAGAAGCTCCGTCTTGTCCTTTAACGACTTTATTTACCGGACACCCCATATTTATATCAATCATATCCGCTTTGTCAGACAACCTGCTTGCCGCAGCATTCATCAGATGTGGTTTATGCCCGCTGATTTGAAAGTTTATAGGATGTTCTAAGTCCGTAATATTTGTAATAACAGACCCTCTTGCTTGGGCAAGGTACTCTGAACTTATCATTTCAGTTGTTAACAAAGCGTCAGGAGCATATTTCCTAATCTGTTCTCTCAGTACAAAATCAGTTATACCCGCCATAGGAGCAAGAGAAACTTTGCTCTTTATTAACTGCATTACTCTATCTTTATTTTTTCTCTGCGACAGGTTTTGTTGACTGTTCAACATAATCTTTTAGTTCCTTAGCTCTATCGGTAGCATATGTTTTGTATTCATCCTCCGGAACATCCGAAGTTGAGTATTTTACATAAAAATCATACGCTTCTTTATATTTTTCCTGCGCATCATAATCAACAGCAATCAGGTAATTTATAATCTTCAAATCGTTCGGATTAATTTTTATCGCAGCTTTATAATCTGCTATTGCCTCCGCATATTTCTTTTGTGCATCATATACCATAGCTCTGTAATAATATGCATACGCATTTTTTTTATCTTCAACTATCACTTTATCCAATAAAGGTAAAGCATTTGTGTAATCCTCATGTTCATATAAAGAAATAGCATTTTCTAATGTTTTTTGTCTTACTGCCACATATATACTATTCAAGAGTTCTTTAGAATTTTTATTATTTTTATTTAACAGTAAAGATTTTTGCGCATAAGCCTCCGCACTGGGATAATCCTCTTTATCGGCATAAATTGATGCGATATAGTAAGCGATTTCAGAATCCTGCGGTTTAAGCTCAAAAGCTTTTTTATAATAATTCAATGCATTTGTCATATCTTCCATATTCTGATATGCAGATGCAACAGCGAGCATAGTATCAGCCGATGGAGGGATTATACTCAAATATTCTTTTATTGCTTCCTCATACTTCTTAGCATTAAATGCTTCCGCAGCTTTATCTAACTGCCTGTTACGCAAATTAGCATTTATCTCGTCAATTGCTTTGGAAACCATTGTATTATCAGGGAATTTTTCATGAGCTGTTTTTAAAATATTCAAAGCTTCCGTTTCTTTCCCCTGTTGATTTTCTGCGATTGCAAGGTTCATATAAATTTCACCGTTCTTATCTTTATCCAACAAATTGTTGTATATAGTAATCGCATCATCATATTTATTTTCTTTATGAAGTTCCAACGCATAATCATATAACATTTTTGTCGCATCCTCAGAGGATACGGCATTTTTGTTTACATAATCTATAAATGCGGTTATATTCATATTATTTTTTACTGCATTTAACATTTCGGTTCTTGCAACAGTATTTGTCGGGTCAATAGCTAAAACCTTTTTGTATATTTCAGCAGCTGCCTTATCTTCACCTAAAGCAGCCTTACATTGTGCTTTATACAGATTTGCATTTACATTATTCGGATCAAGAATTAAAACAGAATCGTATGCTATTATTGCAGTTTTATAATCACCTTTTTGTTGATACAATGTTCCGGCGTTAATTCTTGTTGTAATATTTGACGGATTCATTTGTTCCGACTTCCTATAATACTGGATAGCTTCGTCGTATTTTTCCTGTTTTTGGAGAATAGCCCCCAAGCTTGCACATAAATCCGCATCATTAGGGTTATCCTCAAATTTCTTTTTATATATTCTCTCTAAAGAATTTAATAACTCTTTATTATTAGAACCCTTTGTTAATATATAGTTATATTCTTCCACTGCAATATCCTCAGAACCAAGCTTATCCATTAATTTGGCATAAGACAATCTCAAACTCGTATCCGAAGGATCAACGGTTAAAGCTTTTTTATAGTAATCTGCAGCCCTCTGAGGATTGCCTAAAATATTGAAAATATCGCCCGTTTGACTATAACAATCCTTTATTTGAGAAGCTTCTCCCAATGCTTGATTAAACTCATACGCAGCAGCCGCAAAATTTCCATCTGCTCTAAGGGCTTTCGCTTTTTCGTATCTTGATTTTGGCGATCTGTCAAATTTTAACATATTCAAACATATATTCAAGTTATTTTGAAAAGAACTGATTGAGGCAGAATTAGTTATTTGCTTTTCAGGATATAACTCAAGATAAAACAAAGCACTACGATATGCATCCGCAGCTTTATTCCAATTCTTTTCGGAATTTGCATAATGCATTCCGCTTGCGGAATATGCATTTATTATCTGTATGCGAGCAGAATTATCCTTATAATTTATTTTTAGAGCGTTTTTAAATTCCGATATCGCACTTTCAAATTGGTAATTCGAAAGATATTTTGTACCTAAATCAAAATGCTCTTTAAAATCTGCAAATGCCGGCTGAGCCAAAATCATTAAACTCAACAACAATACTAATCGTCTTTTCATTATATTGCCCTCTTTAATAATGACAATATATTAATACAAGAATAATAATTTGTACATAATCTGATAATCTGTTGAGTTGATATTTTAATAAATTTTATAATTTTAAACGTAAAAAATCCTCGCTGCTTGCGAGGATTTTTACAAATAGTTTACTTTGATTATTCAAAGTCCGTTTTTGAAATAAATGACATAAATTCATCAAACATCGTTTGAAGTGGTACGTCAATTGGTGCTAAACACACTTCTTCAATCAAATTTGATGAAATCATTTTCAATTCTTCTTCGGTTAGTACATGGGGGGTAATTGTTTTCATAAAATTCATACTCCTATTTATTTATCCGTCGTACATGCTATATTACGGCATAATTAACCAAAACTTTAGAAAAACTTATACCTTATATATCTTGAATATATATATAAGGTGTACACAGTAAGGATAATACCAATTTTACATTTCGTTACAATTGCTTATAGTTACAATATAGCAAAAAAATATATGTTGTGTTATTATAAGCATGTTACAAAAAATATAGGAGATAGGACAATAGCAAACGACATAAAACAACAAAAGGACAACAAAGATAAAGTTTTAATGAACGAAAAAATCAGAACAAAAGAAGTCAGACTAATTGGTAAAGATGGAGAAAACATTGGTATTATAGACACACAAAAAGCCTTAAAAATGGCTTATGATGAAGATTTAGATTTAGTCGTAATAAGTCCTAATCAAGCCCCTCCTGTAGCAAAAATATTAAATTACGGTAAGTACAAATATGAGTTGGAAAAAAGGGCGAAAGAAGCTAAAAAGAAACAACATACCGTAGACATAAAAGAAATAAAAATCAGATATAAAATAGATACCCACGATTATTTGGTAAGAATAAAAAATATTCGTAAATTCATAGCTCAAGGCAACAAGGTTAAGGTTGTTGTAATGTTAAGAGGTCGTGAAATGCAGCATTCAAGTCTTGCGTTTGACCTTGCAAACAGATTTATTGAGGATTTAAAAGAAGACCCTATTACAATAGAGAAAAAACCGATGCTTGAGGGCAGAAATGTTACAATGTACCTTGCTCCGCAAGCCTAAAATTTATTTAAAACATAATTTTGGGAAAAAGGTTTAAAAAGATATATAATTACGTTTGTAAACCCCAAAAGTAATACTTATTCAGCACAAATATCTCTTCGGTATTTTTTCCCGCTAAAAGATATTTCTTCTACATTATCATATAAAAGTTCTCTTGCTCTTGAAATTGTCGCCGCAGATTGTGTAACAACTAAAGTTCTGCCTTTATTGGTTAACTTTTCAAAATAAGCATTCTGAGTTACAGAAAATGGCGTAATATCAGTAGTATCATCAACCAACTCCAATCCTGAGATTACTTCGTTGGCATTTCGGGCAAACAATACACACGAAACACTGCTTATATCTTTAATAGGGATATCATCATAATCATCTGCGAATGAACCGTTTGCACATGCTTCAAACAATGAGAACAAATCCGAATCTATTGAATTTAACACAGCTTGAATATGGTGATCTTTAAAAAACGGATTGAAGCCTACAATAACAAAACTGTCATCTTGTTTTAACACTGCATCAATTCCAAGAATACCAATATAAGGTGTTCCTTTACGCTGAAGCGAATTTAAACAAACTTCTGTCACAGAATTCATAATATTCTCAACAACATCAAACGAAACTTTATAGTCCGGAACATAAGCACCCGAACCTGCCGTAAACATGCCGGCATCTCCATCCTCTAAAAATTTATAATCCCCCGCAACGGCAATCGGTAAAGCCTGATACCCATCAGTTATTACATACAATGTAAAAGGATGTCCGTATTCATACTCCTCAATTACTACTTTACACTCATTTTGCATAAAAATATCATTTATGCACGTTTGAGCAAAATTAACAGTCGTAGCAATTGAACGAACCGCATTTTCCTTATCCTCATCGGTTGTAATTAATAGCGGATATTTTTCATTCTTTATATATTCTAATGCTGCAGGTAATTTATCAAAAATTCCGAATTTTGGAATTTTTATATGCTGCTTATACAAAAATTTTTTTGCGAATGCTCTTGATATTGTAAAATTTGCACTCTCTGCATCCGGAGCAAATACAAGCTGAGAATTTTCTCTAAAATAAGACGCAACATCAGCCTTTATTGCTTCAGAAGACGATACTATTGTCAAATCAATGTCATTTTTTATTGCAAACTCTAATAGTTCGGGAGCCGAATTTTCTCTGATATCAACTTTGGTCGCAAAATTTGAAACAGCATTGTTGCCCGGTGCTACATAAATTTCAGGAATTTTACTATCAGTCGAAAAATATTTTGCAAGAGCGTACTCTTTTGCTGATGACCCTACTATTAAAACCTTCTTCTTATTCATAAGCTGATTTTAGCACAAATTTTAACACTCTGCAAGAATTAATCATTTACCCATCTTCGGATTTCATACTATCAGCATCAGAATCGTCTTCGACTTCATCAGGTCTCGAACGAAAAATAATAAAAGCAATAAAAAACATTAATACTCCGAAAATATACCCGAAAACATTTGCAATACCGGTACCGGAAGAATATATAATACTGTTTTCCTTACCTTTAATAAAATCGTTCACAGGGGTTTTGGCAGTTTTACATAGGCCAAGAGTCTTATACGACCCCAAATTAAACTCCACGCCATCCACCTTCTGCAAAGCTAAAACAAAATAGGCTTTCTTTCCGGAACGTGCCGGCTGATACATCTTTTTACAATAAATTTTTTCTATTTCATTTACCTTAAAATTATCTTCACTAACGGTATACTTCCAAACTTTAGAATTAAGTGAACATTTACCGGAAGCCTCGGAACAAATCAATGAATCACTGACAGATGCAAGTAAAAATAAACCCGCACCAATCAACATACAAATAATAACGCCAAAGATTTTTCCCATTATTTACCGGAAAGCTCCCTATAAAGTTTTAAATACTCATCACTGCTCTTTTTCCATGAAAAATCCTTTTCCATCGCGGATTTTCTCATCGCATTCAATGTATACTTATCTTTGTATACCTCAATTGCACAATTAACCGCCTGCATCATATCAAATCCGTTATAAGACCAGAACTTAAAGCCAGTACTGTCATTTAGAGGATATCCCGTAACAGTATCCTCCAAACCTCCCGTAGCTCTGACGATAGGCAATGAACCATATCTCATTGCGATTAACTGACTTAAACCGCAAGGCTCAAATTTTGACGGCATCAGGTAGAAATCAGATGCTGCATAAATTTGATTTGCCAATTCCGCGTTATACCCTATATAAGCCCTTATATTTGGTGAATTATTTGATAACCAAATCAAAAGATTTTCATAATCTTTATTACCGCTGCCCAAGAAAATATAATCAGCATTTGTTTCCATCATTGCATATTGAGAATCCCTTATTAAATCAATACCTTTTTGAGGAACGAGCCTTGTAATACACGCAATAAGAGGTCTGTCCGGATTATACTTCAATCCGAACTTTTCACATAATTCTTTTTTATTTTCCTCTTTATTCTTTAATGTTCTTACATCATAATTTTTGACTAAATTTTTATCATTTTTAGGATTGAACACATCATAATCTATACCGTTCAATATACCTCTCAATTTATACTGCGCCCCTCTTAACGTGTAGTCCATACCTTCACCATATTCTCCGGTAAGGATTTCTTTAGCATACGTCGGAGATACGGCAACAATACGGTCGGAATAATTAATCGCACCCTTCATCCAATTAACTTTTCCGTAGTGTTCAACACCCCATTCATTGTATACAATATCCTTCCTCATATTTGCAAAATCAAGAACATCCTCAAACCAAACGCCCTGATACGCCAAATTGTGAATTTCAAAAACAGTTTTCGTATGTTGCCAATATTCATCATACCTGTAATTACTGTGTAAATATACAGGAATCATTGCCGTATGCCAATCATTAGCATGGATAACATCTGCCCTAAAATTCAGCAATTTTGCATATTCCATCACGGCAAGCGAAAATGCAATATATCTTTCGTGTTCATAAGCAGGGTCCAACCACTTTGGATAGACATCATGGAAACATGTAAAATACCAATCATTATGCACAAAAAACACATTTATATCGGTTCCCGGTAACTTACACATAAACAATCTAAACTTGTGACCGTTACGCCCAAATGTTAACCACATTTCAGAATTTTCAAGTTCTTTTATTCCCCATTTTTCGGTATTAATACAACCATGTAATGGCGTAAAAATAGCAATTTCTGCCTTTTTCTCAAGATATTTAGGCAAACTGCCTACAACATCAGCTAAGCCTCCGGCCTTTGAAAAAGGTGCAACTTCCGCTGCCGCAAAAAGAACTTTCATATTAACTTCTCCTTTATTTATAATCGGTCTTATTTATCGTTTTTCTCTTCGTCGGAATCGTTTTGAGGCGGTTCTTCTTCATTATCGTCTTTTGAGAATATTCCGCCACCTGTACGTTCTTCCTTATTATCGTCTAAGTCATTTACAGATGCTTTTTTATATGTAGGAGCACTACTTTCGGCTTCTTCATCAGGATCTACTAACGGGATATAATGTTCAGCAGCGGTATCAAATTCAAAATTTATTCCATGCTTATTTGCAATATACGCTGCCTGAGATAAACATATTTCGGCATTTTCGTTTTCACCACGGAATCTCAATACCTTGTACATGTTATATTTGAATAACATCAAAATAAATTCATTTGAATTATCCATCTTTTCAAGCTGGATTAGTGAATTATTTACTATACCTTTGGTTACTATATATTTACCCTCAGCCATATTCAATTCACTCATAACGTACCAAGCCATATAAAGGAGATTATTCAATCCGTTTTCATTTGCAGTACGAATAATCTGGTAAATTATAGCAGAAGCTTTTCTGAAGGAACAAAGCTTCATATAAGAATAACCAATCATCAAATCGGTAAATAATTCTATTTGTGACAAATGATATTGTTTTGCAAGAATTTTTGCTTCATATATTTCTTCTGCAAACACCTTATAGTCATGTCTGCATCTTGTAAACGCTTCAATTATATGATATATGATTGCAGAAAATTTATTATCTTCCGCCAAAAGGGTATTATCATATTGAGGCTGCTGTCCAAACATTAAACTCTCAAGAGCTACAAAAGCGTCATACGCATGAGGAACTCTTGTAAAATCGGAACGAACAATATTCAAAAATTCTTTTACATTACCCTTCAACTGCAGGACATTTGCTAACGCAACATAGCCGATTGTATCCATTATAATTTTTTCAAACTGTTCCGATGTCATATAATCAGGGCGCATCAAATCCATGTTTTCCTGATTCATAACATTTAGAACATTATATCCTAAGTCTAAACAATCTTCCCAAGCACCAATATTAAACAATATTTCGACATGAACAATTGTCATTAAGAAGAAGTACTTGTTAAAATTAGTAGCCCCGGGATCAATTGAGCAATTTGGAAGCAACGACAACACCTTATGCGTCAATTCAAGAGCATGTGTATAATGACCCGATTGCATACAGCTTTGAATCAGTTTATTACAAAGGTTGATAATCTTTTCGCTATCCGTAGTTCTTTCAAGATGTAATAGCGTTCTCTCAGCAATTTCAAAAGTCTTATCCGGAACAAAATCAAACATGTTCTGCGCAATATTTTCATACAATTCCAGTCTGTAATTTTCAATATCCTCTTGTGCTTCTTCATCTTTATTCATATCAAGAATTTCGAGTATTTTATCAGCACAATTCAAATAGGAGTTGAAATCGCCTAACGAAAGATTAATCTTAGCGAGTTTTTCCCATTCCAAAAATTCCTTTTTATAATCTTGCAATAGACCGTATAAATATGCTTTTTCAGGGCAAGGCATACTGTCATCAAAGACTTTTGTAAACAATATATCGGCAACCTCTTTCAAGACGGTTTTGTCTAATACTTTAAGAATATTTTCTCTCAAAATATTATAGTTAGGGAAATACATACAATTATTGTAATAGTATATATAACCCATCTCTGCAAGTTTTTCCAATATATCTCCCAAATCTGGGAAGTCTAAACTCTTAATTGTATTATCATCAATTCTTGTTCCTAATAAAATTACCGTTGCTAAAAACTTGATAGCTTCCGGATAATCCTTTAACAAATCCAATCTGCGTTTTACCAGTTTATTTAAGCTTGATGGAATTATCAATGTTTTTGGGGTTAACATTTTTATTTCAGATTCACCTGCTTCAAAGACTCCGCTTTCAATCAAATACTGAATTGCAATATCCAAGAACAAAATACTTCCAAAGGAATATTTCGCAATTCTTTGGAAATAGAAACTATCCATAATATTCTTGTAATAACTCTTATTTTCCTCAACCATCTTTTCAAACGGTGTCGGTTTTAGAGTAATCTCAGTATAATAAGACTTCGTAAGCAGGAAGTGCATATCTTTATGCAATCCGAACTCCTTACTGTATACAACAAGATAACTGATATCCAACTGTTCAAAAGTCTTAAACAGGTATTGCAATACGTCGTAAGAACTTGCATCAATTTTATCAAAATTCTCGATAAATATTAAAGTATTTGGAATAGCCTGCAACAAAGTCAAGAAAATATCAAAATAAGTATATCTTGTATCTTGAGGATTATCTCCGCGTTGATTGAAGGTTATTAAATCTCTTATCATACCGGTTTTATCGATTGATGCAAACATAGAGAAATCGTTGTTTCTGAATAATTTTTGAGAAACCGTATACTCAAAAATCGCAGAAACTAAACTTCTGAAGAATGAATACGGAGAATATTTCATCTCGTCATAACAAGTTACCGTTATAATGTTTGAATATATACCTAAATCATTTATAGAAGATAATAATTTTATTGAGTACGGAACATATAAAGGATCTGTACGAATAGCAACTATACCCTTTGGTACAGACTGAATTTTACTTGCTACATGATAAAACACATCTATATTTTCGGTCCTGATAAACTCACATTGAATTTCGCTGAAATCAATAGTTTCAATATCATAAATATCATCAGGATCGTTTGGCTTTTCCATTTTACTGAGAGCCGCCCCGTCCAACTTATCCTGTTCAACAAGCATATTTTGGACAAAATTAGGTATTTCTGCTTCCCCGTCAGTCTCATCCAAATCCGCATAGTTTATTACAATTTCTTTTGAGACATCAATTTGGTAAAAAGTTCTCATTTCCCCGTTTATTGAAATAGAACTTAACGCATCGAACGGATAATCTTTACCGATAGCTTCTTCCATAAAGTTATCCGCAATTACCTGAAATGTTCCCATCAATCGTTCTTGTTTATTTTCACTTGTTCTGTTTACCATGTTGACGTGAAAACCGGAATCAAAATTGTACGGGTCATCATGAATCGTTCTTTGCATTAAAAACATATTACAACGAACCGTTGTATTTTTCTTATTTGTAAGCTTGTAATTCATTTTTGTTATCTCGGTAAGAATTTTTATCGCAACTTTTATTGCATTTCTGGCCGAGGCTTTAAATGAATATTCTTTATCAAATCTTATAACGATATTTTTTCCGATATATTGGCGCCTAACACCGGCTTCAATACATTGATTAACAAAAATCTTATCCAGATTGTCTTTAAACTTATTTACAAGTTTTGCACTGCCTAAAATTTGAGTAATTTCACCCATTACCGGAAATGTTATAAGTATACAAGCAAATTGGTCTGTATTAGCTTCATTTAAGATAACGCTTTGTTCAAGGTCAAATCCGCATTTTTTGCAGTGCTTATCACCGGTAAGGTTGATTTTACCGCATTTATGACATTTGGTTAATATAACATAGCCGCAACGCTTACATGTATTTGTTTTATTTATGGTTTTACACTTAGGGCATACAATCTTTAGAACCTTCTTACAGTTCGGGCAGACTGTTGCCTTATCGTCTATTTCCATACCACATTTTGGACATTCCATAATGAGATTATACCATGCTTTATAAGATTTATATACTTTCTTAACAGTTAGTAATAAATAATGATACTACCCTTAGTGCACATGAAGAAATTTTAAATTATTCGTATCTTATACCTGCATCTTTAATACGCTGCAAAGCTTTTTTTATAGTATCAACATCTTTGGTTAATGCTATACGAATATAACCTTCTCCGCATTTCCCGTAACCGTTTCCCGGCGGAACAACGACATGAGCTTTTTCTAACAATTCTGTTGCAAACTCTTCACTTGATTTCCCGTTCGGGGTCGGAATCCAAATATAAAAAGTAGCCTTAGATGGTTTGATATCCCAACCAAGTTCTCTTAAGCCTTTTTCCATAACATCACGTCGTTCCTGATACATTCCGTTTAATCTGTCAATATAAGATTGGTCGATAGTAAACGCCGTTGATGCAGCTTGTTGAATTGCTTTAAAAGTGCCGCTGTCAATATTATTTTTTATCGTACCAAGAGCCTTAACCGCATCCTTATTTCCGCATACAAATCCGACACGCCATCCTGTCATATTGTATGATTTTGAATGTGAATAAAATTCCAAAGCAACATCTTTAGCGCCCTCAACCTCGAGCACAGACGGAGCCTTATACCCGTCATATGTCATCTCGGAATATGCCATATCTGAGCATAACAATATATCGTATTTTTTACAAAACGCAACAGCCTTCTTCCAAAATTCCAAATCAGCAACAGCTCCGGTCGGATTGTTCGGATAATTTAAAAACATAAGTTTTGACTTTTTAGCAATATCTTCGGGAATTTTATCAAAATCCGGCAGGAAGCCGTTTTCTTCCAATAAAGGCATCGCATAAGGAGTTCCGCCTGCGAATACCGTTGCATTATGATATACCGGATACCCCGGGTCAGGAACAAGAGTATAATCCCCCTTGTCTACATACGCAAAAAATACATGCGCAATAGTTTCTTTAGAACCGATATTTGCAAGGACTTCCGTATCAGGGTCAACATCAACACCAAAACGTTTCTTCATCCAAGCTGCCGCTGCTTCTCTAAACTGTTTCGTACCGTTATATGGCGGATAATCGTGATTTTTAGAATCATCAATCGCACGATGCATTTCCTCTACCACAGGTTGTAATGTCGGCGTATCAGGATCTCCGATACTGAGACTTATAATATCATAACCTTTTGCTTTTGCCTCCGCTATTTTTCTGTCAATTTCCGCAAACAAATACGGAGGAATTTTTTCTAAACGTTCTGAAACTTTCATCAACTACTCCTTATTCAAACTTAATAAATTTACTATCTTTTAATTTATATGATACCATAAATATTATTAAGGCAACAGGAAAAAACATTGAGTATTATAACCGACGAAGAAAACAACTACAAAAAAGTAGATATTAATAAAACCAAAAATGACATAGTAAAACCTGAAACAATAGAAAGTGACAGGAAATTTGAGAATACAATTCGTCCTAAGAATTTTGAAGCTTATATAGGACAATCGGCGCTCAAAGAAACTTTAAAAATAACAATTGCCGCCGCAAAAAAAAGGGAACAACCGCTTGATCACCTTTTATTTTACGGGCCTCCGGGGTTGGGCAAAACAACATTAGCCGGAGTTATTGCAGAACAAATGGGAGTAGATATCAAAATCACATCAGCCCCTGCTCTTGAGCGACCGAGGGACATAATTGGTATATTGATGTCACTAAAAGGCGGAGAAATTCTGTTTATTGATGAAATTCATCGACTCAATAAAATTGCTGAAGAAATTCTCTATCCGGCAATGGAAGATTTCTATCTTGATATGACAACAGGTAAGGGACAAACCGTTAAAACTTTACGCCTGCCGATTCCAAAGTTTACACTCATTGGTGCCACAACAAAAGCCGGTGCATTGTCAGGTCCGTTACGCGACAGATTTGGAATAATTCATCGCCTTGAATTTTATACGGAAGATGAATTAGCCGAAGTCATAACAAGAACTGCCGGTATTTTAAACATATCAATAGATAACGACGGAGCTCATGCTATTGCAAAACGTTCAAGAGGCACTCCGAGAATTGCAAACAGACTTGTCAAACGAGTTGCGGATTTTGCCTTAGTGAAAGCTGACGGTAAAATCACTCAAAAAATAGCAAACAATGCTCTTAATACGTTAAAAATTGACAATTGCGGATTAGATACTACCGATAGAAATTTATTAATGCTTATTGTTGAAAAATACAACGGAGGACCTGTTGGAATTGAAACTTTAGCTGCAGCACTGGGTGAAGATGTAAGAACACTGGAAGATGTTTGTGAACCGTACTTATTACAAGCAGGGTTGTTACAAAGAACCCCAAGAGGCAGAATGGTTACTCCATATGCTCTTGACCATTTAGGGATAAAAAATTCAAACATTTCAATCCAAGGTAGTCTGTTTTAAAAATAAATTTATATTTAAATTTTATTGATTAGTCTATATAAAGTATTTAAATTGCCATATAGTATGTTATACTATATAAAAGAGGTTGAATTATGTATTTTGATAGAAAATGTAAAATTACTTTTATAAGTCACGGTGCTACCATTTTTTCTGAAGAAGGCAGATTTTCCGATTTGGAGAATCATCCGCCGCTAAATGAAAACGGCGCAGAGGAAATTGATAAAATTTGCGACTACCTAAAAAAGAGACAAGTTAAAAATGATAAAATATATTCATCTTCGGCTTCACGCTGTACACAATCAGCAAAAAAGATAGCAAAAGTCTACAAAAAAGACTTTGAAATCGTGGATTTAAAACCGAGAAAATGCGGATCCTTCAGCGGTTTTACATTTGAACAGATAGAAACAAAATTCCCAAAGAAACTTAAAGATTTAATCTTAAAACCTGATGTTCCGACTCCGGAAGACGCAGAAACGGTTTCGGATTTTATAAAAAGGGTATCCGAAGAAATAGAAAAAATTGTAGAACAAAATATTGGAAGCAGAATAATCATTGTAACGCACCCCGATGTAATAAAAGCAGCAATTTGTGATGCTTTAGAAATACCTGCAACATCTTTTCAACATTTATATATAAAAACAGGTTCCGCAACACAGGTCAGCTACTTTAAAAGCTGGAAAAGCCTTATATATTCGGATTATACTCCGCTTTAACAAGAAATTAATCTTTTGCATTCACTGATAAGAAAAGCCTTATCAGGATTTAATTCAATAAAATCCCAAGGCAATTTGTCATCAAAGCTCCGAGAGGATATCGCAAATTTATCCGGATTGATATTATGAATTTTTGCGGCTTTATTATACGCACCTAATTTTCCGCCGTTTTTATAAACAGTAATGAGAAAATCCCCGATTGTATTGTCTGCCCTTGATAAAAATGCCTGCCAATAATCCCACTTTACGCTTGAAACAGAAACCTCTATACCTGATTTATGCAATTCTTTTTTTATGTAATTAGATTTATTTTCCAACGACTTTGAATCCTCTCGCGCACACCACTGAAACGGAGTATTTGGTTTGGGCACAAATGTAGAAAAACCAAAAGAAATATCGAAACCCTTATATGCTTTTTTCAATTCTTTTGCAAGAGCAATAATCTCCTCTATATCTTGCGGATTTTCTGTAGGCAAACCTAACATTCCATAAAACTTAAAACCTTTCAATCCCGAATTTTTGGCTATTTCAACAGCATTGAATATTTGTTCTTTTGTAAGATTTTTATTTATAACCCTTCTTAATCTTTCGCTACCAGCTTCTATTGCGAGAGTGACATTTTTCTGCCCGCAGGCAACAAGCGTTTTTAAAATATTTGGGGTAATAGAGTCAACCCTCAAAGAAGAAACACTCATCTCAATATCTTTACCTGCCTGTATTTTTTGGTAAATATACTCGCAAATATCTTCAAATCTTGGATGCGCACTAAGTTGAGCTCCCAATAAAGCAATTTTATTTGTATTTTTTAATCCTATTTCTATGGTTTCAATAATTTTTTCATAAGGAACACTTCTCAAAGGCAAATTGAGGTACGAAGCAATACAAAATCCGCAACGATTTGCACACCCCCTCGCAACCTCCATTATAAATGTATTGGGGAAAAATGCTTTATCGCTAATAATAGGAGTATATACACAAGTTTCAAGGTTTTTTGTTCTTTTTTTTACGAATTTTGTTAAATCAGGAACATATACTCCTTCAAGCTCGGATATCTTCTTCAGATATTCTTGTTTGGATAAATCTTTATTTTCAGAATAAATTTTTACAACTTCATTATTAATATCTTCACCATCACCTATTATAAAGAAGTCAAAAAAATCTTCATATGGGGTAGGATTAGCGGTAATAACAGGCCCGCCGGCATAAAGCACCGGAGCAGTATCCTCTCTGTCCTTTTTCTTTAGCGGAATATGATATTTTTCAAGTATTGCAAAAGCATTCATAAAATCCGTATCAAAAGAGAATGAAAAAGCTGCCATATCAAGGCTGTTAACAGAAATATCAGTTGAAACCGAATCGGCATAAACCCTTTCAACATTAACATATTCCAGCTCATCAAGTCCTTTAAACAGCCACAAATAGCCTAATGACGACATCGCAAACGACTCCGGCCCCGGAAATACCATCCAAATATTTACATCTGCAAGTTTATTTATTTTACGGTCATACAAGTATTTTTCATTTGAACTGTTCATTCGCATTCTCCGGAACGGTTACTTTCAAAAACTTTAACATAAATATTATTTTTTAAACTTATTGTCATCATATCAGTTAATTTTACCAAAAATAATTGCAACGGTAAATTGTAAACTATTGTTACATTATATAGTTTTTTAGCAATTTTTATAAGTAAAAAAACTTTTTATATATGGTTAGTGGTAAGTTAGTAAATTTAAGGTAGTTCGAAATGAGTATTTCAATTCCATCATATGTAACATGGTCGAATGCGAAAAGATTCGGTAAAATGCTTCCATACTATTGGTGCGATGGTTCCGTAGTACAACAAGACGCATTACAAAGAATAGTACGCGGAGTAAAAGATCCGGTAACAGGGAAATATGTTGGAGGAGCAGGATATAAAAATTTCGGTAAATCGCTCAGACAATCATTTGTAGAAACAGAATCAGCATATAAAGGAGTTCTTGCACGTGACGGTAGTTTTCTAAAGTATGCAGGAAAAACTCTGAAGAATTTACCCGGAGAAATTTGGAACGCAGCTAAAAACGGCAGTGCCGCAGCAAAAGCAGCAGGCAAATCGGGGATTTGGGCAGGATTTAAATCCGGTGGAAGCGCACTAATGAAAAGATTTCCACTGGTCGGTTCTTTATTATATTTAGCCACGGAAGTTCCCGGCATCGCAAAAGCAACATTAAATGGCGGTATGGTTGATGGCGCTGCAGAAGCTCTGAAGGTAGGCATTAAAGTTACCGGATTTACTGCGGGAGCAGCAATCGGACAAGCACTTATTCCAATTCCGCTTGTAGGTGCTATTGTCGGTGGTCTGCTCGGGAATTGGGTCGGTGAACTAATAGCCGGAAAAAGTTACGAGGAAAAACAAGAAGCGGCAAAAGAACTGGCTCAAAAAGCCACAGGACAGAATGAAGGCTCTACAAATCCTTTCAATGGCGGACAGATGACCCAAGACGAAGTAATGGCTCAAATTCAACAGATAATTGATAGCAACCCTGAATTGCGTGCAAAGGGGAACGCTAATAGTGAAATATAATTTGCAACCTCATATTTTTTTGGTAAAATCTTAATTACAAGAGAACAAAATATATGAGGATTAAACTATGTCAGGACACTCAAAATGGTCAACAATTAAACACAAAAAAGCAAAAGTAGATTCACAAAGAGCAGTTGTTTTTCAGAAATATTCAAGAGAACTGATTGTAGCAGCAAGATTGGGCGGGGCAGACCCTGCCGGTAATTTTCGTCTGAGAACGGCAATTGAAAAAGCTAAGGCTGCAGGTTTACCTAACGACAACATTAAACGTGCCATCGAAAAGGGTGCAGGAGCTGGAGCTGCAGACAATTATGAAGAATTAACTTACGAAGGATATGCTGCCGGCGGAGTTGCGGTATTTGTTGAAGCTATGACCGATAACCGTAACAGAACTGCGGGCGATGTAAGAAGCTATTTTACAAAATATAACGGCAGTTTAGGTGCTAACGGATGTGTCGGGTGGATGTTTGACCAAAAAGGTGTTATAACATATAACGAAGAAACAGATTTTGATAAATTATTCGAAGAAGCAATCAATCTTGATGCTGAAGATGTAACAGAGGAAGATGGCAGCTACAAAGTAATTACAAGCGTTGAAAACTTCCAAAATGTTGTTGAAGGATTGGAAAAAGCCGGGTTACAAAGTGAAACAGCAGAATTAACACGCATACCTCAAAATACGGTTGAAGTAACGGATGAAAAAATCGCCGATCAAATATTAAAATTATTGGATAAATTGGAAGAACATGACGATGTTCAAAATGTATATGCCAACTTTGATATATCCGATGAAATTATGCAGAAACTAGAGGGATAAATTTTTGAATCCATATATAAATTTGCAAACATTTTTTAAAACTCTTAATTCCTGTACGACAATTGAGGGGATTGAAAATGCCCTTAAAAATCTTATACACAGGGATATTAAACTGCGGATTTTTGAAGAGTCGATTGGCAACAATACTGAGGATATGAATTTTTTAAATTCTATTCATGAAAATCTTGAAGCTTTTCAAAATTTTATAGATGGTAACCCAATATGTATAAACAAAAATACATTATACCCGATATTACTAAAAGAACAACTTATCGGCTGCTTGGAATTGGATATTTGTAATAAAAACGAACTTAATAATCTTGCATTAGCCGCTCTTGTTATAGCATTAAAAATTGATAATATCCGATTAAGCGGAACAATAAACAAAAGTTTGGAATTCCATAATGCAATGAAAAATATTGCGAAAATTATAGAAACACAGTACGAACTTAATTACATATTACCAATCATTGGTGAAATTCTTGATACTTTTATTGAAAATCATTTAATTTACATTTTCCTAAAAACAAACGGGAAAATGAAATTGATGTGGCCGGCAACATGTTTAGACAAAAATATCCCTAAAAAAGTTGCTCAACTTACAAACGCAAAAGATGTATCATTCAGTAAAAACAATAAAATAGCATATTTCCCTCTGATAAGCGAAAATACAAATATAGGATTTATTGTATCAAAGAGCACAGAGGGAGAAATTTCTTCTCAGGAAATATATCACATTCAACAACTTTCTAAACAGACCGCGACAACAATTACAAGAGCAAAAGTGTATGCCGAGATTTTAAAATATGCTACATTAGATGCACTGACGGGTTTTTACAATAGAAGGCAACTTGATGAACGTGTAAAACAGGAGGTTTCACACGCCAAACGTAAAAAAGCCGCTCTCTGTTCAATTATGGTTGATATTGACTTTTTCAAATCCGTTAATGATACCTATGGACACACTGCTGGAGATTTAGTCTTAAAAACTGTCGCAAAAATTATGAGAGGACAACTTCGTGAATACGATATTGCAGCTCGTTACGGCGGAGAAGAATTTATGATACTCCTTCCTTATACCTCTATTAAAGAAGCTGTGCTCGTTGCAGAAAGATTACGAAAATCTGTTAAAAATAAAATTATTGATATAGAAAAGGTTAATACGAAAAACAACACTAAAAATATAAACGTGACAATAAGTATCGGATTATGTGAATATAAAGAAAAATATACGGCCGACCAATTTATTATGAATACTGATAAGGCTCTATACGATGCAAAAGAAACCGGCAGAAACCGCATTATTGTTTATAATGAATAACTTTGTTACATTTATTAATAAAAAACAAAAAACTAACAAAAAAAATATATCAAACACGTTATAAGAAACAAAAGACAGGAGACTTATACATGTTAGAAAGAATCAGACTTCGCGATATATGTGCACTTGGAGTTATATTGGTAGGGTTAAAAGGTGCTCAGAAGATTGGATTACTACCGGCACCGACAAACACAAAATCTCAAGAAACTACTATGCCAAGGTCAATAAAACCTGCAACTATTGGCGACACTATTTCAACAAACTTGACTGATACAATTCATTTTGATAAGGCAAGAGCACTTGTAAATTGTGAAATTCCAAAAATAGGGACTCTTCTCCAAGACTCTGCACAGAAAGCCTACAAAGCAACATCAAAAATTAAGTAATTTTATAGAGCTGCTATTTTACCTCTTAACATCTCTGCAGAACCCTCATATCCTGCTCTTCCCATAAGTGCATAGGTATAGTTTTTAGCTTGCTCAACACCCGGCTGATTGAAAGTATTAATATTATACAATTCACCGGCTATAGCTGTTTGTATTTCAAACATATATAAAAGTTGCCCTAAATGATACCCGTCTACTTTGTCAATTGTAATAGTAATATTCGGTCTGCTATAATCCGTTAAAGAAACTTTTGTTGAATCTGCTTCCGCATTTATTAGCTGATTGATAGTTTTGCCACCCAAATAACCGATTCCGGTATATTCAAATATCTTTGGTATTTCAAGATTATTATCGAAATCTTTTACTCTTATAAAATTAATTATTTTATCATTAGGTCCTTCATTATAAAGTTGAATTTGAGAATGCTGGTCGGTTGCACCTAAAGCTTTAACAGGTGTTGGACCTACATTTACACTATTCCCGTCTTTATCATTATCTTTACCTAACGACTCCGCCCAAAGCTGAACAAACCAATCCGCAACAAATTTTAGACGACTTGAATAAGGCATTAAAACAGAAATATTTTTCCCTTTTTTAGTATCAAGTAAATAATGAATCAAGGCATTTTGTGCTGCAATATTTTCTCTGATATCGGTATTTTTCAATGCCAAATCCATATCTTTAATACCGTTTATAATAGAATCAACATCTATTCCGACAAGTGCTAACGGCAACAATCCGACAGCTGAAAATACCGAAAACCTTCCGCCTACGTCATCAGGTATTACAAAAGTTTTATATCCTTCCTGTTCCGATATCTGACGCAAAATACCAACCTTTTTATCCGTAGTTGCAACAATATTATATCTGTAATTATCGCCCAGTTCTTTTTCCAGAATATTCTTAACAATCATAAATTGGGACATTGTTTCTGCGGTATCGCCAGATTTTGTTATAACATTGACAAGGGTTTTACTTAAATCAAGCATATTAAATAAAGCTGTCATTGAATCCGGATCTATATTATCCAAGAAGAATATTCTTGGGTAACCGCCACGCTCATCTTCGGATAAAAAATTCCAATACGGCGGCAACAAAGCTTCCGCCAGAGCCATTCCTCCTAACGCAGAGCCACCTATTCCAAGCACTAACAAGTTTTCGAACCTACCCTGCACCATTGAAGCGTATTCCTTGACATACCAAAGAGTTTCTTCGTTATAACCCAAATTCATCCATTGAAGCCACTGACCCGGCTTATCTTTTCTCTGATTCAAACTTGCAATAATGTTTTTTATCACATCTTTATAATTGTCAAATTCGGCATCAATATTTATCCCATGCTCTTCACCAATCACTTCGGTGCTTACATTTTTGCAATTTAGTTGAATCATTTTTATAAAAAACCCTCTTTAAATAACCTTAATTATCTTATCAGTTGCTTATTACACCTTATTTTTATTTTATCTGCTGAACAGATTATTACAAGTATATTTTATAATATTTTACTCTTTAAGATTTTATCGCTTACTTAATTCAATCTTAGTTGCAGTTCTATGTTTTTCTTCCAAACGTTTTTGCCTGTACCCGTATAATACATAAATTAAGAAACCTACTACCAACCATAAAAGAAAATATCTTGAAGATGTTTTAATTGTATGCAACGTAACAAACATCAAGAATGAACAAATCAAAATCCCGGCAATCGGGAACCATGGACAAAACGGAACCCTGAATGGTCTTTGTCTGTCAGGCTCGGTTTTTCTCAGTATTAATACCGCAATACAAATTATAATAAATGATGTAAAGGTACCAAAGTTACACAGTTCCGCAGAAATTTTCAAATCCATGAATAATCCGCATACAATAACAATTAAACCTGAAATCCAAGTCATAACATGCGGAGTTTTATATTTTTTATGAATCAATCTCCAAGACTTAGGCAAAAATTTGTCACGGCTTATTGCATACAAAATTCTTGTTGTTCCCAATTGATACACAAGCAATACCGTTGTCAATGCACAAAGGGCCCCGACTGAAATCAATCCGGAGAACCAATCTTTTCCTATATAACTCATCGCATGAGCAATTGGTGCCATTGTATTAATTTTTGATATAGGGACAATTCCCGTAAGCACCAAAGCAACACAAACATATAATATAGTACATATAACCAATGTACCGAGAATTGCAACAGGCAAATCTCTTTGCGGATTTTCTGTTTCCTCTGCAGTAGTAGATATTGCATCAAAACCTATATATGCAAAGAAAATTAAAAATGCACCCATTACAATACCTGAAGGGTCAGCAGGAAAAAACGGATGCCAATTTTCCGGTTTAACATAAAAAGCGCCTACAACAACAAATGACAATATCATAAACATATTCACACCAACCATAATTGATGCAAATCTTGTAGACTCTTTTATCCCACGAACTAACAATATTGTGAGCAAGAATACAATACCTGCGGCAGGTAAACTCACAACAACCGGAATATGACCAAATAAATAAGGTACCTTGTCATGCATATCCCAAGCGTTTGAATCACATATTGCTTTCACAGTAGTATAATCATATCTTAACCACAACGGAAAATTAATAATAAAATCCGGCAAATACTGCTTAAAACCTTTCAAAAGATGAATAAAATACCCTGTCCACGCATTCGCTACAGTAATATTACCGATTGCATATTCTAACATCAATATCCAACCGACCATCCACGCCATAAACTCACCCATTGTCGCGTATGTATACGTATATGCACTACCGGCAACAGGAATCATCGCCGCTATTTCCGAATAACATAAAGCCGAAAAGACACACGCAATTGCTGCTAGAACCATTGAAATTACAATTGCTGGGCCTGCTCCTGCATTTTCAGCACTACCCGTAATTGCAGAACCGATAATAGTAAAAATACCCGTACCTACAACAGCACCGATACCGATTACAATTAAATCAAAAACATTCAAAGTTTTTTTCAGTTCGGTTTTCTTACTCGTTGCTATAAGTTCATCCGTACTTCTTAGGGTAAACGCCTTCTGAAATATGCCTTTTATATCCATTATTTTAATAATTCCTGTCTTCTTTGTTCGACTTTTTCAACGTGAACTTCGTTTTCATATCTTCTATTGCTTCTGAAACCGTAATTGAAATATATTATAGCGCCTAATCCTAACCACACAGGGAACAACAGTGCAGAATTAGAATCTGCGGATTGCATTAATTTATAAACCATTAAACCTCCGCAACACAAAATTCCTATGGCAGGGAACCAAGGGGAAAACGGAACTTTAAACGGTCTTGGCCTGTCAGGATCGGTATGTCTTAATATCAGAACGGCTACACAAACAACAATAAACGATGTAAATGTTCCAAAATTACATAACTCAGCAGCTACCTGCAAATCCAACGTCATTACACCGATTATTGATAAAATTCCGACAAACCAAGTTAAAACATAAGGGGTATGATATTTTTTATGTAAAACCTGTAATTTTTTAGGAATAAAATTATCACGGCTCATCGCATATAATACACGAATCGCAGCTAATTCCATAACTAACAAAACAGATGTCAAACCGGCAAGAGAACCGATTGAAATCAAACCGGCAACCCAATCTTGGTGTGCAATTTCTGTCATAACAAATGCCATCGGAGCCTTTATAAATTCGGCAGGAACAAAACCCGATGTAGGATACATTCCCGTCATAACTAAAGCTACCAACACATACACAACGGTCGCCGCTACCAAAGAACCTATTATACCAATCGGCAAGTCTCTTTGAGGATTCTTACATTCCTCCGCAACAGTTGCAATAGCATCAAATCCAATATATGCAAAAAATATTAAAAATGCTCCGTTTAATATTCCGGAAAAACCGTTTGGTGCAAAAGGAACCCAATTTGCAGGTTTAACATAGAATAACCCGACGAGAACAAATAATGCGATAACTGCAATTTTTATAACAACCATTATTGCAGTCATTTTAGCGGAATCTTTTGTCCCTTTTATCAGAATCATTGTCGATAAAATTATAACTAACGCAGCCGGAATATTTACGCATATCGGCATTTGAGCCATGAAATTCCAAGCCCTTGCAACATGCTCGATTAACGGTTGAGCAAATACAGGCAATTTTACGGCAAGAAAATGCATTATTCCGAAATTTGGCAATATAGAATGAATTGTCGGAATAATCGTATGCGGGTCTACACCTTGAGCAGTTAAAGTTTTTGTAGCAGAATCAATATCACTTACTAACCAAATTTTAGGATTTGCCAACCAATTAGGCAAAACATTGGAAAACCCTTTCATGAACTGAACAAAATGATTTGACCAAGCCGAAGCTACAACAATAAAGCCTATTGCGTATTCCAACAATAAAACCCATCCTACCATCCACGCGGCAAATTCACCCAGAGTCGCAAAAGTATATGTATATGCTCCGCCTGCAACCGGAATCATTGTAGCAAATTCACAATAGCATAAAGCAGAGAACACACACGCAAAAGCTGCAATTATCATTGATATTGCTAAAGCAGGTCCTGCGCCGTTTGCTCCGGCAGCGGCTACCCCGACAATAGCAAATATACCTGCACCAATAATAGCGCCTATACCAAGAATAATTAAATCCCAAACTCCTAATGTTTTTTCTAAACCTTCTGATTTTGCATCTTCAAGCATTGCATCAGGGCTTTTGATTTGAGTAATTCTGCGTAAAAAATTTTTACTAAATGTAGGGTGATGAAATTTTGTAGCCATTTATATTCCTTATCTTAATTCTATAATACTTTTTATTTGCAAAGAGGGAAACCTAATTCTTCTCTTTGCGCTACATATAACTTTGCAACAGCAGATGCCATTGTTCTGACTCTGCCAATAAAATTATTTCTTTCGTCTTTACTAATAACCCCTCTTGCATCCAACAGGTTAAAAGTATGGGAACATTTCAATACATAATCATATGCAGGTAAAACAAGTTTCGCATTTATACAATTATCGACTTCTTTTTGAAATAAATCAAACATTGTAAACAACGATTTTGCATCAGAAACTTCGAAATTATATTTTGATTGTTCAATTTCATTTTGCAAATAGATATCTCCGTATTTTAATTCATTATTCCACAAGATATCATACACTGATTCCTTATTTTGAAGATACATTGCAATACGTTCTAAACCATAGGTCAACTCTAATGCAACCGGTTTAATTTCTAACCCGCCGACTTGTTGGAAATAAGTAAACTGAGTAATTTCCATACCATCAAGCCATACTTCCCAGCCTACACCGGCTGCACCTAACGTAGGTGATTCCCAATTATCTTCAACAAATCTAACATCGTGTTTTGATAAATCAATACCCATTGCCTCCAAACTTTTTAAATACAGCTCTTGTGCATTATCCGGTGAAGGTTTTAAAATAACTTGAAACTGAAAATAATGACCCAATCGATTTGGATTTTCACCATATCTTGCATCAGTAGGACGTCTGCAAGGTTCTATCATGGCTGTATTCCACGGTTCCGGTCCCAATGCTCTTAAAAAGGTAGCAGGGTTCATTGTTGAGGCACCTTTTTCTATATCATAAGGCTGTTGAATAATACATCCGTATTCAGCCCAAAATTTTTGTAAATTTAAAACAAGTTCTTGAAAATTTAAAGCCATAACTCTTTCCAATATTGTACTGTTTACACTCGCTAGTCTATTCTATTACCAACATAGTACAATTGCAACTCAATAATAAAAAATGTTAAGCATGCCGCAAAAGCCCTTATACCAAAACTTTCGTCCCTTGGATAATTTTAGCATTTTTGTGATAAAATTTCATCAAGGAGAAACCCATGGCTGATAAAATCATCATTTTTTCTGGGAAACAGTATAGCGGGAAAGACACTGCCGCAAAAATTATTTTGGATAAATTACCGCAATATAAAAGGTGTGCAATCGGAGATATAATCAAACTTACATATGGTTCTCAGCACGGATTAACCTACGATGAAATTGAAAAAAACAAAGTTATATACCGTCCCGGCTTAATTGAGCTTGGGAACTGGGGTAGGGCTCAACATCCCGATTATTGGCTGAATAAAATAATTGAGCAAAAAGGAAATCTGATAGTAACCGACGTGAGAGTTTTGCATGAATATGAAGTATTTAAAAAGGCAAACGCAATTAAAATTCGAGTTGAAGCTGACAGGGAATTAAGAGAAGAACGAGGGGGAAAGCTTGTTGGCGAAGATGATGTGACCGAAATCGGACTTGATAATATCACTGATTGGGATTATATAATTAATAATAACGGCAGTTATCAAGAACTTGTATCCCAAGTGGAAAAAATTATAAAAAACTTGTAAATCAAGCTTTTTATAACGAAAATCATTAACTTTGTAAAGTTTTTTCATAAATAGTGGCAAAAATTTTTATCTCATGTTTTTATTATAAAAAGAAAAATTTAATAATAACCAGATTAACTACAATAAAAACATAAAGGCAGGAAAATGACGGGAATTACGGTTAGCGATGTAAAAGCATCTAATGTAAAAAGTTCAAAGAAGTCTTACGGTAAATTTAATATAATGTATATTAAAGACCGCTTACATAAAATTTTTCAAGAAGAAATTAATTCCCCGGATTCAATATTTATAAAAGTCAACGGTAATGTAATTAACCGTATTGCATCTTTCATCTCAGGAGATATCAGCAGAGCATGCTCTGTTGGAATTGCCGGAGAAACAGCAAGCGGAAAATCTACGGTAACATACGACATAATAAACAAAATTCAAGATTTTGCAGATAACAAAAATATCTCAAATATTATCACCAGAATCAATATAGATGACTATTATTATGACCGCTCGGAAATGGTAAAAGCCGCAGGGAGTTTTGCGGAATTTGCAAAACACTATGACCTTGATATCCCGGAAGCATTAGAATTAGAGCTAATGAAAGAGCACATGTCAAGACTTCTCAACGGCGAAGACGTATACCTTCCTAAATATGATATGTCAGGAACTGCAAAAAGATACGACAATTATTCTCTCGTGAAGCCTTCAAAAATAATTATCTCTGAAGGTTTGTTTGCATTAACCGATAAAATTGTTGACGCTTTTGATTTTAAGATATACGTTGATGTATCCGCACACGTCCAAAAAGAAAGATTTTATATAAGAGCAGCAGAAAGAGATTTGGGAGATTCGACAGAAGAAGTTTATACAAATGCATCAAGAAAAGCTCAAATATATGTACATCCGACAATGGCTAGAGCCGATATAATTCTCTCAGGTGAAGCAGATAGAGAAAATTACAAAAATTTCATAACTAAATTAATAAACTTGATTAGTGAAATCCATGGGATATCATAATTACACAAACTTAACATTTCCCCTAATATGCTAAACTATGATACAATGTAAACATAGATTTAAGGATTAGGTGATATTATGAAAAAAATTCTTATTGTTGATGATGAGCAAGATATAGTTGAGAGTGTAAAATTTATGCTTGAAGCTAATGATTATACTTGTTATTGCGCATATAACGGAGAGGATGGGTTGCGTCTTGCAAAAGAAATCGTGCCTGATTTAATGATTCTTGATGTTATGATGCCGAAACTTAACGGGTATAAAATCAGCAGGCTGCTTAAATTTGATAACAAATATAAAGACATTCCGATTCTTATGGTGACAGCTCGCTCCCAAGAGGAAGATAAACTTATCGGAGAGGAAACAGGTGCTGATGAATATATTACAAAACCATTTGAAATGGACGAACTTATTGACAAAGTTAATAGATATCTAAAAGGAAATTAATATTTAATGGATACGGTTACCAATAAAACATTAGAAAAATTAAAATATGATCTTGTTCGCTCCGGACTCGTGCCGTTTGAAACAATTGAGCAAGCTGCAGAAATTGCTCTGGCACAAAACATAAATATCGGACAAGTTTTAATTAATATCGGTGCAATAACAGAAGAAGCAATCATCAAATTTCTTGAATCTAAACTGCATATTCCGTCGGTAAATCTTGAAGATTACACATTAGACAGAAATTGCTTAAAATTTGTTAATTTTTCTGATGCAAGAAAATATAAGATTATTCCGCTATTTAAAATTGAAGACACTTTAACCGTTGCAATGGCAGACCCTTTGGATTTGTTTGCAATAGATAAAATTGTAGAAACCGCAGAATGTTCGATAGAACCGGTTATTGCAACCGAAGCAAGTATTTTAAAAAAAATTGATGAATATTACAAGACTGACATTACGGTTGGAGAAATATTTACGGAAGAAGAAAGAGAAGGGTTTGATTGGCGAAACGAATTACACAGCGAAGATTTAAGCGATAATCATATGCAAAAAATCATCCGTGCAATTTTAAAACAAGCACTTATCGAAAATGTTCACGAAATTACTTTTCAAAAAGAAGCTGACGGGCTTGGAGTAAACTTTAAGAAAAATGGAGAAATCCTTGTCAAAGGAGAAATTCCGAATGTACTGAAAGCTTCCTTCATTTCAAGGCTTAAAACTCTTGCCGAACTTGACCCTTCGGTATCTGAAGTTCCGCAGCTTGGGAAACTATGTTTTAAAGTTGATGATATTGCAGTTATCGCAAGTATTTCAACTTTCCCTACAATTATGGGCGAAAGAATTTTCTTAAAAATATATATGCCGCCTAAAAAACTTGCTGAAATAATTCATTCGGAAAAACAAATGCAAATTTTAAACAATGCAATAAATGAATCGGGGATTATTCTTGTTTGCGGCGCTCCTCTTAGCGGCAAGACTCATGTAATATACTCCCTACTTTTAGAAATAGCAAATAGGGCAAAAAATAAAAATATTATGACACTTGAAAGTTTGGCAAAATATAATCTTGATGGAGTTAACCAGTGCGAACTCAATGAAAATATAAATTTTAATATGGACAAAGCTTCCAGATTTATCGAATTTCAATCTCCTGACATAATTTATCTTGAGGGGGTTAAAACAAAAGAAATATTTGATTATTTTGCAAGCCTCGTATATGAAAATAAGACAATTCTTATGGAATTTTTGGCAAATAATATGGAAGAATTACGTAACAAGATGGCTTTTTCGGATTTTGAAACACTTAAATCTTTAATTAATTGTATGATATTTATTCATTCGCAAGATAGTATTGAAGTCTTTGACAAAACAACTATTCAAAAATACCTTGCCTAAGTTAAAATTTTATTTCATTTAATTTTGTGTTATTATATATTGGTACTTTAACAGGATTTGAATTTTGATGATTACCTTCTTAGGAAAATGTACTCAAAACTTAATAAAATGCTTTAAATACATATTTACAGGGCAGTTAAAGCCCGCATCGGTTATCGAGCAAGCCGTATCTCTTAGTTATGACTCTTTACCTATATCTTTAATAATAGTTTTCATTGCAGCATCAGTCATAACAATTCAAGTGGCAAAACAATTCCTCATGTCAGGGGGAGAAGTTTATATAGGCGGTACAATTGCCGTTGTTATGATAAGGGAAATTGCTCCGGGATTTGTGGCTTTAGCTGTCGGAGCCAGGGCCGGAACCGCCATCTCGGCAGAAATTGCAAACATGCAAGTTACCGAACAAGTTGACGCAATAAAAACGCTCAAAGTAGATCCTGTCGGTTACTATTTTACTCCAAGGGTTGCCGCTTGTGCTTTGACTATTCCGATGCTTGTTCTGATTGCAGAATTTATTGGTATTGTAGGCGGGTTATTAGTATCTCATCTTACTATTGATTTACACCCGCAAAGATATCTCTATTCCGTATGGGCGTGGATGAAAACCCGAGACATTTATATAAGTCTATTAAAAGCTTCTGTTTTTGGAGCATTGGTAGCATTGGTATGTGCAACTCAGGGATATGAAACCCGTGGCGGAGCAAAGGAAGTCGGAATTTCAACAACTCAAGCTGCAATCCTTTCTACCGTATATATGCTGGTAGCCGACTTTTTAATAAATTTAGTATTCTATATAGCAAAATAATTTTCTTATAACCGGTCCGGAAATGTCATACCATCTGGTTGCATTTTGCTGAATTGGCTTTGTAAAAAGAGATACATACTTCGGAAAATCTGTCCAACGCAGCTCGGACATAAAATCTATTATTGCTCGCTGATTTTTGTTATTCGGATTTAATTTTTTAAAACCTAGCTTTTTGTAAAATCCTGCGGCCATATTTTCCCCAACCAAAAATACATCCGTGAAATGGGCTTTCTCTGCGTCTATTACTTTTTTAATTAACATATCTCCCAAATGATTTTTTCTGTATTCAGGTGCAACTGCAATATTTTCAATATACAAGGTATTATTTTTAGCCATCGGAACTTCATCATATCCGTACGACATACAGCCGGCACAAAGTTTACCGTTTTTATCTTTTGCAACGCTAATTGTAAGGTGCCCGTCATCATTTTTAATTAAATTTTCTATTTCGTACCTAAATTGTTTTTTGAAAACCGAAATTAAATTTTTATTTTTCTTATCCCCTAAAGCCAGCCAACCGGGATCCTTCGTATCTTTGGAAAGATTTTCCGTAAAAAAGTCTACAATATCTGAAATAAGACCTCCTGATAAGAGCTCCTTTGAAGTCGGTTCATATATAGTAACCTCGCCTTTACTTGTCGGATATTTAAGCGGTTTAATAGGATTTATTCGAGAAGAAAACGACGGAAAAGAACGATTACGATTTTGACTAAATTTATAATTATCTGTTATTGCAATATTCATATTAAATATGAAAACAAAACATAATATTTTTTGCTTATATTTATAATTTTAATTAAAATCTTTACTTTTCTATGAATATACTTAAAATAAATAGTTAGATAGTAGATTAAAGCGAACTTTTTCTAAAAAATAAAATTGCAATCAAAAGAGGTAACATGAAAAAATTTATAGCACTGCTTATAATACTGCTTAATACGACATACATGGTCTTTTCTGAGCCCCTGACCGGCGGAGTATCGGAGCACGGAGCGGGAAATGTTGTAGTAGATGCAAAAACACATGCTCCGATTGTTGATGCAAAAATCAGTTTACCGCAAAAAGGATATCGAACAAAAACTGATGAAAAAGGAGCTTTTACACTTAATGCAGTAATAAATGATGACACTATATTATCTGTTCAAAAAGAGGGCTACAGACCCTACTCAATTACCATAAACAAAGAAATAGCCTCGCATCCTATGGTTTTAGGAATACAAAAAAGCGAATTGATGGATGTGGTAATCGATTCAGATATGATGCACCTTGGGGACAATACGTATTCAAGCGACTCTGCTAATGCCGGTGATTTTAAATTACAGGCATTAGGACCGACATATACAAAGCAATTTAAAATGACAACAAACACATTAAATTACACGAACTACCTTGTAATAGGTTCAATAATTGGAGTAGACACGGAAATGGCAAGAAAAATGAAACAAAACACAATAACTAATTCCTATTCCAGCCCACCTGAAGTCTATTTCAACGGAAAAAAAATTGCCGTAATTAAATTAAACGGGGACAATCAGAAAATAAAATTGCCAAAATCCTTAATAAGACCGGATGATGTAAATGAAATTACAATTCAAACAGGGATAAATTTATTTCAAAAAGCACGAGTAGATTATGATGATATTGAGCTTATGAATTTATCAATATTGTCGGAATAACAATTTAATACGCAAAAGCCGCCCATTTAACCGGCGGCTTTATTTATATAAAATCACAAATAGCAAATTCCCTAACAGCTTAATGCCATCAGTGCCTTAACTGAGCGGGCATTATCCCTAACTTCCTCTTCGGAATGGTTTTCCACTGTATCTTCTAAAATTTTAATAGCCTCTGTTTTATCTTCTAAAGAAAGAAGTGCATTAATTGTGCTCATCGCAACAACCGTACTTAAATCATTTATTCCTTTACCCTGATTTGCAATAACAATTTCGAGGGCATTGTGCACATTCTTCTTAACAAGTGCTTTTGATGTCATTTCTCTAACTTCATCAATAGCAGAATTTGTACCAACTTCATTTAATACGTTTACTGATTCAGGGTCTGTATGGATAGACAAAGCATCAATAATTTTTCTTACTGTATTCATGTTCATAACTCAAATCCCTCCTATGCAGCCGTCGTAAGTGTCTCTGTCAGCATATCACGCAATTCCGCAACAGGTTTTGCCGCATACCTTTTTACTTCTTTATTATAATTATTGGTTTCCCATTTAGTTTTTATAGCTTTACCCATTTCAACAATACCCGGAACTCTTGTTTCATTTAAATAGTTCCAAGCACCCGTTACGCTATCACGAACCTTGCCAAAAGCAGCAGTAATAGAATCAATACTGCGGTTAAAAGCCTCTCCGATATTATTGATGGAACCTACAAATGCAGATGCCATTCTCTTTATCTTAGAAACTGAAGTCGCAGTATTGCCTGCTCCCGTAAAAGATGTCGTATCAAACACGTCTGCTGTTAATACATCAACTTTTATTGATGAATTTTTAAACGGGTTGTAAGTGCCTTCTTTAATAATTGGGTTTGAAGTTCTGGATGTTGCATCTTCATACTTACTTCCATTAAAAAGGCGTGGGATAACATTTCCAATTTTAAATGAATTTGCCATTCTAATAATCCTTTCTTTCTCAAATGCAATTTCAATACACATCTTAGGATAGCACACCATTTTATAATTCCATCAACCGTTTGGATGATTATTTTTTAAATTTTCATGATTTGGATATTTAATTTTATGCTATCATTTTGATATGGAAGTTAAAGAATTAAAAGCATTAATTGAAGTAATAGCCAAGTTAAGAGCACCCGACGGGTGTCCTTGGGACAGGGAACAAACTCACATGACATTAAGACCTAACATGCTTGAAGAAGCATATGAAGCGGTAGATGCCATTGATAGCGGAGATTTACTGAATTTGCGAGAGGAACTTGGTGACGTCTTATTACAAGTATTACTACACTCCCAGATTGCCGACGAAGAAGGTGCTTTTAATATAGAAGATGTTGCAAAAGAATTGAAAGAAAAACTTATTCACAGACATCCGCACGTCTTTGGAAAAGCTAAGGTTAATTCTGCCGATGACGTCATTGTAAATTGGGATAAACTCAAACAAGAAGAAAAGACTTACAGAAAATCCATAATGGACGGGATATCGAAATCACAAGCAGCATTAATGAGCGCACAAAAGATTAGCAAGAAAGCCGTTAAGGTCGGTTTTGAGTGGGGAGATGTTGATTCTTTATACGACTGCATAAAATCGGAATTTGAAGAATTTAAAGAGGCAGTTAAAGAAAACAATAAAGAACACATGGAAGACGAGTTTGGCGATATACTTTTTGCAACGGTGAATCTTGCCCGCTGGTACAAAATAGATGCGGAACAAGCATTATTAAGGGCAAATAAAAAATTTATACGCAGATTTAAAAAGATGGAAGAACTGGCAACAAAACCGCTTGAAGAATATAACCTTGAGGAATATGACAAACTTTGGAGAAGTGCTAAAAAAGCAATAGAAAGTGAAAATGCGCAACTTTAAACCCAATAACAATAAAGAAAATGAAAACAATTCCGCTTCAAAAATTATGGCCGCAATAATAATTATTATAATATTATTGCTTGGAGGTGCGCTTGGTACCATAATAGGGAACAGAACAACACTAATAAATAATACTACCGAAGAATATCATCAGGAGAAAAATTACGGAATAACAATCGGCGAAATACTTATGATGCCCCTGTACTATGTAGTTTGTTATCCCAAAGTTCTCCTAAACTTGGCAGCAGGAGAATACACAGAAGGCTGTGGAAGCCCTGGCACTCAAAGACAAAAAGCAAAAAAGCAATATCTGCCAAGATAAAAACACTGATTTGAAAATTTATATTGCTATTTATTTTGTTTTTGCTAGAATAAGAATACGGACAGAATTTTATCATAGGAATAAGCCGAAGTGATGAAATTGGTAGACGTGCCAGACTCAAAATCTGGTGTGGTTCACCCCACGTGCCGGTTCGACTCCGGCCTTCGGCAAATAAAAAGAGGTATCGCTAGATATCTCTTTTTATTTGTAGTTAGGTTAAGACAAGAACCGGAGGTTTCCGGTTCGGCGGATTTTTTGCAGAGAGCGGAGTTATGTAGGTTGGGTGGAGCCAAAATAGCCTTTGAATAAAATACTTTTTGACACAGGCGAAACCCAACAATATTTTTATGTTGGGTTACACTTCTCCCAATTGTCGTTTTATCTTTTCTACCCTTTAATTTCCACCCAACCTACCAACTGCATTTTGGCACACAACAAACTATATTTTAAAAAATTTTATTATTGATTGCCAGAGATTGGAGCTTTCTTCAATCTCAACACTTTCAACGGGCGAGTTATATTTAATTGGCGGATAATACATTACCCTACTGGGGAAATCCTTTATCGTTGCTTTTTTATTTTTTCTTATAAATTTATCCATTTTTCGGTCATATTCATAATTTCCGGAGTTCATACCGTACTTTCTATAAAAAATATGCGGAACTTCACGAGGAGATAATTCACTGGACGCAATTAAATGAATATTGCCGTTACAACCAAGCCTCCGGCTTAAATTCTCTGCAAATTTCATCATTTTTGTTCCAAACCCCTGCCGTTTACGTATACATTTTAAAACATCAACATACAATGAATAAGAAGTTGCGTTTTCTCGTTCAACCAGCTCCTTTTCCGAGTTCATACATGCCAAAACCTTACCGCTTTTTAGGTTAAACATTTTGGAATAATAACGAAATGAGCCGTTTTGCAAGGGCTTTTTTACGGTATAAATTAAAATATTTGGGATACTATTCTGAACTTTTATCGGATAATTTAACATACCACATACAAAACCACTAAAAAAATTTTTTGCTATTTAAATAGAGTGCATTATTGATGGGGTGAAAGGAATAGCTGTAATTTTGATAATAAATTAGTCGGGAAAACTTATAAATCGCTCAGTATTATTAAAAGTAAAAGTATCTATATATACATCAGCATCATTCAACTTTGACAAACCCTTTTTCCCAAACATTGTTTCAATATCTTTTACTAATCCGCTTCTCTTATTTTCAACAAATTTGTTGATAATATCTGTAAGAGTATCCCCCTCTTTATAATCAAGCAATTCTCTTTCAGTAATTATATTTACCAATTTTGATATAAAACTTTTTGATTTTTTAAGCTGTTTTTCAGTAAGAATAGTTAAGTGTTCTTTACCTTCAAATATATCCAATCCAAAAGTACCGTACATATCTTGTACCATTTCTCTTGTCGGATTTTCTAATTTAGCAATTTCTTTTCTCAGCGGTAAACGTGAAGAAGTAAAATTAGGTTTGTAATTATTATTTTGAATTCTTTGTACCTGCATTTATTTAATACCTATTCTACATTTACATGCTATATCTTATTATAAAAGCATTGAAAATAAAACCTACAATTACAACAAAACACTTTTATAGCATAAACGGTTCATTCCATTTGCCAAGTTCTACATCTTTTACATAGTAGTCATTTGGTCTGTCAATATCTATGGGGAGAAAAACTTTTGTATCTTCTTCGGTTTTGTAAGAGTTTTTATTCACATAGGTTGCTTCCATTACATTTGGGAATACCGTATTGCCGATTTTTACCGTATAACTCGTATTATTCCCATGAAGATGAATTAAATTATGTGTTTTATTTAATTTTTCTAATGCCTTTATTTTTTTATCAGAATTTTCAGATTGAATAAACCCATGAAATTCAATTATTATTTGGTTAAATTGATTTAATATATCATAATCAACAGTTTCGAGAAAACTCCACTCCGCACCCTCAACATCCATTTTTAATATCATATTTTTTTCATGACTGTGACCATTTTTATCTATATAATACGATAAAGTCTTTAGCGGCTCATCTATCTTATCCATGCCGGAAATACCTTCTTTAAAAAACAAAAACTCCTCTCGTTCATATGGCAGCTTATCAATAGTGTTGTCGTACATAAAAATCTTATACCCGCAGTCGGCAATTGCACTATCCCAGCTAACATCATTTGAAATACCAAAAGAATACGCTATTCCATGCTCCGCAAAACTATCCGCCATAATATATCCGCCGTCACAATCTTGTGAACCTAATCGAATTAATAAATAGTCCGTCATCTTATAAATTTTTAATACACTCTTTAAAGCTTTATAATAATCATATGAGCCCTCTATATCCGCTTTTACATCATATAAGCGACCATTATCTCCAAAGAAACTGTACTCAAAACGAATATTCACTTAATACCTCTTATTATCCCCAAAAAATTTATTCTGTTTTCTTCTGAAATAATATCACAAAACATTAAATTTTGTTTTGCTACAGCAAAAATTTTAATTTACCGATTTTTATATGTTTGTTATAATTTTAGAAGTATATAAAAGGTTTTATTTTATGGATATAAAGAAAATTAACGGATATAATAACAAGTTATCTTTTGGCATTAAATGCAGTCCGCATCTTATACAAACAGCACATAACAGCTATAATTACAGCAATGTTCCTAATAAAAGAAATCTTATATGGTCATTTAATAATAAAGTTGAAGAATATAGCTCTTTTGGATATGAAGACTATACTCTGGATTACGAACGAAAAATGACTAACGGCAATTGGCAGCACTACCTTATGGCAGCAAAAGACGGGAATCCAAACAAAAAGTTTGTTGTTATAAAAAGAACGACATTATCAAAAATCATAAACAGATTTTTAAACATGACGGAAAACGAATTTAGAAATACCATGCGCCAAAAGATTAACAGATAAGAATCTTTTTACCACAATTTTATACTACAAAATGCTTACTAACAGCCTCTATGCTTTCACATAATTTTGATACCTTGTTTCCGGTAAACCCACAACGATATTAAATCCATTGACGAATATTATAACATTTTCGAGATTTATACCAGTCAAGCCAAATCCATTATCTCCAATTTTTGTTATGCATATTGCCCAGATTCTATTTTCTTGATAGAATACACATAAATAACAGTTATATTAAGGAGAAAGTAATGACAGACAAAAAGTTAGCAACAATCGGCGTTTTTGGAGGTTCCGGTTTTTATAAATTTTTAGATGATATTGAAGAAGTAAAAGTCGAAACACCATATGGTATGCCGAGCGACAATTTATTCATAGGGAAAATCGGTCAGCACAATGTTGCCTTTATGCCTCGTCATGGAAGAAATCATACAATTCTTCCTCATTTAATTAATTACAGAGCTAATGTATGGGCTATGAAATCCGTTGGAGTTGAAAGAGTTATTTCGCCATGTGCTTCCGGAAGCCTGCAAAAAGATATTAAACCGGGTGATTTTGTAATATGCGACCAATTTATTGATTGGACTGACGGAAGAAAATCAACTTTCTTTGAAGGACCTGTTGTTACACATCCGTCAGCCGCTGACACATATTGTCCGGAATTAAGAAAACTCGCTATTGATACAGCAAAAGAAATTGGAATAACCGTTCACGAAGAAGGTACCATAGTTGTAATTAACGGACCGAGATTTTCAACAAAAGCTGAATCTAAGTTCTTTACAAATCAAGGTTGGTCAGTAATTAATATGTCAGCTTTCCCTGAGAATTATCTGGTTAGAGAATTGGATATGTGTCCTCTTAATATTACTCTTGTTACAGACTACGATGCCGGCTTGGTAGGAGATGTTCCTCCTGTTTCTCATCAGGAAGTTATTAAAGTATTTAATTCTAATGTCGAAAATCTGAAGAAACTTCTGTTCAATATGATTGAAAAAATTCCGACAGAAAGAAACCATTGTGTTTGTAAAGACACAAAAAAATCTTCTCAAATGTAAGAAAGAGAAAGGATGGATTGTTAAACAATGTTAGGAGCAATAATTAACGGAATAAATAGCGTAATATCTCTATATATATTTGTTATTTTAGTATATTGCGTTTTGACTTGGATACCTAATATTGACTGGTACAAGCAACCTGCAATAACCATAAAGCAGCTGGTTGAGCCATATTTAAATTTATTTAAAAAAATTATTCCGCCTATCGGAGGGATGTTGGATATATCCCCAATTGCGGCTACTATTGTTTTAATAGTTCTCCAAAATGTATTAGTACTGCTTCAAATGGCTTTAGCAAGGTAAGGATAAATTAAAATATGAAAATTGTTATTTTTGGAGCTACAGAAGTTGGATGTTTACTCGCAACAGAGTTTTTTGAAGATCACGATATTACGGTGATAGACAAAGAGGAAAATCGTCGAGAAGAGTTTTCCCGTCTTGATATCAGTTTTGTCCAAGGTAATGCTTGCGATATGAATGCTTTAAAACAAGCCGATATTTTGAATGCCGATATTTTTATCGCATGTACATCAATAGACGAAGCTAACATTGTTTCTTGTCTCGCAGCAAAAAAAATCAGCGGAATAAGAACCATTTGTTTCGTATCAAAGGAAGAATATAAAAATACACTCTATTTTGAAAAAAATAACGGCTTGTATGGGGATTTCTTTATTGACTATATAATTTGGCCGGAAGAATTGCTTACTCAAGAGATTTTCCGAATTGTCACAGTAGCTCAAGCATTAGATGTTGAAAATTTTGCAGATGGCAGAGCAAGATTGCTCGAATACAAAGTAAGTCCTAATCTTGCAATAGTAGATAAAAAAGTCAGAGATTGCAAATTTACAGAAGATACCGTTATCGTAGGGATTACAAGAAACGGCGAATTATTTATTCCAAATGGAGAAACAGTTTTAAAAGCAGATGATAAACTTATATTTATGGGAACATCTCACTCCCTGGACATTCTTGCAGGAACGTTCTTCCATGACAAAGAATACGTAAAAAATGTAGCCATTATCGGCGGCGGCGAAGTCGGGTTAATGCTTGCAAGAAATCTTGAAAGTCTAAAAATAAAAACAAAAATCATTGAATCGGATTACGAAAGATGCCAAGTCTTATCAGAAGAATTGAGCCACACATTGATTATTCACGGAGATGGAACTGACTTAAAAATATTGGATGAAGAGTCTATTAATGAATGTGATGTAACCATAAGCGTAACAAATAATGATGAACGAAATTTATTATGCTCCCTTATAGCAAAACAACTCGGAGCAAAGAGAGTTATAGCAAGAGTTTCTCAGGTATTGAACATTCCGTTGTTTGAAAAAGTGGGAATTGATATTGCAATATCACCGAAAAATTCAGCCATTAATGAAGTCCGTAATGATTTAGCAGAAAATGATGTAGATATTTTGGCAACAGTCGAACAAGGTCAGGGAGAAGTCCTTGAAATTACGGTTAAGCCCGAATTTAGCGGCAAAAAAATAATGGAATTACAAGTTCCCGCACCTTCAATTATTGGTGTTATTCAAAGAAAAAACAAAGTCATTATCCCTAAAGGGGATACCGATTTAAAATATGACGATATTTTGATTATTTTTACGAAATCCGAATATGCGGAAATGATAAAGGATTTTTTCATGGTGAAGTAATATGAGGCTAAGTTATATTGTAAATGCATTAAGTCTGGTAATGATGAGCATAGGGTTGGTACTTTTAGCTCCTGTAATTGTTGCAATATTTTACCACGATACCAATTCCATATTCCCGTTTTTAAGTGCCGCAATAATTTCAGCAGGATTTGGCTTTTTAATGAGAAAAATAGTACCCAAAGCTGCAAGATTAGATAACTTAAATGATATTAAAAAATCGGAAGGACTTTTTATAGTGGCTCTTTCATGGGTTGTATTCACATTAATTGCAGCTATCCCGTACCCGTTTTTCAATTTGTCAATCATTGACAGTTTATTTGAGGCAACATCAGGAATCACGACGACAGGTGCAACAATATTAACGCATTACGATTATTCAAAAGCCTTTTTCTTTTGGCGAAGCTTTACACAATGGCTGGGCGGTATGGGAATTATCGTCATGTTTATTGCCGTATTACCTCAATTTGCGGTTGCCGGCAGACAAATGTTCTTTGCCGAAGCTCCCGGCCCTACAGAAGATAAGTTCACCCCAAGAGTAAGAAATACCGCATCCTTATTATGGAAGCTATATGTCGGATTGACAATAATTCTTATGATTTGTTTATATATTGCGGGGATGCACCCGTTTGATGCAATATGCAATGCTTTTTCTACAATCTCAGCCGGAGGATTCTCGCCAAACGGTGAAAGCATCTTTGGATATCACATTCCCGCCGCAACATGGATTATGGCAATATTTATGATAATAGCCGGAACGAGTTTTAATTTACAATTCAAAGTTCTACAAAAAAGGGATTTAAAAATTTTATTTAAAGATGATGAATTTAAATGCTATCTCTCATTTATACTTATAATGAGTTCAATAATCGCTGCGGTTCTGTTTTTCCATCATAATTATAATTGGCTTGATGCGGCAAGACACTCCCTATTCCAAGTCGTAAGTGTTATGACATCATCAGGATTTGCAAGCATTGATTATACTAAATGGACATACTCTGCACAAATATTGCTTTTTGTCGCAATATTTTTCAGTTCTTGTGCAAGTTCAGCCGGTGGCGGTATAAAAGTAACCCGTTGGCTGTTACTGTTTAAAATATTAAAAAACGAAATCTCGAAAATCTTACATCCAAATGCTGTAATACCTGTTAAATATAACGGCAGGCTTGTTTCTCCTGATGTTTTACGGTCTGTATTTATATTTATATTTCAGTATTTTATTATTTTAGGAATTTCTGCAATTATTATAACCTTAATTGAGCAAAATCATACAATAGGCTTGACCTCTGCCGCCACAGCCATAGGTAACGTTGGCCCGGGTTTTGGAGCTATCGGGCCTATGGGAAATTTTGCACATATGCACATTATTTCTAAAATAATTCTAATTATAAATATGCTCGTTGGCCGTTTAGAAATTATTCCGTTTTTGGTAATGCTAAGTCCTGATTTTTGGAACTTAAAAAACGAGAATTTAAAATAAACTTTATCTATGAAAAAAGGCGGGATTTAAATCCCGCCTTTTTTATTTAATCTCAACTGATTAAAATCTTTTTATTTTAAGCTGTCCGTTTTCTCTTATAATTTCAACATTATCGTTGCCATTAAAAAGACTACGTTGTTGTCTTTGCTGCTGCTGAATTTGATTGTACTCATTTTCGAGATTAATCTTCTTATTACGAGCCTCTTTTACTGCTTTCATATCATTAAATTCATTATATTCTTCATTTCTAAAGCGCTGTTCTTCCAATAATTGCAATTGATTATATGGATTTTGCATTGTACTAACGTCATTTACAAAATTTCCTACAGACATAGGAATATCTGCTGCAAATACACTAGCACTCATTCCTAAAAGCATTGTTAAAATTAAAATCTTTTTCATGTCAATTCTCCTTATTATTTAACACTAAATGTAACATTCGCTACAGATGTAATTTTCTTTTCAATACTTGACGTATCACTTATACCCATATCGGAAACTTCATTAGAATCAACCGGAGTGATTTGGAAAACTCCCATCTTTACCGATTGAATTTTGCCGACACGATTATGAGTAGCTTTTAGCATTGCAGATGCTCTTTGTTTTGCATCTTTAGTTGCCTCCTCCAACATTTTTACTTTTTCATCAGACAACTTTGAATAAAAATATGAAGGGTCATATACATTAATATCTATTCCCTTAGATATCAAATTTTGAATATCTTCTGCAGTATCCTTTATTTTATTTACATCCTTAGATTTTACCGCAATATTTTGGGATGCATTATAATATGCTATATCATTTGACATAGAACCGTTTGGCATCATCTTATATGAATTATAACCGCTTATAGGTTTAATTTCTATTTCTTCATCTTTAAAACCTTTGTCTTTTAAATATTTAATTACAATAGGACGATTTTTATTTAAAACAGAATATGCACCCTGCTTTGAAGTTTCTCTTGATGCCAATTCAAATAACAATCTGCCGCTATCAGATGTAACATTCTGAGAATATGAACCTGTTACAGTAATTGAATTTTTGGAGATAGAACTTGTTACCGTATTAGCCGCAATAACAACTCCGGCAGAAATAATTAATGCCAATAACGTAATCTGATATTTCTCTAATTTTTCGAACATTTCAGTTGCCCCTTAAGCTTTATATAGACTGCCGATGGGGAGACTCGAACTCCCGACCTACTGATTACGAATCAGTTGCTCTACCACCTGAGCCACATCGGCTTACATTATGACCTATAAGGATTGTAACACTAAAATCACGAATGCACAAGTATATTTTTATAAAGAAATGCCTCTATAAAAATATAGAGGCAAAATTGAGCAATCAGAAGAGTTGAGGATTTACTTTTATATCCTACAATTTTTAAATTTATAAAACATTAACAAATATATTTATATTTTTCTAATCTTCATACTCCTTTTTGGCAATAAAAAGGCACCGAATTTAAAACTCGATGCCTTTTTATATGTATAATTTTATTTGCTATTCTTTCAGGAACGATTCGTAATTCCTTGCCAACAGGTGCGTACGAACCTGATTAATTAAATCAAGAGCAACACCAACCATGATTATAAGTGATGTAGCACCGATACCCTGAAAAGTCTTGATATTTGTAACATAACTTGCAAATGACGGAACAAGGGCTATCAAACCCAAAGCCAAAGCTCCGATAAATGTAGTCTTTGTAAGAATTTTATCCAATGCTTCCGCCGTAGGTTTACCGGGTTTAACGCCTGGAATAGACGAACCGTATTTTTTCAAGTTAGTTGCAATATCTTTCGGTTGCATATTCGGCATAATCGATGCGTAGAAGAAAGTTAACGCAACGATTAATAAGAAATACAATATGTAATAAGCTGCTCCGTCCGGACTCATAAAGTTTGCCATACGAACGACAAAATCTTGTACCGCAGGATTTTTGAAGTTTGCCTGACCAACCAAACTGAGTACTGTTGACGGGAACAACAAAATTGCAATAGCAAAGATAATCGGCATAACGCCACCCGGATTAAGTTTGAACGGAATATATGAATTCATACCGCCATATACCTTATTCCCCACCTGACGTTTTGGATTAATTATAATAACTTTTCTTACAGCTTCCTGCATAATAACGATTAATACCATTGTTACGAAGAAAATTGCAAGAAGGGCTGCCAAGCCAATCTGCATTGCCGTACTATGTGCAACAACTTGTGCCGTTCTTGAAGCATAAACAGGAATACCGGAAATAATACCGATAAAGATTATCAAAGAACCTCCGTTCCCGATACCTCTTTCGGTAATCAATTCGGAAATCCACATAACAAGAACAGAACCTGCAGTCAAAACAAGTATTGAACTTATGTAGAAAGTTATATGCGGCACGGTAGCGACAATTGAACCCGGAAGATGTCTTAAAAACAACATAAATACTAAAGACTGAAAAACTGCTAATATTACGGTAAATATACGCGTATACTGAGCCAGCTTCCTTCTTCCAGCTTCACCCTCTTCTTTCTGCAACTTTTCCAACGACGGAATTACAACAGAAACAAGTTGAATGATAATTGATGCCGTAATGTACGGACCGATACCCAAGGCGAATATTGATACACTACCTAACGCTCCGCCTGAAAATAAATCCAAAAATCCGATTATATTATTACCTGCTGCCAAATTTGAGAACACAGCATTATTTATACCAAATAACGGCAACTGTGCACCCAATCTGAAAGCAGCTATCATTAATAACGTAAATAAGATTTTCTGTTTTAGTCCCGATGCATTCCACATGGACAACAAGTCATCGGTACTAGGCATTCTCATTTGTGCCATTATACTAACTCAACCTTTCCTCCTGCAGCTTCAATCTTAGCTTTTGCTGACGGTGTAACGTAGCTAGCTTTAACCGTAAGTGCAGATTTAATCTCACCATTACCAAGAATTCTTAAGCCGTCAGCAGAAGGATGTGCTTTTCTAGCTTCTTTCAATGCTTCAAGACTGATTTCTTTCAAACCTAAAGCTTCAAGTCTGCCAACATTAATAGCTTCATATTTCAATTGATTTATTAATTGGAAACCTTTCAACTTAGGTAATCTTCTGTATGCCGGCATCTGTCCGCCTTCAAAGCCTCTTTTAGATGCACTGCCCGAACGCTGACCTTCACCGTTATGACCACGGCAAGAAGTTTTACCACGTCCTGATGAACGACCTCTGCCTACTCTTTTTGTCTTATGAGTAGAACCTTCGGCAGGTCTTAAATCTTCTAATGTAATTGTTTTTGCCATTTTATTTTTCCTCATTTCTAATTTTATTTTATCTTAATGCATTTGTTTATAAGCCATCAGGCTAATAAACTGTTTTAAAATTATTCAACAACTTCAACAAGGTGAGATACTTTATTTACCATACCCATAATTGTTGCTGAATTGTAATGTTCCACAACTTGATCTTTTTTAGTTAAACCGAGTCCTCTTACAACTTTTTTCTGAGTTTCGGAAGCACCGATTAAACCTCTGACAAGTTTAATTTTTATTTGTTTATTATCATTTTTCTTAGCCATTTTAAATTTCCTTTTTTTTGTATTCCGACATTTTATGCGGAATAGTTTATCTGTTCTCTTATTAGTTAAGCAATTCTGCCATAGTTAAACCGCGTCTTTTTGCAACATCGTTGAACGGAGTCAACTTTTTCAATGCATCTAATGTTGCATTTGCTGCATTAAGAGGTGATTTTGAACCTAAAGATTTTGAAAGAATATTTTCAATACCTGCAAGTTCAAGAACTGAACGAACAGCACCACCTGCAATAATTCCGGTACCTTCTGAAGCCGGTCTTAACATAACTGCACCTGCTCCTGATTTCCCTGTAATAGGGTGCGGAATTGTAGTCTTGAAAATAGGTACGGTTATAAGATTTTTTCTGCCATCAGCAATTGCTTTTTGAATAGCAATAATAACTTCGGCAGCCTTAGCACAACCTACACCGACTTGTCCTTTTTGATTACCTACAATAACAATTGCACGGAAGCTCAATTTTTTACCACCCTTTACAACCTTTGTAACACGGCTGATTTGAACAACTCTTTCAGTCCATTCTGATTGTGGTTTTTCTTCCGTACTTTCGATTTTTTGTTTTCTTCCTCTGCCTCTTTTTGATTTAGCAGGTTTTTCTTCTGTTACAGCTTCAGCTTCAGCAGCTTCTGCCGTTTCAGCAACTTCAGCTGCATCTACAGTTTCGCTAACTTCAGTTTCAACTGTTAATTCTTCTTTTTGTTCTTCTGACATTGTAAATTTTACCTTTCATTAATTAGTTAATAACTCATTTTTTACGATTACAATCGGATACACTTCCGACATCTCGTTATTTTATTTTATTGAATACGTCAAAAAACACGCTAACTAAAGCTATTTGAAATCGTATTCGGGTTTTAACTTTTCTGACAGGTTTTACAATAATACAAAAAAATATTAAAATCAAGCTTTTTGTTACAATTTGTAGTATCTAAAAACACACTAAGAATTTCTCACTTATTCAAATTTTCATAAGAAATACATCTTACCCCAAGGGTCTTTGTATCATCACTATATCTGTCTATCTTTCCCGTTGAATAATTTATTGAATAATGTTCTCCTATCGCGAATTTGTCACTTAGCCAAAAATTACCATTATCATATTGTGAGGCAAGAGGAAATTTAATTTTAGGAGATTTAATACAATAATTACTTACTCTTGAGGCTGCGGCAACACACTCATCCGGAATTTTACAGTTATCAATAAATGCCTGTTTAGATTTCGGAACATTCATATTCATAGCAAATACTCGGTGACAATTCTCAGAAGAAATCCATACAGACCATGCGTCATCTCTTGTCGGCAATCTCATTCCTCTTTTTGAACAATAAGCTGAAGCCTCGTTATATGTTAGCCTTAACCCCGCATCTTCACTTAAACAAAGTCCGCTATACAATGAAATGCAGTGCCTGTTGTTAATAGTCAACGGTAATTTTTTTGCCAATCGCCAAAAAGAATCGGATTTATATACAACAACCAACACAAAAAGAGTTAATATCAAAATTCCGAGCAATATAAATTGTCTTTTAAATTCTTCCACGATAAGCTCCGTATACCACAAGTTATTATACTTGCAATTTTTGGAAAAATCAAATAATATAATAGATATATTTTTGAAAAGGAGAGTGTATCATGAAAAGATTGTTAAGTATAATATGTGCATTATTTTTGTTTGCCCAAATGGCAATATCTGCACCATTTAACGCTAACGCAAAAACAAAAAGGATTCCGGCAGGAACTCAATTTACCCTTGAGCTTCTAAACCCTGTAACCTCTACAACAAGAGCAGGAGCCGAATTTTCAGCAATACTTGTAACAGACCAAAAGGAAGATAAAGATATCATTTTACCTTCAGGTTCTCTTGTCAGAGGGACAGTAAAAAAAGTTATTCCGTCAAAAAGACTTTCCAAAGGTGCAGTAGTATATCTTGATTTTGACCACGTTGTAACACCTAACGGAAGACAGCTTCCATTGTCATTAACAGTTGTAGGTCGTTCCGACATGACTATCGACGGAGGAATAACCACTACCAAAGGATACGGTGATGCAGTAAAACAAAATTGGCAAAAAACAAAACGTATTGCAAAAAATGCTACCCAATGGGGAAAAGATACCGGTGACGACTTTTGGAACGGATACGGCAAAATTATTACCGTTCCGGCAGGTGTAATTGGCGGCGGTATCGGTGGCGGCGGCTACTTCATCGGAGATAGCGTTGCAGACTTGATTCGCAAAGGGGAAGAAGTAAAAATAGACAAAGGAACAAAATTGCAAGTTATACTTGTCGACCCTATTGATGTTCCTGTAATATAGATTATGAGGTGCATCTTTTAGACGCACCTTGTAAACCTATAAAAATTTTATAAAGATAAATTATTTCATGCTATAATAAATTAGTAAAACATTTATGGAGAGATTTTAAGGTATGTGTGGAATTGTTGGATATATTGGCGATAAGCCGGTAGTGGATATATTGTTAAACGGATTACAACAGCTTGAATACAGAGGCTACGATTCTGCCGGTGTTGCCGTTATGTGTGAAAATAAAATCAATGTTTATAAAGCTGAAGGGAAATTGGAAAATCTTAGCTCTGAATTATTGATACACAAAGATGAATACAAAAATTCAACAATGGGTATAGGGCACATACGTTGGGCTACTCACGGAGCACCAAATGTTATAAATGCACATCCTCATACCTGTAACTGCGGAAGCCTTGTTATTGTACATAACGGCATTATTGAAAATTACAAAGAGCTAAAATCCGAATTAGAAAAAAAGGGTGCAAAATTTCGTTCTCAAACAGACACAGAAGCGGTTGCTCATTTAATAGCATATATTTATAATGAAACAAAAAATCTGACGGAAGCCGTAAGACTTGCTGCACAAAAGATTGACGGAGCTTATGCTTTATGTGTTATGCATAGCGATAAGAAAGACGAGCTTGTTGCGACAAAGCGTAATGCACCATTACTTGTAGGTGTAGGAGAGAATGAATATTATGTAGCTTCTGATGTACCTGCAACCATTCCTTATACAAAAAAGGCTATGTACTTAAATGACAATCAAATAGTGACTCTTACAAGGCAATCAATGACTCTTATTGATTCCGAAGGTAACGAATTACCTAAAAAGGTTGAAACTTTACCGTGGGAGCCTGTTGCATTAAGCAAAATGGGATATAAGCACTTTATGCTTAAAGAAATCCACGAACAACCTGATGTTATTAGAAACGTACTCACAGGGAAAATTCACTCCTCAGATGAACCTATTATTTTGAATGAAGTAAAATTAACAAAAGAATCTTTAAAAAATCTGAATCGCATACAAATTATTGCATGTGGAACATCGCTTCACGCAGCGATGATAGGGAAATATATTATAGAAGATTTTTGTGGAATTGCGGTTGACGTTGAAGCTTCCAGTGAATATATATACAGAAAAACAGTAACCGACGAACATACTCTTGTTATTGGGGTTTCTCAATCAGGAGAAACTGCAGATACTCTTACGGCAATAAAACAATCAAAAGCAAGAGGCTCTCATATACTTATTATTACAAACAGACCTGACAGTGCAATGGCTAGAGAAGCTGACAGCTTGTTATCAGTTAACGCAGGAATTGAAGTTTCCGTTGCCGCTACGAAATCGTACATGGCACAATTAGTTTCTTTCTATTTGTTAGCCATATATATGGCAGAAATCAAAGGAAACATGAACACAGAAGCATTGAAAACATTGAAATCTGACTTGACGCTTGTGCCTCAAAAAATCGAACAAATTCTTTCTCATAAAGAATACATTCAAAAATGTGCACAATATTACGCTAACACAAAAGATTTTATATATGTAGCCAGAGGAATTAACTATCCGACAGCATTGGAAGGCGCATTAAAACTTAAAGAAATCAGTTATATAAATGCAACAGGATATCCCGCAGGTGAACTTAAACACGGACCTATTGCAATGCTTGACGAATCCATGCCTGTACTGTCAATTTTGATGAAGGGCAGCGTATACGAAAAATTACTGTCTAACAGCGAAGAAGCTAAAGCGAGAAATGCAAGAATGATTGCTCTAACAAATTCAAAAGACGAAAAATTGAAAGATTTATTTGATTTTATAATAGAAGTTCCTGAAATACAGGAGCTACTTTCACCGCTTATTGCAATTGTTCCGCTTCAATTGATTGCTTATTATATTTCCGAATACTTAGGCAAGGACGTAGACCAACCGAGAAATCTTGCAAAATCTGTAACGGTGGAATAATGATAATATCTGATGTTATAAAATTAAAACTTGAAAAACCTATAACAAATAAGCAGATTGAAACGGCTTTTAAAGACTTAAAATTAAATGTATTACGATGGGCTATAACCGAAGTAAATGATGACGTTTTTACAATAAGAGCAGCTATAATTAAGTAACACAAAAGCGGGAAGCAAAAATACTTCCCGCTTTTATATTTATAATGCATTTTATACGATAAAATCACCCGGGATTTTAATTTTTGTGAGTTTTTCTTTTGCTTTATTTAGTTCAGTAGCTAACAGTTCCGACTTAGCTTGCATATTTTGTGCAATAACTGCAAATTTATCTGCAACCTCATTCTTTCCGCTTGCTCGCATTAGTTCAACTTTTTTATTTGCATTTGCCATTCTTAAATTTGAACGCTCAAGCTGTTCTGATAATAAAGCTATCGAATTACTTAATTGGTCACGCTTATGTAAAGTTATAAGAGTATTTGCTATTTGTTTAGGACTCATTTTTTTAAAGAATTCTTTAAAATCTCTTGTTACGGCAACTGCAATTTCTTCATCACCTGAACAAATTGAAGTACTATGATAAAATAAACCGTCAAAATCACTGTTACGAGATGCCCCTGATACTACAAAATCCGGAAGTCCCGGAACTTTTTCTTCAAGAATTTTTGCAACTTCTTTAACTTTACCTTTTGGTAAGGCTACACCACCGGCATTAATGAAAGAGCCTTGAAATGATTGCTGACTTAAATTTGGTTGATTTAATAATACGTGCATATTTTACTCCTATTTTATTTCAATTTAGTATGAAAATTTAAAAGTCCTAAATATATATTTTTGCTATTATTTAAAAATTCTTTTCACAAAAATTAATATTTCGGCAGATATTGTTTTGTAACGCCGTATTGCAGGAGATTGAAAGAAATGTTATAATATTAATGTGGAATTAAATTCGGTATTTTAAAAGTTTGCTGCAATCCGGGAATTATGAAAAAGAAAACAATTATAACAGAAGAAAATTATCTTAAATACTATTATGACATACCCTACGAAGGCTCAACTTCCGCAGGCAAACCCTTGCGGAAGCTAAGAAATATAACCTGCCCCTATACCGGTATAAAAATTGTACCGGGGACAGCCCTAAAACCATTCGAAAAAGGATTAAGTTCCTGTGAAAATGTAAGCGATGTCGTCAATTTATTATCAGAATACTCCGACAATTTACTTCCTACCGAAAAATCCGTATATGCAATATTTAAAGATTTCGCAGCACTAAATCCATACGATAACACTCAAAATTGCCTTCAAATGATATATACAAATTGTCTGAGAAAATTAAAACTTGAAGAATTTGAAGTTCTTGATGAAGTAGACCGATTATCAAAAAAATTATCCCCGACAACAGCCCTTAAATTAAGAGAAAAGACAACAAAATGCCGACAACTTATATTGAACGATAACCAAAAAGACTCCTTTAAGCGTAAAGCTTTTTTAAGTTCACTTGATGAAATTGAGCCTAAAGACAATGAGCAGGAAATATTTAACGATATAAAAAATAAAGCACTGTTTCTCCCTACTTCCGGAAGCAGCAAAAATGCTTTTGTCGTAAAATATTCCGGCAGAACACAAACGGAAGCCGCTCGCCGTATTTTCATTGCATCAACCGGTTCTATTGAACATATAGTTCCACAATCGTACGGAGGACTTAATACAATTGGGAATTTTCTTTGGACTACAGCAAGCGGCAACAGATTCAGAGAGAATATGCCTCTGCCTTGGTACATAAAAAGATTTCCAAAAATTCCTAATTATGCACAAAAGTATATTGATGACGTTATAAGAGAAATCCATAACGGAAAACTTGAAGGCAACGAAACATATCCGTATAAAATTAAACAGAAATTATTAGACGCATCTGAGGGGAGGATTTTAATAAGTTTATCAGGCTATAAGTATACTGAAGCCGCAGCCGCAGAAGCCGAAAGAGAATATCACAACAGATGGGATAAATACAGGTCGAATGATTAAATTATATTTGGCTTTAAAAATATTTACGATATAAAAATTTACATATACTGAAAAAAGTTTTTTTCGTATGCTAACATAAGAATATGACTAACAGACCTTACGTGCCGCTTCATGTCCACAGCGAATATTCGTTATTGGACGGTGCAATCAGAATAAAAGATTTAATAAATTTTGCAAAAGAAAAGGGAATGCCTGCCGTTGCCCTGACCGACCACGGGGTTATGTACGGAGATATGGAATTATACACAACAGCGAGAGAAAATGGGATAAAGCCAATTCTCGGTTGCGAATTTTACGTACACAACGGTGACATTGAGGAAAGAGATAAGCTTAACAATCCTTGCTATCACCTTGTTTTGTTAGTCAAAGACAAAGTAGGCTATCAAAACCTTATAAAATTAACTTCTATTGCTTGGTGTAAAGGAAGATATGTTCATCCCCGCATAAATTGGGAATTATTAGAAAAACACCACGAAGGATTAATCTGCCTCTCTGCATGTTTAGGCGGTGAAGTCTTACAAAATCTGTTAAAGGGAGATAAGGAAAAAGCCTTTGCGGTAGCCAAAAAATATAAAGAACTGTTTGGAGATGACTATTATATAGAACTTCAAGACCACGGATTGGAAGACCAAAAACGCACAAATCCTGATTTGATAAAAATTGCGAAAGATTTAGATTTGCAAATGGTTATCACAAACGACTCGCACTATTTGCACAGAGAAGATGCCGATATGCATGATACCTTGTTATGCATGCAAACAAACAGTGACAAAGATGACCCGAACAGATTTCATTTTCCGAATAACGAATTTTATGTAAAAACTGCGGAAGATCTTAGAGATGCCTTTAAGTGGATGGATTCGGATATGTTTGATAAGTGCATCCAAAATACCGTTGATATTGCAGAAAAATGTCACTTAATGTTAGAACTTGGTAAAAGTCCTCTGCCGGATTACAAAGTACCGGCAGGACACACTCTTGAATCCTATTTTGAATACCTTGTCTATGAAGGTATAAAAAAACGTTACGGAGAAATAACTCCTGACCTAAAAGAACGTACCGATTATGAAATCGGAGTAATAGAGCAAATGGGATTTTCTGCATATTTCCTAATCACATGGGACTTTATTCACTATGCAAAAACCCACGGCATTCCGGTAGGACCGGGACGTGGTTCAGCCGCAGGGTCAATTGTTGCTTATGCACTTGAAATTACAGATCTTGACCCGATACAACATAAACTGTTGTTTGAAAGATTCTTAAATCCCGAACGTTTTACAATGCCCGATATTGATATAGACTTTTGTATTGAACGCAGAGGAGAAGTTATCGATTATGTAACTCAAAAATATGGCGAAGACCGAGTTTGTCAGATTATTACCTTTGGCACCTATGCCGCAAAAGCTGCATTCAAGGGTGTTGCCCGAATATTAAGAATTCCGTTTTCAGAGAGTAATCGTCTTGCCGGACTAATTGACCCTGCAATAGAACTTGCTCAAAGCATAAACGAAAAAGCCAAAACATTAAAAGAAGCGATGAATTATGAGGGCTCAGAGCTAAGAGAGTTATATGATAAAGATGAACAAATTCCGGCAGGAGATCCGGAAGAACACAAGACCGTCGGCATGAAAAAATTAATAGACCTTGCCATCGGGATTGAGGGTATTAAAAATAATACAGGTACACACGCAGCGGGGGTTATTATTGCCCCACAACCGCTGGATGAAATTATCCCTGTACAACCTTCAAAAGATGGCATCGTTCAGACAGGTTATCCTCCTCACGACGTAACAGAAGTCTTAAGCTTATTAAAAATGGACTTTTTGGGCTTGAGGAACATTACAACAATATATAAGACTGTTGACTTGATTAAACAAGAGCAGGGTATTGAGTTGGATATAAACAATATCCCATTAGACGACAAACCTGTATACGATATGCTAATGAGCGGGGATACGGATGGAGTTTTCCAGCTTGAATCTCAAGGGATGAAAAATCTTGTAAAAAAATTAAAACCTGACGTATTTGAAGATTTAGGCGCTTTAGTTGCACTGTTTAGACCGGGACCTTTAGACTCCGGTATGGTGGATAACTTTGTCGAAAGAAAACACGGCCGTCAAGCTATTACATATGCACATCCTCTGCTTGAGCCTGTGTTAAAAGACACCTATGGAACAATTGTATATCAGGAACAAATTATGCAAGTGTTCCAAACTCTTGCAGATTACACCCTCGGTCAAGCGGATATGGTTCGCCGAATGATGGGTAAGAAAAAAGTCGACGAAATGGAAAAGCAAAAAGGGAAGTTTATTGAACGTTCCGCCCAACACGGTATGTCAGCAGAAGCTGCAACAAACTTATTTAACCAGATTTTAGCGTTTGCGTCATATTGCTTTAACCGAAGCCACTCTGCAGCATACGCATTTGTTGCTTACCAAACTGCATATTTAAAATGCCATTATCCAGTCGAATACTTGTCGGCACTTTTATCCAGTGTTTCAGGGGAACAGGAAAAAACCCAATTATACATTGAAGAAGCACAGAAAAAAGGGATTAAAGTTCTTCCCCCTGATATAAATCACTCGGTTGCAACATTTACGCCTGATGAAAAAAACATCAGATTCGGACTTGCTTCAATCAAACAGGTTGGAGAAGGGGTTATTGATAACATTATAAAAGAGAGAGAAGCAAACGGGCCTTATAAATCTATATATGACTTTATCAAAAGAGTTGACTCAAAATGTTGTAATAAAAAGACCTTGGAAGGTCTGATTAAATCCGGAGCTTTTTCAACAATTGAAAAAAGCAGAAAACAATTATGGGAGAACATAGAATATATTACGGCAACGGCATCAAAAGAAGCTAAAGCAAAAGAATCAGGGCAAACAAGCCTATTTGATATGTTGGGAGATTCTTCAACCGTTGATGATGCAAAATTCCAACTTGCAGGTTCCGATGAAGAATACGACCAAAGACAAATTCAGTTATTTGAAAAAGAATTTTTAGGTTTTTACGTCACGAGTCATCCGTTGTCAACAATTAGAGATAAGTTGCCATTCTTGATGACTCATAAAATATCCGAACTTACTGATTTAAAAAATGATACAACGGTAACTGTTTGCGGACTGATTACCGCCACCAAACAAATACCTACCAAAAAAGACCCGTCAAAATTTATCAGATTTGTTACGGTAGAGGATTTAACCGGCAAAACCGAATGTTTAGCATTTAACGGCACAATAGCGGACTATGGAGAATATCTTCAAACTGAACAACGGGTAATAATTTCAGGGAAAATAAGTAAAAGGGAAGGCGACGAAGTTCCGACAATTCTAATAGATACCGTAAAAACCGTTGATAATTCAAATATATTTTCAATAAAACTTAATAACGAATTTAAGTTTGAGGAATTGGTATTTTTGAAGAATAAATTATGTGAGCACAAGGGTTCTGACCCTGTAATGCTAAAAGTTGCCAACGGGGAAGATGATGCAAAGATTCTGACTTCATCTATCTTTTGGGTAAACGCTTCAAATGATTTAGTTAATACATTAAATAAAACATTTGAGGACAGAATCTCCATTGACATAAAATCAATGGATTCAAATACAAAAGAAGAAGCCGCTGTATAGTGTTATTAAACAATTAAATATTTTTCTTTTTCAGTTTTTCTTCTTCTTTCTTTTTAAGCTGAATAGCAAGATATAGCTGCTCCCCCATAGCTTTTGCGCCTTTGAAGTTTGACGCTTCAAATACAGGGTCTTTAGGATTATCAATTTCTCTTTTTTCTTTTTTCTTTTCTTGAATTTTTTCTTGTTCAGCAACGGTAACCGTTAAGAATTTATTAGAAACACAAGGTTCTTGCTTAGCCTTTTTAAGCTCTATATTTCTCAATTTTGTTTTGTCTGCAGTTTTGTTACCCGTGGGGATTTCACCGTATTCAAGGAGTTTAGCCATAATACGTCTTTCTTCTTCGTCAATAGCAGGAACGCAGAAGGATTGAACAGGAGTATAATTGTTAACTTTTGAAATTGCCATGACTTCACCTATATAAAGACATAACGGAAAGTATACATATATTCTTTAATAACAAAAAAGGCAAAGTCACAAATATTAACAAAGAAGAAAAGAAAAGACTTGCAATTTAAATTTCAGCATGTAATAATAGGAGGGTACCCGAAATAAGCGGGGGTAATTCAGTGGTAGAATGCCTCCTTGCCAAGGAGGATGTCGCGAGTTCGAGCCTCGTCTCCCGCTAATAAAGAGAAGTCCTGAAAAGGACTTCTTTTTATTTGCCGCAGATAGTACCTTTTAACAGGACATTTGCTCGGAAGTGGTAAATAATATTAACCGGTACAAGCGCAAGTTTAGTGAGTTTTAGCGGTTTTATAAGGTCGGAAATGGCTTGACTGAAAATGTCCGAAATATCCGGTTTTGGTAACAAAAATGTTCGCAAAAAGACTTTTAAAATACCAAAAATTACCCCCAAATGCTGACAAAATCTAAATCAAATAAAAAGACAAAATTGGTAATTTGATTATTTGGTGCAAAAAATTGCACCCTACTCACTTTTTGTTTCTATATTTGCGCTCAAAAATTTATTGTTGGATTTCACCCAACCACAGACTTTATGATTTCAAAATTATGTAGCAAATTTTATTTTTACAGGATTTATAATATACATTAAAAATTGATATACATATCACAATTACCAAGTACAAATCTCAAGGAGTAAATAATTGAAAATATTAGGGATACTTGCGTTTAAATCTAATAGTCAAATACAAAATAACAAAAAGCAAAATAAAGTTAGTTTCGGAAATGCTATTGATACAGGCGCAAAATTTACTATAGACCACGCAGATATACTTGTAACTCACAGATGCAATAAAGGTTGTCCAACCTGTATTGATAAATGGGTTAATAAGTACAAACAAATAATTTCTTTTGATATTATTAAAAAATATTTTAATTTATTGGACCGAAATACTGTTTCAGTTCCGAGTCCTGTAAATAAAGAAGGCAGGACACTTATAAATATTCTTGGTGGTGAGCCTACTGTTGTAGGAGAAGAATTCCTTAATCAAATTGCAGAAAATGCACACGAAAGAAATTTTTTGATGTGGACAAGTACCAACGGAATAAAAACAGAAACAGTGAAAAGAATTTTACCAAATTTTGATATGGTTCACATAACGGTTGATAAACCAGAAGATGCAATAAAATGGGCAGATTCTGAATATCTTAATCGTATTGATATAAAATATCCTTGTACAGAAAAAACATCATTAGAAGACTTTTTAAGATTTGTGAATATTACAAAAGATTTTCCAAATAAAAAAATGATTGTTTATAATGATTTACATAGAAAAGAAATAAAAATGCAACCGGAATTAGCTGCTCTTTTAGATGGTTCTGATGTTAAGTACACAGTTGCACCTCATGGTTTTCAAAAATATGCAGATGTTTATGGTGTTACAATAAAAAGAACGATACAAGAAGATAATCATTTTGCAGATTCTCAAATGATTCCACGTCTTTACCCAAACGGGAATTATAATTGCACTTGGGAAAATGAATTAAATAATCCATATTTGGGTGAGTTGTAATGGATAAAATAATCAAAATATCTGTTCTTTCATCTTAAACCGACTGTTCTTTTATAGATAGAGCGAGATGTAGTTAGACGAGCAGTACGGGTTTGTTAGTTTGTAGGGTGCAAATTTTATTTTGCCTAAATTTATGAGTTTGTCAAAACAAAATTGCGTTGTTCTTCGAGTATTTTATTTATATTATCGGGTAATACCGCATTAAGTTGTTGGGTATTATTAATGGTTTTACCCTCTTTTAGTGCTCGCTGCAATGCTTCTATATTTGCTATTGCCCAATTATTGCAAGTATATTCATTAGAATTTTGCTGAGGTTTATTTGAAAATACTATTTTTTTTATTTCTTTATTGGGAGATTTAAAAATATAAAGTTTCAAAACATTCTGATATTTTTTTACTTCTTTAATAAAATTTGGCAAAGAATCCAGACAAAATAATATTTTCGATTTTTTATCATACAAAACCCCTATTGTATGTGAATTTTCTGTGCCTTCGCTACCAAAAAATTTACCGTCAAAAGTCAAACGAGCAGGTCTTTCCAATAACTGTTCAAACCGTCTGCCGTTCCTTTTTTCCCAAATATGGTTTCTAACCTTGCTAAATGTATGAGGCTTATCCACGGAAAAATATACTCGTTTTAACAACGCATTTAAAATCCCTCCGTTTTTATATTTTAAATCAATCAGTTTTAGATGATTCACCAACTGCCGAAATATATTCAATCTGCTATCCACACCAAAAAATTTGCTTGACTCGCTTCTTACATCAAGTTTTTTATAACGTTTTTTAATAAATGCTTTTGATCCGATAGTAATCTTTTTTGCTTTTTGCAGAATATGCACTTGACCATTTTGGCAAATAGAATTGATTCTACTCATATTTAACCTTCATATTGTTATAGAATATTAAAACCAATAAAAATATTTTTTGCATGTTTTAAGGATTTTGTTTGTAACATTTTGTTAATTAAAAAATAAAATATGTAAAATTTTTATGTCCTGCATATTTATTAAAACTGTTAGTGTGAAATTTATGGAGGCAATGTTATGCTTAATACGACAGCAGCAAGTATATTAGAACGTATACAAATTGCAAGACTTGAAAGAAAATTCGGTAAACAAATCGGCAAAACTGCAAATAATGGAAATATGACATTTCAAAAACAAGTCGGCAATCAAACCGTAACAACAGGCGCACGCTATAACGGTAACATTATTGCTCAAGTTTCGGAAAATACCGGCAACATCAAGGGCTTTGGAAAGAAAATCCGATATAACGATGACGGAGATATTGTTGAAGTAGCACATTTTAGAAGAGCTACTAATTTTAGAAAAACGGTAAAAGAAAATCTTGATACCGGTGAAGTTAACATAAAAACGTTACGCACTAACCCAAATACTGAATATATCGTTGAACACACTAATATAGATATATATGGGGCAAATACTTCCAAAACAACTCCGGTAAAAATCAAAGGCAAATCTTCCCCAATATAAAAATATTCGATAAAGATAACCAAGACAAAAGCTCCCACATAACAGGAGCTTTTTTATATTACTGATAAAAAGTCATACTCATTAATTTTCGTTACAAACAATTGAATTAATTTTTTATTAGCGTAATATATATGAAAAAGGATTATTGCATGCTTATTAATTTAGATTTAACAAAGAATCACAGCTATAACATTTATAATAATAAACACTATAATAACATTATACCTCACTATCCAAACAATAACACAATAAATGACAACTATACTCGTATTGGTAAACATTCGGAACCGAGTTTTGGAATAAAAATTAAAACAGAAGCAATTCCCGGAGAATTGCCTAAAGAATTACAACTTAAATTAACAAGCATAAGAAAAAGTATAAAAAATATTAAAGATTTTTATGCTCAATATGCCGTAAGCAATCCTGCACTTAACGCAAGAATCAAAAAGGGCTATCGCGAACTTATAATCAAAAAGAAGTCCGCAATAATATTCAAACACATAAATGACACGACCGTAACGGTTATGCAGGGACAGAAAAACCCTGAAATACTTTACATAAGCGTTGATAAAGAAGGCGAAGCTTATAACGGAATAATCGCAGACGGCAATAAGCTGATTAAAAACTACCGACCAAACAATCCGCATATGCTGCCTTCTAAATTGCAGTATTTTAATCAGGAAGAGATAACTCAATCTAAAGTCGGCGATTTTATCGATTTGGCATTTGATAAAATTTCTCAATACCATCATTATATTTCTAAATATAAGTCAGGAGAAGTTCCTCTGCCAAAAGCCGATAGTATTCATCCTACATTAATCAAGGATGCAAACCAGGAACTTGCTGTTATTCATAGAAACAGCGTCGCATACGGGCAAAAATCAACCACGACAAATAAATCAAAAAAGACCGCACAAACAACCGCAAAAGCAGCTAAGGGCTCTGTTATAACACAAAAAGTAAAAGACTTCTCAACGAATATAAATGAAATATTTACGGCTGACCCAAAGACTTTAGCTCCTCACATAAATGCGAAAGTTGCGTCTAGCGGCAAAACTATCAGTTTCTCGGTTAAAACCGCAGATGGAGGGCAGCTAAGAGTTTCTAAAGTTGCCAGTATAAATTATGGAAACACAATGCTTTACCTTTCAATAGTAAAGCATAACCCCGACCAAACCCAAAATTATATTAGTATAGATTTGGCAAATTATTCAATACTGAAAACAAAAACTGAAGGCAAACCATTCATAACTTTTGCAAAAGATGAAGCAAACAATACTATTGCTCTTGTTCATGAAATGACAACGGATGAAATTGCACATAGAAAAATTATAGAAAAATTAGATGAATATGCAAAAGAAATTATTAAAGACACTAAAAGCCCAGTTGCTGAGGCAGAATTAAAACCTGAACAAATTTCAGCCGCCACAAAACCGGAAAAAGAAATTGACACAATAATAACAACAACAAAGAGACGAACAAGAACACCTAAAAAAGAAAAAGCAGCCGAGATTCCTGCAAAGGAACCAATCATACTTAAAGAGATATCCGAAACAAAGCCATTAACAGAACAAATAAGAGATAATTTATTAGCTGATTTTAAGGAAAAAGTTACAAGTTTGGCAAAACAAGACGCTATTGAACTTGCCGAAGAATACAAAAAAGTCTTTGTTGCAGAGTTTACCAAAGCAATAAACAATATCAAAATTGAAATAAATAAAAAAGCGGAAGAAATACTTGCTTCCTTTGCAAATATACAATAAACTTAGATTTGAGCAACCATATACTTCTCTTTAAATTCATCCAGTTGCTGAGCGTAATTGTTTGTTTCGGATTTCAACAGATTCTTCAATTCGTGTCTTGGAATACCGACATTAGCAGACTGAATCATATTTGTTGCGATATTTGAACAGTGGTCGGAAATTCTTTCCAAATCATTAAGCACCTCTGCATATGTAAAACCTCTTTTGATATGTGCTTTTGCGGTTTTAACCCTTTTTATATGATTCTTTTTTGCCCTATATGCTATATCATCCACGACCTGTTCATATGGTTCAACTTCATGAGCCAAGGCTAAATCATTATATATAAACGCCCTAACAGTCATATCATATACGTCTTTTACAGCATTGACAATTTTCTTCAACTCCTCAACAGTTTCAGGAACAAATGTCCATTCCTTACGGTACATCTTGTCAGCCATCTCCGATATATGTGTTGCATGGTCCGCAATTTTTTCAAAATCTGATATAGACAAAATTAATTGAGAGATTTTATTCGATTCTTCTTCCGGCAAATCTTTACCGGAAAGTTTTTGCAGGAAGGTTTCCAAAACATCCTGATATTTATCGATTTTGATCTCATTCTTAGCCACAATATCAGATATTTTTGGATTATAATGTTTTAACATACGAACAGACATTACAAGGTTCTCTCTTGTAAGTTTTGCCATATCAGCAGTAGCTTTATAACACTGTGCAATCGCAATTGAAGGAGTAAGTATCAACCTTTCATCAAGTATAACCTCTTGCTCCTCAACCGTATCTTTAACAACAATATATGATATTTTTTCTAACAAGCTTCTGAATGGGAATTGAATTGTAGCCGCAAGAATACTGAAAATTGTATGAACAACAGCAATACCAAAAGGATTTGCAATTCGGCTGAGCGGAAAAACATTTACGAATTTTGCCCACAGAGCAAGAGCTACAAAAAATATTCCGGCACCTATTACGTTGAATGCGACATGTATTGCAGCGACCCTTTTTGCATTGGTATTTACCCCGATACTGGATAAAACCGCCGTAATACAGGTTCCGATATGTTGACCGGCAATAATTGGGGCAGCAACGGCATAAGATATACTGCCTGTCATAGATAATGCCTGCAACATACCCACAGACGCCGCCGAGCTTTGAATAATCATTGTAACAACAAGTCCGACAAACAATCCGAACAAAGGATTACTGAACAATGTTAAAACTTGTGCGAACTTTGGATCACTTGCCAACGGAGCCATAGATGAGGACATTAGTCCCATACCGAACATTAATATTGAAAACCCGAGTAAAAAAGTTCCAAAAGACTTACGTCTTGAAGCTCGACTGCTTGGGGACATAAGCATTATTACCCCAATTAGGGCTAATATAGGGGAAAAAGATTCCGGTTTCAACAATCTTAAGAAAAAGTTTGTACTTTGTATACCTGACAAACTTAATATCCACGAAGTTACCGTCGTGCCGACATTTGAGCCTATAATTATGGCTACCGTCTGAGATAATTTCATAATTCCGGAGTTTACAAAACCGACAAGCATGACTGTTACTGCGGATGAGCTTTGTATCGCTATTGTCATTCCTGCGCCTAACAATAAGCCTTTTAACGGGTTTGAAGTAAGCTTTTCGAGCAACTTCTCCATTTTACCGCCGGCTATGCGTTCTAAGCCTGAGGACATAACTATCATTCCGTATAAGAAAAATGCCAGGCCTCCACATAAAGTAAAAATTGAAAATATATCCATACTATAAATTAACTCCGAGTTATTCTGCACAAATTCATTTTATCATAAATATTTCTACAAATAAAAAACATGGGCAATTGAAATCTTTTATGATAAAATTAAACTGCTATAAGATTTGGAGTGTACATGTTTTTAGATAAATTGGTTTGCATGATAAAAGCTATTTGGCATAAGCTTATAAACAGGTTTTTGGATCCGATACTGCTTGCAGAACAAAATGTTCGGGATTTAAAAAAAGATTATGCCCTCAGTATGAATGCCCTTGCCCAAATCAAATCTTTATCTATTGAAACAGGAACAAAAATAGCCGAACAAAAAGCTATTGCAAAAGATTTTGAAGATAAGGCTCTTTCTTATCTTCAAAAAGCACAATCAGGAGAGCTCTCACAAGAAGATGCCGATAATTTGGCAACAGATGCTCTAAAGAAAAAACAGGAAATTATAGAAAGCATCAAAAAAAATTCAATTGAAGCCAAAAATTTTGATTCAATGGCAGAAAATTTAGAAAACAAAATTAACAATCTTAACAAGCAAATTTCCGATATGGAATATGAAGTTAAAACATTAAAAGCAAGGCATAAAGCGGCAATAAGTTCAAAAAAACTTTCTATAAACAGAATTACATTAAGTGACGGCAGCCCGAATGCCCAAATTGAAAACCTAAAAGGGAAAATTAAAGAAGAAGAAGCTTTAGCCAAAGCATATGATGAACTATCTATGATTGAAACTTCAATTGACAGAGAGATAAATGCCGCTATCGGGACAAGTTATCCGGATGAAGTGCAAATTTCTCTTAATGACTTGAAAAAACAGCTAAACGAAAATTATTTATTGTCGAATAAAAAAGAGAATGAAAACGAATAGGAGATAAATATGTACGTTATTATTTACGGAATTGTTGCATTAGTAATATTGTTTGTATTATTAGGAACTTTCCCTGGATTAATCCAATTTATATTAGCTCTTGTGGCTGTAATGTTCGTTATATTAATAGTAATGAGAAATAGAGATATCAAGAAAAACAGCAAACCTGATATTGATGAAAATGCATTGGTAATACAAAACGTAAAAGCCGGAGGAATCATAAAACTGGCTTATCTTGACGGGCATAACGGAGAGGTAAACTTAAAAGTTCTTAGTCGAAATCTTTATACCGAAGGGGATTTTTATTGGTATGAACTTGAATGCACCACAAATGAAGGCGAAAAAGTATGGATTGATGTAGAGGATGATGACAAATTAACAGTATCTGCCGTAATTGCTAAACCAACAGCATCCGAGCTCGTTTTTTCCGCATCATTAGCGAGTATTGATGATAATGAACGAGGCGATGTTCGTTATAAAAATCGCCGATATGTATATATTGATTCCGGAGATGCCGTTTTTTATAAACACTGTGACGACAGAAAAAAAGAACGATTATATTATTGGGATTTTCAATCTGGCAATTACATTGTTTCAGTAGAAGAATGGAAAAACGATGAGGGCAAAAAAGATATGGAATATTACTATTCTCAAATTTTACCACCGGCATCAATTACGGTATATTCTGTAAACGGAGGAACGAAAAATGAATAATATTATTATAAGCCTCATATACCTTATTACATCTTGCATATTATTAATTATAGGCAGAAAGCTATACCTGAAATCTATTAAATATGATATGCAAAAGGAAATCCAAAACGAAAATCACACCGCAATTATTCCGTACTGCGGCTTCTTAGTCGGTTGTACAGCAATTCTTGCGGGAGCATTCGTCGGACCGGATTCTCAATCCGTATTCTATAAAGAATATTTATACTATGTAGCGTACGGTATCTTAGGAATTAGCTTAATGCTTTTTGCAGGAAACATCGCGGAAAAAGCTATATTATATAAATTTAATAACACGGATGAAATAGTTCGTGATAGGAATTTAGGAGCAGCAGCAATACACTGCGGAATATATCTGGCAACAGGCTTGATTATAGCCGGTTGTGTTACCGGAGATACTCTTTTAACTCACGGTAAATTGTACGGCTTAATTTCTACATTAATATACTATGTTCTGGGAATGGGTTTTCTTATACTATTTTCAAAACTTCATGACAAACTAACTCCGTATCCGCTATTAGAAGAAATTGAAAACGACAACAGTGCTGTCGGGATTTCCTTTGGGGGACACATTGCAGCCATAGGGATAATTTTAATGAAAGCGTCTATCGGAGATGTAGGTTCTATATCTCACGGATTAGCTACATACCTTTTGGATTTATCCGCAATTGTTCTACTTTTACCTTGTGTAAGAATCTTTTTAGACAAAATTATTGTTCGAAACATTAATATAGCAAAAGAAGTTCGCAACAATAATATTGCGGCAGGTATCGGAGAAGCTGCAACTATTATAGCTTTTGCAATACTTATATTCTTTATGGTAGATTTTGTCGGAATAGCATAGGAGGCAAAATGATAGTCGACCCTAAACAAAAAAGAAAAGATTTAATATTTTATAATAACTTGCTTCTTATTATGAGTATTTTTTCTGTTATATTTTTTATAACCGCCATGTTTGTAGATGCTCCGACATTGAAAACAAAAACTTTTTACAATATTTCAGACACAAAAAAATTCGGGCCAATAGTCGTAAAAGACAAACCAAAAATTTATGAAATAAAAACCTATATGTTCAGTAACAACACCAGCGTATACATATCAGGAGAAGTTATTAACGAAGATGACGATACTTTGTTTGAATTCGGAAAAGATTTATGGCATGAAAGCGGCTACGATTCGGAAGGATATTGGTCTGAATCTGATAATGGGATGAATGCTAAGATAACCCTAAGTGAACCGGGAACATATTATATTAAACTTAATAAAGAGGATAATTCTTTCCCTGACATAAGCGCAACCTTTTACAGAAAAAGCGGAAGCGGAATACCGCATTTCATGGTAGGCTTTTATTTACTAATAATTACTTTATTTACTTTTATATTCAGGAATAAAGAATGGATAAAAGAAAAATATATTTGGCTGGATGAAGTTTTAGAGGAGGCATCTGATGATTAAAATATATCAAATTATCTGCTATGTATGCCTTATAGGGCTACTTACCGTAATATATTTTGCTTGCTTCAATTACGCTGAAGCCGGATATGGGTATCCGGGATACAGAGGGTTTCATCACCATCATTCGCACTTTTATTTTGCAAGATACGATTATAATTACAATTCCAGCGTAAGGGAAAACAGCGTTGGCGGACACGGATTTTCAAAGAAAGGTATTCACGGTGGAAAATAGAAGTATTTTAACCCGAAAAGATGCGGCTATATTACTTTTTTGCGTATCAGTAGTCGGATTTTGCACTATTATATATGAACTGCTTATAGGGAGTATTTCTTCCTATTTTATAGGGGACAGCATTAAACAATTCTCCATAACCATAGGATTAACAATGACTGCTATGGGAATAGGGACATTAATATCCAGATTTTTTAATAAAAATCTTATTTATTGGTTCATATTTGTAGAGTTATTAATTGCAATAATCGGCGGCTTATCCGTACCTATACTATATTGGGTATATGCCGCACAATTCTTTTACTATCCCATAATGTGTATTTTAATTGTCGCAATCGGCACTCTTATCGGGCTAGAAATTCCGTTACTAACACGAATTATGGAAGAATATTTTCAATTAAGAGAGAATATTTCTAATGTATTATCATTGGATTATTTAGGTGCATTTTTGGCTTCATTGGCATTCCCTTTTATACTTCTGCCATTTTTAGGAATTTTTAATACATCTCTTTCAACCGGATTATTAAATCTGCTTGTCGGAATACTGACATTTATTTGGTTCAAAAACAGACTTACGTTAAAACGCACAAAAATGATAAAAACACAAACATTATTAATACTTATTTTACTCGTAGGCTGCTTACTCTTTTCTAAAGAGATTTCTTTTTATCTTGAAAACTCTATGTATGACGACAGAGTAGTATTTTCAAAACAAACGAAGTATCAAAAACTTGTTATAACAAAGAATAAGGCTGATGTAAGACTATTTATAGACGGTAATGTTCAATTCTCCTCAATTGATGAATACCGATACCACGAACCGCTTATTCATATACCTATGAATCTTGTAAACAAAAAAGAAAATATTCTTATACTCGGAGGCGGTGACGGATTAGCCGCAAGAGAAATTCTTAAATATGATGACGTTAAACGTATAACTGTCGTTGATTTAGATGAAGAGATGACGGAACTGGCAATTTCTAACAGAGTAATTTCCGAATTAAATGAGAACAGTTTTAAAAACCCGAAAGTAGAAATTTTAAATCAAGACGCCTTCAAGTATTTGGAAAATGTAAAAGAATACTATGATGTGATAATTATAGACTTACCCGACCCAAACAATTCTTCTCTTGCAAGATTATACAGTAAAGAATTTTACAAAATCGTTCATCAAAAACTGGCAAAAAACGGTATAACCGTCACTCAAGCAACAAGCCCGTTTTTCTCTCCTGAAGCATATTGGTGCATAAACGAATCGATGAAAGCAGCCGGATTTAAATACACAAAGCCTTATCACACATATGTACCTTCTTTTGGAGATTGGGGCTTCATCCTCGGAAGTAATACCCCGATAGATAACACAAAAATTGATATTTCAGTCCCGACCAAATATCTTACAAAAGAAACAGTTTCTGCACTGTTTACAATTCCAAAAGATATTGAACGCAAGAATATAAAAGTATCTACTTTGGACAGACCCGAGATATTAAACTATTACCTTAGCGGTTGGAAATATTGGGATTAAATAATTATAAACAAATATAAAATATTAAGAAAGTTTACAAATTCGAAATTTTGTAGTAAGATAAGACAGTCGTTAAAAATACAAGTGTATTTTTTAAATTTTAGGAGGTTTAAAGATGGAGAGCTTTAAAAAGTACATTGTGGAATTTATAGGAACATTTTTCCTTGTATTCACAATCGGAGCAACAATTGCATTTGGAAACGAATCCACAATTGCGCCGTTAGCAATCGGTTTTGTATTGATGGTAATGGTGTACGCAGGCGGATTTATTTCCGGCGGGCATTACAATCCTGCAGTATCAATTGCTGCAGCCGTTAGAGGTGCTTTAGAATGGAAACAGTGGATTCCATATGCAATTTCGCAAGTTGCAGGCGGTGCTTTTGCTGCTTGGTTGATTACTTACTTGTTTGGAGGCGCATTGGAAGCCGGACCGATATTCAAATTATCACACGTAATTATTGCAGAATTTCTGTTTACATTTGCATTATGCTATGTAGTATTACTAACTGCTACATCTAAGAAAACCGAAGGTAATTCATACTATGGATTAGCAATTGGTTCTACCGTATTGGTTGGAGCTTTTGCTGTCGGCGGAATCTGCCTTGGCGCATTCAATCCTGCCGTTGCTATTTCAACAATTGTAATGGGTGCAGCTTGCTGTGCTAAACTTGCTTGGATTACAGTTGCCGTAAACTTAATTGCAGGCATCTGTGCAGGCTTAACTTATAAATTTCTTGTTGATGAAGAATAAGAAATAACACTAAACTATGATACCCCATAATCACTTGATTATGGGGTATTTTATATTCTGCTCACAGGTCGTTCGAACTTCATACCGAAGTTCTCGTCATCAAAACGCCAACAAAAAAAGAGGTCTTATAACCTCTTTCTTAAATGGTGGGCGTTAGAAGACTGTCTTGACCTGTTCGCATTAAACGTGCCTACGTGTTTTGCTTTTTGTGCTGTCCGCACTTCTAAGCAAAACCACTCCGCACTCTGCTCACAGATCGCTCGAACTTCATACCGAAGTTCTCGTCATCAAAACGCCAACAAAAAAAGAGGTCTTATAACCTCTTTATTAAATGGTGGGCGTTAGAAGACTCGAACTTCTGACCCTCTCCTTGTAAGGGAGACGCTCTACCAACTGAGCTAAACGCCCTTCAGTCTTTCGACATTTTCAATCCTATATCAAACATTTTTCTGTGTCAATAACTTTTTTTCTTTATTGTATAATCTATTTATGAATATTGGTAGTCAATATATCACTAATATAGAAAAATTGTCGAATCTCGGAACCGGAATTTGTCACGTTGACGGTTGTGTAGTTTTTGTTGAAAACGCCTGTCCTGAAGATAAAGTAAAAATTAAAATTACAAACATCTCAAAATCCTACGCAAACGCAAGTATATCAGAAATTATATCTCCGTCAAAATATAGAGTTGAACCGTTTTGTCCTATGCAAAATGTTTGCGGCTCATGTCAATTACAATTTATTGATTACAATTATCAACTCGAATTAAAACAACAAATCGTAAAAGATACTCTGCATTCTATTGGCAGTATTGATATTGATGTTCCTAAAACAATTCCATCTCCTGATACAAAATGTTACAGGCATAAAATTCAATATCCGATTTCGCAAACCAAAGTTTCTAAACGACTTTTAGCCGGATATTATAAACCTCACAGCCACGATATTTTAAATATCAAATATTGTCCGATACAACCTGAAATTTGTGATGAAATTATCGATTATATCAGAGAAAAAGCCTCCGAGTATAAAATATCCGGATATGATGAAAAAACGCATTTAGGGGAGCTTCGGCATGCTATTTTTAGAGTATCAGCAGATAATGGCGACATCCTTGTCACTTTAGTCATTAACGCTAAAAAAAGCACAAAAAATACGGAAAATTTTGCTCAAGCACTATATAAAAATTTTGAATCCGTTAAGGGTGTATGTTTGAATTTTAACGACAAATCGACTAACGTCATTTTTGGTAAGAACACTATTTGTGTAGCCGGCGAAAATTTTATAACAGAAAAGATTTTAGATAAAACTTTTAAAATCGGAGCAGATACATTCTTTCAAGTTAATCCCAAAAGTGCCGAAAATATTTTTTCTTATGTGAAAGAAGAAATAAAAAAGACTAAAGAACCGACAATCCTTGATGCTTATGCCGGAATTGCGACATTTGGAATAATCGTAAGTGATTGCGCTAAAAAAGTTGTGAGCGTTGAATCTAACAGCAGTTCTATTGAAACGGCAAAAGATGTTCTGAACCTTAATAATATTAACAACATTGAATTATTTGCAGAAGATACCGCGAAATATCTGAAATCAGTAAAACGTAAATTTGATATAACAATCTTAGACCCTCCAAGAAAAGGCTGCACAAAAGAATCTTTAGATGAAACATTAAAACATACAAAATCAAAGATTATATATGTAAGTTGCAACCCCGCGACACTGGCAAGAGATTTAAAATATTTAGCGGGGAAAGGTTGCCGTATAACTTCCGTTCAGCCTTTTGATATGTTTTGTCATACTTATCACGTTGAAACCGTAACTGTGATAGAATTAAATCAAGGAGATTAATTATCATGGATTATATAGTATTTTTTATGGGATTTATTTTAGGCGGATTATTCGTTTTTATACCTTTTTTCATGACGAGAAAAAATGCGGCAATGGTTAACGATAAGGCATTAGAGCAAATGAAATTGTATTTTGAGAACACCGCAAACAAGGTATTCCAAAACAATTCAACCCAATTCTCATCTCAAGCCGGAGAAAAATTGGATGAATTTTTCAAACGATTTAAAGATAAAATAGAAGCTTTTGAAAAAGTCAATACGGATAACGCCAAAGCCGAAGCCGAAAAATTAACAAGATTTGATGAAAACATAAAAAGTATTTTAATTGCAGGAAATCAGATATCTCAAGACACCTCAAATCTGGTAAGTGTAATGAAATCCGACAATCGTACACAAGGGCACTGGGGAGAAATAGTTTTAGAAAAAGTATTAGAATCATCAGGATTACGCAACGGGGAAGAATATAAAATTCAAGTCGGCTCCCCTGAAGGCAGACCTGATGCAACAGTATTTTTACCGGAAGGGCGGTGCGTATTTATTGATGCTAAAACTTCACTCTCATCGTGGAGTAATTATATAAATGCCTCGGATGAACAAGAACGAGAACTTTATAAAAAAGAATTTATAGATTCTACCAAATCCCATATATCAGGATTAGCAAAAAGAGATTACTCTCAAAACGAAATGTCCCCTGATTACGTTTTAATGTTTATACCGATTGAGGGATGCTATTCTCTTATGTTTTGTGAGAATTGCGAACTTTGGGATTTAGCGTGGAAAAACCGAATAATGCCGGTTTCTCCGTCTACACTTTTGGCTTCATTAAAAATAATTAATGCGTTTCATATTGTTGAGAGAAGAAACAAGAGTGCTATTGATATCGCTAACTTATGTTCGGGAATGATAGATAAATTTTCTAATCTTTTATCAGACATAATAAAAGCAAGAACCGCAATAGATTCCGGACTAAAAAAGCTTGAAGGCAAAGGTAATATTCTTTCCCAAATAGAAAAAATTCAAAATCTCGGCGTTGTAATGACAAAGCAAATTCCCGAATTACCTGAGGACTTGCAACGCGAAGAAGTAAACGTTAATTAACTCTATGAAAAACTGCAACAACTTGCTTATTACTTAATCTTGCGTTATAATTCAGGACATGGAGAGATGTAAGGTAAAAATACAGGGATTTGGAGTTGACTCATTTTCTTTTGATGAGGCTGTTAGTTATATTCTTGAACACAAGGGTATAGTAATAACTATCAATCCTGAAATGATTCAATGTGCCAGAACAAATCCTGAATTTTCTCAAATAATTAATTCGGCAGACCTTGTAATTCCTGATGGAATCGGTGTTGAAATCGGTTTAAAAATATTAGGAAACAAAGTAAAACGGATAGCAGGAATTGAGTTTGCACGCAGACTTATTCATGAATTTTCAAAAGACTCTTTACCCATAGCCTTTGTGGGAGCAAAACAAGAAATCATAGGAAAAGCCGTTGAAAATTTAAAAAAGGAAGAACCCGACCTAAATGTATGCTATGTTCAAAACGGTTATTTTAAAGATGACGAAAGGGTATATGAAGAGTTAAAAAATGCAAATCCCAAGCTTGTACTAGCAGCTCTAGGCTCTCCTAAACAAGAATTTTTTATAAAAAGGGCATCAGAGCTGTTGCCTGATTCTGTTTTAATTGGTATTGGAGGAAGCTTTGATGTATGGTCAGGTGTTGTAAAAAGAGCCCCTGTAATATATCAAAAATTAGGCATAGAATGGTTATACAGAACAATTAAAGAACCTAAAAGATTTAAAAGAATATTTCCGTCATTACCGTTATTTGTGTTAAAAGTAGTTAGAGAAAAATTTATTGGAGTTAATTAAATGTTATCAGAACAAGAAATTAAAGAACTAAAAGAACAATGTAAAGAAAATCGCAGAAATATTGTAAAAATGGTATATAATGCCCAATCGGGACACATTGGCGGTTCTCTTTCCGCAACCGAAATTATGACTGTCTTGTTTCATAAATGTATGAAACTCGCTCCTAAATGGGATAAAGATAAAAATTTTGAGAATAGGGACAGATTTGTTTTATCAAAAGGACATGTTTCTCCTATTTATTATTCAAATCTTGCACAAATGGGATATTTTCCGAAAGAAGAATTAATGACATTTAGGAAATTAGGGTCGAAATTACAAGGACACCCTGCGACATTCTGTCCGGGAGTTGATGCAGCAACAGGTTCTCTTGGACAAGGATTAGCTATTGCGTGCGGAATGGCAATGGGACTAAAATTGAACAATAATCCTGCATACGTATTTGTTTTAATGGGCGACGGAGAGCTTCAGGAAGGTAGTATATGGGAAGCATTTATGGATGCTCCGGCAAGAAAGCTGGATAATCTTATTGCTATTATTGACAGAAACCGTTTGCAAATCGACGGAAATACCGAAGATATAAAGCCATTAGATAATTTAGCAGAAAAAATAAAAGCCTTTAACTGGAATGTAATTGAAGTCGACGGGCACGATATCCCTGCTATATATGATGCAATTGAATTAGCAAAAGTATCTGCACATCCGACAGCAATTATTGCAAATACAATTAAAGGTAAAGGGGTTAGCTTTATGGAAAACAATGCCGGTTGGCACGGTAAAGCTCCTAAACAAGAAGAATATGAAAAAGCTATGGAAGAGTTGACTGACTAATGATATATGACGATTTAGAAAATTTGTTTCAATATAATATATTGCCGGATGAGGCATTAGATTTTGTTTCAAAATTAAATGTTAACACGCCTGACGGTCGTTATGATATAAATGACAAAATATATGCCAATATTGAAACCTACCCAAACAGAAAGAGTTTTGTGGATGCTCCTTTGGAATCACATAAGAAATACGTTGATGTCCAAATTGTTTTATTTGGAGAAGAAAGAATTGATTATACCAGTATAGACGGATTAGAAGTGCTTGAACATTATGACCATTTAAAGGATATAACTTTTTATAAACGTCCTACAACGGAAATCGGTTCTCTATTTCTAAATGGCAGAAACTTTGCGGTATTTATGCCGCAAGATGCCCACGCTCCGCAGATTACAACTCTTGCCCTCCAAAACAATGTAAAAAAAGTCGTTATTAAAATTGCGGTAGAATATTTATGATTTATGGGGTAATTTTTGATCTTGACGGAACTTTGTTAAATACTTTAGACGATTTATGTGACAGCACAAATTTCGTATTGAGTAAATTCGGATTTCCATCACGTACAATAGAGGAAATTCGCAGGTTTGTCGGAAACGGAGTTAAACTGCTTATTGAAAGAGCTATCCCGAACGGACAGGGAAATAAATATTTTACGGAATGTTTAGAAGCCTTTAAAATACATTACAAAGAAAATATGTATAACAAAACAGCACCCTACAACGGTATATTAGAGTTACTGAAAGAATTACGTTTAAACGGCATTCATACCGCAGTTGTATCAAATAAATATGATGCTGCGGTAAAAGAATTATGCAAAAAATATTTTGGGGATTTAATTCAAGTTGCCATAGGAGAAAATGAAGCAGAAGGAATAAGAAAAAAGCCTGCTCCGGACAGTGTATTTAAAGCTATTCAAGAATTGAGTATAAGTATTGAGAATGTAATATATATAGGAGATTCAGAAACTGATGTTCAAACCGCTAAAAATGCTGAAATAGAATGCGTCGGATGCAGCTGGGGGTTTCGGGATGAAACAATTCTCAAGAAAGAAGGAGCTGATTATATTGTAAATACTCCTGATGAAATTTTAAAAATCGTACTGCCAAATAAACGTTAGGATAAAATTAATGAAGGGGAAAAATCAAGCTGACACAAAAAATAATAAAATTATCAGTCACGGAATGTTTGCCGCATTCTCGGATTTTTTTCATCCGAAATTTCCTATATTGTTTTTTAAATCAAAATATGAAAACTATTTGGTTGTAAGATTTTTATGGCTAAGAAAAGTTTTTCGTTTTCCTAAGCAAAAAGATTTTCCTGAAAATACAAAAGAAATTGTAAGAGAGTTTGCCCGTGCAAAAGAGAATAAACATAAAAGAGTTGCCGTATTTGCCGGATTTAGATATGACGGAAAGATTTCAGACGCACAAATATACTACATAAAAGAATTGAAAAAAGTTTGCGATGATATAGTATTTATCTCTGATTGTCCGGTTTTTGAAAGTGAAATAACCAAAATTAAAGACCTGGTGTCTTATTGTTATTTTTCAAGACACGGTTTATATGATTTTGGTTCTTACAAAATCGGGTACGAATATTTAAAAGAAAAAGGATATTTGGAAGATACGGAAGAATTAATATTGTGTAATGACAGCTGTTATGGTCCTGTTTATCCTTTTGAAAAATATTTTAACGGTATAGATAAATCTGATTTGGATTTTTGGGGAATATCAACAAATATAAAACCCAGACGACACATTCAATCTTTTTTCTATGTTTTTAAAAAACAAGTATTTCAGAGTGAAGCCTTTAAATCTTTTATGAACAATATTAAAAAAGAAAAATCTGTTCAGGATGTTATAAATAATTACGAAATCCCTTTTACTACAACATTAGAAAATTCCGGTTTTAAAGGGGGAAGCATACTTCCCGAATTTGTATATGGGATATTAAATCAATTAAATAAGACCCTTTATCCGATGATAATGCTTGAAACTTTTGAATGTCCTTTGGTTAAGGTAAAGGTTTTTAATAACGGTTTTTTTGATATGGTTAGAGATAAACCGGCCGATGTTCTAAATTTTATAAATTCGGTTAATCCGGAATTAGCCGAAATAATAAAAAAAGAAAATATTGATACTTGCAATAAATAAGTGATTCAATTATTATGATTAAATAAGGTTGTATAGAATTAAGAGTATACAGGTTAAGGAGTGGCATGTTATGGATAAAAATGTTATTTGCATAAAATGGGGAACAAAATTTGGTGCAGAGTATGTAAACAAACTCTATAAAATGGTAGAAAGAAATTTGAGCATTCCGCACAGATTTGTATGTTTTACCGATAACGCCGAAGGATTAGCCGAAGGAATTGAAGTAAGAGAACTTCCGCCTTATGAGGACAACACTGCAATTGGTGATAAAGGATGGAGAAAACTTTCTCTTTTTAATGAAAAACTCGCCGACTTAACCGGTACTGCATTATTTTTAGATTTAGACATTGTTATAAGGCAAGATTTGACGCCGTTTTTTGAAGCAGAAGGAGATTTTCTAATTGTAAAAGATTGGGATTTCCCTGATGATATCATTGGAAATTCCTCTGTATTCAGATTTGAAGTCGGCAAATATCCTTATGTTTTGGAAAACTTCTATAAACTTGGCAATGATATAAGAAAACAGTATAAAAACGAACAAGCATATTTATCATATGCTATTCACGAAAAAGGTTTGTTAAGATATTGGGATAAAACATGGTGTGTAAGCTTTAAACGGAACTGTTTACAACCGTTCCCTCTGAATTTTTTCAAGGAAGCAAAAGATCCTGAAAATGCAAAAATTATCGTATTTCATGGCAGACCGACTCCGGAACAGGCTTATCAAGGGTTCTGCGGTAAAGGCGGCTTGAGATATGTAAAACCTACAAAATGGCTTGACAAATATTGGAATGTATAAAAATTTAATAATGGAATTTTGAAAGGACAAGTATGGAATATATAGAAAATAAGAAAGAGGCGAATGTTCAAACTTTAGGCATATTTAAAGATATGCTAAAATATTCTCCTTCAAAAATAATAGGAATGGTTGGTAATGCTATTGTTATTCCTATATACACAAATTTATTATTGCCGGAACAATACGGATTGTACTCGTTATCAATAGCATTTCTATCTTTTCTGTGTATTATATTTTCGGATTGGGTAGGACTATCAGGCTTAAGATTTTTTAGACAAGCTCAGCTGGCAGATGATTTATCGGAATATCTTTCTACGTTAGTTTCAATACTTGGGATTAACTTATTTACAATGTTTGTGCTTGCATTTTTTATGCAAAATCCTTTAGTAACATTTTTTAAGATAAGTCCTGTGTACTTTTATGCGGTGCTTATATTAATAATACCTGTTGCAATCAGAGCTTTATTATTCCAATTACTTAGAGCTCAAATTAAACCTGCTTCGTATACTTTTTCGACAATTCTTAATCAATTTATGACTATAGGTATGTCGATTTTATTCATAAAAGTTTTACACTTAGGTGCAATGTCAATGCTACTGGCAATGGGACTATCCATTACTATAACAGATATAATATTGATGTTCCAAAGTAATATTTTTAAATTCTTCAAAAAACCTAATTTATCTTGGAGTATAATTTTCCCGATAATTTTATACGGGTTTCCGCTTGCAGCATCATCGTTAAGCGGATGGATTATCAATCAAAGCAACAAGGTTGTAATGAACAGCATTAAAAGCTTTACAGAAGTCGCATATGTAGGAGTTGCTTATGGTGCTACAATGTCAATTTTAATGACAATATTTTCCATTATAACAGTTGCCGCTATACCAAGAATATACAGAATGTTTGAAGCTAAAATTGACGTACGTCCGATTGTCGCAAGATTTACCGGATACTTTTTACTTGCAGCCTTACCGATAGTTTCGGTTATGGCACTATATCCTCATGACGTATTAGTAATGCTAAATACTAATGCAAAATTTATGAATGCGGCAACTCTGGTTCCATATTTTGTATTTGGAACAATGTTTTTATGCCTGACGGATTATACAACGCTGCAATACCATCTTGCCAACAAAACATGGATTACTTTTATAATCAAATTGTTATCAGGAATTACAAACGTACTCTTAACTTTATATCTTGTTCCTATTATAGGGCTAAAAGGGGTCGGGATAGCCATGCTTACTTCTAATTTTGTATTTTTCTTCTTGAGCATGACTATAAGATTACCAAAATTGAGCATGCTTTTTCCACGGAGACAATTTGCATGCCTGTTTCTGTCAATAATTCCGGCAGGAGCACTGTATTACTGGGGATTTAGAGTATGTGACAAATTGTCGGCAGGTATAGAAATGTTGCTGCTATTAATCAGCTATTATTTAATTTATATTATAATTCATAAGTTTACAAAACCTGATAATGTTGAATCTTAATATTAGGTTAAAAAGCAAAAGGGAATGTCTTTTCGGCATTCCTTTTATTTTGAAAATTAAAGCGTTTTTATTAAAAATTTTTAAATAATTAGCAAAAAAAATCTTTCAGGGATTTAGAATATTTGTGTAAACAAAAATTAATATTCTATGTATATCTTATAGCAATCTTTTTATGTGAATGATACAATTCTGTAGGATATGAAATAAGCCATATGACTTAGGGATATATAAGCCGAATATTAAAGGGATAATCAGAAAAATTTAAGGAATTGAAAGGAAGTAATAATGTCTGGACTTTCATCGAGAAAAAAACGAATAGCTGTATCAATTTTATCATTTACGGTAATAGCACAACAATCTTTATTGCCTGTCATGGCAAGTACAATATCGGGAGTAGGCAGCCAGGTTGGAGATAGTGTTATACACACAACCGGCGGTAATAAAATTTATAACATTTCACCTCAAGCCGTAAACGGTGAAACAGCCTTTAGAAGTTATGATAAATTTGATTTAAGTCAGGGCGATATTGCAAACCTTATCTACAAATATTACCAAAACGGCGGTACCGAACTTAAAAATTTCGTTAACCTTGTAAATGACCAAATAAAAATTGACGGTATTGTAAACACAATGAAGAACGGTCAATTTTATAACGGGAATGCAGTATTTGTATCTCCAAACGGTATGATAGTCGGTAAAAGCGGCGTATTAAATGTTGGCTCCTTAAATGTTTTGACTCCAAGTAATAACGATTTTCAAAAATTTAAAGGTGATATGAAAACATACGCACCTATCCTTTCCAGACCGGGAACTCCTGAATACAATCAGGCTATTGGAAGTTTTGGTAACGGAGCGGTTACTATCAACGGAAAAATTGTCGCAAGAGATAGTGTTAATGTTGATGCTGCAGATGTTGCATTAGGCTCGACAGCAAGAATATTTACAGGAGTAAAAAGCGATAAGGCATTTACACCTGACGGAAGCTACCCTATCCAACCGGATGATACAGGAGTTCCCGGAGAAGACCCTATAACAGGGCTGCCTGACAGAAACTTCAGAAACTCTACTCTGTCAACATCAGGTTCTATCAGTGCAGCAGAAGCATTATTTAATACTCTTGTAAACACAAAAGTTACTAATGCCGGTGCTATTAGAAATTCCAACGGTTCTGTTTCTATTACTGCCTATGGCAACAATGGCGGTATAAAATCTGACTCTGGGGCTATAATGAGAAATTATGGTAACGGTGATATCACCATGACTAATTTGGGTTCTAAAGGAATATCTCTTAGCGGTACAGAAATCCAAAATACAAAAGGCGATTTAAATATCACAAATGTTAATTCCGGTTCTATAACATTAGACGTCGACAATATTGACAATGAAAGCGGAAACTTAACAATAAATAATATGGCTCCTACGGGCGGTAACATACATATTGCAGGACAGCCTGAAGAATCAGGATTCGCTGATGGGGGTAAAACCTATATTTCTAATAAAAACGGTAATTTAACCATAAAAAATAAAACAGGCGGGATTGAGGCTCAATATTCAGAAATCAAAAATGAGAATGGTGATATAAATATTTTGAATGAAGGGAATGGCGGTAATAATGTCGATGCCGGAATTTATATCTCTGAAGACTCATCAGTAACCGACAAAAATGGTTCAATAAAAATAGAAGATACAGGTAAGTCGGATATTGAAATATATGGTACCGTTACACAAAGCGGAACTCCTGATAACAACGCTCAAACCGTTAAAATTATAAACTCCAACGACGGAGGCATAAATATCAGAGAGTCCGGCAAAGTTACGGGTTCTAACAGAACATTACTTAAAAATAGCGGTTCCGAAGGTATCAATGTTAAAGGTTTTGTAACATCTAAAGGTGTTGATATTGTAAATAAGAATTCAGATGTTATTATTGGTTCTAATTGGACAAATCTGACAGGCAGAGAAAATTACATAACTTCAACCGGCAGAGATGTAAATATTGATGTTGAAAACGGAAATGTATACAATGCAGGTGTTGCAAAAACATTGATTCGTTCAAAAAATGGTGACTTGAATATTTCCGTTGAAGATGGTAATATCGGTAAAGATATTGCACCTTGCCAAGATGGAGTTTGTACGGGTATTGGCAAGAATGCAAGAGATTTGAAAATTTCTGTTAATGCTAATGTAGATGGCGTATATAATGCCGAAACAACGCATAAAAACAAAGGTACTAATGAGGATTTGGTTATTAATATGGCAGCACTCAATTCAGATATGAAAGTTAATGAAATTGATGCAGAAGGAAGAGTAATTCTTCTTGCAGATGCTGAACAAAAAGCTGCACAGCCATACAAAATTCTAAACGGCGCATCAAATCCAAATACCGTCAATGTAGAAGGTAGAGGGATTTCAATGATATCAAGCGGAGGTATCGGCACAAACAGCAAAGCTGTTACTTTTGTTCAAACAAAAGGTGACTTTAATAACGCATATGATAAAACAGGCAATCAATTAAATCCTAATATCGTAAATTACACTCCTAATGCAAGTTATGGGGTTGATATGCTAACAAATTCAGGTGACATCAATGTTAAAGGGCTTGACGTAAATAATACAAAAAGCGATACGGAAGTTTGCTCTATGATTGCAAGAAACGGCAACATTAATGCGGAATTTTCAGGAGATACACATGTTAGCGAAGTCGTTGCAAGTAACGATGTTAATTTAACAACTCGAGGGAAATATATGATTATTGACCATCTTGGAGAAACTCCTAAGTACCAAAACAGTGGTGATTACTATGGAAACTATAATTCTCCGATTGTTCCAAATCAGGCAAATATTACCGTTCTTGACCTTGCACCTGTTGGTTCAAAAAATTATGACCCACACGGTACAGTCGTCATCAAAGAAGGTAAAATTGACGGTGTAGGGATTGGCAGACCAGCTCATGAACAAGACGTAAACATTACTGCAGACCACGCCTATGCCGGAGGTTATGAATTTGTAACGGATAATCATAGAGGTGCAGACGGAAAATCTTATTATAAAGAAAATCCGGCAACTAAACCTCTTGTAAATCCTAAGAATAATGACAACAACCCTAATAATGATGCACCGGTTTCAATAAGAGTAAAAGCCGTAAGACCGGATGACGTAGAAGATATTGATGCAGATCCGGAAAGACGTATCTATTATTATGGCGGAAGTTCACAAGGGGATGACCCTGATTATGATGGGGTTAGTCCTAATGAAGAACAAGGCAGTGAAGATGACGACGATAATCTCGTAGTTCCGGAAAATGATGATGATAGCGATGCTGATGCAGATGCAGACGCAGATGCTGACGCAGATGCAGACGCCGACGCAGATGCGGATGCAGATGCCGATGCCGATGCTGACGCTGACGCCGATGCAGATGCTGATGCCGATGCTGACGCTGACGCTGATGCAGATGCTGACGCCGATGCAGACGCCGACGCTGATGCTGATGCAGACGCTGATGCTGACGCAGACGCTGATGCTGACGCAGACGCTGATGCTGATGCCGATGCTGACGCTGATGCAGATGCTGACGCAGACGCAGACGCCGACGCCGATGCAGATACCGATGCAGACGCTGATGCTGACGCCGATGCAGATGCTGACGCAGATGCAGATGCGGATGCTGACAGTGATATCGATAATGACGAAGACAGTGATATGGATAATGATGCTGACGGAGATGCTGATGGCGACGCCGACGCTGATGCTGATGTTGATAATGATACCGATACAGATGCCGACAGTGACGCTGACGGGGACAATGATACGGATGCTGATAGCGATACGGATGCTGATGCTGACGGAGATGCCGATGTAGATGCAGACGGCGATAGTGATGCTGATGCTGATACTGATGCAGACGGAGATGGCGACAATGACGCTGATGCGGACGCCGATGCAGACGCTGATGCTGATGCCGACGCTGATATGGATGTTGACAGTGACGCCGATGCTGATGCTGACTTAGATGCAGATAATGACATTGATACAGACAATGATAATGACAACGACAGTGACAGTGACAGTGACAGCGATGATGATCCAAATCCTGATAAAAAAGGTGATCCTGATCCAAACGCTGACCCTAGACCAAATCCGCCGGCTCCAACATATAATGATGATGATAACAGAGCTAAGGCAAATTCTCAATTACATGAAGTTACAGAAGTTGTTCCGTCAACGGATAAGCGTCAATACATGAGATTTAATGCAAGCAATGAGCCAATTTCCGTTGACCCTAACGAAAATCTTGTATCTATAATTGATATTTCAAGAGGCGGTATGGCTGTTACACATAACAAAAATCTCAAAGTTGGCGACGTATTCCCGGTTAACTTCAGTTACGGTAATATGAATGTAAACGCTGATGTTAAGGTAGTTTCTGCTTCAGACAGAAGAGCCGGAACACAATTCGTTAACTTATCTGAATCTGCAGCAAATCAATTACTCTACATGAGCTTATTGATGGAAGGCAGAAACAAACAATAATATATGTTTAAGAGAAAAGAGGAAAAGCCGATGTTTAACGCATCGGCTTTTAGTTTTTTATTGACATTCAATATTTATGATGTAATATTATAGATGTGATAGCAATGGGATGTCGCCAAGTGGTAAGGCACCTGGTTTTGGTCCAGGCATTCGGAGGTTCGAGTCCTTCCATCCCAGATTTTTAAAGACCCAAATGGGTCTTTTTTTTATGGAAGGACGAGAACCTGCAAAGCATTGCTTTGCCTCGGTTCGAGCGTGAGCCGGCAGAGGGTGAAGACTTTTTCTTGAAGAAATTAATTTTTCTGAAAGAAAAATCGTAATCCCGTTTAATGCCGGCGAACAAGACAGTCCTTCCATCCCGGATTTGTTTAATGCCGGCGAACAAGACAGTCCTTCCATCCCGGATTTTTAAAGACCCAAATGGGTCTTTTTTTATTCGACGGAGTCTTATCACCTCTTGTGTTTTGCTCACGTCGTCGCAAACAAAGGTTTAAAAACAAAAAATAATCCGGCATACTAATACCGGATTATTGATAACTAAAAATTGCACTATAAATTACAAAAACTAGATATGAAGAACGAAACCGCCTTTATCAGCGTTTTCTAACGCTTCTCCATCTATTTTTGCTCTTAAATTTTTAATATATTTATATACGTAATCTCTTGGCAAATCTAATAAAGTTGCCAAATCTTTTGCATATACAACTTCATTTTTATGTTCCGCAAAGTAATCAAAAACCTTCTGTTCTCTGTCCGTTAAGGCTTTTTTCAATACTATACGAACCCCATCTTTTAAGGTATCACCTGTCACTTTTGCTTGCAGAACTTCTTTTTGAGCCTTTACGGCTTTTGCTGATTTTGGAGCTTTTGCAGCTTTACCAGCCAAAGAACTTCCTTTTTTGTCATCTTCTTTTACTGCTTTTGAAGAAGAACTGTTTGATTTAGATAAACCTTTACTGCTTGATTTTTTAGTTTTCGCTGCAGAATCAGATACTGCTTCTGCATAGTCATTCAAACTCAATTTTAATTTTGAGATAGAGAATGGTGATGGTGCAATTTCCTGCTCTCTTTCATAAGCTCTTTGAGCAATTGTAGTTATTCTCTCAGTTTTTGATTGAACCCAATCTTCGTTTGTTGATACTACCGGTTGTCCGTGCAATACTATATCAGCGAGATCGTTTGTAGGTTTGTCCTCAGCAATTTTCTTTCCTAATCTGGCAGCGTATTCCTCTAAAGTAATTTTCTCTAATGAGCTTCTCCATTGTTTTATCTCTTCCTTACTCAGAAATTCTGACATTCCTTAATCTCCTTAATTATCTGGTGTCTTTTACTTAGTATCTATACTCTACCATGACCATGCTCAAAAATTTCAAAATGTTTCATAACGTAAATTTTTATCAAGAAAGGTAACAATTTATACTGTCAAAATTATATAAATACGCATATTAAAAAGGGATTTTGACATATATATTTTTTTCATTAATAAAAAAATATGAATATATTTGACTATTTTAAAAATCAAAGAAAATGCCGACACGAAAAAGTCCCGATGAATGAAGATATCTGTTATTGTCCCGATTGCGGAGAGCTTATCGAGAATCGTTGGTACATTTGCAGATGTTCGTGCTGCGGAATAAAAATTAAAGCAATATTCAAAAACGGACAAATCCTTGCCGACGAAAACTTCTGTCACAACTGCGGCAGTCATCGCTTTGAAGTAGAACAAGTTTCTAAAATCAACTGTATTGACATAAATTACGCAGTGCTAGTAAAAACAGTGATAGCACCAAACGTTGATACCTTAACTCAAAGCTGGTTAGATACGCAAAACCCAAAATCCATAAAATTGATTACGCAAACATAACGTTACAAACAGTAACTGCAGCAATTATACCGACTAAATCAGCAAGCAAACCTACTATCACCGCATATCTTAGTTTGGCAATTCCGACAGCCCCAAAATATACAGCCAACACATAAAATGTTGTTTCGCTGCTTCCTACCATTACCGCTGAAAGTGTAGTTGCATAGTTGTCTGCACCAAGGTTATGTGCAATATCCGAAAAAATTCCTAACGCCGCAGAACCTGATAATGAACGAACAATCATTATCGGAGTGACGTCTGCCGGAATGTTAAATATAGAAAATACAGGATTTAACAAATGCCCTAAGCTTTCGATTAAGCCCGAAGCTCTTAACATTGATATTCCGACAATTATCGCTACCAAATACGGAATAATACCGACCGACACTTTAAAGCCGTCCTTTGCACCCTCGACAAAAACTTCATAAATAGGAACTTTTTTAATAATCCCCATAGAGAGAATCACTAATATAATTACCGGCAAAGCCCACAACGAAATTAAGTTCATAACAGAGTGAAACATTATTCATTTCCTCCGTTATCTTTTTGAGGTTTCCATAATTTTTGAAATATTTTTGCTAATATTATCGCTGTCATAAAACTTATAGACGTAACCAACAATGTCGGTGCAATAATCGATGTTGGATTTTTATATCCTATTCCGACCAAAACAGCAATTACTGTAGCCGGAATAAGCTGAAATCCAGCAGTATTCATTGCCAAAAACATACACATAGCATTAGAGGCACTTTCTTTATCTTTATTATGCTTTTGTAGTTCTTCCATTGCTCTGATTCCGATAGGAGTAGCTGCATTAGCCAAACCAAAAGCATTGGCGGAAAAGCTCATAGCAATATCTCCGACAGCAGGAGAATCTTCAGGAATCTCATTAAACAACCTTTTTGTAATCGGTTTTATTATTTTTGAAATAAATTCTATTAATCCGCATTTTTCTGCAATTTTCATCATTCCAAGCCAAAAAGCCATTATTCCGATTAAAGATATTGCAACTTGTACGGATAGTTCAGCCCCTGATAAAATTGCGTTTACGACATCATTAAGTTTACCGTTTACGGCTCCCCCTATGATTGAAATTACAATTAAAAGATAAAAGATATAATTCATAGCGTAATTATCGCATAAAATTTATGTTGAGGCAATATTTTAAGGCAACAATAATAAACTTAACCAAATAAATAACATGCCGGAAATAATTCCGACCATTGACAAATGCCAATCTCCAAACTCTTTTGCAAGCGGCAACAATGTATCAAAAGATATATAAATCATTATACCTGCAACCGCAGCCATAGCGGCTCCTATTAGAATTTGAGGCATAAAGAAATGAATAAGAAACATACCTATAACCGCGCCTATAGGTTCACTTATACCGGATAATGCGGCATATAAAGATGCATATCTTTTCTTTCCTGTTGCGTGATAAATCGGCAATGCAACAGCAATACCTTCTGGAATATTATGTATTGCAATAGCTAAACCTATAGATAACCCCAACGTTATATCATGCGATGCTGATAGAAATGTTGCCATACCCTCAGGAAAATTATGAACAAATATCGCTGCAGCCGTAAATAATCCCGCTTTTTTCATTTTATGATTTGCAGAATGACTATCAGGATTTAACAGTTCTTCTTCATCAATATGATCCGGCATAAAATAATCTATTGCAACAGCAATTCCTATCCCGATAATAAAACCGGCATATACTATCCATTCACAACTGTTTGGAAAATTTTGAGCAAGCATTAATCTTGCTTCGGGAATAATATCTTTAAAGGATATCAAAATCATTACACCTGCTGAAAACCCTAATCCGACTGAAAGAGCTCTAAAATTATCTTTTTTAAAAACAAAAGCAAATACTGAACCTATTGCAGTCGCAAGACCGGCAAAAAAGGTTATTAATAAGGCTATTCCATAATTATGGGACATCAGCAGTGAAATCCTTTCATATTACATAGATATTTTATCATAAAAAATTTTATCCGCAAGGAAAATAAGTTACTCTTTTACGCCACCCTGCATTATGTCGTTTATAAAATATTTTTTCCCCAACAGAAAGACCCCGATAACAGGAATTGTACAAATAACCGAACAAGCAAGCAACTCTCCCCATAATGTTATTTCTCGGAAACTACCCTTAAAAATAGCGAGCCCGACCGGAAGTGTCCTCATTGATTCGGAATTAGTAACTATCAACGGCCACATAAAGCTGTTCCAAGCCGAAACAAAAGTAAACAAGGCTAATGTTACAACCGTAGGTAAAGCTAACGGCATTGCAATTTTAAAAAATCCTTGAAATAAATTGCACCCGTCAATTTTTGCAGCTTCCTCCAAATCTTTAGGATAACTCAAAAAATATTGCCGCATTAAAAATACTCCAAAACCACCAAATAATCCCGGAAGAATTAATGCCGAATATGTATCGATTAAATGAAATTCTCTCATTATAAAAAATAGCGGAATGATATTTACCTGCGGCGGAATAAGCATTGTTATTAATATCAGAAGGAATAAAAAATCTCTTCCTCTAAACTTAAATCTTGCAAACGCATAACCGGCAAGAGAAGCAAATAAAACCTGACCTACGGTTGTTACGGTTGCAACAATGAGACTATTTAAGAAATATCTTGAAAGCGGTATTTGTTCAAAAACGTGCTTGTAATTTTCTACGGTTAAACCCGTATAAAAAACATTTCCGGCTTGAGAAAATATCGCATCATTTTTTACAAATGACAAGTTTACCATTACTAAAAACGGATATAACATGCTCAAAGCAATAAATATTAAGATTAAATATCCTACAAAAATTCTAAACTTTCTCATATACAAATTTTACTATAAAAATATAATTTACTATTTATAAAGAACTATCTCTACATGGAGAATTGAGTTTTAAAAGTTTTATTTTATGATAAAATTGCAAGTGTTAAGGAGATTGTAATGAAAAAAAATCTGATTATTATTTTACTAATATTTTTAATTCCTGTAGCGATATATACACTATTAGGACATTTTACCGGTTCGGATATGGCCAGCGCGGACACAAAGACAACCCGCCCGCAAATTATTAAATTTACTTCAACAATGTGCCTTGATTGTCAAACAATGACAAAAATAATGAAAGAACTTTATCCGCAATACCAAGACCGTATTGACCTTGTGGAAATTAACGTTCAAGACGGAAACAAGAAAAATGACAGTTGGATAAAAAAATATAACGTAAATCTTGTTCCAACAATAATTCTTATAAATTCCAACGGGAATGAAGTAAAACGCATTGAGGGTGCAATTGAAAAAGATAAAATGGATAAGTGCTTAAAGGAATTAAAGTAATATGTTAGACTTTACTAATTTATTTAATTCCGGAACAAATATTTCTTTGCTTTATTTATTATCTTTTTTGGGCGGACTAATAGCATCCGTGTCCCCTTGTTCTATCTCTATGCTGCCTATTATTATTGGCTATATAGGCGGATATTCGGAAGAAAAGCCAAAAACTACTTTTATCCAAATGATGTTCTTTATTTTGGGTTCGGCTATTGTATTTTCTGTTATAGGACTAATTTGTGCAATAACCGGTAAAGTGTTTGTTGCTTTTGCAGGCGGATATTTTGCACTCATTATGGCAAGTTTAATAATGGTTATGGGATTAAAATTAGTAGGATTACTTGATTTTGAATTTCCTGTTTTAATAAAAGAAATACCTAAAAATAACGGAACGAACATGTGCTTGTATCCTCTGTTATTAGGCGGGATTTTTGCACTCGTAGGAACTCCTTGCTCAACACCGATACTTGCCTCTATTATGGCTTTTGCTTCGTTATCGGCGAGTATAGTTCAAGCAATTGTTATGTTATTCTTATTTTCAATCGGGCAAGGTTTAATTCTTGTAGCAGCAGGAGTTATTACCTCAAAAGTAAAAAATATGAGCAATTTTTACAAATTTTCCGACAGCTTATTGAAATTAAGCGGGCTTTTATTAATCGTCACCGCTATATTTATTTTTTATAAGATTTTTTATCCGTTGCTTGTAAAATTCTTCTGATTGTTGTATCATGATTAAGGATTATTAGGATATGTGGAGAAAATAAATGAACAGTTTTGAGGGACAATTAGTAGCAGGCGACGAAAAATATTGTATTATACTTTCTCGTTTTAATGATTTTATAGGTTCAAAACTTCTTGCAGGCGCCGTAGATGAACTCAGACGCCACGGCGTACAAACAGAAAACGTTGATATTGTCCGAGTTCCCGGAGCATTTGAAATCCCTCTTATGGCTCTAAAATGTGCAAAAACCGGAAAATATGCCGCAATAATTACACTGGGGGCAATCATAAAAGGGGCAACTGCACACTTTGATTACGTTAGTGCCGAATTATCAAAGGGAATTGCAAATGTAAGCTTACAAACGGAAGTTCCTGTTATATTCGGAGTATTAACAACCGATAATATTGAGCAAGCTATTGAAAGAGCCGGTACAAAAGCAGGAAATAAAGGTTCCGATGCGGCAAAATCCGCTATTGAAATGGCAAATTTAATTAAACAATTTTAATAATATAATTAAAAATTAAGCTTTTCCGACGAGTTGTCCTATATGGTGAAAGGAGTTATGTATGAGCGAAGTAATCACAGAATACAGAAATGAAAATACAAAAGATATTGATCTTTTACCGACCCTTGAAATGGTCAGAAAAATGAATAATGAAGACAAACTCGTCGCACTTGCGGTAGAAGATGCCTCTGAAGATATTGCTGCAGCTATCGATATGATTGCAAAACAATTTTTAAAAGGCGGAAGATTAATTTATTTTGGAGCAGGTACTTCCGGCAGATTGGGTATTTTGGATGCTTCAGAGTGCCCTCCAACCTTCAGCGTTCCTACTGATATGGTGCAGGGTATAATAGCCGGTGGAGAAGCCGCATTAAGGACTTCCGTTGAAGGGGCAGAGGATAATTTTGAAGCCGGAAAGCAAGATGCCTCAATATTAAAAGAGAATGATGTGGCGGTTGTAATCTCAGCAAGCGGTAATCCAAAATATCTTTTGGGTGTTTTAGAAAAAGCTGATGAAATTAATTGCAAAACTATTGGAATAACTTGTAACTCAAGAGGCAGAATTGCAGAAGAAGCAGGTCTTGTGATTTGTGTTGAAGTCGGTCCTGAAGTAATCGCCGGTTCCAGCAGATTAAAAGCAGGTACGGCTCAGAAAATGATTTTGAATATGCTTACCACAGGCTCTATGATAAAAATTGGCAAAACGTACGAAAACTTTATGATAGACCTGCAGGCCGTAAATGAAAAATTGAAAGACAGAGCAATAAGAATCGTTGCCCAAATAACAGGAGCACAGCACAGCGAAGCCCTTGCTTCCTTATTGAAATGCAATTGGGAAATTAAAACCGCAATCGTTATGATTGAAACCGGAGCAGATGTTGAAACTGCAAGATTGGAACTAAAAAAACATGGCGGCGTTTTAAGAAAGCTTTTGCAAAAAAATCTTGCGGTATAGAGGAGAGATAATTAAATGAAATTAACAGTATTGGGTGCAGGATGTTGGGGATTAACTCTTGCGTGGCTATTATCAGATAATTTTGAAGAAGTCACGGTTTGGGGCAGGACTTGCGATATTTCGGAAGATTTAAGAATAAATAAACATACATCAAAACCCTTGGAAGTTCAGTTACAAGATAAAGTTAAAGTAACGGATAGTCTTCAAGAAGCAATATCCGGAGCGGAAATCATCCTTTCGGTTATCGCCACAAGCGGGACTCGTGATGTATGTGAGAATTTAAAAAAAGCGGGAATTAAACCTGAACAAATTCTTGTTAACGCATCAAAAGGCATTGAACTGCCGTCATTAATGAGAATGTCAGAGGTTATAAAAGACGTACTACCGGAACAAAAATTAGTAATCTTATCCGGACCGACTTTGGCAAAAGAAGTTCTTGCAGGGAAACCTACAGCAGCTTGTGCCGCCAGCGAGGACATGTCCGCTGCCGAATTAGTACAAAAAAAATGCTCTGTTCCGGGCAGGTTTCGCTTATATACAAACAGCGATGTAATTGGGGTTGAATTGGGCGGGAGCTTGAAGAACGTAATCGCAATCGCATCAGGTTTTGCACATGAAATGGGATTGGGTGACAATTGTGCAGGCACGCTGTTGACTCGAGGAATGGCAGAAATAGTTCGAGTTAGCGTAAAGTTAGGAGCTAATCCGTCAACTTTATACGGACTTTCGGGTATGGGAGATTTAATTGCAACATGTTCAAGCCCGATGTCAAGAAATTACACCGTTGGTTCCATGTTAGGTAAAGGCAAAAAAATTGATGACATATTAAAAGAGCTTGGTTCCGTTGCTGAGGGGGTAAAAACATCTCGTGCAATTTGCGAATTGGCTAAAAAATTAAATATTGAGGTTCCTGTTTCAAATGCTATTTATGAAGCTGTTTATACCGATATAACACCTCAAGAATTGTTGAATAAACTTATGAACAGAAAACTGAAAGAAGAAGAAAGATATATTTAATGAAATACGCTACAAAATACATAAAAAATACATTTTATCCGTTAAAAGTTCCTGAAACAATGACTTTGGAAGAAGGTCAGTTAGTTTTGGTACGAACAGAAAAAGGAGAAGAAGCAGTAAAGGTTGAAATTGTAAATCAAGAAATTTCTCAAACATGGGAACAGTCCAAAACAAAACCTGAACCGCTTCCTGTATTAAGAACACTTTCTCAAAGAGATTTGCAAACTTTGGATGATATAAAAAAAGAAGAAATTGAGTCTTTCTTTAAATGCAAAGCCTTAATCGAACAACATAAGCTTGTAATGAATTTGGTTCAATGTCGAATAACCTTCGATAGAAGGAAAATAACATTTTATTACACGGCACCGGAAAGGGTAGATTTCAGATTATTACTTAAAGATTTAACACAAGTATTTACGAGAGTCCGTATCGATTTACGACATATCGGAGTAAGAGATGAGACCTCTCTTGTTGATGGTGTGGGCATTTGCGGCAGACCCTTCTGTTGTTCATCCTTTATGAGAAAATTTGCGACTATTAATGTAAAACTGGCAAAAGATCAAGGAATGCCAATTGCTCCGGGAAAAATTTCCGGAACATGCGGAAGACTTTTATGCTGTTTAACTTATGAATACGAAAATTATATTGATGCGGCAAAAGGGATGCCGCCTATCGGAGCAGCCGTTATGACTTCTGAAGGCCTTGGTAAGGTTTCGTCTTTGAATTTCTTAAACGGTACAGTTAATGTTAAGATGGAAGATGGTAAAACCAGAGAAGTTCCAAAATCCGATATTGAAATTGTTGATGCAGATGTCAATGTTGAAATTGATATTCAATCTATAAACAATGCGTACGGGGAAGATGCTTCCGCCCAAGATATCAAGCAACTGGAAGATGACAAAAACAGTTCTACCGGTAACGTATAAAAGTTTATAAGATTATTTTTGTTTTAATTTACTATCTACTTTTTCAAGAGAATTTTCTGTGATTTAAAGGACTTTAACCAATTCTGATTGAAGGATTTCATAATGAGAGTAGAAATACTCCTCTCTATCAAGATGAGGTCTTGATGCAAGATTATTAGCTTAGAATTTTAGCTTTTTATCACCCGTATACGCTATATGTTTTTTAGTTTAAATCTTGTTATATAAAAGAATTTGAGCGGCTTATTTCCATCTGATATTACTAAACTCTTTTGTATTAAGTAGCACGAAAATAAATTTTGTTATTCAAGTATATGTTTGCAATAACTTTTAATATTTTTCTTCAGGAATATATATAGATGAACTTTTAAGCAATTCTCTGATATGCTCATAACAACATGCCTTTCTTGTAATTTGCTGATAACTCCTTACAACAGACAAAATATCATCAACATCCATCTTTATAATTCTTCTTTTCCCTTCAATAATTCTTGCCATAAAATTTCCTTTCATAAATTTATTTACAAAAAATACTACGGAAATTTTTCATAATACTTTTACAAGATACGCAAAGTAATTTATTTTTAGAAATTATCATTTTAAAAAAGATAAAAAAAAGGCGTCTGACAAAATATCAGAGCGCCTTCTTTATATTACAAATAAAAATTATTTCTTTTTCTTATTTGCAGATTTAGCTGAAGACTTAGATGAAGTTGTCTTTATAGCTGCAACTTTAGCTTTCAACGGGTCAGTGATATCTTCACCGCCATATAAAACTACATCTTTTGCAATAACTAAATCATAACCGTTAAGAGTTGCCTGTTCTCTAACTGCATTAAGAATGTTTAACTGAATGTCTTGCATTTTTGTATTGTAAACATTAGCATAAGCTTCTCTTTTTTGGTTTAACTCTTTAGTATATTTTTCTTCTAAAGATTTTTTCTTGTCTGCATCAGATGTAGCAGCAACGTCTTTTCTTGCCTTTTCGATGAAAGACATGATTTCTTCTGCTTTCGCTTGGTTTTCTTTCTTTAATTGATTTACCTGAGAAGATGATGCTACTACTTGTTGGATATCAACAACCGCTACTTTATAATTACCCAAAGAATCAGATAATGCCGAATTGTTCACACTCATACCGATAGCAAATGCTGCAGCCACTACTGTAAATAATTTTAAGTTTTTATTCATGTTCCCTCCTTTAACTTCCTACCTATATTTATACATTAAACGGATGAATTTTTACAAATATTATACCCTATAAATGTGAACTTTTTATAAGTTTCTTTACAAGGTCACTATTGTACTATATAATAATAACAGCTAAAGACGAGAATTTGCTATTTTGTGAATTTTTGTAAAAAAAACGCAACAAAAATATAAGAACTGTTTTTAATAGTTTATTAAGTAACAAAATGGTAGTAGAGAAAATATGATTAATTACTAAATTGAAGGTGCGTAATGAAAAAGACAATTGAAAGTACAAAATTAATTAAGGCAATATTGGGATTAGGGACTCTCGTTGCATTTGTATTGCCTTCGTCTGTTGCTCCGGCATATTCATACGATTCCAGTATTGTTCCGGCAGGTATACAATCCGAGGCAGAAATGGAAGGCGGACTGAATTACAGACATGCTGATGAGGATTTAAAATACAGACACTACTTACAAAATGTAAACGAAACATATCAAGAATATGTTGACTACGGACGAGGAGGTAACCCTCGTAATAATAATGAGGTATTAAACGGGTATACCGGCGGATTACAAGGCGGTGTTCAAGGTTTTGACGAGCAAAGCGTTTTTGTAAACACAGTAACGGTTTCCCCATCAGAAATTTTGGACAGATCTGAAGTTAACAATATTGTTCAACCTCTCATCGGTAAAAATGTCAGAATTTCTGATATAAAAGCTGCAATTGAACAAATCAATATATTGTACGCTAACAAAGGTTTTGTTACAGCCAGAGCTTTCTTACCGGAACAATCCGTTGAAAACGGTAATATCCAAATTGATTTGGTTGAAAGTAAAGTTGGTAACATAACGGTAAGCAATAACAAATGGACAAGCAGCAACTTTATCAAGAAAAGAATTAATCCTAAAGAAGGCGAACTCTTTGATATCGTTGAATTAGAAAAAGATATCATGGATTTCAACAGATATAATGAAGGTGTTAACCTAACGGCAAACCTTAAAGCAGGGGAAAGAGAAGGAACTACTGACGTAGAAATTACGGCACATGAAAACTTCCCGTTCCACTTAACTGCAATGATGGATAATGCAGGTCGTTATACAACCGGTCGTATCAGAGGCGGTGCAATGATTTCTGCAGACAGTTTGTTTCATCAAAGAGATAAATTGAGCATAGGTTCATATTTCTCAGGCGGTTCGGCAAGTCCGTTTGCTGATTATAACATTCCTGTTAACAGCAAAGACGGTCGTGTAGGTTTTATGTTTAGTTCAACCTTCTCTAAAATCAAATGGGGTCCATATAAACCATTCGACTTAAAATCAAGAGCATATACATATTCACTTTACTATACTCAACCATTGATTAGAAAACCGGGATTCGAGTTAAAGAGTTACGCAGCATTAAACTACAAACGAGCTCGTACAACTTGGGATCCATACGGACTCTTTGGTCATGACGTAAAACTTGGTGATGTTGATAATATAACAAGTATAGATGTAGCATTGAATATGAGAAAAGATACCAAATACGGTATTTGGTACTTGAACCAAGGTGTTGGATATGCTATTCCGATATTTGATAAACATTCCAATTACTTAAAGATTTTCGGTGGTGCTGTTAGATTACACGATTTCTCTCACGGTATTATCGGTCAGTTGAGAGGTAATTATCAGGTTATACCTAACAACAAACACATTCCATATATCGACCAATTCCAAGCAGGTGGTATGGCAACAGTTAGAGGTTACGCAGAAGGTTCAATGATTGGTAAGAACGGTTTCTTCACAAGTGCTGAATTAATGTTCCCTCTAATGCCAAGACAAATTACAAGTCCTAGAAGCGGAGAAAAAATTCCGTTTATCGGCAGATTTGTTAAAGGTGCTGTATTTGCTGACTTTGGTGGTGTGTTCCCTCAGGTTGATGAATATCAATATGGTGTAGGCGGAGGCTCAGGTCACCAAGGTTCATACTTTATGGCATCAATCGGTATGGGCTTAAGGGTTCAGTTACCGGGTGACTTAACAGGTCGTTTATATTGGGGGTTCCCTTTAATCAACAGTACATACTTTGATCAGGATAGAAAAGTCGGAAGATTCCACTTTGAATTAACAATGGAACCAAACTTCGACGCGTTATTAAGACGTCGTGTTGTTGAAGAAAAACCGGCTCCACCGGCACCGGCTCAACCACAACCGGCTCCTGCACAACCTGTTAATAACTATGATGATATCCGTCACTACGATTACTACAATGACGGTGGTGGAGGATCACTCTAATATATATTCAAAAAGTCCCGAGACATCGGGACTTTTTATTTACATTTCTTTATTTAACCTCAAAAATTTTTATTCATATATTTATAATATAATGTGAGAGTAACCGGATTAGGAAAGGCAAGCATGAAAATTTTACCCGTAACAGGTCATAGCATATCAAATAATCAACATATTAATAATGACCTCAAGAATAATACTTTAAAACACAATTCAAAGAATATTAATAAATTGAGCAACATATACTATTCACCAACATTCACTGCCGCCGGTAAAAAACATTATAAACTCAATTTAAGCGAGACTGAATTAAAAGAAAAAACAACTCATGAACATTTCGTTCCCATAACTTTAACGGATGAAAATTCAACAGCATATAAAAGTCTTGCAGATGGTGACAAAAAGGCTCTAAAACATTTGATAAAAGCCGGAGAATATATGCAATCGGTAGAATATAAGTTGGACAATCCAAATAATATCGGTTTTGAAAACTACTTGCTAAAAGAGATAATTAGCGAGAATCCCAATGCCTATTTGACATATCAACTTTTCAACGGACAAAAAGGAATAATAGGAAAAGACACTCTTGGCGATACCGTTATACTTGAAAAACACGCTAAACCGCTGCCCGGAAAAGGTTTTTATCCGGAAGGCTTATCCTTTGAAGAATTTCATAAAATAATAAAAAACATGCTCAATAACGGAGAAACTGATGAAGTTCGTAAGATTCTTAATCAGCGTACCGTAGTTGTACGCGATGGAGATAAATTAAAAGCTATTGACTATACTCAGCATTTTAAAAAAGAATTTACACAAATAGCAACAGAATTGGAAAAGGCGGCAAAATATTCTACAAATCCCCAATTTGCCGAATTTCTATCAAATCAAGCAGCAGCCCTGAAAATTAATGATCCGATGCTTGATTGCAAAGCAGACAAATTGTGGGCAAAAATGCAAGATACCCCTCTTGAATTTACAATAGGCAGAGAATGCTATAATGATGAAATGACACCATCTGTTATGAGGAATCCGGAACTCGTTGCATTACTCGAAAAACATGGAATAAAAGCTTACGCAAAAGACAATCTCGGGACAAGAACAGGTATTGTAGATAAGGAAGGAACAAAATTTCTTTCAGAGATAAAAAAATATTTACCGTATATGGCATCAAAAATGCCGTTCAATCAACTTTACGAACAAAATATTAACACGGCAGTAAAAAGTGATGCAGCAATGGTCGATGTTGACATAGCACATGTTTCGGGAATTTTTGCAGAATATAGAGGTGCTATAAGTATTGCATCAAATCTTCCTAACGGAGATAAACTTGCTGTTCAAACGGGCGGAGGAAGAAGAACCGTTTATCATAAGCAAATGCGAAATGCAAAATTCGCCGGAGAAACACTTCAAAACAGATTGAATTTACTTCTTAATCCGACTCAACATAAATATTTCAGTAACGATGGAATACATAATTTTACCATATTACATGAAAATGTTCATTCTCTCGGGCCAAAAACAAATCTTGAAAAGTTAGGCACATATAAAAATACAATAGAAGAATTTAAAGCCGACACAGGGGCATTTGTAATGTTTAAGGAATTAAGTAAAGTCGGATTTTATACCGAAAAACAAGTTAAAGAAGGTATCATATCATATATTGCAGGATACGTTCCAAAAGGGCATGACATTAAAAACGCACATAGAATATGTGATTTAATGCAATTCAACAAATTCTTGTCAAATGGGGGCATTAAGGTTTCCGAAACGGGTGTCATGTCGGTAAATGTTCAAAAAGTCTTGCAAGGAGCAAGAGAAATGCTTGCAGACGCAATAAAAATTCAACTTAGCCAAGATGCAAATATTGCTAAAGAATATATTGAAAAGAATACTAAATGGAGCAAAACTTTAGAAATGTTATCTCAAAATTTGAGAGCAGCCGATAAAAGACTTAACAGCTATATAATTTCACCGCTTTTAAAATCAATTAAATAAATAACAAGGGAATAATAAGAATGAGAATCTATAATATAAATACAACAACCCCACAAAATTTTAGGGGACACTGGGAAGATTATAAAATATCAAGCAAATCAGGGTTTATTGATATTAACAAAAAAATTTATATTCCTGATAAAAAGGAAAGTGCAACAGATATTGCAATAGCTTGGAAAAATCAAACGGGCTTGTTACCTTCGGATTGGGTAAAAAAACATAATCCCTATAATCAGGTTAAAAACGATATCCAATATGAAATTCAGGGGTGTCCTTATTTGCCTATAGATATATTACAAGCCTCAATCAAGCTAAAATTACAAAATTCAAAATCAAATCTTGAACGCTTGGATTTGTACACAGAAACAGCCAAATTTGCTGCACAAGAAGATGATTTGGCAACAGTTAGTATTGCAAAAGCCAAAATGATTGGAGAATTGGGAGAAATTCAAAACGAAAAAGAACGTTTTGCTGGGGAATACATAGTAAACAAATATCTTCCTGGTTTTGGTACAAAAATCATTAAGGCATTATTTGAAAATTCCGAACAGCAATTATAAGATACAAGCCAATACCATAAGAATAATTGTACCTATTTGCATTGCTGTTGCAAGATTTTGAGAGAATTTATTTGAATCATATTTTCCTGCGGATTTTTCAGCCTGATATGCACTTGAAACTCTGTCCAATCTTGTTTGCGCATCGTCTGAGGCAAACTCCGTTCCAAACATAGACATCTCTATTCTGGCTAAACGTTTTTCCATATCATCATTCGGGAAAGAGTGTTTAAATAAACTTTTTTCCACAGTTGCCAAAGATGATTTTTTCGGTTTTTTACTTTGATACGATTGAGAGTTTGAGTACATATCATAAGAACGATTATACATGCTGTCCATATCTTTATAAGCATCATAATCAAAACCGTTTGATGGCATTATTTTTTTTAGGTGATAATCTCTTGGAACAGGCTCATCATCAAAAAACACATTAGAATCTGCTAATCTGCTTTCCTCAGGAACCACAGGCTTTAACTGCGCCCTTAATCTGTCAACACGAGAGCTTAAATCATCATTATATGTTTTCTTAAATGTTTTTTGCTCAAGCTTTGAGAGTCTTGTTTTTATATCGTCCTTCTTATTAACCGCCTTAAAAACTTCTTGCTCTAATGCATCTACAACAGGATAACTGACATCCGGATTTTCTTTCAAATCTTCTTCCAAATATTCGGGATATTCGGCAAAAGTATCCTCTACCGGAGGAATTTCTTGTCCTATCATATCTGCCGAAATATCCTTATTTAATTTAGCAAGTCTTTCATTTTCGGATTTTTGAAAAGTTTTACCGTAAACAGACTGCTCAATTCTATCCAAGCGTTTTGAATTGGTCTCATCACTATATTGATAACCGAAAAGAGATTTCTCTATTTTATCTAACTTTGCCTGATTTGGACTAACCGCCTGAACTTCGGATATACCTAATATTACAGATATTAAAAATAATAATATAGCTTTCTTCATAATAACAACTCCTTGAACACAGAATAAATTTCAATTTGAAATATTTCTATTGTTCAAAAATGTTATTTATAAAATTTCAAAAATTCACAAAAAAGACTAAGCAAAAATATGTATTATTCGGTATATATACCACTTTATGGCAATAAATATTAATAATTTCAAATTTTTATAAATTTATAATAATTATTATACGGTCGATATAAATTATTTATATAGCCCTTTGGACATAATTAAATAAAATTATTACAAAAGCTTGAAAATAAGGTTTGATAATATATAATTCAAGAAGCAGGAGTATTAATTCAGGAGGTAACAATATCATGAAAGGAATTATATTAGCAGCCGGCGCAGGAACAAGATTATATCCCGCATCATTACCGATTTCAAAAATATTACTTCCGATATATGACAAACCTATGATATATTACCCGCTGTCAACATTAATGCTTGCCGGAATAAAAGACATCTTAATTATCACAAGCGAACAAGATAAAGATAACTTTGTAAAACTTTTAGGTGACGGTTCACATCTCGGATTGAATATTGAATATCGCATACAATATGTACAAAAAGGTATAGCTGATGCTTTTATAATTGCGGAAGATTTCATTGATGGAGATGATGTTGCCCTAATATTAGGAGATAATATCTTCCACGGATTCGGATTTTCTACCCTTATGAAACATGCCATTGAAAACAACAATGGTGCGACCGTCTTCGGTTATAGAGTACATGATCCGGAAAGATTTGGAGTCGTAGAGTTTGACTCTAACAATAAAGTTTTGTCATTAGAGGAAAAACCGCAACAGCCTAAATCTAATTATGCCGTTGTCGGTTTATATTTTTATGACAACAATGTTTGCGAATACGCAAAAAGTTTAAAACCTTCTGCAAGAGGCGAATTGGAAATAACAGATTTAAATAAAGTATACCTTGAAAAAGGGAACCTAAATGTAGAAATTTTGGGCAGAGGTTTTGCATGGCTTGATACCGGAACCCAAAATTCTATGCTGCAAGCAAGCAATTTTGTTCAAGCAATTCAAACAAATAAAGGAGAACAAGTATCCTGTATTGAAGAAATTGCTATCAACAAGGGTTTTATAACCCCTGAAGAAGTTGAAAAATATATTCTTGACAATAATTATAAAAGCGAATATTATAACTACGTCCTTAACATAATAAGGTCAGGAGAAATTAAAACTGTTGCAAGGGTATAATAATGAAATTTGAAGACGTTGCACTTGGTATTGATATAGAGGATATTTCCCGCTTTAAGGGAAAAACGCCGGAAAAGGATAAAGATTTCTTAACTCGTATATATACCGATGATGAATTGGAATACAGTTTTAAATCTTCGAAGCCGGAAGGTCGCCTGTGTGCAAGGTTTTGTGCAAAAGAAGCCGTAGTTAAAGCTTTATCTGAATTTAATATTTCGGATGTTTATTATAGTGATATTGAAATATCAAATAAAGAAGACGGTTCTCCGCAAATAAGTGTTGAGAAATATCCTAATATAAAATTCAAAGTATCCTTATCTCATTGTAAAAGTTATGCAACAGCATCAGTTATTGCATACAGAACAGGTAACTAAATTATGGTTATAACCCAAAAACTTCCTGCATTGAAATTTAAAGGCTCATGGCGAAAATATCAACAGAGAGTTTTAGATGAACTTGAAGGATTTCTTGACGATAAAAAATTAAATGTAGTTGCGGCACCGGGTGCCGGCAAAACCACTCTTGGAATAGAAGTTATAAAGAGATTAGGAAAACCTGTATTAATATTGGCGCCAACCCTAACCATACGTAATCAATGGTTGGAAAGAATAAAGGAAGCTTTTCTTGATGACATAAACGATTTATATTACATAAGCACCTCTGCAGATGATATAAAACCTATTACAATATTAACTTATCAGTTATTACATTCCGTTGTAAAAACTCCTGACAAATTTGACATTTTAATTAATGATCTTAAAAAATGCGGAATAAAGGTTCTTGCTCTCGATGAAGCTCACCATCTGAGAACAGAATGGTACAATTCTCTGGTTAAATTGTGTAATACATTAGATAGTGAAAATATTACAACCTTATCCTTAACCGGTACACCGCCATATGATGTACCACCTAAAGAATGGGAAAATTACCACAATTTATGCGGGCCTGTTGATGCAGAAATATCTATACCTGAACTTGTTAAAAACGGTGATTTATGCCCGCACCAAGACCTGATTTGGTTTTCTAAATTAGAAGGGGAAAGTGCCTATGCGGTTAAAGAATTCAGGGAAAGTCGAGATAAATTCTTTAACTACATAAATAAAAATGCCGACTTATTATACGCATTAAAAAGCTCGCCATTTGCAAATAAGACATACGGCAACATAGAATTAATGTATGAGAATATCGAGTTTACAATATCTGTTATATCATATTTATTGAGTTGTGATGACATGGATACGGAAGCATATACTCTTATAGAATTTTTAGCTATAAAAAAAGAAGATATACCTCAATTTGATTTTTCGGTTGCAGAAACATTATTTAACGGAATGTTAGGTGACTTTGAAAAATATTTTAAAAATATCCCTGCTTTTAAAGGTATGCTAAAGGAATTAAATTTATTAGAAACATCCAAAAAAGTGGATTTTACAGGCAACTCCAAACTGAAAAAATATATGCTGAAAAATTCGGCAAAACTTTCCGCCATAAACGAAATTACGCAATACGAATACTCTGCAATGAAAGAAAATTTGAGAGAAGTAATACTTCTGGATTATATTGGCGAAAGCGGGAAAACCGGAGTTAATATTATCTCAACTTTTGACATTATATCAGAAAAAATAAAGAAAACAGGAATACTGTCAGGCTCGTTGGTTGCCATACCTGAGACCGCAAAAGAAAAATTGTATTCAATTTTATATGATTTGGGAATCGAAAAAACAAAAGTTTTGACCTGCGAATACAAATCAAATTTTTTGAGAGTTGAAGGTTACGGTGATATAAACTTAACCTCAGTTATTACAGAATTGTTTGCACAAGGCGAAATAAATGTATTAATAGGAACACAATCACTGCTCGGAGAAGGTTGGGATTCACCATGCGTTAATACTCTTATTATTGCAAGCGTAGTCGGCTCATTTATGCTCTCAAACCAAATGAGAGGTCGTGCAATAAGGATTGATAAATCTAATCCAAATAAAATTTCAAATATATGGCATTTGGTTACATTGTCAGATGGTTTTAACCAAGATTTAGAAATAATAAAACGAAGATTTGCCACTTTTGAAGGAATTAGCTATATTGACAACACTATAAGAAACAATTTTAAACGATTAGGATACCCTGAAGAAAAAATTAATGATTCAAATTGTAAAGAATTAAATGAAATATCTATATCAAGAATTACCGACAGAAAAATTGTAAAAAATAAGTGGCAACAAGTTTTTAAACAGAGCGCTATTACAGAATCCAACATGAGTCCGCAGGTATATAGCGTTATAAAGACAGAAACGCCCAAACTCCCTGCAATATGCCTAAGACGCCGGCAGAGTTGGTTATTTAGAACAATTATTAACCCATTAATCATGAAATTCAAATTAAATCGTAATAGAAAAGATTTTCGTTTACTTGCAAACTGTCTGATAAGAGCACTCTGTGACGCAGAAATAATAAAAACACCATTCTTTAAAATTGAAATAAAAGATTTGGTCAATGATAAATATGAACCGTATTTCACTATCATAAATTGTTCAAATTATGAAAGAGAAATATATATAAACATATTAAACGATTTATTTAAGCCGGCAACTAACAATCGATATATTCTTAAACGATACGTACAAAAACTCGGCAAAGAACAATATATTGCCGTGCCTGATATCATTGCTATAAATAAAAAACAAGTAAAAACATTTGCTGAGCATTTAATGGAATATTTTGGTTATTTAAATATTATCTTTACCAGAAATCCTCAAGGCAGAAGAGAATTACTCATCGCAAGATATAATCCTATTGTTGACAAAAACCTAAAAACTGATAGAATATGGATATAATTTTCAGGTATTTATATGAGTTTTTTATCAAGATTATCTAATATAATAAAGAGTAATATAAACTTTAAAAATGAAGAACCAATAAAAGAAGAGATTAATTTAAATGACTACGAAGATTTATATTACTCAGATTCTAAAGAAGCTCCTGTTAAAGATAACAAAGAAGCTGAATATTATGCTAATTTGGAATTGGAATACGGCGCATGCTTTGATGAAATTAAGAAATCCTATAGGAGATTACTAAAAAAATATCATCCTGATTTATTCCAAAATAATCCGGAAAAGCTTAACGCAGCAAAACAAGTTACAAAAAGAATTAACGAAGCATATAATTATTTTGAAAGGAAATACCTATGAATATTGTTACAAGATTATTTAAAATTATTCAATCAAGTGCTCACGCAATACTTTCAAAGTTTGAAGACCCTGTTAAGCTCACAGAGCAAGGTATCCGAGATTTAAAAAAAGACTTTGACGAAAGTATGAAAAATGTTGCAAGCGTTAAAGCAATTGCAATTGGCGTAAAAAAAGACATTGACGTAAAAACTCAAGTTGCAAAAGACTATCAACAAAAAGCTATAATTATACTTAAAAAAGCACAAAACGGAGAACTGGACGCTGCTGAAGCCGACAGACTAGCCGGAGAAGCTCTAAAAAAACAAAAAGAAGCTTTAGCAGAATTAGAAAGACTTAAAGCTGATGACCAAAAATACTCCGCAAATTTAGCAGAAATGGAGAAAAAAGTTTTACAGCTTAAAGAACAAATCAAAAAATGGGAATCCGAATATGCTTCACTTAAAGCTCGTGCTGCAGTTGCAAAAAGCACTAAGAAAATTAATAAACAACTTGCCGCAATTGATTCCGAATCTACAACAGCTATGTTGGAAGACATGAAAGCAAAAATTAGCGAAGAAGAAAATTTAGCTGATGCATACGGGCAAATTGCTCAATCTGAAACAAACATTGACGATGAAATAAATGCTGCAATCGGTATGGATCCTGATGTTCAATTATCTTTGGAACAATTAAAACAACAGTTGCTTGAAGCTCCAAAAGATAATACAGAAGCAATTCCGGATGATTTAGAAAAGCTAAAAAAAGAACTTGACGGACAATAAATATAAAAAGGAGCCCCAATTTTAAATTGAGGCTCCTTTCTTATCATCAATAACTTTATAAACCAAATTCTTTTCGGTTATTTTGCGACAACAAATTCATCGCATCGAAAATCTTTGATTCACCAAATTGTATAGCATCTAACCTTGCATCCAATGTGTTTAATTGTCTGTAATACCCCATCAAGGTACTCAATGCTTGCGGATTATCTTCTGCATCATCTATTTGGGCTTCCAATTCTTCTGATATTGAAATTAAAATTTCCTCAGGAGTATCCTCCTTTTGATATGATATCCCAACAGCATTTGCCAGTTTCTTAATATCGGATTGTAAACCAATATTATCCTCAGATTGCATTATCGGCTCCAATACCTCAATATCATCTCTTGTTTCTTCATCAATTTCTGCGTTAGCACCCAAAATCCCGTTGCTCAATTGTGCACCTTGAACTGAATTAATTTCTGTGGTCATAAAATATTCTTTCTCCTCTGGACTAAAGCCCTGAAACTATCAAGGCTAATTACAGTATAAATAACGGTATTTATATGCAAGACTTTAGTCTTTGTTATATTATTTTTACAAAAATTTAAGATTTAATTTTTCCATGTTATACTAACCTTATGAGCAGAAAACCGATAGTAGCAATCGTCGGCAGACCAAATGTTGGTAAATCAACCTTTGTAAACCGACTCATAGGACACAGAAACTCAATCGTTGATGACCGCCCAGGAGTTACCAGGGACAGAATATACTTTGACGTTGAATGGCAAAACAAATTCTTCACGGTAATCGATACCGGAGGTATAATCCCGGGTGACGAAGACGATATTATGCTTTCAATCTTTGATCAAGCTAAAATTGCCTGTGAAGAAGCTGATAAGATTATTTTTTTAGTTGACGGGAAAGACGGCATTAACCCAATTGACTACGATATTGCAAATATTTTACGCCAATCTGATAAGCCTGTATTTCTTGCGGTTAACAAACTTGATAATCCGGAATCGCATATGATGATAAATGATTTCTATGCACTCGCAATTGGTGAACCTCTTGGAATTTCAGCTCTCCATGGCAGCGGCGGTGTAGGAGACCTGCTTGATTTAATTACGGAAGGTTTCGAAAGAGATGATGAAAACAAGGAAGATGACGATGAAACTATAAAAATAGCAATCGTCGGCAGACCAAATGCCGGTAAATCTTCTATAGTAAATGCTCTTCTTAATGAAAACCGAGTTATTGTATCTGATATTTCAGGGACAACCCGTGACAGCATTGACAGCAACATAAAATTTAATGACAGAGATTTTGTTATTGTTGATACGGCAGGAATAAGAAAAAAATCAAAAGTCGATTACGGAATAGAAAAATTTGCGGTAGACAGAGCTATTCGCTCAATTAGAGATTGTGATGTCGCTTTGTTGGTAATCGATGCAACAGAAGGGATTTCTGATCAAGATAAGAAAATTTCTTCAATTATAGTTGAAGCAGGAAAAGGACTTATTATTGCAATAAATAAGTGGGATTTGATAGAGGACAAAAAATCAAATACTATCAATCAGTTTGATAAAAAACTGGCACTTGAAATTCCGTTTCTTGAATTTGCACCTAAAATTTATATAAGTGCCAAAACAAAACAGAGATTGAATAAGATTTTTGAAACAGCGGAAGAAGTATATTCTCAATGCACAAAACGTGTCTCCACAGGATTGCTGAATAGCGTTGTAAAAGAGCTTTATGCTCTTAATCCGCCTACATCTGTAAAAGGTAAAAAATTAAAACTTTTATATGCAACTCAAGCTGGCATAAAACCTCCAACATTTGTACTGTTTGCTAATAACGTTAATCTGTTAAAAGAACACTACAAACGCTATATTGAAAACAAACTACGTGAAGCCTTCGGATTTTTCGGGACCCCAATACGAATTTCAGTTAGAGAACGCAGTGAAAAGGGGAAAAAATAATGTACTTACCTGAGGAATTGTATCCCTGTTTGACAATGTAGACAGGTATTTAACGATTGCTTTTTTTATTAGCATTTTACCCTTAGTATACAAATTTCTAAATAAGATTATTAAAAAATAATTGGTAATTCGTAAATCATTTAATGATTAAAATCAACAATTATACAAATTTAAGCTTGAAAAAATTTTTTCTTTGTGTAAGAATAAGACTTGTCGGTTAAAAAGCCGAAAAATTGAATAGATTTAAATAAATGGCAAGGTAGCTCAGCTGGTGAGAGCGCACGGCTCATACCCGTGAGGTCGAGAGTTCGAATCTCTCCCTTGCTATTTTTGTTGTCCTCACGAGTTTTCGCTATGCGCTGTTCTTTTTAAAATAACTCAATCGTAAAATGTTCAAGTTTTCTGTTCTGTATCAGGGATTTTGACATAAAGTATCGCAAGTTTGACATATTTAGTCGGAAGTTTGTTGTAAAATTTGTATATGGAAAAATCTTATTACAAATCGCCAATCGGAGTTTTGGAAATTATTTGCGAAAAAGATGCTTTAATTTCTTTGAAACTTGTTGAAAATCATGATAAATCAGATAGTGAAACTGTATTAATTAAAGAGATTAATACTCAATTAGGCGAATATTTTTTAGGCAAAAGAAAAACATTTGATATAAAACTTAAACCCGTAGGCACTGATTTTCAGAAAAAAGTTTGGGAAGAACTTCAAAAAATTCCTTATGGTAAAACAAAAAGTTATTCGGAAATTGCGACAGCTATCGGTAATAAAAACGCACAAAGAGCCGTTGGTTCAGCTTGCAACAAAAATTCGATTATGTTAATTATTCCTTGCCATAGAGTTATCTCAAAAAATGGTGAATTGGGCAGATTCGCCTATGGAAATTCTATTAAACAAAAATTACTTGAAATTGAAGACAATGCTTAATGTCGCACTCCACTCATTATATAAATTATCCAATTTATATCTTGCATTTGTAGGACTTGTAGAAGGTAATTTATAACATTTATATTGTTCTAATAATTTCGAGAAATGCTTTTTAAATGCAGAATAAGATTTATTTCCATTTAGGCAAATAGTCTTGATATTTGGAAATCGTTTTAATAATTCAGGAATATCATTTGGGAGTTCATTTTGAATATTAGAATCCAAGCTACCATCACGATTGCAAGATTGAATAACATCCCATAATGCAATTTTATTTTTCAATAAAATTTGCAGTTTGTCTTGATAATTTAGCTCTGACAAATTATCTACATTGCAGAACATTCCCATTAATTTCCAAAATCGATTTTGCGGGTGTGCATAATACTGTTGTTCTTCCAAAGATTTAATTCCCGGCATTGAACCCAAGATTAAAATTTTAGATTGTTCATCAATATTTGGTAAAAAACTTTTGCAATTTTGTTTTTGTTGATTTTTCATATAATTATGCTTGATTTTCTTAAATTATATCATAATATTATTCAACTTATTTGTGTTAGAATTTACTTGCAAATTACAAATAAGTAAAGGGTTATAAAATGAGAAAAGCATCAGAACAAGAATACTTTCCTTACGGTTCAAAACTTGTATGTTATATTGAACTGACAAAAGATAAAGAAATAGAGCAAGTCCAAAATTATGTAAAAGACAAGCGAGATGTCTATTATCGAGTAAAAAATGAAGGTAGCAAATTATATGCTGTATGGCCGGGACAATATAGAAGTGACCTATTTGAAATAGATGATATTGAATTGTATGGAAAAGAATACATCAAATAGTATTCAAATGTCGTTTAAAAGTTGTTTTATTGTTGTTCAAAATATTCAATCACTTCATCAACGTGCCCTTTGACTTTAACTTTGCGCCATTCCTTTTCTATTTTGCCTGATTTGTCAATAATGAATGTTGAGCGTTCAATTCCCATATATTTTTTGCCGTACATTGATTTTTCTTTCCAAACCTCAAATTCTTCTGCAAGTTTGTGTTCAGGATCAGACAACAAAATGAAATTTAGACTCTGCTTTTCTTTAAACGATTTATGGCTTTTTATGCTGTCAGGACTGACACCTATTACTGTCGCATAGTTAGTCAAACGGTTTATATTATCTCTAAAATCGCAGGCTTCTTGTGTACAGCCTGATGTATTATCTTTCGGATAAAAATATAAAATTATCCTTTGTCCTTTAAAATCATTTAAAGAATACTCTTTTTCACTACCATCTGCATCAAGTCCCTGTAATTTAATATTGTTCATTTTGTTCCCCTTTAACACGAATTTATTGTATCATAACCATTTAATTACACAAAAATAACAAAATTTCATTATCCAATATCATCATTTGTCATTTTAATAATTTTTAAAGTGTACGTTTTAATACGATTTGTAAATAAAATGCAAAATTAATTAAAGAAAAAGTTAAAATAAACCGATAACCTAAAAGTAATTACATGTAAGAAGGTTTTTTAGATTGACAATCAATAGGACAGAAACAATACAAATTATTGCACATGTGTACGGTCTGAGTCATCAAGATGCAGAGCGTAAATTGCTGTCCTTAAACGAGGAAGAACTTGCAAACATCATATCTAATTACCAAAAAGATTTGGATATGGGCGTCAGCGTGCAAAAAGGCGAAAAATCATCTGTTTTTCTTGCCGATTACGACAACCAAACTTACACAGACAATAAAGGAAACACGATTACCGAATACTTTGACGGGAATAATGTTGTAGAAAGAATTATAAAAGATAAAAACGGAAACCAAACTACAGTAACTTACAGGAATAACAGACCTTTTACACAAATCAAAAACATACAGGGAAACATTGAAAAGAGTAAATTTGAGTATCATGATGATGCGGAGCAACCTTATGTTACGGTTGAAACAACTAAAGCCGACAAAACTAAGGTAACAACAAACACACAATCTATCACGGAAAACGGAGATATTGTTGAGGATTACATAAAAGACAGAAAAACCGTAAAACCTGACGGCACAACAATTACACTTACACCGAGAATTATTGACCTCAAAAATCCTACAAACGACAAAAAGACATTCTTCAAAGGTGAATGTATGGAAGAAGTCGTTGAAACATTCAAAGGCAAAAAGCGCACAACATACTTTGAGGGCAGTAGTTTTGATGCGCAGGGCAGAAGAATTTTAACTCAGACTTCTGATAACGCAGTATATTACAATTCAGATAACAAGCCTGTTTATAACCATAAAGAGTATGTAAAAAAGCAACAGGAAGAAGCTTACAAAGCCGAATACGAAAAGAGAATGGAGCGGACAATTCCATTAAAAGGTTCACATACAAATGTTTTATCGGGTAATATCGTAACGCTCGGCAAAGCAGAAAACGTAACGGTAAAAGAATTTATCTCAAATATTTTGGGCATAGATATCAATTCCGAAACAGGTAAAAAACTTGCAGACAGGTTTGTAAGAGTGCCTGATGATGCTTTGCAAAAAATTTCTTATGCGGATTATGAAGCACAAACACTCGGTACAGGTAAATTTGCACCGAAAACAAACGACTATTCAAATGCAAGTTTTGAAAAAATAGCGAGAGATTTACGTCAAAAATCAGGTGTAAATATTGAAACACAGGATGAAGTAACTCAGCACAAAATTCAGATGACAATTCAGGAAAATGCCTTACAAAACAGAAAAACAGAATTAGGTATTGATGCGAATAATTTTGCGAAAGAATCTTTGGCGGCTGTATATGAACAGGCTGCAGGCATGCTTATGCAAGATCGCAACAGAACAATGAATCCTCTTGATCCGAAAGATTACGCACATTTTGCAAAAAATATAGGAACGGCATTATTGGATAATGCGAGTATGGGTATTTTAGCAAAGGATGCATTTCATCAGGCGAGTGATTACGAAGATTTCGCTCAAAAATTAAGGAATTTACCTGCGGATTCGCCCGAAGAATTCTCAAGAGAATATGAAAAACTGACGGGACAGAAGTATGATGTTAATAAAGTCAAAGGATTTATGGAGTTTTTAAATAAATCCAATCTTGACAAAATGGATGACAGTAAACGCTCAGAATTTTTAGGAAGCGATAAATACAAATCGGAATTTGCAAAAGCGTTTGGTTTCAGAACGACAGAAAACACCGAAAAACAACTAAAGAGTGAAAATACGGCAGAAGAATTCGCAGGAATAGTTGGAGATGTTTATCTGCTTGCGCAGACAGGCGGTTTGAGTTCTATGAAAACACTTGTATCGGGTTCGGGCAAACTGACGGGTAAATTGCTATCAAAAACTCCGCTCAGTAAAAAAGCGGCAGGAGTTATATCCGAAACAGCTGCAAGAGCTACAGGCGGTGCGGTATCAATGGCGAGCTTAACAACGATAAAATCCGTATCGGGCAATATTGTGTATGATGAAATTGATGCAACTGATTTTAATACGTGGAAAAATACAGCCGTAGGTATAGGCGAATCGGGCGTTCTGGGTGCTGTCGGCGGTGTTGTCGGGAAAATGGCAGAGCCTGTTGTTAAATATATAGAAAAACCTGCAGAGCGTGAAGCAGAAGCGATGTTAAAAGCATTCTCAAACAAAGGTGAGATGTCGGCTAAGGAATTGATGCAGACGGTATCTGAAGAGAGCGGAATAAGTTTGGACGGTTTGTTTAAAATGAACAAACAAGAGCTTGTTCAACTTATAAGAACGACAGCAGGCAAAGGATTTGAAATAACAGCAGAGGCAGGTGCTTTTGGTGTTACGGAAACTGTTATTGACAGTAGTGATAAATCATTCTCTGAACGCTTGGAAGAACAGTATGAAATGCTTACGAAAATGAAAGGTGCATCAAAACTTGTTCAAATGGTAACAGCAGGTAAAGCAGGAAAAGCTGCTCTAATCAATTCAAGCAAAGTATTAAATGAAACAAAAGTTAAACCGACCAAAACACCTGACGGCAAGACACAGTTTGAACTAACGCTTCCGAACGGAAGAAAGATAATAACAGAAAATCCGGAACATGCACTTGCTACTTGTAATTATCTGATGCAGGCGGAATTGGTTGAACAGGCTGTAAGAAATGCCCAACCGCAAACAGAATGGAAAAAGATTACAATAGGTGGCGAAGAATTCGAAGTCGCCATAACACGAGATGCCAAAGGTGTTGAAATAGCGGATTTTAATAAGGCGAGAAGAAAAAATCCAAACGGTGAATATGAAGAATTTAAACTTGGAACTAAAAATGATTTGTTGAGTACAGAGAGCGATAACATTTCTGACGAACCACGTATTAAAATTGAATATAAAGATGAGAAAACTGAAAAAGAAATTCTGATTGAAAAAGTTGATAAAATGGTTAAAAATATTTTATCACGTTTTGATACATCAGCTTATAATTCAAAACGACAAAAAGAAGGAATAGAACTTTTGGAAGAATTATTATGGGATGATGTTGATCTGAAATTAACTGCTGAAGAAAAAGAAATAATGAAAGCCGTTATTGTTAAACAGAGTTATGGAAACATAACTGCTGATAAAATTCGTGATAACGATAAATCTATTGTACATCAGTTCTTAGAGAAATATAATCAGATGACAGAAGGGAATTCTAATATTATCTGGGTTTTGAGATGCTTAAAAGATAATAATGGCTTAAACGATGAGCAATTCAATCCATTTGAAGTCTATAATACTTTATATAAAGGAAAAATATTTAAAAGATTATCAGCACAAGAAATAAATATTGTAAATGAGATATTATTAAGTAACAAAGGTTCTGTTGAAGAACAAATTGAGCGTGCAAAATTTGATTATAGCGAAATTGCAAATAGAGATTTAGTAAATTTAGTTATAAACCAACTTGGTTTACGTGATACTGCAACTGATTATTTTAAGGAATTCTTATATTGTTCAAAAGAAGAATTTGAAGCAAAAATTCAACGTTTAAATGAGCGTCCTGAATTAATAGATAATGTTAAAAAATTCAAATTTGAGACTTGGAAAAATCTTTTGAATATGCCAATAGAAGAATACAGAAAAATTGTTACTCCTGTTGAAAATCGTGAAGGAGCTACTTTAGATACTGATACATATCGAAGAACAATAAAAACTGAACTTAAAAAGCCACAACCTTATGATATTAAAGAAGCATTAGAAGTCTCAAGTGAAAGAAATTTCATACTTTCTTTTGGAACAAGAGCATATCGAGCTGAAAAACTTGTTCAATTCAAACCATTAGATAGGGCTAAAACAGAAGAAGTTACGGAAACACTTCCTACTACTAAAGAATCTATGACTCAATTGGAACAAAATGGTAAAGTTCAAATTGACATTAAAAATAAAGGTGGTTTAAATCCAACAAGAGCTGAAGAACCAATCATTCACCCTGACGATATTTCAAGATTAGGTCAGGTAGAAAAAGCCGGAATAAAAATTAAATATGGTGCAAAGACAAATTGGAGCAATTCAAAAATTGCTCGTGATATTATGCAAAACTTCTATGATGGTAATGGTCATACTTTAGAAGGTGTGAATATTGAAGTTACCAAAACTCCTGAAGGCAAATATTTAGTTAAGATCAGCGGAGAAGGCAATTATGATTATGATCGCTTGGAATCATTAGGTAACAGTTCAAAAGACGGCGATTCGTCAAATGCAGGTGCTTTTGGTGAAGGTACAAGAATTGTTGCAGTCAATTTATTAGCAAGACCTGATACTAAAAATATAAAATATGCTTGCGGTGAATGGGAAATGAATTTTGGACGTTCATCTGATGATATTCAAACAGCAGATATGACTCAAACTTTGAATAAAAATAGTCAAAAAGTTAAAGGTAATTATATTGAATTTGAAACTGCTGATGAGGAACTTGTCAAAGAAATTCTTAATTCAAAAGATTATTTCTACCAGCCTTATAACAAAGATTTTCAAAATTTTGACTATGAAAACGAATTCTTTGGATTTAAACTTTTACCTAATGAAAAAGGTAATATATATGTTGTTCAACGATATGAAACACAAGATGGTATAGAAAACTCCTTGGAAAATCTATCACTGGTGTTCAAGAAAATGCCAAATGATCCGGAAATTACTGAGAAAAATGACGGTCAAGAATTTGAAATTGGAACAGGCAGGGACAGAATTCTTTTAAGTGAAAGAAAAATAGGAGAACTAATTTCAAGATATTTAAAAACAGTCCCTGATGAAGAATTAATGCAAACACTTGCAACAATGAAAGATTCTTGGATTGTTAGCAAAGAAAAAACTCCTAATAAAATGCTGTTGCCTCTAATAGAAGAAGCAAAAAGCAGAAAACTCGGTTTTGCATTTGAAGAACCTGATACTAAAACTAAAAAAATTATGCAAGCCTTTGGTATTGGTCTGAAATATATGGCTGTTCCCGAAGTCGCATCCCCTAATGATATAGAGATGATTAGATTAATGGGTTATACGCCAGTTATTCATGAACTTGCAGGCATGGGAATACAAGAATTTGCAAGACCTAACGAGAACCAAAAACAACCAATTGTTCCAACTCAAAGAGAACTTCAAAAACTTCAATTAGTTAGTGAAGCTGTTGGGGTAATTAAAGATAATCTTGAACTTGAAAATTATGACCATATTTCAGATAAGGAAGCTCACGCACCAACTATTATAGTTGAGAATGGGACTGATCCTAATGAAGCCGCTGAAGCTATTTTGTCTAATGGAGAATTAAAAGGTGAGTGGATGACAAGAGCCCATTTAGAATGTGAAAGATTTACTACTTTACTGAGTACAAAACTACATGAAATTACTCATAAATATGGTGGAGACATAAGTTCATCATTCTCTGATGCATTGGTAAATCTACAAGTTACAATTATGAAAGGACTTGTACATAATCCTGAATCATTAGCAAAATTAAGAGTTCTTGAGGATATTTTCAATGAAGTTGATGGTAAGTCTGTTGTTGAAAATTATGTAATTGACGGAAAATTTAATGCCTCAAAATTTAATAAAGATATAGAAAAAATCTTATCTGAACCGTTTGATTATGTTGAATATAAAGAAAAAGAAAACAACGGCAGTAAAGTAATAAAAGGCTTTGTTAGTGAACACGAAATAAAGCCAATTAGTAGTAGAGCATCCAGATTACTAAATAAAATACGTCGATTTTTCAATAAATCAAGCAAATTTTATCCAATTCCTACGACAAAATATGAAATTCCTGTAAAAAAATATGAGTTAGAAAATCCTGAAAGACAAGAATATACACCAATTAAAACTACATTGCCTACGACTAATGAAGCATTAATGCAATTAAGTGAGACCGGTGGAATTGAAATATCCATTCCGAATAAAGGAGGAATGAATCCGACAAATGCGGAAAATCCTATTATTCATACAGATGATATTTCAAAATTAGATAAAACATTAAAAGCAAAAATTAAAATAAGATATGGCGCAAAAACGAATTGGAGCGAATTCAAAATTGCCCGTGATATTATGCAAAACTTCTATGACGGTAACGGTCATACACTTGAAGGTGTCGATATTAAAATTGATAGAGAACCTGATGGAAGTTATAGAGTAAGAATTTCAGGTGATGGACAATATGATTATTCGCATCTTGAGTCAATAGGCGACAGTACAAAAGATGGTGATTTTGATAATGCCGGAGCTTTCGGTGAAGGTACAAGAATTGTTGCAGTTAATTTACTTTCACATCTTGACACTCCGTATGTAAAATATGCTTGCGGTGATTGGGAAATGAATTTCGGACGTTCGTCTAACGATATTCAAACTGCAGATATGACACAGACATTACACCGAAACACATCTTCTGTAAAAGGTAATTACATTGAATTTAAAACAGGAAATGAAAATTTAATTCAAGAAATTGTTAAATCTAAAGACTTTTTCTACCATCCTGAAAATCCTGATTTTCAGAATATGCTTTATGAAAATGAGTTTTTTGGAATAAAAGTTCTTGAAGATAAAGAAAAGCAAGGTAGTTTTTATTTGGTACAAAAATATGAAACAGAAAATCCTGAACAAGATATGAAAGGTATTAGTATTGTTCTCAAAAAAGGCGATAAAGATCCTGATATTCAAAAAGCACAAGGTAAGATGATTATAGTAAGTTCTACAGTAGAAACAGGTCGAGACAGGGTTTCAATATCAAGTTCACAAGCTCAAAATTTGGGTAGAACTTATGGTATGACAATGAATGAACAAGAATTAGTTCACACGATTTCAGCATTAAGAGATTTTTATACTTTGCCTATAAAAGACCTGCTTGGTAGAAATCTTGACAATGAAAAACTTATTAATTCAACTGAAATAAATTTCATTTGCGGATTAGTTAGTGCTGCTGCCTCAAAACATATTCAAATTGACTTGAAAGATTTAAAAATGGCAACCGTTTCTGATTTTGATCTAAAGTATAACGAAAAAGAAGTTTCTGACTTATTAAATAGAGGTTATAAATTTGTACCAAGTTCATTTAAAGAAATAGGAATTCCTGATGTAAATTTATCATATAAGAATGAACATAGAATTAAATCATTAGAGCCAACAAGAATTGAACACCAAAAACTTCAATTGATAAATGAGGCAATTCAATTATTTGCTAAAAATGATACTCGTGGAACAATTCCTAAAATAACTCCTGATAAACTGTATATTTTTGATGCTTCTGCACAAAAACACACCGATATTTATGCTACAGTTAATGATAAGAATTTGAATGGTTTATTTGTTGACAGGCAATATTTAGAAAATACCGATTTTTTAAACTGTGTTACAAGAATGATTGCTTCAAGTTTACATGTTCATGGTGATGACATATCTGCAAATTATAGTTACGAATTAACAGACTTAATTACTTCAGAAGTAAATACGTTAATGCACAAACCCGAAGTTGCACAAAAATTACGAATATTAAAAGAAAGATATGACACTCTGAAATAAAATATAAAATCTCCGTCAATACACACTTGAAAGAGATCTGCCATTTATAATATTTGGGGATTAGGTTTTAAATTTTTGGTACAAAAAATCGGACACATTTTCCTAGACTAATCATATAACTTTGTTATAATAATTTAATATCCTTTTTAAACATATAATGTTTTATTTATTACCTATTTATAGTAATATAAATTTATTGAAGGGGTATGAAATATGGCTAAAACTTTATTTTTACATGATTCAAATAATATAAAAACCATCAAAGATAGCTTTGGGATACACACAAAAATAGCAGATACGATAGTTGATATTGCTAATAATGAAGAACTTAAGGATTGTTCATTTAATTTAGGATTATTTGGTTCTTGGGGAAGTGGAAAAAGTTATATCGTCAATCAAGTGAAAGACAGATTAGAAGATAGTTATGCTGTATTTTATATTGATGTTTGGAAATATGTAGGACATCCATTGATGAGAAGTATCTTATTTGATATTGATGTACAACTAAAAACTAAAAAGCTTGGCATATATAATGAAGGTTATGTTGATAAAAATGATAATTCATTAGAAAAATTATTATATACAGATAATGATTTTAAAGAAGAAATAGATTTAAAGTGGAACGAAATTATTCGAAAAATAACACCAATAATAAATTTATTAGCATTCACAACTTTTCTAATTGTAATATTTTCAATAATCTGCCATTATAGTGGTAATGAATGGATAAAATCCTTGTCTATTCCAATATTTTCCGGGTTGGGATTTATCAGTACTCCATTATTTCTTATCATATTACTAAAAAATCAACTATCAGACTTAACAAAAACAATATTTTGCAGCAAAAAAATCAAAACATATACTTATAAACCGACCTTTTCACCAGAACAATTTGAAAGAATTTTTAATGATATTGTAACAAAATCTTTTGAAAAAGGTAAGAAAGTTTTAATTGTTTTTGATAATCTTGACAGATGTGAACCTAAATATGCATATGAAACTTTATCTGCCATAAAAACATTCATGGATAAGAAAAATTGTCTGTACATTATTCCTTGTGATGATATTGCTATAAAAAAATATATTAGTGCAAGTTATAATATCTCAATCAAAGGAGATAAAGATAACTTTTCCCAAACAATCGGTGAAGAATTTTTTGATAAGTTATTCAATACCTATATTAGAATTCCCCAATTACAAGAAATTGACAGAGATGTTTTCATAGAAGAACAAATAGAAGCACTTTCAATATATCCAAATATAAAAAATAATATTACTGAAATAAAACAAGTACTATTTCATGGATATCGAGGCTCAACTCCCAGACAAATAAAAAGATTTATAAATGATTTTTCATTAAATTATATACTTGCAGAAAATATAGACCCGGAACATAAATTTTTATTAGATAATATAACTTTATTTGCAGTGATGATAGTTATTAAACAAAAATGGAACAATATAGAAGAATTGTTGATAAAAGATCCTGATTTATTTTCTAAAAATATTAATGACAATGATTATAAATTATTTATTAGTAGAATTAAAAATTTACTTCCAAATAAAATACCGTCATTAATGTCATTTATATATTTAAAAGAAACAATTGATGCCAAAGCAGTTTCAATGGAACTTAAGGACGGAGATTTTATAGAAAATATTAATGACAACATTGCAAATAGAATAAATACAGAAGTACAACAAATGCTTGATAGTAATGAATCTACATACTTACAGAATGCTTCTATTGTAATATTTAACTCTCTTGATAATAAAGAGTTAGATGAAAAGAATGCAAATCAATTAATCAGAATCTTAGGTAATATTTTAGCTTCTAATAATATAAACTTTGTTGATTTTTTAGAGAGTGTTTTTGATGAATTAGAAAGGTTTATTTCTTATATTCCGCAAATGCGTGAAAAACAGAGGTCTATAATAAAAGATATTCTTTCAAAGTATCTAAAAATGAATAAAGAAGATGATAAACTTGGAAATGAAACAATTTTAAGTAATGATTCTAAAATTTTGCTTTTTGATAAATTAACTAATAACTTTAATATTTTTGATGAATCAGATATATCTTCTATATTTACAGATTTTAAAAATCTCTCTCAAATAGATGAACCAATACAAAAATATATTGAGATATTGAATACTAAGGGATATTTATCATTAATCCCTTCTGAATTTATAAGTTTTGCAATAAGTACTGTATCAAAAGATACTTTCTCTGATAATGTTATAAACTGCTTAAAATACTATGATAGGAATTCACTTAATAATAAATGTAAAAAGGAGCTAGCACAAAAGCTTAGTACAATAATAAATACTATACATCAGTCTGCCGCAAGTTATGCAAATCAAGTTAGTTTATTAAATGGTATAAAACTTTCATTGAATTTAGTTGATAAAGAGTGCTATGAGCAAAATCTACTAAATAATTTTAATGTATCATTTTATGATTTTATAAATAATTTATTTCCTTATAATCCGAATTTCGCAATGAATTTCCTTGTTGAAATAATGCTCTTAGTTACTAAGGAAACAGATTCTAATTATGAGAATATTTTAAGAACTCATTTGGAATCAATTGAAAACCAAAATGCTTTTATTAAAATATTAATCGATAATAATTGCAAACCACATGTTAAAAATATTATTCAACATAATAATTCAAAACGTTTTTTATTTGGAATAGCAAAAATTAAACGTTCAATATATGAACTTATTAAAGAGTCAATCTGCGAATTATATCAACAATTACTTCGTGAAGATGACAATTCTATGGATGATTTAAAAACTCTATTAGAGGTTATAACCGAGAATAATATAAAAATAAACAAAGAAAGTTTTAAAGATTATATTTTATCAAAATATTATAATGACGATAATATAGAAAAAATATTCTCTTTATACGAGTTGTTAAATAGCAACAATATAAAAATTCCGGAAAAAGATTTTACATCTATAAAAAATAAAACAATTGAGTTGTACAAAAAAGATCCAAAAAGTGGAATTAGATATTTACAAATTGCTAACGATATTCTTACAGAAAAACAGTTTAATAAAATACTTTTGACACCTATTTTAAATTATATATATAATGAACTGGAATCAACAAAATCTGTTAGTATTTATTCTAATATTATACAAGTAATAAATACTGAAGAAGTTAATACAAATAAAAATTTGCTTAAAGATATAGTGAATATACTATTAGAAGACAGTCAAGAACCTGCTGAATATGAATTTGCCTGCAATTTAGTGTCTCTATTAAATGATAATTCTATAGAAGTACAAGAATTTCAAGAAGCTATTCAATTAAGGTTGAATAATATCAATAATAATTTACGAACAAAAATGAATGAAATTTATACAAATTAAATACAACAATAATTTATGTCTAAAATATGAATAATATATCTTTCAAAATTTTTGTTATACCGTTCGCCGGTAATTAGTTTTGAGATGTAGCTCTCGGTTAAGTTTAATCTTTTTGCAAGCATTTTTTGCGGCATGTTTTTCTGAAACATTTTGTATCGTATCATTCTTTCCCTACGGTACAAGAAATGACTTCCGCCTTCTTTCATATTATTTGGACTTTTTGACATTTTTTGTTCTAGTAATTCAATCTGTTTTCTTAATTCTTTACGCATAAAAACTCCTTAAAATAAACTGGGGTAGGTATTGGGGTACACACATTTTAACTCGTTTTGCAGAAACATCAAGTCCTTATTCGCTTCCGACTATTCTTGTTTCGTTCGCGTTAAACAGGTACGCCTTACGGCTTTCACCTTCTGCTCACTCGCGCTGTGTCGAAATGATACAAAATTAGTCGGAAACAGTTCCATTCTTCCGAGTTTAGAGTGATTAATGAAATGCGTAGCCGGTGCGTAAGCACTACGATAGCGACGTAGGATAATTGAGGCAATGAGCCGGCTTAGGCGAATGGTGCCGAAATACCCACAGGAGCCAAAAGTGATGAACGAAGAAAAATACATTACAATCAAAGAATTTGCAGAACTCAAAGGCGTGAGTACCCGTGCAATCAGGCTTTCAAAGGATAAATATATTACAAGAGAAATAACAGTCAAAGGCGGCAAGAGTTTTGAAATTCTGTTATCAAGTATTGAGCCGGAACTGCAGGAAAAGTATTATTCAAAAATTGTTCCGAGTTATACAGAAAAACAGCTTCCTACACCAACAGATTTTCATAAAACTGATAAGGCAAAAATCATTGCACTGGCAAGACTAGATTTATTGAACCTATGGAAAAAAGAGCGCAAAAATCAGCAAAATAAAACACAGTTTGATAATGATTTTTTAGGTGCATATAACGCACAAGTTTTGTATCCGAAAATTTACGCTAAACTTGGCAAAGTATCAATTGGTACACTCCAAAGATGGAAACGCATTTTAGGAAACAGTAATAACTATGAACTTTTGATTCCGAATTATCATTATGAAGATTATTCCAGAACCAGCTTAACTGATTATGAAAAGCAGATATTTTTGAAATTGCTTCTACATCCTAATAAATTCAGCATCGGAAAAGCAATTTCTTTAACTCAGTATGTTTTAAAAACTCAGGGTGCAGAATACATTCCTGCTCCGCCGACATTTAGAAGATTTGCTAACTGGTATAAAACAAATTATTTTGATAAGTGGACGCTTCTAAGGGACGGCGAAAAAGCCCTAAAAGAAGATGTTATTCCGCATATAAAAAGGGATATCTCGAAAATCGAAGTCGGAGAAGTTTTGGTAGCAGATGGTAAAAGGTTAAACTTCCAAGTAATAAATCCTTTTACCGGAAAACCCTGTCGAGCAACATTAATCGGATTTTTGGATTGGAAATCGACAGCTTTAGTTGGCTATGAAATAATGATTGAAGAAAATACGCAAAATATTGCCTCGGCTTTAAGGAATGCGATTTTAAATTTAGGTAAGATTCCAAAATTTGTGTATTTAGATAACGGCAGAGCCTTCCGTGGTAAATATTTTGGGGGTAAATATAAGGAAGGATTAGAACAATATGGGTTTAAAGGTGTATATGAAAAACTTGGAATAACAACAGTTTTTGCAAATCCGTATAACTCCAGAGCAAAAGTTATTGAAAGATTTTTCTTGGAAATGCAGGAAAGTTTTGAAAAGTTATTGCCAAGTTATATCGGAACAAATATAGAGAATAAACCCGCAAGACTACGTAGGAATGAAAAGTTCCATAGTGAAATACATACTGAATTTACTCCTACAATTCAGCAAACTATTCAGATGATAAACAGTTGGCTTGAGTATAAAAATTCTTTGCCGTGTCCAAATAATAAAACAAAAACTATTCAGGAAATGCTTGATAGTATTGGACGACAAGAAATAAACCCAAGAGAGTTAGACGATTTAATGCTAGCGCAGGAAATTAAAACTATCACAAGTCAGGGAATAAGATTTTTAAAATCAGATTACTATAATGACGCACTATATGGTTTAAGGCAGAAAGTAATAATAAAATACAGCCTGTTTGATTTAAGTTATATCAATGTTTATACAATTACCGGTAAATTTTTATGCAGGGCAGAAAGGATTACGCTAACTCATCCGCTTGCACATTATACCGGTGAAGTTAAGGATATTGAAGATTACAAGCAGAAAATCCAAAAGCAAAAACAACTTAAAAACAAGACAATAAAGGCTTGCAAGGAATTTTTGAATATTGAAGATTTGGAAATTCTTGAATGTGAGATGGATAGGACGGAAGATGCACCTTTACCTCTACCTATTATTCCTAAAATTGAAATTAAAAAAGAAAAGCAGAAAAAATATACCCCTGCTGTAAAACCGCTATTCAAAACTAGCAGAGAAAGATATGAATATCTTATGGAGCACGGTTGCACTTGTAATGACGATAGGGTTTGGCTTACGGCATATAAAGAATCAAAGGAGTATAAGCAATATGAAACCGATTTTTGTACTGACTAAAAATGTTAAATGTTTTATTAACCTTATTCACAACCTGAAAAATAAACCGGAGAACATCACAAAAATTGGATTGGTTTACGGTAACGCAGGACTTGGGAAAACAAAAACAGCACTCTATTTATCTATACAATATGACGCTATATATGTCAGAGCAACAAATTCTATGAGTCCAAAGTGGTTATTAGAAGAAATCGCAAAAGAACTTGATGAAATTCCAAGATTTTATACGGCAGATATTTTTAGGCAATGCGTTAATACCCTTAGATCAAATCCACGAATGATAATAGTCGATGAAATTGATTATCTATTAAAGGATTTCAGGACTATTGAAACATTGAGAGATTTACATGATGAAACAGGTGTTCCGATAATTTTGGTCGGGATGCAGCTTGCAAAACACAAACTTAAAAAACACACGCACCTTTTTGACAGGATTTCTGAAATATACAAATTTAGCGAGTTTGAATATGTGGATATCAGGCAGATTACAGAAGAAATCTCGGAAGTTGAAATTACAAAAGATGCAGTACATTTAATACACAACAAAGCAAAAAGTTTTAGGCAAATTGTAAATACAATTGATGCTTTTGAAAAAGTGGTGCAAGCAAACGGATTAACACAAATTGATGAAAATATAGCTCAGGAGATACTAAATGGATAAAATACTTAAAGTCGCTAAAAGATTGAAAACATTTACTCTTGAGGATATTGTAATGTTTTGCGATATAGATGCTAAAACCGCCGAAGATTTTATTCAGAAATCAGAAAATATAAAGCCTGTTGGCAATAAGTTTGAATATGTTGAAACATTGAAAGCAGAGGATAAATTCAGAATTGTTGATAAAAATATTCCAAGCAAAAATTCGGATATCACAGTTTTAGCGGCTTGTGAAATGTTTTTAGGTAATTGCAATAATAAAGATATTAAAATAAATACAATTAAAGCATATAAAACATTTATCAATGCACACATTATTCCATATTTTAAAGGTTTTGAACTTAAGGATATTACTGTTTCTGATGTTGAAAGATTCAGAAAACACATGCAAAATAAAAAAATATCCGAACGCAGGATAAAGAATATTCTTGCACTTTTAAATCAGATAATAAGGTATTTTCAAAATGAAGGATATATTAATAAAACTTGTATTTTTGAAGTAAAAAGGATTGCAAATATTCCGAAAAGACAAATACAAATTTTGACTCCGGATCAATTGACGCAGCTTGTTAAAATTACAAACAAAAAATATCCTTACCTTACTCCGATTATTCAAAATTTGATTACAATAAAACATCCTTTGAACACCATTTTAACAGGCGGTGAACAAGAAAAGAAACACTTAAAACGAAAAATAAGAAAAGATTTTTATAAAATCAAACAGGAACTTGGATTAATAAATTATATGTTTGATGATTTAAGATTTAGTAATCTTGACAATTAGATAAAAATAATATATTATTAGGTCATATTAGGTCTAATTGGGTACAAATATGTTAGAAAATATTGATATTAAAATCAATAATCAAATGCTTTCTATAATCTCTGAGATTGATGAATTTAAGGGTTCATGGAAGTTATTAGGTAAAATGGCTCCTGAAAAATTGAGAGCATTAAAAAAAGTTGCAACGATAGAAAGTGTTGGATCTTCAAACCGTATTGAAGGG
>CACWLL010000002.1 GCA_902761735.1 uncultured bacterium
TCTGTTTGGTAAGATTTTCATATTTTTTCTCAAATTCTTTTTCATGATTTATGTTTCTGGTGTACATATCTTGAACATTTTGTAGTGCGGATGCTCCGCCTGTTGATACACCATCTTGCTCAGAGGATGTTAATTTAAGAGTAGCTTTTTCATATATTGGTAACCTTGCCGAGTTGAGTCTGTTATGAAACCATTGGAGGTCGCTATCTATATTCATACGACTTTTGTACTTATCTGCAATACGTCTTAAATCGTTATAAAGTTCCATGGCTTTATCATAAGATTCTTTTATTTCTTTTTCATATTTTATTGTATTTTCTGCTTTTGTTATATTATCAGCTTTACTTTTTGAACATAAATCTTTTATTCCCTCGTTATATTTTTTATTAAAATCTGCCAAATGATTTATATAATTTGCCAATCTTTTTAAATTCACGTTAATATACTGAGCTTGAGTTTGAGCCATTTTTAATTCTCCTTTTAACTTTGATAACTAATTACACAAAATCTCATACACAATTACACAAAATCTCATACACAACCAATTTCAGCTATCTTCTTCTAAAAGTAAATCCTTTTCCAAAAATCCGGTTAACTAAGATACAGAAAACAAGTAAATGTATTTAATTTATACTACTACTACTGTAACATACGAATCAAGACTAACATGAAAAATTAACAAAAAATTAATAATTTTGCATAAAATCCCAATCTCAAAGATATTTTTATCTTATACCGAGTGTTAAATTACACAATGGCTCATAAACGAGGCTATTTGAGCGTTGAGCAAATCCAAGACAAATCCCACCTTTTCTCCACCATTAATGACAAGTGTAAATGTCAGTTGTGCGCATTATAATGCACGCTATAGACTAATATTCTATTTTTGATTAATATTTTTTATACTTTTTATTATTTTTAAACATAAATCTTTTACAAAATCTATTGACATGTAATATTCAATTTTCTCAAAATTTATAACGGAGTTTTTTGTAATATATCCCCAAAATTTATATATTAAAAAATAAATAGGGAGAATCCAAAATGAATAATCTTTTACAGCTTCAATTAAACTGACATGAGCATATAATTGTTGTCCGTATATTTTACCAATACAAAAATAATATAATCCTATATTGACAAATATTATAATTAATATTTTTTCACGCAGTTTTAATTTATTTATTTTCTTAAATATCCCACAAAATATTGCTGTTATATATATATATGTATGCAAAACAATAATCATTATACAAAACCCAAGAGCCATATCGGCTTGGATGGCTATTTTAATATCATTATCAAGTTCTAAAATTCTCACAATAAAATCAGTTATATGTCCCGACACTGTAATACTATTTAGTATTAAAAATAACAGAATACAAAAGAAATAATTTAATATTACCTTTGTGTTCTTATTAAATTTCTTTTTATCTATTTCCATAGTTCGTCTAGTTTTTCCTTTGGAATAATTATATCATGTATCGTGAAAAATGGTTTAAGTTCGCCCTCTAACATTTTATTTTTTCCTGCCATTACTAAAGGTTTATTTTCTTCCTCCGGATTAAAATCATAAGTATCATATACTTTTACATGTAGATTACCGTTTTTGTCAATATATCCGTTTCTAATATCGGCAAGTCCAATTGCATTATGTAAATTTCTACTTGTAAAACTTACGCTCAAGTCTTCAGCATTACTTAATATCTTATGTTTGTTTTCTCTAATTTTATTTAGAAAATCTGAGTCATTTGCAATTCTCTGTGATGGTTCAGAATAATTATAAAGAAATACTTATGAAAATTGGTCTAAATTTTCGAGTAGAACGTACTAAACAAAAGCTTTCACAAGAAAAGTTTGCAGAAATAGCTAATGTTCATATGAATTATATTGGTAAGGTTGAGCGAGGAGAACAAAATCTTACCGTAAAAAAATTAGTAGAACTTTCAAACGCACTACAAATTTCAGTTAATGAAATATTAAACATATAATTTTTTATCTATATTATTCAAATAAAAATCTTTTTAAGTTCCAATTAGATTTTAAAAGTTAAAGTTAAGATATTCTTATGGTTTTCTCTTTTATAAGAAATTTTATCAGCCATTTTTTTAATCATAAATATTCCTAAACCGCCAATTTCCCTTTCTTCAGGAGGGGCAGTTACATCCGGATCCGGTTTTTCCAGTGGATTATATTCTATGCCGTCATCTTCAAATTTAAAAATTATACTGTTATATGTTTTTTCTAATTTGGCTTCTATATTGCCATTTTTTTCCGGATATGCGTAAAATACTATATTTGCAAATATTTCTTCTGCACACATATCGAGTTTATATGTTAAATCTTGCTCCAAATTCCACTCTTTACATGCGTCATAAAGCCATGAGTAAAACATTTTATAATTTTCTTGGATAGCAGCTTGTTTAAATGTTTTAATTTCACTTATTCCGTTATATTTAAAGATAAGCATTGTAATATCATCACTTTGAGGTGCTGATTGGGTATATTCTTTAATAGAATTTTTCATTTTTTGAGCAATTGTTATAATTTCAGTTTCTTCAATAGAGTTTAAAGTATTTAATAGGCGCTCTGCACCAAATTCTTCATCATCTTCTTTTGTAGCTTCCGTAATACCGTCAGTGTAGGTAAAGATTATATCTCCCGGTTTCATTACGGTTTCATATATTTCAAAATCAGCATCTTCAAAAACCCCAAGAGCAATATTGGATTTTAATTTCAAATATTCATAATTTCCATCTTTTCTTTTTATAAGAGGTAAATTATGACCACAGTTTATGATACTCATCTCACCGGTTGTAATATCAATAATTCCGGATAACATAGTAACAAAAAAGCTGTTTCTATTATTTTCACATACTTTTCTGTTAATTGTTTCGATAAGTTTCTTTGGAGCATGCTCCATTTGCGAAATATAACTTATGAGCGTTTTTACGGTCATCATAAATAATGCCGCAGGAATTCCTTTGCCTGACACATCTGCAACCAAAAACATCAATTTATTTTCATCTACAAAGTAGAAATCGTAAAAATCTCCGCCAACCTCTTTTGCAGGCTCCATTGATGCAAAGATATCAAACTCTTTTTTCTCAGGATACGGTGGAAATACACTTGGCAAGCTCGAAGATTGTATAATATTTGCAATTGAAAGTTCCGAGCTCATTTTTGCTTTTTCTTTAGTTATTGCCTTTATATGATTGGTCATTTTATCATATGTTGAAGCTAATTGAGCAAATTCTTCAGGTTTTTCAAGTTTTATCTGTATATCTTCACCTTTACTTATTTTATTTGCTATTTCTGTTAACTTATCAATCGGATTAATTATGTAACGATTCATGCTTAAATACAAAAGTGTAGGAATAATAAGTCCCAATAACAGCATCACTATTATCATAAGCAAATAAAATTCATTTACATACTTAAACATTTCTTTCTGCGGAATACATATAATCAATATCATTCCGTTATTAATTCTTCTGGCAAAAGGAACATATTTTTGACCATGGTACTTAATATAAGTTGTTGAATACAGTTTATCAAAACTTGTGTACCAAGGGATTTCTTTTAAAGAATGACCTATGAGTTTTTCGCCGTCAAGATAAGGGTCATTTGTCGCAATAATATAATCCTCATCTTCATTTGCAAATAACGCAAAACTATTTTTTATTTCATTTCCTCTTTTGTACATAGAAAATGTTTTTTCCATAGGTTTAATTTTAGAGAGTTCCTCAATTACCGGATCAATTTTCCAGTCTACGGTTGCAATACCAATCAATTCTCCGTCAACATATATTCCGGTTCCTGCGGTAACCATCGTAGAATAACTTCCTAAATTTTCATAATATGGTCTTGTCCATACTATGTTACGTTCGGGAGTAATTTGAGAAATTATACTTTTATACCATTCCTGATTAGGGTAATCATATTCTTCACTTGAAAATTTTTCATCAATTATGATTTTATTATCTTTATTCCTGTAAGCATAAAAACAAACATATTTTTTTGACTTATCAATTTTGTATGGCAAAAACCATATTCCGCCCCCCAAATTTTTGGGGTAATCTTCAAAAATCCTTGTAATTATTCTGTTTGTAAGTTCGATACTTCTGTCGGTTCTATAGAATACATTTCCAATTAATGCCAAACCATTAAGATTATTTTCGGCATATATTATTTCATCATCAAGCCTTTCGGTATATTCATTCATAGAGAATCCGTAATTTTGAACCATCAATTGTTTGGTCTTCATTCTCGAATATACCGTATAGCAACCGAATGCAAACATTAAAACAGTAAGCATTATAATCGCAATAATAAGAATTTTTGATTTTACAGTCTTAAACATTACTCAAATAATAAAAATTTATCAAACCCTACAATTACAAAAGAATTCTTTAGTTGTTCAGAAACATTTTTAAGTTTCAAAACACCTTTTTGCCCATTTAGTTGTTTATATAATTCCAAAATTACCTTTAAGCCAAAACTTGAAATAAACGTAATTTCCGAAAAATCAAGAGTTACATTGGTTATTTGCTCCGGACTATCTTCAATAAAGTCTTTTATTTTAGCCCCGTATACAACAGCATTATCAAGGTCCAACCTTCCTGATGCCGTTACATATAAACCGTCAATACCAACTTCTTTAAGCATAATATCCATACAATAAACCTCTTAAAATACTAAATTACCTAAAATTATCTTATGAGAATCATATCATACATATAACATATTTGTCTACCAATTTACATATTTAACTTAAATCAGAAATGACTCTGTCCATAACCGAGTTCCAACTTTCATTTTTATCAGCAAGATATAACTTTACACTTTCGTACCAATCACAATAACTCAAATCCGTATGCCATCGCCAATTATAATTATATGGCAATAAGACAACACACGGTTTATTCATAGCTCCGGCAAGATGTGCTAAAGATGTATCATTACAAATAATCAAATCCATATTTTCTACAGCAGCTGCCGTATATGAAAAATCCTTAAAACTCTTACTCAAATCTACAATATTATAACGGGATGAAAGTTTTTCAAATTCTTCTGCCCCTTCAAATGTTTGTGCCGAATATACCTGAACATTTTCCATTGCAAATAGTTTTGAAAAGGCATCTACATTAATTACTCTATCTGTTTCATAATATGTATTACCTTGCCATTTTATACCTATTTTAAATTTGTCATTGTTAAAAAATGTTTTTTTGTATTCTGCTACTTTTTCATTGTCAGCTTTAAGATATCCGTCACGTGATATAAACATTTCTTCTGTTTTCAGTCCTAAAACGTACGGAATACTTAAAAACGGTATGTGTAAATCAAAATCAAAATCTTTTTCATTGTAAAAATAATCCATTACTTCAACATCAGGAAAATTATCTCTAAACAATTGACTTAATTGAATTTGCGGTTTTATTACAAGTTTTTTACAACGTTTTTGAAGAAGGGGTATATAACGAGAAAACATTAACATATCACCAAAACCGGCTTCATAATACGTATACAGTACCTTATCCGAAATATCTTCACCCTTCCATATAGGTCTGTTCGGAATTAAGTTAGGATAGGTGATTTCTTCGGTATCAATAGCAGTTTCCCGACAAAGGCGAACTTCAAAATATTTCAATCCCTCATCATAATTTTTCATTCTGAAATAATTTAACGCCAAAAAATATTTTGATTCTCTATCGTTAGAATTTATTTCAAGGCATTTTAAATAATATTCTTTTGCTTTTTGAGGAATATGAAACAATGTATATAAATTTGCAAGATTAAAACAGGTATCTCTGGACTCAGGATTAAACTGCAATGCTTTTAAGTAATATTTTTCCGAATTTTCAAAATTTAAAAGATTTTTGTATGCTAATCCTATTCCAAAAGCTGATTCTTCTGTTAACCCGAAAAGTTTTTCTTCTTCCAGACGAGTTTCCAGCTCTTTTTGATAACTTCTTTCTTTAAAATATATGTGTGCTAAAGTTTCGTAAAAATATTGTTCTTTCTGTATATTTATAGCTTCCAACACGTACTTTTCAGCTTCCGCATAATTTTTTTGCTGTAATTCACACATTCCAACGAGATTTAATACTTCACTATCTTTAGGATTTTCGTTTAATATTTTCTTATAAAAAATTTCTGCTTCAGAAACTTTACCTGCAGAATGAAGTTGAAACGCTTTACTAAAAATCTCTTTTCTTAATTCGCTCTCCATGTGGGAAATTATAACATATTATTGATTTTGTGACAAATATAATTAAATTTCGGAAAATATTATTTTATATGCACAGTCTATTGCTTTTTGAGCAAATAAGTATTTCATAAGCCTTCTTGGAATAAACGACGGAAATCTGAAATCTTTTACGTAAATATTATCTTTGTAAAATACCGAAATAAAAACTAATCCGACAGGTTTATCCGGCGTTCCGCCGGTAGGACCGGCAATACCGGTTGTGCAGATAGCAATATTACAACCTGTTCTTTTGTGTAAACCCTGTGCCATAGCGTAAGCACAATCTTTACTGACAGCACCTTTTTCTTGCAAAATTTCAGAAGATACACCAAGATATTCTTTTTTTGCTTCGTTTGCATATGTTACAAAGTTTGCTTTCACAAAATCGGAACTGCCGGAAATATCCGTAAACATTGAACTAAGCAATCCGCCGGTACAGGATTCTGCTGTTGCCAAAGTCATTTTATTTTCTATTAAAAATTTCGTAAGCTTTTTTAATTTTTTATCAAACATATTTATTATTGTATTACAAGCATAATTTTCTACAATATATAACCTGTTTGGTTATTAAATATTAAGTGATGTTACAAGATTGTTTTTAAAAATTGTAATTTTTTTATAAATAAAATAAAATAGTGGTGGGAAAGTTTGAGGGATTATTAATTATGACAAAAACTGCAACAAAGGAGAGAACCTTAACTCCACAGGAAGTTAGAGCTATTTTAAATACTGATAATAAGGAAATTATTGAGCTTTGTAAAAAAGCTTCTATTATGCCAAGAAAAAATAATAAGGGTATGACTTATTTTTCTTATGAGGAAGTTAAAAATTTAAGAAAAGTTCAAGCCGCTAAAGGTACAGTAGCTAAAACGGTTACATCACCGATTGTTAGTACAAAAGTTTCATCCGAAGCAAGAATTAATCCTATTCAGGCATCAGCAATTCAAAATATCTTGTCTTCAATTCAAAATATGGAATCAAATCTAAGCGACAGAATAGCTAAGGTTATTGATGAAAAACTTGAAGGCATGGATGAAGTTGTTGTTGAATTAATCAGATGTAAAACTGACAATGAAACTTTAAGACAAAAAATTGTTGAATTGAATAAAGAAGTTTATCAATTGAAAAATAATTTAAACAGCTACAAACCTGTTGGATTAGGTTTTTACGTAAAAAAAGAACAACACGCATGGGAATAAATTAAGAGGTAAGGCAGTTTATGGCGGTTAAAGAACAAGAAACAGCGGCAGCTACGGTTGCCGATGACAGAAGTAAGGCGTTAAAATTAGCTATAGAAAAAATAGAAAAAGATTTTGGTAAAGGTGCAATAATGAAACTGGGAGATAAGGCTACGGTAAACGTAGATGCCATTCCGACAGGTTCATTGGCGTTGGATATAGCTCTCGGTATAGGCGGAGTTCCTCGTGGACGTATTATTGAAATCTACGGACCTGAAAGTTCAGGTAAGACAACATTGGCTCAACATATTGTTGCTGAATGCCAAAAAAGAGGCGGTATAGCAGCATATGTTGATGCAGAACATGCTCTTGACCCGGAATATGCAAGGAATTTAGGGGTTCAAGTAGACGATTTATTAATTTCTCAACCGGATACCGGAGAACAGGCTTTAGATATTACGGAAGAACTTGTTCGCTCAGGCGCAGTTGACGTTGTTGTTGTTGACTCTGTTGCAGCATTAGTACCTAAGGCAGAAATCGAAGGTTCTATGGAAGATCAGCAAATGGGTCTGCAAGCTCGTTTAATGAGTAAGGCTTTGAGAAAATTAACCGGTATTATCGGCAAAACAAGTACGACGGTTATTTTTATTAACCAGTTAAGAATGAAAATCGGTGTTATGTATGGTAATCCGGAAACTACAACAGGCGGTAACGCTCTAAAATATTACGCAAGTGTTCGTTTAGAAATCAGACGAACAGAAGGTTTAAAAGGTGACGGGGAAGAAATCGGCAACCATGTAAGAGTAAGGGTTCTTAAGAATAAAGTTGCTCCTCCGTTTAGAACAGCTGAATTTGATATTATTTTCGGTAAAGGAATTTGCAAAATAGGTAATATTCTTGACGTTGCGGTTAACTTAAATATCGTTAATAAAGCCGGTTCTTGGTTCAGTTTTAAAGATGAAAAATTGGGACAAGGACGAGATAAGGCCAAAGAATATTTAACTGAGCACCCTGAAGTTCTTGAAGAAGTTGAAACTTTGGTTCGCCAAAAATTGGCAGAAGAATAACTATATTTTCGATAGCAAAAAATGATATTTTCGACTTTTGTATTGATTATGAAAGTCGAAATTTTATCTTGTAATAATTTATATAGTCCGCAAACAGCTAATATATCGGAATATAAGTATAATCAAACAAATTCTGTTTGTGACACATTGAATTTGAATTTGAATAAGCACCGTTCAAATTCTGATGTGAGTTTTGGCGCAAATCCGATACAATCTGTAAAAGAGTATTTAAAATATTTAAAAGTACAAAAATATACAATCGGTCTTGTAAACTATATAAGACAACAAAATAATCATGAAAACCTTTTCTTCAGAAATATAAGTATGGAGCAATTAGAGGGACTTCAATACGGGATAAAAGTTTTTAAGGGCTTAACAATGAAGGATATTCAATATTTAAGTGAAAACCTTCATGTTATAGCTGTCAAACGCGGTTGTAATAACATGTGCGGATATTGTTATGCCGATGCAAAACCCTCTAATCGTGAGATGTCTTGGGAAGATTTTACAACTATTACGCAAGGTTTTAAAACTTTGAGAAAAAGATTGGGAAATCTTCCTTTATTTGGCGAAAATTTACCGACAAACAATGACCCTATCTTCCTTACAACAGAAGCTTTTTATGATGCTGATTGTATGAATATAGCAATAAAAAATAAAAGAAACAAATTGTTTGATATGAGAGATATTATAACAGAGATATATGAGTCTATGGGACGTAAGTCTTGTTTTGATACATCAGGTTGGAATCCGGAAAATAAAATTATGCAGGATAGAGCCGAACAGTATGCTCAATATTTCTCAGAGCAGAAAAATATGGATAAACTAAATGCCTTTAATATATCATTTAATCCATTTAATGTTTCATATATTGCGGGTGTAAAAGCTCTTAAAAATGGAGATGTTGAAAAATTCCGGAGATTAAAAGACAAATTTACAGACAGAATTGCAAATGCAATATACACATTTACTCCACTTTTAAAATCTGAAAAATTTGGTATTATGTCAAGAAGTTTTGGCTTAAACTCTATAAATGCCGATTATTTTGATTTTGCAGCAATGTATGGTCTGGTACACGAGGTTTCTGCAAAACTTGAAAAATTATATCAAACGGATTTGAATAAAATACAAAAATTTGTAAAAAAAGAAGAAGATATAAAATTTTATGTTGATATTGCGATACAAAAAATGAGTAACGTTAGTACAGCATTAAATTCGTCCGGCAGAATGAAACAATTCATGGAAACTTTTGGCATAAAAGATAATATAAAATTGTATGATGATGACGTTAATATGGTATATGATAATTTAGTTAAAGAAGGCAGATATCATAGAATTTTATCTCACAGATTAATCGATACTGACGGAAAAGTTTATCATATGAATTATGCAATGTTTTTCCCTACGGAAATACAGTTGAATATTTCTAATAAAACGCCTGCTCCTACACTTGCAAATTTGAGAGAAAAATGTTTAATTACAAAAGAAATGATAAATAGAAAAGAAGAACTTCATACCATAAAAGAATTTATTGATTAATATTATAAGTAAGAAACGTTAATGTTTTATCCCCGTATTGTTTTTGTTTAATAACTTTCCATCCGATAAAATCTACGTCTTTAACATGTTCTAAAATGACAATACCTTTTGAGATATTTTTTATTACGCCCAATGCTTGTTCATAAACACCGGAATAATATGGCGGATCAATATAAATTACATCAAATTTTTCATTTAAAAGAGATACCGTTTTTATGCTGTCCCCTTTTAAAAGTTTAATTTTATATTCATCGGATTTAAGGTATTTTTGAAAGTTATTTTTTATAACCGTAAAAACTTTCGGATGTTTTTCTATTGCAACAGCATTGATAAAGCCTCTTGAAATAGCTTCTAAGGTCATTATACCGGAACCTGCAAACATATCAAGAAAACTTGCACCCTTAAAATCTATAAGAGCCTGTAAAGTATTAAAAACACTCATTCTGACTTTCGATAAAGTCGGACGGGTGAGGTTCTCATCCGGTGCGGTAATTTTTTGACCTTTAAATTTGCCTGCAGTTATATTCATATTAACTATTTTACAATGAATAAAAAATATAGTATAATTCAGTTTACAAAGCAGACTTTAGCCAACGATACAAAGGAGTTTATGAGCGAAAGAACGAACAAAACAGATGTCATAATAGTGGGCGGCGGGCCGGCAGGGCTTGCGGCAGCCGTTACTATTGCACGTGCCGGTTATGAAACCGTTGTTATAGAAAGAGGCTCTTTTGCAGGTTCTAAAAATGTATTTGGCGGTGCAATTTATACCGATGCTACAAGAGAAATTTTCCCGAATTTTGAACAAACTGCACCTTTAGAAAGAAAAAATATTGAACATAAATTTGCTATATTGGGTGAAGATGACAGTACGATAATTTCATACAGAAAAAATCCAAAAGAAGCAATCAGTTATAGTGTAATTCGTGGTAAATTTGACAGATGGATGGCAGAAGAAGCGGAAAAAGCAGGTGCTGTTATTGTTGAAGAAACGGTTGTGAGAGAACTTATTTTAGAAGGTGAAAAAGTTATAGGTGTCAGAACTGAAATTGAAGATTATTATGCTAATATTGTAATCTTAGCTGACGGTGTAAATTCACTTCTTTCAAAACAAATAGGATTTAGAAAAGATATCAAACCTAAAGATGTCGCCTTATCCGTAAAGGAAGTTATAAAACTTGATAAAAACATTATAAATGACAGATTTTTAATAAATGATGATGAAGGCTGTATATATGAACTTTTTGGCGGTTCAATGTTGTCTAAACTCGGATTAGGTTTTATATATACAAATAAAGACAGTGTTAGTATAGGTCTGGGAATTACCCTTGATGAATTGAATGGAACAGGGATAAAACCTTATGAACTTCTCGATAAAATTAAAGAACATCCGACAATAGCCCCATTAATAAAGGGTGGCGAAACTGTAGAATATTCTGCTCATTTAATTCCGGAAGGCGGTTATAAAAAACTTCCGAAACTGTCAGGAGCCGGAGTTATGGTTGCGGGAGATGCCGCAATGCTTGTAAATAATATGCATTGGGAAGGAACAAATCTCGCAATGATTAGCGGTAAAATTGCAGGAGAAACCGCTGTTTTTGCTTTGTCTAAAAATGATTTTTCGGAAAAAATACTCGCAAAATATAATAAAGAATTAGAAAAATCATTCATAATGAAAGATTTATATACATATAGAAACTTGATGGATGTAATGCATGATAAAAAATCTGTATTTATGGATTTTTATTTCAAAAAAATAAATGCTTTTTTTGAAATGTTTACATCAGTCAACGGGATTCCTAAACGTCAATTATATAGGACATTTATATTTGATTTTCTAAAAGAACGTGGTATTTGCGGTTTATTATCCGACGGATGGAGTGTATTAAAATTAATATGGAGTATATTGATAAAATGAATTTAGATAATAAGCTTTCTACATTAAAATATACACCGGATACGGATTCGCATTTAAAACCCGTACAAGAGGATTGCGTAAAATGTAAAAATCGTCCTTGTATAAACACTTGTCCTGCCGGAGTATATGAATGGTTAGAGAGTGAAAATAGACTTTTGGTTAAGTATGAAAATTGCCTTGAGTGCGGAGCTTGTCGTATTATGTGCGAAAAAAATTCACTCAAATGGGAATATCCAAAAGGAACAAAGGGCGTAACATTTAAAAAAGGATAGTATTAATCAGTATAAGGAGAAAGAAGTATGAAAGAACAGTACACAAATCAACACAGACGTTGGTATGACAAAGATCCGGTATTATCTCAAGCTATGGAAACTTTGGAGCACAGTAATGATGAAACTCAAATTAAAGTAGCTTTAAATTTGATTAAAATTATCATTGAACACAACATTGAAGATGAACAATTTGAAGCGGTAGAAGATATTATTAATGCTGTTGGTTCAGGTTTGGATGAAAACAGAAAAGGTCGTTGGTACGATATAGATTCAACCGTCAGAACAGCAATGAATATGCTTCAAAATTGTCCGGAAGCAACTCAAAGAATAATTGCAAAAGAGATGGCAAAAATGGTTGTTGATAAAATTAAAACAGAAGAAGATGATGAAGAATAAATAAAAAGGGGACATTTAATTGTCCCCCTTTTTTCATTACTTTTTTATTTATTATCAGCTTCTTTTAATGCTCCGTTGATTCTGTTATAAATTGTATAAATTAATAATAACGATAAAACCCCTGTAAAAATATTTATATGAATTTGTGGCAGTGGATAAAATACCAAAACAATTGCAAGAACACTTAACCAAAAAGCTCTGTCACTTTTACCCATAGGTCCGTCATAATGCCTTGATGCTCCAATCTGTACCCCCATTATTCCAACGGTTTCACTTATTAGTGTTAAAATCGTAAATAAGAAAATCAACTTGAAACAACAACCGCAAACATATAAAAGCGGTACATATATAACTATATCCGATAAAATATCTCCCAATTCGTTGTAAATCGCACCGATATTTGTTTTTTGATTGTGTTCTCTTGCGATTACACCATCTATATTGTTCAATGCCATACGAATAAATAATGCGATAGGCAATGCCCAATAAGCGCAAGCATACTTTGGTGCAAAATAATATATAAATACCCCAATCGCTATTGATAAAATAAATGCTGAAATTGTAACCATATTAGCGGTAATACCGATTTTTACCATTATATTAACAATCGGTCGCAAAATATCCGAAAATTTGCTTTTTAATTGATAAACTGAAATCATTATTTATTCTCCTTATTATAATTCTTCTTTTCTCTTGTGTTCTTCTTTTAATTTTTCAACCTCAGTTTTAATCCTTTCGGTAAAAACTTTTGTTGGAGTATCATCATAATATATCGGTTTTGATATATAAATATCAGCAATAAAAGGAACGCCTAATATCGTACCCTTTGGAAGAATCCTGTCGGGTCCGTTTATATATATCGGAACAACCGGAACGGACGGATTCATTTTTGCAATATGAGCAACACCCGATTTAAAACTTTTTATTTGATTATCTTCTCCGCGAGTTCCCTCAGGGTAGATTATTATTGATTCTCCCCCTTTCAAAGCATTATTTATATCTTTAAATAATTCTTCTTCAGATGCTTTTTTGACTTTTCTTGATAAGGGAATAATGCCTATTAGTGTTTTAAAAATAAAAGCTTTTAACTTTGTATTACAGAAATAATCTGCTGCTGCAACCGGATGAATTTTCAATATTTGATGACAATTAAAAAGGCATAACAGCAACAAAGTATCGACATGGCTGTTATGGTTTGCGACAAGAATAGACGGTTGTTTTGCAATTTTATGCAAATATTCGGCACCCGTCACATTTACCCCGAGAACGAGATAAATAAATGGTTTAATAATAAATAAGAAAAATATGTATCTTAAAAATTTTCCAAACATTGAGCTACCTCGGAATAACAATGGTATTTATATAGGCTACATAATGATAAAACAATGGAGCCGTAAATATAAGGCTGTCCAACCTGTCTAAAATGCCTCCATGTCCGGGAATTAGAGAGCTTGTATCCTTTACTCCCATATCTCTTTTAACCGCTGACATTGTTACATCTCCGAAAAATCCGGCTATTGCTAACGCAGCGCCTGCAAATAAGGATTGTTTTAATGTTAACGGTGTCAGATGCGGAGCCATTAATGCTGAAATAATGGTTGAAAAAACTACTCCGCCGATAAAACCTTCCCAGGTTTTATTTGGACTGACTTTAGGAATAATTTTGTGTTTCCCGAATGCTTTTCCACAAAACATTTGCATAAAATCATTCAACACCGTAAATATCAAAATAAATGCTAATAAACCAACTCCACCTGCTACAGGATTATATTCAAAAGGAATAATCAAAATTAAACCCAAATACCCGATTGCATATACAGTTGTCATTAATCCCCATTGCATGACTGCTAACGATTTTAAAAATCCGTCGGTATTTCCTGCCACAACCATTCTTATTGCCATAATTAAGAACATATACAAAGGTATAAATAAATAGAACATTGTTACCCAATGGGTGTATATAAAATAGGCTTGTACCGGAATAGATAAATATGCCCACAGCAAAACTTTTCTATCAGTTTTTCGAGTCGGAATAAGCGATAAAAATTCTTTTAAGCATAAATAGCTTATAAGCATTATCGCACCGAAAGCTATATACATATTTGATGTAAAACCGAGCGTAAAAAATATTACAATAAATAAAAACGAACGAGCTCTGATTAAATAATTCTCTACATCTTTATGAAAAAAATATTTGATAATATTCAACGACCCCATTGCAGCAATCATTACCGCAAAAACAATTGCAATCGTTATTTTTACGCTGTGCGTAACTATAAGATGCTCCACTATTCTTATCTCCTTTTCTTTTATAGTAAGGGATTACGCTGCTTATGTAATCATATAATATAATGAAATTTAATGTACTTTATCCTTGTGCTAAAATTTAGTTATGAAAAGATTTTTCAAAATATTTTTTATATTTTTGTATATGATATTTTCACTCGGTGTTAACAGTTGTAACGCTGTTGGGAATATAAAGGAAAATATTGCTCCGTATATTTCTAAACAAACAAGTGAAAATAGTATTATATTTGATATAAGTTATTACAGAGAATCCGCTGTTGTTTCAACAAATCATAACAACTACGAATTATATGCTCTAAAATCCTCTGCGAATGACGGTTGTTGTATTTTTGAAAACGGTCTTTTAAATAATACTTCTGCGACAAAAAATTATAAAATTTATAACAACAAATATTTATTAAACAAATCTCATAATATATCTCCAAACTTAAAAAATGAGATTTGTATCCGCGCTCCTTAAAGATATTTTTTAATATCTTTTACTTAATATTAATTGCTTAAATTACATTTAAGTAAGTATTGGTTTGCTGAAAATTTGAATGAGGAGAATAATAGAATGACAAATAATAATTCTAATAATAAAAATAATAATATAAGTGAAGATAAATATTCCGGTTTGCTCGGAGTGTTAATATTTACGATATTTATGATTGTTGCAATGGTTGTATTAATGCACTTTAAACCATAATTTGCAACAATTTAAATTACTTAAAGGATAGATTTTAAATCTATCCTTTATTTTAGTAAGTTTTCCCAATCTTTTGAAAGTTTTTGAATAATATTTTTTGTTTCTGCTTTGCCTAATAAAATATTTTGTACCGCAGAATTTATCAAATTATTCACGTCTTTTTGATTTCTTGAAGATTTTAATACCGGTTCAACTTTATTTAACTGCTTTGCACTTATTACTCTCGCTTTTGCCATTAAATCATCCTGAGCATATCGAGTATAAAAAGCATTATTCAGAGTTTCTTTATTTACTGCGATTATGTTTGTAAGTTTTGCAAGTTCCAATTGATTTTTGTTATTTGTCAAAAATAGTGCAAATTTTATCGCTTCGTCCTTATGTTTTGCCCGTTGCGGAATTACAAAATTCATTAAAGAAAAATCATTTTGACCCAAATCTCCTTTAATTTGAGGAGCAATATCCGTATGTGCATACGTTGATGGTGCATTTTCTTTTATCATATTCAAAAAATTTGCACCCGCCTGAAACAAAACAATGTTTTCTGACATATATTTTTCTAACGCTTCACGGTGAGTTTGGGTAATTGATTCTTTTGGTATGAGATTTTTGGAATATAAATTTTTAAATAACTCAAATACATATTCGGATTTTTTTGATGCAATATTTTTCGGAGAATTAATGCCGTATTTATTTAAAATTTTTAGCATTGTGTCGTTTTCCGTAATATTAGGTAAAAATACGTATGTTCCTGTTTTTGATTTAACAGCAGGGGCAATTTCAGCAATTTCCTCGTATGTCAGAGGAACTTTAACACCGGCTTTTTGAATTAATGCTTTATTGTAAATCGTAACTGCACTTGTTGCATACCAAGGCAGAGAATATAATTTACCGTTATATCTCAGAGAATTAATAATTGCTTGATTATATTGTTTTGCATTATCTTCCGGAATTTCATACAGCGCACCTTTTTGGGCAAGTGTTGCAGAAAAATCGGGATTTAAGTTTATCAAATCCGGCGGGTTATCACTCAATACTGAAGCCAAAGTTCTTTTTTCACCTTCGGAAAATGGAACATCTATCCATTTAATTTTTATCTCAGGATTTTCTTTTTCAAAATCTGAGATTACCCCATTCATATAATCCGAAAAATCATTCATCTGAAGTGTCCAAAAAACAACTTCATTACTGTTTTTCAATGAAAAAAATTTTGTCGCAAATATTATGCATACAGTTACTAAAATTAACCCTAAAATAATAAAAACTTTTTTCATAATGTTATTTTAGCATAAAATTTAAGTGTTTAGCAAAGAGATTAATTCAAAAATAAATATCCTGCATTTAAATAAGTTGCAAACAATATCCATACAAAATACGGTATTAATAAAATTCCCGTAAGTTTAAGGACAGAATAAAATTTTATTATGGTTAAAAGTACAAATATATCCATTAAAATCACAATGATTAGTGCCAATCCCATATTTTGCATTCCGAAAAATACCGGACTCCATAATAAATTTAAAATCAATTGGATAGTAAAAAATACATAACCAGATTTTTTGCCGTATTCTTGTTTGTTAATGTATATTATTAGTGCAACCGCAATCATTGAGTATAAAACACCCCATACAGGCGCAAATAACCAATTTGGCGGCGCAAACGGTGGCTGTATTAAATTGTTATACCATGTTGAATCGTACATAAAATTATTCTGTAAAAATTTATCCTTGTTTTCAATTACCCGACAAAATATATGTTTGGACAATTAAAAAAATACAATCTAATTGTTAAATTTTAGTTAATTAAATCGGGTTTTTGAAAAAACAGAGCGATAATATAAATGTTGAAAGTGATAGTTATGAAATACGAAAGGAGAACATCATGAAATTCTTAATTAAAAAATCACCTGACGGTTTTATAAAATCCGTAAATGATGAAATCAGTTCTATTTTAAACAGGAATTTTGACAGCTTATTTCCGGAGTATATCTATAATGATGATATGGACTGTGAAAAGTATGCCATGCCGGTAGAATTACACGAAAAAGATAACGTATATTGCGTTAAAGCTGAACTACCGGGGGTTAAAAAAGAAGACTTAGATATTGATATTGATAAAAACCACATTACTATCAATGCTAAAAAAGAGGAAGAACACAAAGAAGACACGAAAGGGTTCAGAAAATCCGAATTTCGTTACGGCGAATTTTCAAGAACTGTATACTTCCCGCAGGATATCGATATCGAAAAAACAACAGCAAAACTTGAACATGGTATCTTAAAAATTGAAGCACCAAAAGTTAATGCCGAAAAAGACACTATCAAAAAACTTTCTGTTCAATAATATTTGCGTTTGATTTTTGTAGAAAAAGAACAAGTCTAATAAAACTTGTTCTTTTTTGTATATTTATAACTAATTCAATCATATGACGGATTTCTTTTTGTAAAAGAATAGTTAGAATTGTGTATCACTGATTTTTTATTTTAAAATTTGTGTATTACTTGACATCTTGGAATTTTAAAGTAAGATTAGAGCAATAAAGTGTAAAAAAAACAATTATTAATTGACATTCGGAGGAGACACTATGTGTGTAAAAATACCTGCAGTAAATGCTCTACCAATTCATAGAAGAAGTAGTGTAATACTCTACAAAAGGTCAATTAGAGAAACAACCTTGATTTCCGATCACGCACAATATATTGCAAGTGATATTAAATTAAACTCTTTGTCAATATTCTTATTTAACTTAGCTGATAAGTTAACCCCTGTGTTAAATAAGAACAAAAAAGTAAGTAACCCTATAATGTCATTATTTGAGCGATTAATAGTTTCTTCACAGCACATTTCATAGCTTATTAAATGTAATTTTTGTATCAAATGTTCTATAAATCAGAAAACTTCGATTGATAAATGGATGTTGTGTTCCACATATATCCAAAATGATAAAAATTATGGTAATATAGACGTTGTAATCCCCAAAAATATAATTTAACATTTGGTATAAGATAAATCTATCTCAGAGATTGAGATTTTCTGCAAAATAATTAATTTTTTGTAAATCCCGCATGGCAGACATGTTTTATATGTTACAGTAGTAGCATAAATTTAATACATTTACTAAATTATTTAACATCCTAATTAACCAGATTTTGAATATATTTATAAAAATTAGAGGATAGTTGTAATTAGTAATGAAAAAATTTATGTAGTATAATTTGCTTATGAAAAATCTAATACTTGTATTATCTGTAATATTTCTTTTATATGGGAATTCTGCATATACTCACGTTATTGATGATGTAGAAGTTAAGTGTATTGCAAATACATCTGATACTCAAGAAATGAATAAATGCAGTAAAATTGCACAAGTATCTTGGGAAAAAGAAATAAAAAAGAGTTTAATCCAATTAAAAAAAAGAATGGATAATACTAGCTATAAAAGTTTAATGAAATCTCAAAGAATTTGGCAAGAATATAAAAATCAAGAATTTAGTTTTATCCAAAAAATAATTAATAATAAACAAGGGACAATGTACCTAAATGTTGAACAGGGATTAAAAACTAATATATTGAAGCAAAGGGCTCTTATATTACAAGAATACATAGAAACAATTAATGATTAAGCTTTTTATACCTCTGTGTAGCAGTTAATAAAACGAGGTATTAAAAATGTACGATAGTAATTTTGAAAAAATGTTAAAATTTGTTCTTCAACGTGAAGGCGGATATGTAAATGACCCGAATGATTTGGGTGGCGAAACAAACAAAGGTATAACGCATACAACTTATAACAGTTACCGACGTAGTAAAGGTTTACCTATACAAAGTGTTAAATATATAACTGGTTCAGAAGTTAGGGATATCTATTACAATAATTATTACAAAGCTTCAGGAGCTGATAAAATATCCAATCCCACTTTAGCCGCATATGTTTTTGATACAGCTGTTAATATGGGAGTAAGCAGAGCCAAAATCTTTCTAAGTCAATGTGATGGAAACCCTGACAAATTTGAAAAATTAAGACGTGCAAAATATGATGAATTTGTTAAAGCAAAACCGAGTCAAAAAAAATATTTGCAAGGGTGGAATAATAGAGTAACACAATTAAAATCTTTTGCAAACACAAATTTTCCAAAAAGCAATTCTGAAATTGAAAGTAAAATACCTGTTTTAAAGGCCGGAATAGAAAAGAACGTCTATATAGGAGATACCTATAGTGGTACTTCTAATATGTCTGATGCCATAAGAAGACAATACTGGACTCAACAACGAGAGAATAACGAAAAACTAAATAGAATATTCAAATTAAATACTAAAACAATTAATTCTGAAAACGGACATTGGGTAACAATGAACGGAGCACATGTATTTATTGAAGATTGATATTTTAAAACAAGTAATAAATAAGGTGGGTTGAATATCTTTATTCTACCCATCAAAATTTTTTAACGGCATAAAGCCGCAGTTGTTATTGGAGATGAGGGGAGTGTCTTGAGTCGCTCGCAATAAACGGGACTACGCATTTTGCTTTTCGTGGCTTGACGCCACAAGCAAAATCTGCTCCGCCCTCTGCTCGCTCCTCGCTCGAACCACTGACCAAGTGTAATTTAACACTTAGTATAAGATTAAATTATCTTTGAGATTAAGATTTACCCAAAATAATTAATTTTTTGTTAATTATTTCATGTTGCTCATGATTATACGTTACACTTGTAGTATAAACTAAAATATTTACCTTTTACATCTTAAGAAATAACCGGATTTTACAAATAAAGACAGAAGATAGCTGAATGGTAGTGTGTTGGTTTATGGATATGTCGTATTTATTAACAGGAGAAATTAAAATGGCTTTAACTTATGCACAGTACATAAACAAAAACTTAAAAAAGTTAGCAAATTATATTAATCATTTAGCAAATTTTAGCAAAAAATATAATAAAGGAATAAAAAACTTATGCTCAAAAAGCAAAGCTGATAATATAACAAAATCTGAAAATACAATAAAATATGAAAAAGAAATAAAAGAATCTTACGATAAAGCAATGGATTTATACAATGACTTAAAACGTATTGCAGATAAATACAAGAGTCGGATGAACATAGATAGTGATATACAATGGTTTCAAAGCAGATTTAATTCGGCGAGATTACCAATATATGAAAAAGTTACCCTTGAATTAAAAAAAATAGAACAAAATGCGAAAAGTGGAGTGCTAAATACAACTAAGTCTGCTTATAACAGGGCAATACAACAGGGAGCGGAAGTTGCTATTGGGAATAGTTATAATTTGGGATTTTATAATCTTGCTAAAACTACATTCGGACCTGATACTGCGGGAATGTTAGACATGGCACACGAAAAAAGAAATGATTTAAGTTATACAAAAGATGCAATTAAACTTACAAATTGGAATGATCCCAGAGTTGCATCTGATAAAGATTATTTAAGAAAAAAAGTAATGGAACAATTCAGCTACTATGATTTTGACGAGGACAATATTTCGGGATATTTCTTCAAAAATTATTCAGAACCATCACAAAGAATTGCTAATGACCTTAATTTTCTAAAGAAAATTAGAGAAAGTAAAAAGTATATATTAAATAATAATGTTGGTATAAGTATGGGTTTTCCTAGTTATGGACCTAATATAAAATCTAACCTATACTTTGCATTAGGCAATGTAGATATACGAAATAGATACCTTGATAAAAACGGGAATTTACACGTAAAAGTTTATGACACTTATGATTTTAATCCTAAAGAAGAGAATCCTCTTGTAGTAACAGGTAAAAAGAAAATGTTAGAAGGCGAATTAAAACCGTTTTTTACAATCCATGATATAATTATACCTAAAGAAAAACTTGATGAATTATGGAAAGAAAATTAAATAATGTCAAAACTCAAATAAAAAAACTAGGTAATTATTGTATAAATGTTTTATCTTCTAAAAATAAAGAAATTAGATATTTGAAAATTTATACTATAATATCAGGTATATTGTCGTTGTTATATTTAACAATATTTTTGTTATTCTTTTTTGACAAATATTCAAGTTTTCAAGGACTCTCTTCTCTATTTAATCTTGTATTACCTTTTATTGTGTCTTTAGTGATTTGGTTGATTGGATATTATACAAATATTAAACATCAAATAATAACTAAAATTTTAGTTAATATATTGAATATTGGATTTTATATATTTCACTTTTTTATAGTTTTAGGATTGTTTTTTTGGATGATACTGTGGGAACCAACTTACGATAATATTAAGGATTATAATAGAGCTCTATCTAAATACAGACCAAATATTGTTGAACATTTTCCTACTGAAATTCCGCATAATATCGATAATATAAAATTACTAAAAACTCCACCGAGTTTTAATGGTGATTCTACATTTTATCTTAAATTTGATGCTAGATCTGAATATATACAGCAAGAAATAGAAAAATATAAAAATGTAGGAAAAAAATATCTTATAAATCATGATATCAAAAACAATAAGAATAGGTATGATTATGACGCGGATAGAGCTGAAGGTATATTAAATATGATATTAGGGGCTCAAGATACAGAAGGTTATACTATAAGAGTTTTAAGAGAAGATTCGTGCTTTAGGGCTATTGCAATTAAAGATAATACTATTATTTATATTTTGGTTTTAGATTAGAATGGTAGGGTAGTTGGTAAGTTGTGGTAAATTTCAAATTTACCGCAACAACAAAAAATCTCACAATCTTTTTGTTTCGGTAATCAAAGATTATCAAAACCTACTTATATTTTAAATTTTATTGGTGGAGATGAGGGGAGTGTCTTGCTGCGTCGCGCGTTAGACGGCTTTCGCGTCGGCTCATATGTCCTGCGAACAGCTTGACAATTTCGCCGACGGCTTCAGCCTTTGCGCGGCTTGCGCCGAACCCCAAATTAGTGTTCTCCACCATACTCATCAAACCATAATACAGGATATGACAAGCATATCCTGTATTATGGTGGAGATGAGGACTCTGCCGAGCAAAACAATTAAATATTGTTTTGCGAGAGGTAAGAACCCCGTAGGGGTGAGACTCCCTCTATTCTGTTATAAAATTATAAATAATGGAGATGAGGGGAGTCGAACCCCTGTCCAAAATGGATTAAAACAAACCTCTACGAGTGTAGATTTTCATTCGCTCAACTGAGTCGGGATAAATCACTACCTTATAACTCAGCCCTAGGTTTTATTTAAAGGAAACTCTAAACCTCTAACGGTTAACTTGATGCGGTTACCGTCATTACCGCACTGCGTCTTGCATAATTGACCCATACCACCGGCAAGCTGGGCAATATGAGTAGCTAAATAACTAAGCAGCTAGAGCGTATCTAGGTGCGAAGTTGCCTTTTACAACGTTAGCATTTAATTTGTGTTGCTCGTTGATAACCGAGAACAGCGCTCGGACTCGCAATCTGCCTCAATCGGAACATCCTGTCTAATCCAAAACATCCCCATATATTTCAACTTTCAATGTTCGTATAGATTATTATAACTCGCTTTTTCTTTTTTTCAAGATGTAATTTTATTTATTGGTGTTTTATTAAAATTTGTAAATAGCCATCTTTCTATATTTTTTGCTCTATTTTTTTGTTTGTTTATTCCATAATAGTCTGTCAAACCGTAGTATTACTGTTTTTTTTTAAATTTCTTCATTTAAAAGGTTTTATTTTTCAGGTTTTTAAATCAAATAAATTGCAAATTTGCAAGATATAATTATTTAAGGAGAAGTTTTTATATGAAAAAGAAAAACGTACTGACAAAACCCGAAATTTCCATAATTCAACTTGCAGCTAACGGTTTAGATAATGATGAAATCGGCAGAAAATTGTTTATAAGCAAGCATACAGTTAAAGCTCACATTGCCGCAATTCTTAAAAAAATGAATTGTAATAATAGAACACAAGCCGTTTACGTAGCAACAAAAAATAAATGGATTGAATAAATTCTGCTACTTTATCGCCAAAATATAACTATTATCCGTAAAGCGACAAATATCTTTAAAAGTTACGGAATCATCCAAGATAATAGAAATCCAATGTTTTTTATTCATATGATATGCAGGATAAATGTTTTTGTTACCTAATATAATTTCCATATCTTCAGGTGGTACCCGTAAATTAACAACCTCTACGTATTCATTATTTTTAAATCCAAATTTATTCTTTTTAACGGTTAATATTGCGGCATACCATTTTTGTGTATCTTTACGTCTTAATACGCCGTTATCAGGAGTTTTTTCCCACAAATATTCCACTTCATCTCCATATTTTTCTGCCGCATAATTTATTAATCTTTTAGTCATTTCATATTTAAAAACGTCACTATCAAAACATTTTTCTTCAATTGCATTCAATATTCTTTCGTACTCTTCTCGCACTTTGCCGACAAAGGTACCTTCCGCACTTTCGACAAGATGTAAAGTGTATTCTTCCTTTTCTTCAATCTCAATTACTTTTGTTTTGATTTTTCCTGATTTGGAAATTTCAATAATCAATTCAAATTGATTATCCAAGAACTTTTCAGTATATTTAAAGCCGTCTTTAATCTCTTTGAAACCATATTTTAAAAGTTTTCTATTATTATATTTTTTATTTTTAAAACAAATATTATTCATAAACTAAATTTCTACCCAATTGCCGGAAGGGTTCAGACCTTTTAAAACATTTCTTTCAAGTTTTATTTTTTTATACTTAGGGGTTGCTATAATTTTTCCGCTATAATCAGCGACTCCCCAAAGGTCCCTTTTTTTTATTAAAATATATTCCCCTTCTTTTTTTATTTTATCATAACTTATATCCAAAATAAGCTCACCATTTTTGTTTGCAAGCCCATATTTGTCGTAGCGTTTAATCATATATGTATCATAAATCGGTTTAATTTTATCACAATCAGGGTTTAACAAAATATTATTTTCTATATCCAAAAGTCCGTAATAACCGTTTAATTTTACTATATAAATACCTTCTGATATTTTTTCAAACTTCTGATATTTCAAAGGAACGATTGTATTTTCATTTAAATCAATTATACCGTATTTTTTATCAAATCTAACCAAAAATCTGTTTTCTTTTAATTCTTCCATTCTGGAATATTTTCTGATAGTAAGAAATTCCGCATCACTGTTAATAATGCTGAAACCATCATTATTTCTTATAACAAAATAATGATTATTATTGTGTATAATATGTTTTACATACTTGCAATCAGATATTAATATAGAGCCGTCTGAATTAAATATTGTACTGTTTAAAAATGTCCTTTTGCTTCCGTCAGAATAATAATTGGTTGTAGATTCAGTTACCATGTAGTGCTTATCACAATTTTGAAATTTTATTTCTTCAGTATTTACATCCTTGTTTATAAGATATACGCTGCTTGAATTGCCGGATGATGAATGATGATTATGTGAGTACGCATGATGGTGAGCTGAAGATTTCGGATGAGAGTGATTTGTGCAATTTTTCGCTGTTGCATAAACCGGAAGTAAACAATATAAAATCAAAACACTCAATACTACAATCTTTCTCATACAATTCTCCAATACTTAATAATATTATAACTCTGTTTTTTAGTTTTTGTTCAAAATCTAATGAAAATTCTCCTGTTAGAGAATGGGAAAAATAAAAAAACAGGTTATAAAAGTAGTAATAATTTAATTATGGAGAAAAAAATGGCACTTGATATTTTAATTTTTGAAACTAAATCTATGGAAAGAAAAATTTTAGAAAAGAAAAATATTGAAGGATATAATTTTATTTTTTATGAGCAGGCTTTGAATGATGAATTTATAGATACAATATCTGACAAGATTTTAGAGGATACAATAATTTTAAGTATTGAAAAAAACTCTTTTATAACAAAAAATATTTTAGATAAATTTAAAAATCTTCGAGTTATTTCTGTTAGGACTACAAATTACGATAATATTTCATTGAACGAATGCTGTGAAAAAAATATTGCCGTAGTAAATACCGTTCACGATGACGGACAAAGTGCTGCCCAATATACTATTGGTTTGATTATTTCGTTGGTCAGAAAAATTAAAACAGCAGCAAGCGTAACCAGATTTACCGAAGATTTTAATGAAGATTACATCGGAACAGATTTGTCTAAAATGACCTTAGGGCTTGTCGGGACAGATTTTGTCGGAATGAAAGTTTGTGAATATGCAAAAGCCTTTGGGTTGAATATTATCGCAAGTGATTCAAAACCTAAACAACAATTAAAAGATAAGTATGGTGTAAATTATATGCCATTGGATGAGCTTGCAAAAAATTCGGATATAATTTCCGTGCACTTGAATTATACTCCGGAGAACTTTCATGTATTTGATGAAGAATTTTTCTTGCACTGTAAAGATAATTTTTATTTTGTTAGTATTGCACAAGCAGAATTGATAGAATTTGATGCTTTGGATAAATATTTATCAAACGGTAAAATAAAGGGGCTTGCTTTAGATATTGTGCCTTGCGAGGACAGTTGTAAAAGCTGTAAGCAGTTGTCAGAGCATATTATGACAAGGCTAGAATGTTTTGAGCACACAAATTACATAGAAAAATTTCGTCAATATCCTAATGTAATTATTACCCCTCGAATAGCCTCAATGACAAATGAATATATAGACACAACTTTAAATCAAAACATAATAAATATTAAAGAAGCTCTGAATGGCGAAAAAATGTGCCGAATAGTATAGAAATTTGCATTCAAATTTTATTTTTTGTAATATCTTTGTTATATGGCAAAAGGGCAAATTTACAAGATACATTCGGATTTTTACTACGTTCTCTCAAACGGAGAAAATTTTGAGTGCAAAGTGCGTGAAGTTCTCAAAAAACAAAAGGAAAAAATTCTTGTAGGAGATTTTGTTGAATTTAACAATGGTCATATAGAAAAAATTTATCCGCGGAAAAACTATATTTCTCGTCCGAGTGTTGCAAATATTGACCAAATAATTATCGTATCTGCCCTCAAACAGCCTGATCTGAATTTGCTCCAACTTAATCGGTATATTGCACTTGCAAAATACTATAACATTCCGACAGTTCTTTGTTTTAACAAAGAAGATTTAGAGTGTGAAGAAGAAATGATTACAAAAATTGTGGAAATATATAAACCGCTCGGTTTTAAAATAGTTTTTACTTCTGCAACAGAAAATCAAGGGATACAGGCATTTAATGACTTATTAGAGGGGAAAATCAGTGTTCTTTGCGGTAATTCCGGAGTAGGAAAATCAAGTTTGATTAATGCGATTAATCCGTTATTAAAACTCCGTACAAAAGCTGTCAGCGATAAATTAATGCACGGAACGCATACAACAAGACACTGTGAAATTATAAGAATTGATGATACCTCAAGTATTGTTGATACTCCCGGATTTAGCAATGTTAAATTTGATTTTCTAATGCCGGCAGATGTTGATTTGTTATTCGAAGAATTAATACCGTTAAGAGATGGCTGTAAATACAGTGATTGTCTACATATAAATGAAGACGGCTGCAACGTATTAGAACATTTTGCAGAGATTGCCGATTCAAGGTATGAAAGTTATTTGGAATTTGTTAATGAGGCAAAAGAATACAAAGAAAAAGTTAAATACGAAGGCAGAAAAATCGAAAATAATAAAAAATTTATAAATAACAAATCTGTTGCGAAAATATCCGAAAGGAAACGCCTGACTGCAAGAAATAATCTCAAACAAAGAGTTTATAAAGAAATTGACGAAGAGGAATAATAATGAATTTAAACGAATATATTGATTTAATAAACAAAAAGTTGGATGAATTTATGCCGGAAAAAGATTTTCCGCAAGATATTTTCAAGGCGATGAAATATACCGTAACTTTACCGGGTAAGCGTTTACGTCCTATAATGTGTTTGGAAAGCTGCCGTATGTTTGGCGGAAATATTGAAGATGCAATTCCGACAGCTTGTGCTATAGAAATGCTTCATGCGCAAACGTTAATTCATGATGATTTACCTTGTATGGATAATGATGATTTTCGTCGTGGAAAACCGACAAATCATAAAGTTTTCGGAGAGGCAAATGCGGTACTTGCGGGTGATGCATTGTTATCTTTTGCACCTCAGGTAATTTTAAAAAATTCCAAAAACCTTGGGGCTGAAAAATTAGTCAAAATTATGGAAGAATATGTTAAATATGCAGGTGCATACGGTGTTATCGGCGGTCAGGTAGCCGATATTGAAGCGGAAAAAAATTGGAAAAATAACGTTTTCGGACTGAACCCGGAAGAACTTTTAGAATTTATACACACCCACAAAACTGCTGATTTATTTAAATTGCCGCTTAGAACCGGTGCAATTATTGCAGGTGCGGATGATGAAAGTTTAGAAAGAATAACGGATTTTGCACAAAAACTGGGTGTTGCTTTCCAAATAAGTGATGATATTTTGGATGAAATATCAACTTTCGAAGAGATGGGTAAAACTATCGGGAAAGATAAAGATGCGGATAAATTAACATACGTTATGTTGTATGGGTTAGAGGAGTCAAAATGTAAACTTGTTTGCCTTTTAAATGAATGTTATGATATTATTGACAAGTCAGAAATTAAATCAGATGTTTTAATTGAGATTATATCAGGTATTGAAAAGAGAGCGAGAATTAAGTAATGATTACCTTATCAAATAACAGTTATGAAGTATTGGCTACCGGTTTATTTGCAGCTTTTTTTGCTCAGGTTATAAAGTTTTTTATATTCATAATTAAATCGAGAAAAATAAATTTTAAAATATTTACAACAACAGGAGGAATGCCTAGTGCGCATTCGGCAGGAGTTATGGGTGTTGCGACATCGGTAGGTTTGATTGCAGGATGGGAATCATTGTATTTTGCAATTTCATTTGCGTTAGCTCTTGTTACTATGTATGATGCTGCCGGTATACGCCGTGCCGCAGGAAAAACCGCTGCTTGTCTTAATCGCATGATGGATGATTTTTACAACCATGATGTTCAAGCAATCGGAGGTAAATTAAAAGAATTACTAGGGCATACTCCATTTGAGGTTGTTGTTGGGGCAACTTTTGGGGTGTTTTTTGCAATATTTTTCCATAAATATTTATTGGTGCATTGCACTGTAATTTAATAAATATTTTATTTAAAATCAATAACAACAATTTCCGGAGGACAATTGAATCTTACAGGTAAAATGCTTGTACCTAAACCTTTGCTTGTAAAAATAGTTTTGCCGTGTTCTTTTACTTCTCCATAGACATATTTGTTACCATATTTAGACGGAATCATAAAATTTCCCCGCCCCGGAATTTTTATTTGTCCGCCATGCAAATGTCCGGCAAGAACCAAGATAACATTTTCGGGAATTTCTGGAAACACATCAGGATTGTGTGTAAAAAGTATAATATTCTTACCTGCACCTAAAAGTGTTTTTTCAATATCAGGGTTTCCTGTTTGTATATCTTCTACTCCGGCAATAGTAAATAATCCGAAATCTTTATTGGTATTTTCAAGAACGGTTATCCCGTTTTGTTCAAGATTTTTTATAATCTGATATTTTCCCTGCCATCCGTCATGGTTGCCCATTACGGCATAAGTGCCATACTTCGAATTTAGGGTTTTCAATTCTTTTGCAATCTTATCCGATTTCATTGACATCGTTGGTTTATGACCGTTTACATAATCTCCGCCCAAAAGAATCAAATCGGGTTTTTGATTATTAATTTCAGATATTATTTTACGCAATCTGCCCATTTCATAAGTTTTTATATGAAAATCGGATGCAAAAACAATTCTCATTCCGGAAAGGTCGTTATTTTCTACCGAATATTTTGTAATTTTTAAAATATACGGTTCAATAAACACCGCCCATATCGCTGAAATGATGAATATTAAAACTATTATGTAAGAAAAAATTTTCATACTTGTATTATATGACAAATATTTGTTGTACAATTCGATTATGAAAAAAAATATTGCTTTAATTGGAATGATGGGTTGTGGGAAAACGACTACCGCAAAAGAATTGGGTAAGATTGCCGAAGGTTATAAGGCAATTGATTTGGATGAGGAAATTGAAAAGTCAACAGGCAAAAAAATTTCTGATATTTTTTTGAAATTTGGGGAACCTCATTTTAGAATGCTTGAAACGGAAAAGATTAAATCCTTTTTAAAAAAAGAAAAAATTATTTTATCACTTGGTGGTGGAGCTTTTGAAAATGCTGAAAATCGTGAATTGATTTTGAAAGAATGTACTGTTATATATTTGAAAACTTCTGCGGATACAATATATGACAGAATAAAAAACGAGACTCACAGACCGTTGTTACGTAAAAACTTCTCAAAAAGCAGAATACAGGATATAATAAAACTCAGAGAAAAAAATTACGAAAAAGCTGATATTACGGTTGTTACGGATAATAAGTCACCAAAAGAAACAGCACAAGAAATTTTGAGGACAATAAAATGATAAATATAGAAATTAAAATTCCTTTAGGTGAAAAATCTTATCCTATTTTAATTGAGCAGGATAAAATTGAAAATTTAAAATCCAAAATTCAATCTCACCTGAGAGGACAAAAATATCTTGTTGTCATATCTCAAAAAGTTGATAAATTATACGGTTCAATTTTAGGTTTTGACAAGTCTGAAAAATTTGTTTTAAAAGACGGTGAGCAGGAAAAAAACTTTGATAACTATAAAAAAATTACCGAAGGTGCTCTTAAAATGGGGCTTACGAGGAAGGATGCAATAATTGCGATAGGCGGCGGTGTAATCGGGGATATTGCCGGTTTTGTTGCTTCAACTTATATGCGGGGAATTGATTATATTCAGGTTCCGACAACCTTGCTGGCATGCGTTGATAGTTCTGTTGGCGGTAAAGTCGCAATTGATACTAAGTTTGGAAAAAATCTCGTCGGGAGTTTTTATCAGCCGAAGGCTGTTTTTATTAATTTGAATTTTCTCAAAACACTGGATGACAGACAATATAAAAGCGGATTAGGCGAGGTTGTAAAATATGCCTTTATTGAAAACAGTTGTAATGCAAAGGAGAATTTGAATTTTACTAATTTTTTGCGTGAAAATACGGAAAAAGTAAATTCCCGCAACTTTCAAGTTTTGGAGAAATTAATAGAATCCTGTATAAAATTAAAAATAGCCGTTGTTGAACAGGATGAAAAAGAGAGCGGGTTGAGGAAAATCCTTAATCTTGGGCATACTTACGGGCATGCCGTTGAAAATTTAACGAATTATAAAAAATATACTCATGGTGAAGCGGTTGTTAAAGGGCTGAAATTTGCTTTTGAGCTTGCGGAAAAGCGTGGTTTGATTGATAGGAATTACAAATTTTTTGCAAATGATATTATTGACAAATTTAATTTTAAACGCATTCCTGATTTTCCAAAAGACAAGCTGTTAGCAATTATGAAGATGGATAAAAAGGCTGAATTTGGGAAAATAAACTTTATTCTTCCTACGGATTATTCAACGGTAACTGAAGTTTCTCTTAATGAAAATGAGATATTTTAAATTAAGATAAAAATATAGTATTATAAGGAAAAGGAGTTGGGTTATGAAAAAGATATTAAGTTTAATTTTATTAGTTTCATTTTTTTCTGTCGGTCTAAGTTTTCCTGCTTATTCGGAAAATTATAATATGATACCTGCCAACACACCAATAACAATTCAAGCAGCGAATAATTATAATTCAAATAATTTAAAAACGGGAGATAAAGTTTTTTTTACGGTTGTAAATGATATAACGGCAAACGGTAAAGTAGTTATTGCGGCAGGCACACCTGTTACTGCAGTTGCAACAAAGGTAAAGGCTCGTTCCAGAATAGGGAAACCCGGAGAAATAAATATAGGAGAGTTTCATACAACATCCGTAAATGGGTTAAACATACCTTTAACCGGTGTTATTATGGAAAAAGCAAAAAGTAAAATGGCATTATCTATTACTTTAAGTGCAATTATTATTCCATTTTTCTTATTAATGCGTGGTAAAGATGTCGCAATAAACCAAGGTTTAAAGTATACGGTATTTACAACTTCAAACACAAATTTTTAGTTTATAAGAGAAAAATAAAATTAATTAAAAAAATCATAAAAATGGAAGAATTGGAACGGGTTAATTTTTATAACTCGTTCCAAATATTTTGTATATGAACTAACAAGTTCTTTTTCGGTGAGATTTGATTGTTTTTCAAGGATTATTTGATATTGATTATCAATTTTTACGGCAGATATGAAGTATGTAGGAACTTCCATTAATTTTGCAAGTTTAAATGTTCCTTTAGGCAAATATATTTTATGTTCAAACAATTCTTTTTCAATATTTTTATCATCATTATTTTGGGCAACTCTATCTCCGGCAATAAATACAATGTCCCCCTTGTTAAGACTTTCTTTCAGTTCAATACCGGTATTTAAACCTATATCTTCAACTTGAAATATATTTACAGGATATTCATTTTTTATCTTTTTTAAAAATCCGTTAAAAATTCGGCTTTGCTGATTACTCATGAACATATTAACGTTAAATTTTAATCCTATATCCTCTGAGAATAAGGCTTGTAAAACTTCAATATTTCCAATGTGGTCGCAAATAAGGAATACACCGTTCCCATTTTCTATATCATTGTATAATTGTTCTTTTAAGTCGGTGTTTTTAAAAATAATACTACTCGGATTAAAATCTCTATTGCATACCAATATTTTATCCGCTAAAGAATTTGCGTAGGAAAGTATATGTTTAAATTGATTAATCAGGCTTGGTTTTATATCTGTATATTTTGAGATTATCAAAAAATATTTTTTAGAGTAGGTCCTTATTTTAGGCACAAATATAAATGTAAAAAATGCAACTAATGCAGCAATTAAATATAAAACTTTTTTACCGAATATTTTATATAAAAACCACGTCAATTGAAGTCTTTTTTCTCCGGCAGATTGTTCTTTAACCTGAAACCATTTAGCAGATTTATTGTTTTCTTGCTTTAAAAAAAAATCCTTTCTATAATTTTTTAATAAAAAATATCCCGCCAAATAAGATGTTATTATACCGACAAATAATACCGATGCCATAGAGCTTAACATTTTAAATCCGCATAAAGCCAATAATAAAAATGAAAAAGAAGTTGTTACGCAAGATACAAAAATAGCACTTTCGGTATTTTTTTTCGGATTAATTCTAAATATTGAGTAATCAATCGTAAATCCCAAAACCAGAAATATTGTTATAATGCTAAATAGATTTAATTCCCCGTATATTAATGCGGTCACTAAAATTGCTGAAGCTATACCAGTTAAGGAAGGAAGTAATATTCTATAAGCTTTTTTATAGTCATATAAGAATGTTAGTAATCCATACAACAATAAAATAACTATCGGGAATAATATTAGTAGTATATGGCGATAATACCTCATATAACGCCTGATATCAGATTGTAGATTTATTACATTTGTATTTTTTTCGGTAAGGTTTAATTTTTTATCATCAAAAACAAATATTGTAGAGGTATTTGAATTGAGCATAAAATCTTTTAAATATAAATTGTCAAATGTTACCGGAAAGAATTTTGTATTTTTAAGTTCCTGAATTTGATTTGCTGAAAGAATATCCGAATATTTATTCAAATTACTGTTATATAAATCTTTTACGAGATTGAAGTTTTCATATTGTTTTTTTTCAGAAGGGAAAATTTTTGATAATGCAATATATTCTATATTATCGTGGTTTAGCTGTTTTGTTATTCTTTCCTCTGTTTCAATAATTTGATTTATATTATCTCCTTTTACTGTGATAATTTGTGTATTCGTATTTTCGCCTGAAACTTTGTTGTATAGAGTTTCGGCATTAAGTAGAATTTTTGTCGGATTGTATAATGAAGCCAAGCTGTCATTGAAGCGAAAACGTGCAAGTCCCGTGATACTCAATATAAAAATTACAATCAAACAAATTTTGTATAAATTATATTGAGGTTTATAAATTTTAACAGGGGATGAACTTTCAAAACAAGGATATATAAACATAACAATTAAATATATTCCTAGCAGTCCAAAAATTGTAAATACGGCAACTTGCTCAAGCAGTTCTATCCCGGTTAAATACAGCAGCGTAAAAGGAATAACGGTAGTCAGCAGACTGAAGGACAGATTTTTTATAAAATCCTTATCAATTTGCTCCGCAAAAAAATAATGATATGAGTAATCTATACCTATCCCAATTAATGTTGTCGAAAATACCATGGTGATAACTTGAAAATCATCAAACCATAGTCTTGTTGCAATATATCCAAATAACATTCCAAAAATTATGCTTAAAGCAATTGGTAATAATAATTTTAAATTTTTAAAATATATGTACGTCAGAAAAATAATTATTAAAGTCGAAAGGATACAAATTATATTAATATCAGTTACGGAACGCAAGCTTGTATAATAAGAATGAATAGGCGTTCCTCCAAGATAAATTTTTGAATGTTTATCGGAAAGATTTTTTTGAATATTCACTAATTGTTCAATTTTTTTATTGCTTAAATCAGGAGATAAAGCATCATTATTTTTACTTTTCAGAGTCATAAAATCATAGTATTTACCATTCATGTAGTCTGTATTATTTGAAATTTTTTTATTAGAAAGAATGAAATCGTCAAGTAATAAAAAAGGGTCTTTGTCGAGTGTAGTTAATTGTATTCCTGTGGGATTGTACAAATTTTCTATACTTTTAGAATATATTTCATCATATTTTTTTTCTGTTAAAAGTTTTATTGTTTTTTCGGATAAAAAATTTGCAGGTTGTGACAGATATTTATCCAATAGCTTTGATACATCCGGTTTGTTAATTTCAAAATATTCCGTATTTATTTTATTATTAAAATTTTGTTTTAATTCCTCTAAATTATCCTGAGTATCAGATTCAAAAACGACCTTTATTATCGAAGAAGATTTGTTTGCAATAGAAACTATATCGGCAGAATTGGTTACTTTATCGGGTAAAAGCGTTTTTAACAGATTCGTTTCAATGTGGCCTTTGTGTGTAAATCCTATAGCACACATTAGAATAAACACTATAAATAAAAAAATTATTCTTATTTTGTGAACCATAATATCGTCTTATTCCCGTTTGTTTGTTGAATGCGGATTTTATTTATGTAGTCAGAACCGTCAAGAGTTATAGATGAAATGTAATTATAGGCATTGGAATTTTTCTTGGGTTTCATTCCAAGAGTCCATTTGTTACCGTTTTCTTCATAGAAAAAATCAAATTCTTTTTCTAATCTCGAATATTTTTTTGCTGAGATGGCATTAACAATATCATTTATTTGCTTATAATTTTTGTTTGTATAATCGACGGTTGATTCAATAGGATATAGTGTGTGAAAGTATACACCTTTATTTTCTATAAATTCAAAATCTCCTGAGGAGATAAGAGGTTTGGAAATGTTTTGCAAGAACTTTTCCTGACGGAATTTACATTTTATACTGCCAATTTTCGGTATTTGTTTTGAAATACTTTCAAGATTTGATGGAGAATTATATACATCAGCCAAAACAGGACAGGATAATATTAACAATAAAAATATTATGATACTATATTTTTTCATTATTTACCTCTTTAATGGCTTGTAAAAATTTAACAGGCGGAGAGTAAACCGTTTCTTTGGTATTAATATCAATTCTTATTTGCATTGTTGTTGCTTCAAAGATTTTATCTCCTGTCTTTTTATTAAAAATATAATATTTAATATCCAATGTAGGGTCAATGGAAATTAAATCCGACTTTATTGTAAGAATGTCCATAAATTCTGCCGGTTTAATATATTTAATATTCATTTTTGCAATCGGATATGCAATACCGTCAGATTTCATATCGTTATAATTGTAATTAAGTTTTTCCAGCATGTCACAACGGGCTTGTTCCATATAGCGTATATAATTACCGTGCCATACAACATTCATCGGATCCAAATCTTCGAATGAGACTTTTACTTCATATTCAGATTGATATAAGCTCATTTATGATACTCCTTCAAATATATTTTCGCATAAAAATACACCGGATGCATATTTTTTTGAATCGCTATAATATTCGTAAGATACATACTTTTCTTTGTATTCCAGTTTTAAATTAATGATGTTGTCAGGTTTAATAATATTTGAAAATTTAATCCGTTTCCATTGTCCCTGTCCGAGATTCAAGTGAAAATGCGTATTAGCAAATTCTTTTGCCCAAAATATTTGTGCTACCCCCGGAACAAGTTTAAATTCAGGGAAATGCCCTTTAAAGAAATTACAATTTTTATAAAATAATATTCTGTATAATATGGTGTTTTCGGTAACTTTTCTGTCTAAAATAACAGGTAATGATAAATTTATGCTGAAAAGATGCTCTATTGTTGCTTTATCAATTTTTCCCATAGTATTTTTTGGAATTTCATCAATAAATTTCCATTTTTGCGGAATTATTTCAGAGTACTTAAACATGTATTGTTTTAGTTTTTTAATTAAATTAGTCATACCGTTTTGCAATAAATATTCTTTTCCTTTTGATGAAAGTCCACACAGACAAACAAGTTTGTCCTCAAATTTTGTAATATAACAATCTTCAATGTACTCACAAATTTTTAATTTTGACTCAAGCTCTTCTGCGGAAACCCTTTTTTCGTATATTTTAAACATTCTGTCAGTTCTGTTTTTTATTATAATGTGATTATTGATGAGTTCTATTTTGTCATTAATTAGTGCGGATTTGTTGTATATATGTTCTGCCGTTACTTCAACATTATTTTCGTTTATTTTCATATTTACGCAACCGAATAATTTAAAATTTTCGTTGTGATGTCTTTTATATGCAATATACCCCGTTTCTGAACTACCGTATATTTCAATAACATTGGAAATTTTTTCTAAACTTTCAAAAATTTTATTATCCAATTTAGAACCTGCGGAAAATATATATTTCGGAGTAATGTTAAACGGTATATTATATTTAAAAACAGAAGTTAAAAACGAAGGAGTAGTAATAAGCATAGAATTATCAATATCAACATTTTCAGGATAAGCGACATTTTTAACATAAATTTTCATTTTATTTATTAGCGGAAACATAAAATGTGTAGCAAATCCGTATCTGTGACAAAGGTTTGTTGTTGACATTACGGTCATGTTTTCGTCATTCAGTCCAAATTCATTCCCCAGAACCTTTCCTTCAAGAATTAAATTGTAAAAGGAATGCTTTATAACTTTCGGTTTATTTGTAGAACCGGAAGTGAAAAAACTAATAAATATATTATGCGTATCAATTTCGTGAAAATTATAATTTTCTCGGTTTCCAAAATCTTCTTTTTCGAGTAATTCATATTCTATATCGATGTCATTTAATTTTGTACGGTCAGTTATCAAATAAATGTTTTTTTTACTAAAAACAGATGCAAAAAAATTTATTATAAAACTATAACTGTCTTCTCCCGTGAGAATAACATTTTTACTTTTATTTTTTAATCTTTCAATTTGCCATGCTATTTGTTTTTTTATATCACAAAAGGTGTAAGCTGTTATTCCGTCTGTTAATGCGGTTTTTTTGTCATATTTATTTGTAGTAAAAATTTCCAGCATTAAATCAATTTCCTTTTGCGTAAAATAATCCTCACAATATATTCTATACCAAAAAGGAGTCCGACTAAAATATATGAAATACACCCGTTATAAAGTATCCAAATATTATCTGATAAAAAGATTGTCCATATTGAAATCAATAAATTAATAAACATAAAAACACACCAAACGTAAGTTATGTTTCTTGTGTAAAGCCAAGCAGGTTTTTCAAGTTTATCACCGCACATTCTTGCAAACTTTTGGATAATGGTTTCTTTGGTAAAAAGAGAGCCGAAAAATATAATAAAAATAGTCAAGTTGCATATTGGAGGGTAAAATTTCAAAAATACAATCCTCTTAATATAAAATAAAAAAACAACACATAAAGTAATTAAAATTGGTGTAAAATGTTTAATCTTACCCATATTTATATCCTTATAAAAGGTTGTAAATTGCATCTGCAACATCATCTAATGTTCTTATTTGTTTAAACTTTTCAGGAGAAATCCTTTTATCCGTAAATTGTTGTAATCTTACCGCCAAATCCACTGCATCAATACTATCCATGTCTAAATCCGTAAATAAATTTGCATCACCGTTTAATAAAGACTTATCAATTTCAAACTCATCTTCTAAAATTTCACATAATTTATTGAAAATTTCTTCTTTTGAATATTTTTTATTCATTTTGTTGTGTCCTTACAAGATTTGCAATAGTTTTAACCGAATAAAATCTTTTTTTATTTTCTTCTTTATCCTTGCCTAATGTTAAATTAAACTCTTTTTTCAAAGCCATTCCGAGTTCCAATGCATCAATCGAATCAAGTCCGAGACCTTCACCAAATAAAGGTTCTTCATCTTTTATATCTTCTGTGGAAATATCTTCCAACTCTAAAGAACTTATAATTAACTGTTTAATTTGCTGTTCCAATTCCATACTCACATTATAGCACAAAAATTTAACTTTGCTTTTTGTATAAATTTGTTGATATTTGTTTTGTGACCTCTGTTTTGAAGGTAACTTCATCAGGATATTTTTCTAAAAAAGAATTTGTATCAATTTGTCCTAAATATTCTAATAAATATTGCACCGTTTCCTCTCCGGCTTTATATATCGGTTGATTGTTTTGTAAAAAATCAAAATCTGTTTCGAGATTTAACATAACAATATTTTTATGTGATTTTTGGGCAATCAGGGCAGCGCCGCGTCGTATTTTAGGCGTTTCCTCTTTTTTGTGTCGCCCTCCCATCGGAAATATTATAACATTCAAGCCGGCATCCAATTTTTCAAGAGCATTATTCAACCATTCATCAATTGATTGAACATCAAGTATAAATAATAACTTTACAATCCCTTTAAAAAACGGATTGCGAGCTAATTTTTCGGCAACAAAACATGTTGAGTGCGGAATAATTGACATTAAAATTACGATATCCGCAAAGCTCGGGTGGGTAGATACAATAATAGAGTTCTTAATTGATTTTATTTTTTCTTCATCTTCAATTTTTAAATTTATTATTTTTAAACTTTTAAGCAGCCGGATGTAAAATTTCCAAGATTTTTGCAACATTTCATATTTTTTCATTTGTGTTTTTGTGAATGGGAAAATGCAATATCTTATAAATAATGCCCCAATACCAAATAGGGTAATCAATAAAACTACGGCAGCTCCTCGAAGAAATTTTATCATTATACAGCCCTTTCAATACTATAAATCGGAGTTTTAAGTGTTGTTATATTACCGCTAAAAAGTTTAATGTAATTATCAAAATCATCTTTTGTTATAGGATTGTTTTTGAGTTTTATTGTGTATTTAATTGTATCAGATTCGGGTGTTTTTGTTAAATTAATTGCAAAAGCACTTTGGTTGTCACTATTTGTATCAACATCGACATAACAAAAAATAATATTATTATAGTTTGATACTACTGCCGATAAAAAACCCATTGATATAGAATGTTCGCAAGATGATACCGCAGTATAGGGTATTGATTTTTGTTTATTCAACAGGAAAAACCCTTCCGAATAATTATGAACAGAACCCGAAAAAGCATTTGGAGAAACCTCTTTATTTTCGGTATATTGATTTATTAGTTTAATTAACCTTTCAACTTCTCCATATTGGGAAGAAAATACAATATTTTCAATATTGTCTGAATATATGTTGTTTAATACGGATAATATATACTTATCCACAATACTCATTCTTCTGCGCATAATTGGCGGTATAAAACTCAAATCAATTTCATTTGAATTTTTTAAATAATTATACTTATTCACATAAAATTCTAATAAAATCTCTTTCATGCTATCATTATATTATAAATATTAAGAGGGTTAAAGTTTTGATAATAACGAGTTATGAAGCTCTTTGTAATTTAGGAAACAACATCAATGAAATTTTTGAAAAAGCCATTATCGGTAATATATGTTGTTTTGACAATTTTGATAATTATATATCGGAGGATTTCGTTCGTGCAGGAGTTATAAAATCTAAGCTCTCTGATATTCCTGACAAAGATTTTAATATTCGCTGTAATAGATTGTTGCTAAAAAATATAGAATTACTAAAAAGTAAAATTGAAGCTTTAAATTATCCTAAAGATAGGATAGGGATTGTTGTTGCAAGTACAAATTCCGGAGTAGAAGAATATGAAAAATCTAAAAACCCGAAACATTTTGAACTCGGAAATCCGGCTGTATTTCTGAGAAAACATCTTAATCTTAGCGGATTTTATACAACGGTTTCGACGGCTTGTTCGTCAGGACTGAAAGCCTTTGCTCTGGCAAGAGATTTATTAAGAAATAATGTTTCGGATGCTGTTATTATAGCTTGTGTTGATACTTTGGCAAAAGTCCCTATCTACGGTTTTAATTCTTTGGAAATATTATCGGACAAGCCGTCGATTCCTTTTAGCAAAAATCGAGCAGGCATGAATTTGGGAGAAGCAAGTGCAATATTTATTGTAGAAAATGATAATAATGCAAAAGGAATAAAAATTATGGGTATAGGTGAAAGTTCTGATATATATCATTCAACAACCCCCGATCCGGATGCTAAAGAAGCAATTAATGCAATAAAATTGGCGTTATCTGATGCAAATATAAAACCCGAAGAAGTAGATTACATAAATATTCATGGAACAGGTACTGCCGCAAACGATTTAATGGAGGCAAATGCGATAAGTAAGATTTTTAAAAATGATGTACCGGTAAGTTCAACAAAACCAATGACCGGTCATTGTTTGGGTGCAGCGGCAGGAATCGAAACAGCTTTATGTTGTAAATTGTTGGAGCGTTTTGATGGCAGATTGTACCCTCATATCTATGATAATGAATACGATGAGAATATTTCTAAGGTTAACCTTGTTGAAAAAGATAAAAAATATCCGAAATGTAAAATATGCATGTGCAATTCGTTTGGTTTTGGCGGAACAAATGCAATCATGATTATGGGGAAAAACTATGAATAACAAAAAATATTTAGCGACAATACTTCCTCATGAAGACCCGATGATTTTAATTGATGATATTGTCGATTATTCAATTGAAGAAAAATGGTTAAAATCTGTTGTAACGATCAGCGAAAACAGTTTGTTTTTTGATAAGTCGTTAAACGGTATTGACAGCGTGGTTGGTATTGAATATATGGCGCAAACAATAGGTTGTTATGCGTATTTTAGGAAAAATTTATCAGAACCAAAGATTGGATTTTTGCTTGGAACAAGATTATATAACAATTCCATAAAAACTTTTGAATTGGGAAAGACATATTATATTACGGTAAAAGAAGTATTTGTTGCAGAGATATACTCTTTTGAATGTTTCATTTATAATGAAGATAATGAAGAAGTGGCAAGTGCAACCATAAATGTATATCAAAATGAGAATGGTAATATAGAGGAAATTCTTAATGGATAAAACAGTGTTAATTACAGGTTCAAGCAGGGGTATTGGAAAAGAAACCGCTATATATTTGGCAAAAAGCGGTTTTGATATTGTATTACACTGCAATAAAAACATGCAAAAAGCTATGGAAGTTCAAAAAATCGTTGAAAATATAGGCAGAAAAGTTAGGATTCTACAATTTGATGTTTCAAACAGAGAACAAACAAAAAAGGTTTTATTAAAAGATATTGATGAAAACGGTATTTATTACGGAGTTGTTGTAAATGCCGGAATTACTGCTGACAACTCTTTTCCGGCAATGGAAGATGAAGAATGGGATAAAGTGATAAATACAAATTTAAACGGATTTTATAATACCCTTCGACCTTTGATTTTACCGATGATTCAAAACAGAAAAGGCAGAATCGTTGCACTATCATCAATTTCCGGATTAGAGGGTAACAGAGGACAAATAAATTACAGTGCGTCAAAAGCCGGAATTATCGGTGCAGTAAAATCTTTGAGTAAAGAAGTTGCAAAAAGAAATATTACGGTCAATTGTGTTGCTCCCGGAGTCATAGAATCTGATATGACAAGAGATTTTCCATTTGAAATGATAAAAGATGCAATTCCAATGAAAAGAATGGGTACTCCAAAAGAAGTTGCAAGTCTTATAAATTACTTGTTTAGTGATGACGCCTCATATATTACAGGTCAGGTAATTTCTGTTAACGGAGGTATGTGCTAGTGACAAAACGAGTTGTAGTTACCGGTATGGCATTAACAAGTCCGTTAGGGTCTTCTGTTAAATCATGTTATGAAAGATTGCATAAACTTGAAAATTGTATTGAATTTGATGAAAGTCTGGGGATATATAAAGGTTTACATACCGGATTAGATGCAAGAATAAAAAATTTTGTGCTGCCGCAGGATTTTACAAGGAAAACTACCCGCACAATGGGCGAAGTTGCAATCATGGCTGTTGTAACAGCAAGACAGGCCCTTGAGGATGCGGGATTATTAAATGATGAAATTATAACAAGCGGACAAACCGGCGTTGCTTACGGCTCTTGCAGCGGTTCTATTGATGCTATTATGGATTTTTATTCCATGTGTGTAAATCATGAAGTTAAAAATCTTAATTCAGGGTCATATGTGAGAATGATGTCCCATACGGCTGCCGTTAATATTTCGTTGTATTTTAAAACTCATGGCAGAATAATTCCGACATCAACAGCTTGTACTTCAGGTTCAATGTCTGTTGGTTATGCGTATGAAGCCATTAAATCAGGTATTCAAACGGTTATGATTGCAGGCGGAGCAGAAGAACACAGCCCGAGCAATATCGGAGTTTTTGATACTTTATTTGCAACAAGTATAAAAAATGATACCCCAAAACTGACACCATCTCCGTTTGATAGGGATAGAGACGGGCTTGTTATCGGGGATGGGGCAGGTACATTGATATTAGAGGAATATGAGCACGCCAAAAACAGAGGAGCTCATATTTATGCGGAAATTGTCGGTTTTGCTACAAATACTGATGGTACCCATATAACAAATCCAAATTCGGAAATGATGGCAAAAGTTATGAAGATGAGTCTAAACAATGCAAATTTATCCTGTGAGGATATAGGTTATATAAATGCTCATGGCACAGGTACAATAAATGGTGATATAGCAGAATCTCAAGCTACTTGCAGTGTTTTTGGTAATAAAATTCCTGTAAGTACCTTAAAAAGTTATACAGGGCATACTCTTGGGGCATGTGGGGCAATAGAAGCAATTATGAGTATAGAGATGATGAATAATAATTGGTTCTGCCCGACATTAAATTTGAAAAACGTTGATGACAGATGCGGAAATCTTGATTATATTATGACAGAGCCAAGAATTTTGGAAACAGAATATATCATGAGTAATAATTTTGCGTTTGGCGGAATTAATACATCGCTGATTTTTAAAAAGATATAGTTTGATATTAGAATTTTTTGAGTCTTGCGTATGAGGCATCCATGGCTTTTTTGCCTTGCTTACCAAAATCAATTGTGTACATTGTACTTTCACCAACCGGAATAACTTCTAATATATGTCCTATTCCGAGTTTGTCGTGAAAAACTCTGTCTCCGGCACTAAACACATCAAACATTTCATTATCGCCTGAGATTTTTTTCTCTCTCTCAGCTTCCATTTGTGCCCGCTCAAAATCAGACTTTTTCTTTTCTTCGAGCATTCTTTTAATTGCATTGTCTTTAAAAAACTCTTTTACTTTTTCTTCATCTTTTTTCTTGTTTTTTTCTGATTTAACAAGAATTGTTCTTGCAGGAGTGCGTGTAACAGTTGTTGTAGAACGTTTTTGCGGTGCAACAAAGTTTTTACCGAATCCTGATGACGGTTTTACGTATCCGTAGTTATCGGATTGTACTGAAGCAGGATGTGATGAATAACTTGAATTTTTAGCTTTTGAAACAGCATCTCGGAAAGTTGACGATGAACCGACGGAATAAGATTCGTTTCCTCCGATATTGTTAAGTAATTCCGAAGGAATTTCTCCTATAAATCTTGAAGTATTGTAATATTTATATTCCCCCCACATTTGTCTGCGTTTTGCGGATGTCAGATATAATTTTTCTTCCGCACGGGTTACTCCTACATACATCAAGCGGCGTTCTTCTTCAAGTTCTGACGGAATATTAAGCGTTCTTTGATGTGGGAATACTCCCTCATCAAGACCTGCTAAAAATACTGTCGGAAATTCAAGTCCTTTTGCCGCATGCAAAGTCATAAGAGTAACATTGTTTGCTATATTATCCATACTGTCAATGTCTGAAACCAATGATACTTGTGTTAAAAATTCACCTAAAATATTATCGTCTTGCTCAGGCACAAATTCTTCGGCAACGTTAACAAGCTGCTGTAAATTTTCAATATCGGCGTCACTTTCCGGAGTATTTTGAGCTTGCAATTCAGCCAAGTATCCTGATTTTTCTATAACAAGAGTTACGAATTCTCTCAGGTTATGTGAGTCCACGGATTTTTGGAATTTTGTAATTAATTCAACAAAATCGGTAATTTTAGCTTTTGTACGGGCTGGAATTTCATTATCCTCTCCAATTCGTTTTGCTGCTTCAAAAAGACTGATATCATTCATATCTGCAAAATGTTGAAGTCGTTTAACTGTTGTATCTCCGATTGAGCGCTTTGGAACATTTATAATGCGTTTCATGCTTTGAGAATCATCCGTATTAAATATCAATTTTAAGTAAGCTATGATATCTTTAATTTCCTTACGGTCATAGAATTTTAGGCCGCCATATATCCTGTAAGGGATTCCGACTGCCATACAAGCTTCTTCTATCGCACGGGATTGAGAATTTGTACGATATAAAATTGCATACTGATTATAATTTCCGCCGCTTTCCTGTTGTATTTTACCGATTATAAAGTTCGCTTCATCCGCGTCATCTTGTGCTTCGTAGTAGTCAATGAGCTCCCCTTTCCCTTTATTGGAATATAAAACTTTATCTACACGTTCAGTATTATTTTCAATGATTGAGTTCGCAACATCAAGAATATTTGATGTAGAGCGGTAATTTTGTTCAAGCTTAATTAATTTTGTATTTTTAAAATCTCTTTGAAAATTCATAATAATAGTGTAATCAGCTCCACGCCAGCTGTATATTGATTGATCAACATCACCGACAACACATAAAGAACGTTGTGGCGGAATTTCCGGATTAAGATTTGTATAAAGCATATTTACCAACTTGTATTGCGCAAGGTTAGTATCCTGATATTCATCAACAAGTACATGCTTAAATCTTTCATAATAATATTCTCTTACCTCCGAATTTTGTTCTAAAAGTTTTACCGTAAGCATAAGCATGTCGTCAAAATCTATTGCATTATTATTGTTTAGGGTATTTTCATATTCTTCAAAAATCTGTGCAATTTTTTGGGATTTAAAATCTCTTGCAAATGTTGCAAAAGTGTATGCATCTTGCATTTTATTTTTTGCATTTGATATTACGGCTTTTACTAATTTGGGTTGATATATTTTATCGTCTATATTTAATTTTTTTATTGCCTGTTTTATGACTGCGGTAGTATCGCTATCATCGTATATTGTGAAATTTTTATCCAATTTTTTACCGGATTGAAAATGGTATTTATCTATATTTTCTCTTAAAATTCTTCCGCATATACTGTGAAATGTGCCAATCCACATATATTTTACAATATTTTCACCAACAATATTCCCCACACGCACTTTCATTTCTTTAGCGGCTTTATTTGTGAATGTTACTGCTAAAATATTTTTTGGTTTTTCCCCGTTTTGGATTAAGTATGCAATTCTTGATGTCAAAACTTTTGTTTTTCCGCTGCCTGCTCCGGCAAGTATCAAAAGTGGTCCGGTTGTTGTTTGAACAGCTTCTCTCTGTTCTTTATTAAGATTTTCCAATAGATTTTCCATATACCCTATTCCCAAAATTAAAGTTTTATGTTATAATCAGCATAATCGAAAAATATTATTATTGCAATGAGAAAGTAGGAAAAATGGTAGAAGAAAAAATTGATATTACAATGCTTGCTGATAAAAACGAAGGACAAGATGAGCAACCGTCAATAATGGTTCCTATGGATGATTTGGATGTTGTTACAGCGGATTCTCCTCATACTGTTGATGAACTTGCTCAAGAATTAGCAACTATCAGGCAATCTGCCAAAAAAATTGCAATAATCGGCAGTCGTAATTTACCTATTACACATCAGCAAATGATTGAAACCTTAGCAACGGCTTTAGTTATGCAGGGTAATACGATTATTACTTCAGGTGGTTCTTCGGGAACAAACGCGGCGGCAATTCGTGGTGCAATGAAGGCAAATCCTGATAAATTACGAGTTATTTTACCTCAAACTATCGGTCAGCAGCCTAGCGACGTTCAGGATCAATTAATCGGCGTTCCGAATATTGTTGAACATTCCGATAGGGCTATGATGACATTGGCTGATGCTTCAAGAGTTTGTAACAGAGAAATTATTGAAGAATGTAACCAATTAATCTGTTTCCTTTCTCATACAAGTAAAACTCTTCATACGGCAGTTAAATTTGCAGAAGAAAGTCATAAAGTAATTACTGTTTTCTATCTTGATTAGTAATAATTTTTGTTTATAAAACTGCTTAGCTACGTTTTATATTAAGCAGCATTTCGTTTGGTATAAATATATCATTAAGTCCATAGCCTGCGGTAACAAAAACAAATTCCATATTTTCTTTAGGATTTATGTCTAAATTATCGAATGGAAGTTGTAAATCAATTACTTTATCAAACGCAAAAGCTAAATCTTTTGATGATTGTAGAACCCATAAATTATTCGGAACTGATTTTATGATTCTGACATATCTTAGTTCCCCCTGATTTACGGTCACTTGTATTTCATTATGGAATTTTTGTTTAGCAACAGGTAAGATATCATCTGTTTTGTTAATCAATCTGATTGGCGATAAGGATTGTCTTTTTGAAGAATTACGGGTGTATATGTACATTTGGTATGACCTATTTTTTGTTAATGGGTTTTCAAGTACATAATGGTTAATGTAAAATCTGAGATAAAAATTCTCTTTATCATATCCAAAACATATTTTGCTGAAAAATTTATTTTCTTTTAAAACCGGTCCGTCAGGGATATCAATACATCCGGCATTTAGCCAGGAATCCTCATTGTCACTTCCGTCAATTTTAGGTTTAATCTCCCCTTTAGGATATCTTGACGGTTTGTTAGGTGAGGACAATAACGGTATATCAAGATAATCAGGGATATCCAAACCTAAATAAATATACACATTTTTCAAATGTTCTCTAAATAAATAATCAAAAATATTGTCACGTCCGGAATCGTTAGGTTCCCCATACCACCAAAACCAGTCACTGCCTTCACATATAAATATTTCTTTTCGTGCATTTTCTATATATGGATTATTTGGATTATTCTTTTCGAATTCAACAAAGTCATCTCGTACCTTTTTTAAATATTGCCACGCAAGATTTTTTATAGGTTCATCTATCCACAATTTAAAATTACGGTTTATCCAGGAACCGGATTTTATTTTGTTTAATTTTTTGTGATTTTTTTCTTTATCAATATATTCACTTATTAAAACTGTTTCAAGGGATTTATCCTTATCAATTAGTTTGTACAATGTGTTTAAAAAATCACTTCCGTCGTGCGGATAATTTTCCCAACAATTTTCTCCATCCATGGCTATTGTTAGAAGATGGTTCTCATCAGGAGATGATAACAGTTTACTTTGCATTACTTTAATGCGTTCATACAAATCTTTAGCTGCGAATTCTGCATCAAAATTCGGATATTCAAATCCGATTAAGTTAGGTATCATTGAGTTTCTGAATATAACTTTTAGTCCGTTTTTGTATTCATAAGATTTAACAAGATGATAAGGGTCTTCCATATAACCTTTAAAATCACGTATAAATTCAAAATTTATGGATTCTGCAAGAATACCTTCATCCGATATGGTCCAATCAAGTCCTAAATTTTTAAATAAATCAAGTTCCTGAGGGCTCACGCAATGTTCTGATGGCCATACTCCTCTGGGTCTTTTCCCTACCAATTCTTCTATTCTGTCGAGAGCTAAACGCATTTGCATTTCAGCATCTTTTTCCATATCTAAATTTGCAGGCAGTCCTTCTTTGTTGGATACCTGTGCAGAATTTATATTCAATAAAATAGGTAAAATCGGATGATAATATGGACTGGTTGTTACTTCTACTTTGCCTTTTTTAATATATTTCTTATATTCAGGGATAATTTTCCTTATAATATCTCTTTGTAACTCAATGATAGCGCACCTGTCATCATAGGTATAATTTTTCCCCTTTTTAATTAATTTTTTCAGAGCAGGATATTGTTTCTGATACACAGAGTCAATCCAGACAAGATTAAATAAAGCCATTAAATCGGAATATTCCTGATTGGTAAACTGTGACGGGTCAACTTCTCTATGGAATTGTCGCTTCTGAAAAAGTCTGTTGTACTCAGGATAAGGGTATATCATTGTTTTATAATTTGCATCAAAAAAGTTATTTAGAATAAATTCTTTATCTTCATCATTTAATTCTTCAATAGGAGTTACTGTTAAACGTGAATGTAAATCGTGAGCCCCGCGTTCGCCGTAATCAATAAACGCATCTAATAGTACAGGTACAAGATTTACATTCATTTTAATATTCTTAAACTTATCGGTAATAGTAATCATATCAAGATAATCTTTTACCGCATGTAATCTGACCCACGCCATTAAATAATCACCCTCGGGCGATAATTGATATACCGGCTGATGCATATGCCAGTAGAATGCAATTGATAATTTTTTGTTTTGACTCATCATAAAAAATCTTAACCCCGAGTGTAAGTCAATTATACCACTGAGAAATATTAAATCAAGATACAATAAAAATAATATATTTGACAACTTCACTTTAAAAACTATTTATGTTAATATCACATTATGAATATTGAGAAGCTGGCTATTACTATCAGACCTATGACTGTTGCGGATATTGATTCTGTCGTTGAAATAGAAAAAGAGTCATATGGAGAGCATCATTGGTCAAGAGAATCTTTTTTTAATGAATTGTCTAATGATTTTGCGCATTATTTTTGCGCAATAGATTCCGAGTATAATTTGGTAGGCTATATAGGTACATGGCAAATTCTTGAAGAGGCTCATATAACAAACGTTTCAGTAAAACCGGATTACAGAAGGAAAAAAATCGGGGAAGCCCTTGTATATACAGCAATAGAAAATTGCCGCGAAAACGGTATTAAATATATTACTCTGGAAGTCAGAGAATCTAATGAAAAGGCAATTAATCTGTATGAAAAATACGGTTTTAAATCACTAGGTACAAGAAAAAAATATTATCAGGATAATAATGAAGATGCTTTAATAATGTGGACAGAAAACATTTTTTACGATAAATTTAAAACTATATATAATAAAAATATAGAAAATCTCAAAAAGGTTATTACGATTAATGAGAGAAAATAAAGAAAATATAGAAAATTCTGAAAATATGCCTGAAGAAGACTTCAGGCCTAAATCAATAAGGTATAAAATTAAACAAAATATCAAACAGCATTTTTCTAAAGTTAAGACCAAGGGAAAAATTAAAGGTAAAAAAGTTAGAAAGGGTTTGCATATTGGTATAGGCAGTACAACTCTTATTGTTTTTTGTGCTTTTATGCTTGTTGTTGCAACTTTTTTACGTTTGGATGTTACTCATATGATTATTCCGTTTAAACTGTTTAGCGGGAAGGCTTGTACGTTAGAAGATTTTATGTTCACTATAAAATATATTCCGCAAATTCCGGTGGCAATGTTTATTGTGGGATTGTTGGGCAGAAGATTTGGTTCTATTAGTATACTTTTATACTTAATCACCGGACTGTTTTTTATACCGGTATTTGCTCTGGGTGGCGGTTTGCATTATATAACCGAATACAGTTTTGGTTATCTTGCGGCATTTATTCCTGCAGGAATTATTTTGGGAACAATATTAAAAGACGGTTATTCTTACAAAAACATTGCAAAAGCAGTATTTTGGGGTGTTATTACTATTCATCTTGTCGGGATAATTTATATGACAGGGCTTGCAGTTATCAGACACGCCGGAATAGATTTTGTATTGAATTGGATTAATGCTCAAAGCGGCATTAAAATTATTTACGACCTTATTTTTAGTTTTATGGCGATTTTTATAACAAAATATTTAAGAGTTATGTTATGGTTTTATATGTAAAATAATTTTGCAGAATTTATTCTGACATTTGTAAATATTTTTGTGATAAACTAAACATATTATTAGAGATGGACGAGGTATTAAGAAAAGTTATGGATAAATATTATTTGACCACTGCAATAGATTATGTGAACGGAGCACCCCACATAGGTCACGCTTACGAAAAGATTTTAACCGATGTTATAGCAAGACATTATTCGCAAAGAACTGATAATATGTTTTTTTTAACAGGTACTGATGAACATGGTATAAAAATTCAAAAAACTGCAGCGGCTAATGGTATTACCCCGAAAGAACTTTGCGATATGAACTCTCAAAAATTCAAAGATGCCTGGAAAGCTCTTGATATTCAATATAATAAATTTATAAGAACAACTGATAAAGATCACGAAAAAATTGTTCAGAAAATTTTTCAAAAGTTAAAAGATAAAGGTGATATCTATAAACACGAGTACGAAGGGTGGTATTGTCAGGGATGTGAATGCTTTTTAAACCCGAAAGATTTGACAGAAGACGGTTTATGTCCTGACCACTTAAAGAAGCCGGATATAGTTAAAGAAGAAAATTATTTCTTTAAATTATCTGCGTATAAAGATGCTATTATCAAGCATATAAAAGAAAATCCCGATTTTATTGTTCCGTCGTTCAGAGCAAATGAAGTTCTTAATCAATTGGAAGATATACAAGATATTTCGGTATCTCGTTCCAAGGAAAATGTAGGTTGGGGTATTGATATTCTTGATGACCCTGAGCAATCAATTTACGTTTGGATTGACGCTTTGTCAAATTATATTACGGCAATAGGCTATGACCCTGACGGTTCGAGCGAACAATTTAAAAAGCTTTGGCCGGTTGATGTTCACGTTATAGGGAAAGATATTCTTAAATTTCATAGTATATATTGGATTGGAATTTTAATGGCTTTAGACTTACCGTTGCCAAAACATATCTTTGCACACGGTTGGATTACTATTGATGAAACAAAAATGTCAAAATCGTTGGGAAATGTGGTATCTCCAACATCCGTTTTAGAGAATTTTGAATTAGAATATCCGGATGCATTCAGATATTATATGGCAACATCTGCCCCTTGCGGACGTGACGGTAATTATTCCGATGAAGATTTTAAAGAAAAAGTTAATGCACATCTTGCAAACTCTATGGGTAACTTGTTAAACAGAACGTTATCGATGCTTGTAAAATATTTTGACGGCGAAGTTAAAGATGAATTTTTTGTAACCAAAAATCCTGAATTAGTAAAAGGTTCTCTAAGTTTAATAAAAGAGAGCTTAGGTAAAATTAAGGTTGTTGAAAATCACTTTAACCATTTTGAAATTTCAGAAGCAGCATTAGAAATTATATCTATTGTTGATTCGGCAAATAAATATGTTACGGACAATGCGCCTTGGACTTTGGCAAAAGAAGAAAAAATGACGGAATGCGGGCAGGTACTTACAACAGTACTGGAAGTAATGTGTGTAGTATCTTCTCTAATTTATCCGTATTGTCCGAATATTGCGTCAGCAATGGCTAAACAGCTTTCTTACGATATAACCAAAAAGCTTGATGATATAACAACAGACGAAATTAAATCCGGTAAACTGATAACAAAAGAAGAAATTAAGCCGGTATTTTTGAGAGTCGACAGCGAACTTGCCGATAAAAGTGCTAAAAAATAAAAATATTTCTATTATGTATTAAATTCTTGTTACAAATAAGCAAATTTTCCATTACACTATACTTTATAAATATAACAAGTAGTAAGGGAAAATTATGACCATACCAAATGTATCATTAAATGATAGTGTAAAAGTCCAGAATACTCCTGCGGTAGTTAAACAAAATGCTACCATTATCGATGTGAAATCATCTGAAAATATACAAAGACAACCACAGGAAGATAATTTTAACGGTAAAAAATTAGATAAAAAGAAAATTATAACCTATGCTGCAATTGGTACTACTTTAGCTGCTTTGTTAGGTATAGCAATAGATTTTAAAGCTGCAAACGGCAGACACGTTAAAAATCTTTGGAAGAAATTAACAGGAAACACACAAGATATAAAACCTAAATCAAACGAAACACTGAATGTTAGTGGTAAAGGCGATGTTACTACTCCACATATTCCTGATAAACCGGATATTGCTCAACCAAAAACAAAAGCGAATGTTGATCCACCAAAAACAACCGATTTAGCACATGAAAATCAATCAGAAATAGACAAACAAGTTCAGGAATTTTTTGAACAAGAAGAAAAAGAATTAGCAGAAATTAAAGAAGCAAAAGAATTGAGTGATTGGAATAATGAACGTTGGCTAAACGAGCAACATCATGCAAAAGAAAAAGAGTATTCTGATTTTTGGAATAGGGAACTTGCAAAGAAAGAAAATCCTTTATATGAACAAAGATTAAAAGAAGCTGAGCAACTAAAAGAAGTTATAGAAAAAGAGCGGACTAAATTCTTTGAAGCACATAAGAATGAAATACCGTCAGAAGAAGAACGGTATCAGGCATTTTTACCATCTATGCGGACAAAATATGGTCGCTCTTTTGATGAAAATTCTCGTAGTGCGAGAGAACTTGCAAAAGACCCTGAACAATGGTTATGGTATTTGTGGAGTAAAGACCCTAAAGCAAGAGCAATGAACTTAGATTTAGCTTTAAAAAAGATGAAGCCACAAGATTTAGAACTATATAATAGTGCAAAGTGGTTATTTGATAATAGAAAACTGAAATACAATGATTTAGATTTAGCACATTCGATTTATAATTCGGAGCTAAGAGAAATTATAGAAAAAGTTGCATTAACAGGCAAATTTGACTATTATGGAAGAGTTTCCGGGCATCATTTAGCCTATAGAATAAATAGTCCATTAAGGCTTGGTTTTGAAGTGGATGATGTATTAAAAGTAATTCTTGATGAAGGTTTTAGAACTGTCGAGCCACTTGAACAGGGTACTACAGTATATAGAACAGTATGCGGAGGTAAAGCTGACGGTAGTATTGATTTTATTAACAAACTTATAAAAGCTAAAAAAGGTGATACCTTTGTTGATAAAGGGTATTCGTACACATCCTTCTCTGAAAGGGGAACTTCTCCATGCAACGGTATTCGTGATGTAGGAACAGAAGATGTAAAATTAGAAATAATCGTTCCAAAGGGTGCAAGAGTGTCTGATGGTTCCGATTATAAACAAAGTGAATTGTTATTTCCACGAAATGCAGAATTTAGGGTAGTTGAAGAGGCAACAAGACCAGAACCATTTGTATTTACCAATTATGAGGGTAAAGAAGTAAAAATGCCTCGTGCATTAAGGGTGGTCGTAGAATACGTATTACCAAAAGCATAATAATATAACTTAATTAAATTAAATTCCGGCACTTGACAAAATAAGGGTTATAGTAAACAAGTTGCGTGGATTGATTTTAGATTTTAACACGTGTCGATATAAATTACCAATCTTACTTTCTATTTTTTCAAAATATAAGTATCAGTTAATGCTTTATAAAAACGAGGTCTTAGCATAAATAGGGGTCTGTATTTGATGTAACCTAATATGCCTTTAATTTTACTTTTTTTGATATAATCTTTTTCTTCTTTATCATCGATTTTCCAAGGCGTAAGTTTTAAATATCTGTAATAATATTCAGTATAGTAATTCCAATTGCCGAATATCCAAGGTTTTTGTTTGCCGACATAATGAATAATCCACGGGTCATTTGTATATATAGAACGATTTGTAAAATTACTTGATTGTACATTCCATTTGTCAGGTAAAAGTTTTATTTTACCCTTCACAACTTCATTAATAATTTCCTGATCCCCCATTTTTATTGTATCTATATGTTCCTTTGTGTAATTTAAAAATCCGGTCTCAATATTTTGTTCCCGAATTTTGGCTAAATTCATAACCAGCATACCTGCATTTGTATATGAAGGATTTTTTCTGAGCATTCTAAAGTTCAAATCCTTTACTCCGGCAACAATATTATCTCCAAAATCAATATTATAAAGGTCTGCCAAATCTTTATTTACTACCATGTCACAATCAAAATATATTATCCTGTCAATATCAGGCAGTAAAGTTGCTAATTTTAACCTGTAATACGTTGCGATTGAAATGTATGCGTGTGTTTTAATTTTTTTATATTCGTCAAACATACTTTCATCAATTTGAACAAAATTAATTTCACAATCTTTAATTCGTTTTAAAGAAATTATTTTTTCTTTATTTTCATCGTTAATTCCGCCATCAAGAATGTAAAAACATAAATTACTGTTTTCATTCGCATTTGTTAAAATAGATGCTATTACTACACCTGCATATTGCGAATAATTATTATCACAAGCTATACCTACATTAATCTTATCCATAAAACTCCGTTCTTATTTTCAATACTATAATAATATTACAAAAAAATTTTTTATATTTCAAAAACCTATAAACTTTTTAATAACGTACTATGCGTATTTTATTATACGATATTGAAATTTATACCCAAGCAGCTCAAGGCATCTTCTGAATTTTTTGCGAAGAAATTATACCGTTTCATAATTTCTTGTGCGGTTAATTTAGGTGCAATTTTTGTTGCATCTTGAGTTGCGGAAGCCATTTCGTTAACAAGCTGTTTTATAATAACATCTCTATCTATCGCTTTTCCAATATCATAGCCGCATGCGTCAGCAACATTTTTTAAGCATCCGAGATTTGATATAATATATGTTTCTTCAGCTTTCATTTGGTTAATATGTGAGGCATTAGGAATAATATTTTTCTTTTGCATAAAATTCAAACAAAAACTGTTTACTGTTGAGAATATTTTAACAGGATTATCTACATCTATTTTTGTATCCGGATTGTATATTTCATATTTTAAGGCTTTTGAAAGTTCATTTTTTATAGCTTTCGGGTCGTTTTTGCCGAATTTTGCACCCTTAAGCATAGCTTCCGCTATCATATCAGTATTTCCTATAAGGTAATCTATGTGATTAAACAGATTTTTGATAGCTTGAGTTTGTTCAGTTTTAGTCGTATTACCATAGTCAATTATGGTAATCGGTTTTGAACCGGATTTAAGATTTTTTATTTGTGTAATATCGACAAGAATATTACCGCCATGAGGGTCGGATTGAACAACTTTCATCCCTTTTTTCGGTAAAGAGAACAGTTGTTCACAATAAACCTGAACATAATTTTCAACAAAGTTTTTAAAATCTTGTTCTGTCAGATTAGCTTTTTTCCATTCTTCAACAAATTTGTCACTATCTAATTGTATGCCTTTGGCTTTCTCCATTATAAATATGGACGATTTAGAATCTATCACGCCTACGGGGCTGAATTTTGAAGCTTGTTCTCCAATTTGAGAAGCGGATAAAGCCTCTTCCGACAAATTAATTTCATTACCCCAAACTTTGTACATATTATCCAATTGATTTATATCGTATTCTTTTCTTTCCTTAGAGTGTATGGTTTGTTTTGAAGAATACCAAGAATAATCAGGTTTTGCACGCTCATCTATTTTTTTCAGAACTTTAGCTTTATCTGCTGCAATTTTATCCCCTTCTAAGAAATGTTGTTTTACAAGTTTTATTACAACTTCTCTGCCGTCAGAGCTTTTTGCTAAGTATGATTCCGCAATAGAACCTACACCCAGCAGTTTTGTAATTTTATATTGCCCTGCATATTCTTTGTCAACCATTTCTTGAGCTTGAGTAATGGTTCTGGAAGTAGGACATTTACTTTTTATACGCTTAATGATTTCTTGCAAATCTTTAAAGCCGTTTATATCCATGCCTTTTTCATCAAGTTTATCAAGAGATTCGTCTATTCCGTGATTTTTAAACGAAAACTCCTCTTTTCTGCCGTTACCCCAAAATCCTGCAGCTTTACGCTCATTATGGGCAACTATCAATTCATCAATTTGTTTTATTAATTTTAGTTGTTTATCATCAGGAATATCAATTACTGTTTGTAAATATTTTGGTAAGAAAATATTTTCCTGCTCTATTTTTTGAAGCTTACCCTCAATATTTCCGTTTTGACCTTTTTCCAACAAGATTTTCAAAAAGTCTTCATCAAGTTTGGTAATCCCTGACGGGTCAAATTTTTCGCCGTTGAGAACGACACTTAAGTCATATCCGATATCACGAGCCAGTTGTTGAAATTCTGTCAACTGTCCTGCCGGCGGTCTGTAATTTATAACGTGAGTTTTGTTAAGCTTTGCATTTTTAATTGCTTCATTGATTTTTGATACATTCAAATGCCCTTTAGCTGCTGCTGCAGTGACTCCTGCAACACTCAATAAACCAATTCCGATAGTATCTTTTTGTTTTTCTAAAAAGTCGCTGATTGATGGTAGAGTTTTATCATCCTTTTTGTCCGTAACATATCTGGCAAAAGCATTAATCACAATACCTGCCGGTATTAACATAGGACTTGCTGCTGATAGAATACCCGATACCCCGTCTAAAGAGCCGGACACGATATTTGATTGTGCGTTATGTTCTTTTTTTCGTATTTCTTTATCTTTTCCAAGATTATCAATGCTTTTTAGACCTGATTTAACGGCGATACCTGTTATAATTGCGGCTGCTGCGCTGATTGCCGTTGCAGCAGATTGATATTTAGGAGTAAAGACTTTTGTCAGTGTCTTTGCCCTTTTTGTGAAAAATCCGATGCCCATTGCTGATAATGTCGCAAGAGTATCAATTGTGATTTCGGATGAGTTTGCGTTTGCATTTCTATAACGCTCAATGTATGCTTTTGTGTCCTCTTTTGATATTTTTCCGTTTTCAAATTTCTCAAGTTTTTTTAGTACCTTTTTATCGGATATCCCTAATGAAAATGTCTTGCCTAAAAAGTCATATAAATGCGCCACAAAACCGCGTTGTTTTTTGGCCGAAACGTATAAATCTTTAATCTCTTCGTCTAAATTCATGGAAGGGGTATATGAAGCAGATTTATGCTTTCTACGCTTATCTGTTTCAATATCTGTTTTATTATTTAGAATTTTTATATCTGAAATTTTTTCGGACATATTTTCCCCTATATTGTTTATAAAATTATGGAATTTGAAAAATTGCCCATGAAAAATTCTTATTTTAAGATTTATTAAATATAAATAAAAATAATACGCAATTTTTATAAACTTTGAATTTTAATCTAAATATAGGTCAGTGTTCATGGAAAAAGTTACAAATATTCAAAATACGAATAATATAGTTTCTCACTCGCAAAACAGCACTTCGGTGATTGCTTTTAGAGGTGCTGATTATCCTGCGGACAGCGTTGAGATTTCGACAAATAATAAAAAGCCGAAGAAAAAATGTTGGCTAAATGTTGCCGGCATGTTGGCAGCGGCGGCTGCGGTCGTTGAAGGTGCAACATTTGGCGGTATAAAAGTTTACGAAAAGTATTTTCAAAAACTTGCCTCAGGTGTAAAGCGTGGAGAAATTCGTGACGAATTATTTAATTTTATCAAGCGTACTGACCCTAATGGTGAATTGTTTAATGATAGAAACGGGATTATTACTATTAACAACGAATTAAGTGATGAAAATTTTGTAATCTTAAAACAACTGTCAAAGATGAAAAATGTGCATCACAGAATATTCTACCCTAATGGTGACATTGATTATGCAAAACGTTTTTCACTTAAAGATATGACCGAATTATTAAAAACGGCTACAGAAGATAATATAGAATATTTGGCTCAATTGGCAAAAAAATCTGAAAAATCCGCAATTGGCGGTTATGAACGAACATGGAATGCCGGAGAAATAATTCCGGTATTGCGCAGTATAAATGCTGATAATAAGGTTTTAGCAGAACAGCTTATTCAAAAAGCAGAGATTGATAACAATGGTAAATTAATCAGATGTTTGGAAAAAATAAATAAGGATAACGTTGAATACTATAAACTCGTAATGTCTACAAGACAAAATTCGGGATTAACAGAACTTGAATTTAATGATATGAATATGCTTGTAGAAAAAATTAAAGAATTTAAAAATCCTGAAAGTGCCAAATTGTTCTTGGATGTAAAAAAGGCTGACGGAACCGGCGAGTATTTGTATGCACCGTCAGATATCACCTCGCTGCTCAGCCAAATTAAAGATACGGATTTATCATTGTATAAAAAACTGCATGGACTTGATTCTGTTAAAAAAGCAAAAGGCAAAGAGATAATAAAACATATTATTCCAAATGTAACGGAAGAAAATTTACCTATTGTGGACAAAATACTTTCGGCGCAATATGAAGACGGATTTTTTAAAGGCACAAAAATGTTATTTGGTAATTGGGATAAAATGGGTAAAGTTCTTAAAAATACAAATTCTAAAAATATTGAATTTATAGACAAACTTATTGATTGTGCTGCTAAAAAAGATTCAAACATAGTGTGTTATATGAAGGATGGAAAGCTATATTCCGGTAATTTTGACGATGCAATAATAGGTATGTTGAAAGAATTTAAAATTCATCCTGAAAAATTTGAAAAGGCACAAGAAATACTAGATTTAGGGTTACAAGCAAATAAAAAGACTGTCGACATTGGTAAAATATGTGAGCAGCTCGGAATAATGCTGGAAAAGAGCAAATATTAGTTAATTGAAACAATGATAATTAAATAACAAGTGTTGGTTGAGGCTGTTTGGTATTATGTCTTGTCATTTGTTGTACTTTGTATTTTATAGTACGTTTTATTTCGTCGGCAACTGATAATCCCTCTTTAAATCTTTTATACATAGCATTTACCGGTTTTAGTATCGGAGAGGTTTTGTTTTCGTGAAATTCATAACTTTCCAGTTCATATATCGGTGAACCCGTTTTATTTTCTCCGATTTTTTTAAATATTGTTTTAAGCATTATTTCTTTATCATTTTTTGAACGTAAAAGAACGTTATGTGATGAAACGTAATCAAGTATATTATTTTTTACGGCTTTGCAAAGAGCTTTAATGTAGCTTTCATGTGCGTCAAGGCTGTTCCATGTAGGGTCGGCTTTTGCAATCCCTATTTGCTTAATCCCTTTTATATTCTCTGCAATTGGCACATCAGGTCCTGTTAATATATATCCTAACTTATTCCTTCTGTATACCGATCTAACTATTCCTAAATTTGCATAGTCACTATCAATTTTTTGTAATTCTTCCGCCAGCTTTTCATGAATATCGCTTTGCGGCTTGCGTTTTTGAACTTTTCTTGTAATTCCTGTGACGTTACGCAGCTGCTCAAGATATTTTTCATTAAGCCAGCCGACAATTTTGGAATTTAACGTTTTATAAAGCTTACTGTCTTTATATGGATTGACAAATACGTCTTCCAGTCCGTTTTCGCTTTTTAGGCAGATACTTACCCTGAAAGAATGTCCAAAATTCGGATTATAATTATTCCTTTGTACACTATCAATTTTCATAATAAAGACCTTATATTTTAAGAAAACTTATCTGCACATATTATAACCAAAAGCAAAAAATTTTTGCCAGTTTGTTCAATATTAGTAAAGTTTCTTAACAAAATATTTTTTATATTGTAAATTTCTTGCAAAAAAATATTCAACGGTTTATAATTGTGACATAAAAGTGTAATATACATTATAAATTAAATGAGGAAAAGAAGATGAGTACATTAGAAAAAGTTAAAAAAGTAGTTGTTGATCAATTAAGCGTTGATGAATCTTTGGTTACTCCTGAAGCTAGCTTTACTGCTGATTTAGGTGCTGATTCATTGGATACAGTTGAATTAGTTATGGCATTTGAAGAAGAATTCGGTTGCGAAATTCCTGATGAAGATGCTGAAAAAATTCAAACAGTTCAAGATGCTGTAAACTATATCGATTCTCACAAGTAATTTAAGGTAGTTTAAAAGAGAACGAAAGAATGTATTATAAGGGGGAATTTGTTATAAATTTCCCCTTATACATATCATTAGAGGGATATAAAGGTAAAATATATGACAAAAAGAAGAGTAGTTATTACAGGGTTAGGTGCAGTTACACCACTGGGTATTGGTGTTGATAAGTTTTGGAATAACCTTGTAGAGGGTAAGAGCGGTATAGCTACATCTACTTTGATTGATATATCAAAGCATGATGTTAAAATTTCCGGTGAAGTTAAGAATTTTAACCCGGAAGAGTATCTTGACCCAAAAGAAGCAAAAAGAATGGACAGATTTACCCAGTTTGCCCTGATTGCAGCTGATGAGGCGTATAAAGATGCCAAATTAGACGAATTAAAAGATGAAGACCCGTATAGAATAGGGGTTATAGTTAGTGCCGCAGCAGGCGGTTTTAAAACTTTTGAAGATAACCACATAAGAATTATCGAAAAAGGACCGACTAAATGTTCTCCGTTTACAATTCCAATGCTGATAGTAAATATGCCGTCCGGCAGAATTTCAATGAGGTACGGATTTAAAGGGATAAACAAGGTTGTTGTTTCTGCTTGTGCAACAGGCACACACTCTGTAGGTGATGCATTCCGTTCAATTCAGTATGGTGATGCGGATGTTATTTTGGCCGGCGGTTGTGAAGCTACAATCTGTGATGTTGGTATTGGTGCTTTTACGGTAGCAAGAACATTGTCAAAGAGAAATGATGAACCGGAAAGAGCTTCCCGTCCGTATGATAAAGACAGAGATGGTTTTGTCATGGGTGAAGGAGCAGGGGTTCTTGTTCTTGAAGAGTATGAGCATGCTAAAAAACGTGGTGCAAAGATTTATGCAGAAGTTGTAGGGTATGGACAAACAGGAGATGCTTATGATGTTGTTGCTCCTGATCCGCACGGTGCCGGTGCAATCAAAGCAATGGAGTTTGCTCTTAAAGATGCTGATATGAAACCGGAAGAAATTCAATATGTTAATACGCACGGTACAAGTACCGGATTAGGTGATGTTGCGGAATCTCATGCTGTTGCAGAAGTTTTTGGTGACAGAAAGAAAAACCAAAACTTACTTGTAAGTTCTACAAAGAGTATGCATGGTCATATGTTGGGCGCAACAGGTGCTGTGGAAGCGATTGTTTGTGTAAAAACAATAGAAGAAAATATTGTTCCTCCAACAATAAATCTTGATAATCAGGATGAAGCTGTTGCAGATTTGGATTATGTTCCGCACAAAGCAAGAAAAGCTGAAGTTCATGCGACACTTTCAAACTCTTTTGGTTTTGGCGGTCAAAACGCTTCAATCATTATAAGAGAAGTAAAATAATATTTGAATTTTAAATAAAAGAAATCCCCGTATTGTTAAAGTACGGGGATATTTTATATAAAGTATAATAGGGGAAATTTTATTGTAATTTAAATTCGGGAATTATCACTTTGTCATTTGCAATTAAATATTTATTACCTTTCCATTCTTTTTTATTTCCGTTATATATATGAACTTTACCCGGATTTGCTTCTTCGAATTGTTCTTTTGCTTTTTTAATATTTTCTTTTGTCGGTTCTATGCCTTGCTCTTTAAGTAATTCTTTTATTAAGGTAGTATAACCTTTTCCTTTTGGAATTACTCGTTCTTTCTTTTGGGCTGTCGGTGAACTCATATTATTTCCGTTATTGCCGGAAATTGTTTGTAATATTTGTGCTGCTTGCCCGCTCGGTTGCGTTGGAGTAATTGTGCCGTTTGGGATTCCCTGAACAACTTGTGAAATTTGTTCATTAGATAAACCGTTACCTTGAGGTTGTTGTGGTTGCTGTTGCTGTTCCGGAGCTCTGTCAGGCTTTTTAGGCTCGGCAAAAGTTACAATATAAACGCTGTTTTTAAAATCTTCGCGCGACATTGTTACTTCTTTGTCAGGATGCCAAGGATTAATCAGGGTTACGGTATCTTCCGTAACCGATTTGATTGTTAATTCGTGTCCGCCGACTTTTCCGTCCGAATGAACTGTTTTAAAACCTGCCATAGCTATTTTATCAATTTTGCCGTCTTTTGGGTCATTCATAATTTCGTCAAGCATTCTGTCTAATTCTGTTTTTTGTGAGGTTGGTTTACCGTCAACTTCACTCATAGCTTTTAGAGTGTTTTGTGTTCCTTTTTTAGGAATCGGTTTTACGGTCATTTTGCCTTCCAATAAATCTTCATAATCCAAGCCGTTTTTAGGATTAATCATATATACTTGTGATTGTTGTCCTGTCAATATGAACATTGCATCTACCGCCATTCCGCCGGCAAGGATATTATTTTCGTTGGCACCTGTATGAAGTCCGGCTTGACCAAGGGCACCGCCTGTGTGAAACTCTTGAGGAGATAAATTATTTGCTTGCAGAGTATCCAAGACTTCTTGACGGTATTTTTCAAATGCCGCTTCGAGCAGAATAACATCACCGTCGCCAAGAGAATAGTGTTTGCCTGCTTGCTTTAATATCTCCTGCATTTCGCTTTCCGTAAAAGTATATGTTCCCGTAATTGCAATAGTATCATTATCAATTCTATTATCTGTTTTTAATCCTTCTGCTGCAAGCTTTGCTCCGGGCAGTGTTACTGTATAAACTTTTTCACCTTTTTCATTAGTTGATACTTTAATTAAATTTGACAGAATTTCTTGTCCGTATTCACATTGACGCAGTGAATTTATTGTCGCCATAAGATAGCAATCACCTTCTGATTTTTGAGCAGATTCTCCAAAATGCCCGTCAATTTCAGGAGAAATTTGTTTTGTAATTTTGCCATTTTCATCATAGAGAGTTTGAGTTTTTATAACTCCGTTATCGTAAAATTCTGTTTGAGCTTTTACTTGTCCGTTAGGATAATATTGTGTTAGAGATTTTGTTTTGCCGTTTTCATAGTAGTCGCTTTGTGATGCAAGTTTTCCGTCAGAGTATTTCGCTTCTGCAGAAACTTTTTTGCCGTCTTGCGTTTTTATTGTTCCTGTTAATTCAAGTTTGTTATCTTTGTCGTACTTTTCGTACTCTTGAGTATTTTCATCAGGATATTTATATTTAAAAGTGTTTTTTATTTCACCATTTTTGTCATAAGTCTTTTTTACGCTTACTTTTCCGTTTTTGTCATACTCAGAGGTGTTTATTAATTCACCTTTAGTATTGCGTAATTCTGAGCTTTCGAGTTTGCCTTTTCTATCATATTTGAAGGTTTCCTCAGCTTTCTTCATATAAATACTGCTGTTCATAAACGGTTGTTTATATGCAATTGCTTTAGATTTTGGGGTTTTCTTTTCAACATCTTTTTCATTATCAAAAGCGTAGGTATACTGTATTTCTTTACCTTCAACAGTTTGCTGCGAAACAAAGTCCACGGTACCGTCAACGTATTTTATCAGCATCCCTTCCATTCCGTCGTATGTACTTTTCTCTTTTGATGCAATTTCTTTTTGCGGCTGAATATTTATTATAGTAGGTTTACCCAATAAATTACCTATAGCCTGCTGTTCTCGGGGGGTGAGGTGTATTGTATCAACTTTTGCTCCCGTCAAAGCAGGATTAGCTTTTATGCTATCAGCAATCTTTTGAAAATCAACCATAATAAATCCTCTTTTTATACTTCTCTTATATTTGATATAAGTATTGAAAAATTATATAATTGTTATGTAAAAATCATGTTTTTACAAATATTTACAAATGTAATAGTTTTATATCATATAAGTGAATGTTGAAAAATTTATTTTTAGGTGTATCATATGGGTATGAAAAAATTAATTATACAACTTTTGGCAATGACATTATTATTAACAGGTTCAGCATATGCGTGGGGCGGAATCCCTGCCGGAGCGGAAGACCTTTGGGATTCTTCAAAGAAAGATAATACCCAAGTCGCAGCACAACACATCTTAGTACAGGATGCGGCAGATGCTGTGATGATTAAAAAAGAACTTGATAAAGGCGGAGATTTCAGTTATTACGCACAAAAGTATTCAATATGTCCGTCAGGCAAAAACGGTGGATTTTTGGGATATTTTGGCAGAGGTCAAATGGTTCCGGAATTTGAAAAGAAGGCTTTTTCTATGCAGGTAGGTGAAATTTCTAATCCAGTCCGTACTAATTTTGGTTGGCACATAATTAAAATTGTTGATAAACGATAATTTTAAATATTAAATATACAAAAACCCGAGATTTTTATCTCGGGTTTTTAGGTATATTTATTGTTTATTCTATACGTTTGCAAGTTCTTTGGCTCTTTCAAGCTGCAACGTTCTTGTTGTTATATCGCAAACGCTTGATGGTCCAAAGTATTGGATTGCACCCGGGAATAAATATCTGTCATTCATTGCCCAATCTTCTCTGTTGTCACTTAATTGTTTGAACACAGGACCGTCGAGTTTTACAAGTGCTTTTTGAATAACCGGTTTCATTTCGCCGTGACGTTTTTCCATATTCATCATCATTGTAAGAGGAATACCGCCTGCAATCCAATCTGTCGCAGGTTTTGTAAGGTTTCTTACTGAAGATAAATAACCTGTCAAACCGTTATTAATTAATGCAAAAGCATTATAGCCTAATGAATAGCAATAGTCAGCATCAAAGTTTGAAGGGAATGCACATCTGCCTTCATATCCGAAGAAATGAGATTGTGCTGAGAATTTACCGACAAATTGTCCTTGTGATTTCATTTCGCTAAGTTTAGATGAAATCATTTCAATTAACAATTTTTCAGTTTCAATCTTTGATACTTGAACATTGCCGTGAGGGTCACGGTCTGCAAGCAACTGAGCTTTAATTCCCGCAGGAAGTGAGCTGAATACTGATGCATTTACATCATCCAATCTTCTTTCAACAATTGCAAATTTATCGTGCATACTTGTTGCTGCAATATAGCTTGAATCATTTTCGAGTTCTGCCATAATATCGTTCAAATTAGCAATCATCGTTTTCATTTCAGGAATAAATTCAATCAATCCTTCAGGAATAATTGCTATACCGAAATTTTTACCGTTAGCGGCACGTCTTGCAATAATATCAGACATATAATTTACAATTGATTCCAATGACATTTGTTTTGCTTCGACTTCTTCAGAAATCAATGTGATATTTGGTTGAGTCTGAAGAGCTGCTTCTAAAGCAACATGAGAAGCACTTCTTCCCATAATTTTGATGAAGTGCCAATATTTTTTGGCTGAATTTGCATCGCGTTGAATATTTCCGATTAATTCTGCATAAGTTTTTGTTGCAGTATCAAAACCGAATGAAATTTCGATTTGGTCATTTTTCAAATCACCGTCAATTGTCTTAGGACACCCGATAACTTGAATACCTGTATTATTTTTTACAAACCATTCAGCTAATAATGCTGCATTTGTGTTAGAGTCATCACCACCGATAATTACAACAGCAGAGATATTCAAGCTCTTACAAACTTTTAATGATTCTTGGAATTGGTCTTCCGTTTCCAATTTGGTTCTGCCTGAACCGATGATATCAAAACCACCGGTATTTCTGTAATCATTAATAAATTCATCCGTAAATTCAATATATTTTCCGTCAATAATACCGCTTGGACCGCCTAAAAAGCCGTATAATTTATTAGCCGGATTAGCACTTTTTAAAGCATCATATAAACCGGCAATAACATTATGTCCGCCCGGCGCTTGACCGCCTGAAAGAATAACGCCGACATTTCTTATATCCGAAGATTTTGTTGAACCTGAATTGCTGAATGTTACAACAGGTTTTCCGTATGTATTTGAGAACAATGCTTTAATTTGTTCTTGATCTCTGACTGATTGAGTTGCAGCACCTTCTGACATTTCTAAGGAATTAATACCTTGAGAAAGGCTCTTTGGAAGTTTTGGCTGATATTTCAATCTTTCTTCTTGTAATGGTGAAAGTTTTGTCATATTTTCTCTTCCTTATTTTAAATTGTAACTTTACAGTTAAAATGGTAACATAAACATAATGAAATTTGTATTCCGGTAATATCAGATGATATATGGATAAAACTATATTGTTAAGATTTTTTAATAATTTAGCAATAATTTAAGTTGAAAATACTTTAATAAACATGTATAATACTATGTATATGAATTGAGACGAAGGAGAAATTTTTAATATGAAAAAGTTATCAATTATACTTGGACTATTAATATTTTCACAAGCGGCATTTGCAGGTGGTACGGTACTTTTTATGAACGAAAATTATGATCCGTTTGTTCCGCAACAGTATGAGCAAACTGATCCGAATGCGACATTATACACGCAAGAGGGTGTATATGGCGGAGCTACGAAGAAAACCGTATACAAAAAAGGTAAATTCAGATGGGGCAGAGGTCCTAACTACAATGACCCGAATGTTTATTGGAATTTTGGCAATATCAACTTCGGTTCAGGGTTTACATCTGTCGGAAGCGGTGACAAAAAATATTAATACAGGATTAATTAATGAATTATCAATATGATTTATGTATTGTCGGCGGTGGTCCTGCGGGATATACCGCCGCATTACATGCAAGAAGAAAAGGGTTGAGTGTAGTTTTATTTGAAAAGTCGGAAATTGGCGGCGTATGCCTGAATAGAGGTTGTATTCCGACAAAGGCGATTATGCATTCTGCGGAATTTTTTGATGAGATTAAGTCCGCTGCGTCTATCGGAGTTTGCATAAAAGATGCTGAAGTAAATTTATCTGCTGTAATTGAGCGTAAAAATCAAATAGTGGAAAAATTGCGTAAAGGGCTTGCATTGAGCTTAAAAAACAGTGGAGTTCTTGTAATTAATGCCGAAGCAAAATTAAAAGATAAAAATACTGTTGTCTCAAATAATGAAGAATTTGTTGGGAAAAAAATTATTATTGCAACCGGTTCTGAGCCAAGAACGTTTAAGGGAATGGAGTTTGATCATAAAAATATTCTCAGTTCCGATGATGTTTTGAATATGACAGAACTTCCTAGAAGTATTGCAATTGTGGGTTCGGGTGCTATCGGTATTGAATGGGCGAGAATTTTTGCAGCTTTTGGGGTTGAAGTATCCATAATAGAATTAGCGGAAAATCTTTTGCCTGTTGCCGATATTGAGGTGTCAAAAAGGATTGAGAGAATTTTTAAGTCTAAAAAAATAAATATATATAAATCTGTCGGAGTTGAAAATATTCAAAGCGGAGATATATGCAAAGTAAATTTAAATAACGGAGAAACTGTTGAGGCCGAAAAAGTTCTTGTTGCAGTAGGCAGAAAAGTTCTGAACTACGACAAAATTGATGGTGTTGAATATATTGGAGATATATGTGCAGAAATTCAGCTTGCGCATTATGCATCAAAGCAAGCTATTGAAATTGTTGATGGTATAAAGTTTGATAAAACACTTGTTCCGTCTGTTGTATATGGTAATCCGGAGATAGCTTGGTTTGGGAAACGCGAACAGGATTTAGAGGAAGGCAGTTACAAAAAATCTAATATGCTAATTTCAGCTTTGGGTAAATCTCATTGTGATAATTCAACAGAGGGTTTTATAAAAATATTATCTCAAGATGATAAAATTGTGGGTGCACATGTTGTATCAAAAGAAGCTTCAGCTTTAATTCAAGAAATTTTAATTGCAGCACAAAACGGTATAAGTGCAGAAAAATTAAAAGAAGTCTGTTTTGCACATCCTACGTACTCAGAAGGTATTTTTGAAGTTTTATTCGGTTTGTAATTATCGCAGATACCTAAAATATTTTTTCATATTTTGCCATTTAAAGGTGATTTATGTTAGTATTTACTTATGAATTTTGAAGAAACAACGTTAAAATCCGAATGTGTATATGATGGTAAAGTAATTACTGTTGAAAAAGATGATATTGAAATAGCTACAGGCAAAAAGTCTTTTCGAGAAGTCGTACGTCACCCCGGAGGCGTTGTAATTCTTGCTATGAAAGATTTACAAACAATAATTCTTGTTCGTCAGTTTCGTTATCCCATAAAAAAAGTCGTGCTCGAATTACCTGCAGGTAAACTTGAAAGAGGAGAAGACCCTGATTTGGCTGCGAAAAGGGAGCTTGAAGAGGAAACAGGATATAAGGCTGAAAAATGGACATCATTAGGGTATATTAATACTACTCCCGGTTTTTGTGATGAAAAGTTATACCTATATAAGGCTGAAAATTTGTATTTTGTCGGCGAACACCCTGATGAAGGAGAAATTATTAGGGCTGTGGAAGTCTCATTCTCCGAACTTATGTTGAAAATAAAAAACGGAGAAATTAATGACGCAAAAACTCTATGTGCTGTTTTAAGAGGATTGTATTGATGATAAAATTTGTTGCGACAGATATAGACGGGACAATACTTGGCGGAAATTTTCAATTTAGTCAAGGTGTGATAAATTGTGTTAAAAAAATGACTGAGCAAGGGATAAAAGTAGTCTTAGTCACCGGCAGGATGCATGAGGCAGCATTAAAACTCGCAAAAGAACTTGGTTTAACAACACCGATAGTTTCTTATCAAGGCGGGTTAATAAAAACTCAAGACGGACAGACTTTGTACGAGCGTAATCTTGAGCCTGCACGAGCAAAAGAAGTCATAAAGTGGGCAAAAGAAAATAATATTCATATAAATTTATATTTGGATGATATTTTGTATGTAGAAAATGATAATATTGCAATCAAACGTTATACCGGAGAAAGGTACATCCCGTATAGAGTTTGCAGTTTTGACGATTTGAAAATTGAACATGTAAATAAAATTCTTGCCATAGATTTTGACGATGCGGAACGTGTAACATCCTGGGTAAATTATTTAAGTAAAAAAATGCCGGAATTATATATAGTGAAGTCAACTCCGTATTTTTGCGAGGTTTCCAACAGTGAAGCAAAAAAATCTTGTGCGGTGAATTTTTTACAAAATTATTGGGGCTTGAAAAAAGAAGAAATTCTTACAATAGGTGACCAAAATAACGATATAGAACTCTTAAAAGCCGGAGGGGTTTCTGTTGCGATGGGTAATGCGACAGAGGAACTCAAGAAGTATGCAGATTATATAACCGATACGGTCGATAATGACGGTTTTGTAAAAGCGATTGAAAAATATTGTTTTAAATAAGCAAAAAGCCGGCATGATATTCATTACCGGCTTAGTAATTATACTTCCAGTTGTTTATTTATGAAACTTGCATTTCTTTTTCAAATCCGAATAATGAACTTACGGATTCGTCATCGTGTATTCTTGCTATAGCCTGTCCAAGTATCGGAGCTACTGACAGCTGTTTAATATTAGACGGCATTTTATCCATATCAAGAGGGATTGTGTTTGTAACGATACACTCGGTAATAGGTGCGGAGCCCAATCTTTCTATTGCCGGTCCCGAAAATACCGGATGAGTTGCCCCTACGTATATTTCTTTGGCGCCTCTTGATTTTAAAAGCTTCGCAGCTTCACAAATTGTACCTGCCGTATCAATAATATCATCAAACATCAAGCAAACTTTGCCTTCAACATCTCCAATTACGTTTGTTGCAATAGCTTCATTATGTTTATCACGACGTTTATCAATAATTGCAATAGGGCAATCCAATCGTTTTGCAAAATATCTTGTTCTGTTTGCGCCGCCCATATCAGGGGATACTGCAATCATTTCATCAGGATTGATATTTAAACTCTTGATGTAATTTACTAAAATCGGTGCTGCAAATATATGGTCAACAAGGATGTTAAAAAATCCCTGAATTTGCCCTGTATGTAAATCCATTGCAAGAACCCTGTTTGCACCTGCGGTTGTCAGCAAATCCGCAACTAATTTTGCAGTAATAGCTTCACGCCCTGAGGTCTTTCTATCTTGTCTTGCATATCCGTAATAAGGAATAACTGCAGTAATGGTTTTTGCACTTGCACGCTTAAATGCATCTATAATTATCAGCAATTCCATTAAATTTTCATTTACAGGATTACATAGCGGTTGAATGATAAAAACATCATCTCCTCTGACGCTTTCTTTAACTTGTACATAAATTTCGCCGTCTGCAAAATTTTTAACAACCATCGGTCCGACGGTCGTTCCTAAACAATCTGCAATTTCCTGTGCAAGTTTAGGGTTAGAACGCCCTGAAAAAAGCTTAATATCGTGAGTCGGGTTAATAGCACGTTCTAATTCCGGAAACGCCATTTCTAATGCCATGTTTCAATCCTTTCTATTTCCTTGGTGCATGGTTTATTATAAAACCATTATGAAGAAAACTCAATTTTATTTTAAGTAATATTAAATACAAATATTAAAATACCTAAAAAATTTTTTTGCTAATAATAAAAAAACGTGATATTATCACGATTTTTTATTTATATTTTAATTTTCTTAATTTTGTTTATTACTCCATAACATAATCAGGAGTTTTAATTTTATTGGTGTTATAATAATTTGAACCTGTACCTGATGATGTGCGAAGTTGCTCAAGATAAATTTGACCATTTTTAACTTCTTGCTGCATAATATTTAATTTTTCTTCTAATTTTGCAAGAGTTTCTTCGGCATATAACTCAGCACCTTCTTTTGTTTTCAAAGCTTCGGCATTTGCTCTGGAGCGAATTTCTTCAGCTTCTTCAAGTGCTTTTTTCTTTAGTTCTTCGCAATCAGCTTTTACCTGATTCATTATTTTAATACCTTCGCGCTCAACTTCTTTAACAAAGTTTGCTTCACTCAATCTTTCTTCCGCTTCCATTTGTGCGTCGGAAATAATTTTTTGAGCTTCTTGCTGAGCAGCCATCTTAACCTCTTCTATACGGCTGAGGAAATCTCTTGCGTCTTTAATTTCGCTTGGGATTGTAACGGCAATTCTGTCAATAAGTTGATATATTTCAGCGGGTTTAACGACTACGAATTTCCCAGGAACAAGCGTAAACCCATTTTCAATAGCATATTCTAATAACTTTAATAAATCCAATACTCCATTTTGCTGCATGTTCGTCATACACTTAACCTTTCATCGATAATACCATGATTTTACATAAGCCCCAAATAATTGTCAAATTATTTACTGTAATTGATTTCACATGCTTAACATTTTTATCAAAGTCTGATTATTAGATGATACCTATTGTTTATTTGGTATTTTTCTTTAAGTCCATTAAATATTTATAAACAGGTTCCGATACAAACTTTGATATATCGCCATTATTTACATAAATTTCTTTAATTGTACTTGAAGATATAAAATTATATTTAGGTTTTGTTGTGAGAAAAACAGTCCTAATATCTTCGCAAAGAGCGCTATTAGCCTGCGAAAGCTGCAATTCATATTCAAAATCGGAAACCGCACGTAAACCTCTAATAAGGACTTTAGCCCCTTTTTTCTTTGCATATTCAATAGTTAATCCGTCAAAACTGTCTACTTCGACATTATCAAGACCTTCGATACTTTTTCTTATAAGTTCGACTCTTTCTGTGACAGGTAAAAACCCTTTTTTGGCAGAATTATATGCAACAGCAATAATTACTTTGTCAAAAATTTCAGCACCTGTTTTAAGAATGTCTAAATGTCCTTTTGTAATCGGGTCAAAACTGCCCGGATATATAGCTATTTTCATAATGGTAATCCTTTTTATTTTCATTGATTATAGCATAAATAATAAATTGTTGAATGTATATATAAAGGCAATAGGGTAAAAAAGACCGATAAAATAAGTTATCTTAATTTTGTTCAAGTATCATAAAGAACTTATTGCCTTATTATCTTAATTTATTCTCCTCCATTTGTATGAATTTTTGTAAAAATGTTTAAAGTTTAAATAAAATTTTGCCGTAAAAAACTACAAAAGCATGCAAGTAGAAGGAATTATTAATGGATAAAAATGATAAAAACACAGGCGTATCATTGTTTGGTCAGTCTGAAGAATATTTAGTCGGAGCTGATCCAATTGAAGAAATTTTTGCGTTAAATATGGGTGATTTCATATCTGAACACTTAATTTCTGAAGATTTGGCAAAGAAAATAAGTTCAAATGTGAAAGATAAGAAAAAAAGACTTTCAGACCAGTTAAGAGAACTTATTTCAATTTATTCGCTTAATAATACATTGTGCGTGTTAAATTTTGAAAACAAAGAAGATTACGCTATTTATACGGCTATTGCTCATTCTATTGTTCAAATGTTAGAGGTTGAAAAGTGTAATATATATCTGGCAAAAGATTATGCTCGAGGTATGGATATTCCTGATTTTGATTTAATATTAGTAGGGTCTTCTCTTGATAATATCCGTCGTGGCGGATTCAAATATAGTGAAAAATCCATAATAAGCGTATGTTTTGTAGAATGCGATACAATTAGTGCAAATGGTATTACGGCTGTACCTATGTGTTCAAATTCTAAAAAAGTCGGTGTAATTGCCATTGAAGATAAAGATGCTACATTGATTGCAAAATCATATTTAACATTATTGGAAAGTATGGCAAGATTATTTGCTTCATCAATGGCATTGCAAGGTGAAATTGATAATACAAATCACATATTGGATAACGAAGATTTGGTATCTGAAATGGAATTGCAGCATTCCAGAGCGGAATTAACTGCACTAATAGGAGATTTATGTGAATTTCAGCAGGGTTTTGTTGAAAATTTAGCAAGAGCGGTTGATACAAAAGGACATTATAAAGTTTCTCATTCGAAAAATACAGCCGAACTTGCCAAGAAAATATGTAAACAACTTGGTTTAAATGAAAAAACAACGGATTTGATATACTATGCAGCGTTGCTGCAAAATATCGGTAAGATAATGTTGCCGGAGAAGATGTTTGCATCAAATGCGAAATACACTCCTGAAGAATTAAAACTTATGCAGGAACAGTCAAATATTGGCGTAAACTTATTAATGAACATAAACTTCTTATCAGAAGTTGTTCCTTATGTTACATATCAGAAAGAACGTTATGACGGTTCAGGCAGTCCTGAAGGTTTGCGTGGTATGTCAATACCGTTTGGTTCAAGAATAATTGCAGTCGCAGATGCGTATTGTGCCATGACATCTGACAGACCATACCGTGAAGCTATGTCAAGCGACAAGGCTATGTCAATTTTGCGTGAAGAAACCGGTTATAAATGGGATGTTAATGTCGTAGATGCCCTTGCCGCAGTAATTTCTGTATAATAACTTATAAAATATATAAAAAAAGATTATATTGCTTGCATTTCAATTCTTTTTGTGTTTTTATTACTCATGGAACGGGCAATTCCTCTTAGCCTTGTTCAAGGGTGAACGACAAGCGGCGGTCGGGATTCCGCAATAAGTACAACTAATAAGAAGGAAATTGAAATGTTAAAAATCAGATTAAAAAGATTAGGCGCAAAGAAAAACCCATCATACAGAATTATTGTTATTAATTCAACAACAAAAAGAGAAGGCAGACCGATTCAGGAATTGGGTCACTACAACCCTAAGACAAAAGTTATGAAATTCGACTTGGCTTCTGCTCAAGAGTGGGTTAAAAAAGGTGCTCAACCGACAGAAACAGTTGCATATTTAATGAAAAACTGTAATGCTGACGGAACTTTGAATTACAAGAAAAAAGAAACAACGAAGCTTTCAAAGAAAGCTCAAGCAAAAGCAGCAGCAGAAAAAGAAGCTAAGGCTCAAGCAGAAGCTGAAGCAAAAGCTGCAGCAGAGGCTGAAGCAGCTGCACCTGCCGAAGAAGCTCCTGCTGAGGAAGCTCCGGCTGCCGAAGAAACAGAAGCACCGACTGAAGCATAATTTTTTATTTCAAATAACATCTAAAAAGCCTCTGAATACTCAGAGGCTTTTTGTATTAATTCTTTTGTAATTTATTTTATTTTTCCCATGGCTTAACAAGAAATTTTATAGCTTTACCGTCTATATGTTGCTGCATTGCCCATTCGATTTTATCAAGTCCGATTGTATCCGTGATTAATTTTTCAACTTCAACTTGTCCTGAAGATATATAATCTAAAGCCATCCTAAAGTATTTTGGTGTATGATGGAATACGCTCATCAATTTTATATCTCCATAGTGCATTTTTGTAGTATCAAATGTCACTGTGGAGCCGGATTTACAACCGCCAAAGAAATGAACGGTACCGCCGGGTCTTACGCAAGAAAATATTCTTTCCCATATTTCAGGTAATCCGACGCATTCAACCGCAACATCCAGTCCTCTTCCTTCTTCCGTGAAGCTTTTAAATATTTTCTCGGGATTAGGATATTTTGTGAGGTCTACGATTTCATCGGCTTTGGAAAATTCGTCTGCCATCTTTAATTTTAATGGGTTTCTGCCGCCAACAATAACTTTTGCTCCTTTTAATTTTGCAAGTCTTGCAAACATTAACCCTATAGGACCTATGCCAATTATACCTACCGTATCTCCCTCTTTTATACCTGTTCTTTCCACTCCGTGTACAACATTTGCAAGCGGCTCACAAAAAGCAGCTTTGTCAAAACTTAAAGAGTTAGGTAAAATGAGCATGTTTTTTTCAACTATTCTTGAAGGAACGGTTATATATTCTGCGTATGCACCGTTTAATAAATCAAGATTTTCGCAAAGATTATATTCCTCTTTTTTGCAGAAAAAACATTTTCCGCAAGGTGCAGAATTTGCCGCAACAACTCTATCTCCGACTTTGACGGTTGTAACGCCTTTGCCTATTTTGTCAACAATTCCTGCAAATTCATGCCCAAACCCCGACGGAATACTTTTGATTAATACCGGATGACCGCGGCGAAAAGTTTTAACGTCCGTTCCGCAAGTTAAAGCTGACATAACTTTCACTACAACCTCTCCGTATTCAGGTGGTTTTACCATTGCGTTTTCCAACTTTATATTTTGAGGTCCGTAATACTGTATTGCTCGCATAATTTTGTCCTTATTCGTTTATTACAATGTATGCTTTCATTATTCTATTTGAGATAGTATCGTCAATTGCTTTTTGAATATCTTTCATTTCATAAGGTGTTGACAATCCCTTTACGTTCACCTTACCTGTTCTCAAAAGTTCCAATGAATCTTTTAAGTCTTTTGGTGATGGCGAATAACTACCCATAACAGTCAATTCTCTATAATAAATTTCGTTATTTGCATATCCGGTATTAAGTGGTGTACTCGAAAATACTAAAATTGTTCCACCGCTTCTTATGGCTTTAAGTGCTGTATCAAGAGCTTTGTCTGCACCTGATGTCATAAATACTCCGTCAGCTTCAAGATTATCCGGCAGATTTATTACATTTTGTGCTTTAATACCCATATATTTTAAGATATTGATTCTATCTTCAATTAAATCACAACCTATAACATCCATCCCAAAAGCTTTTAAGGCTTGTGCCATAAGTATTCCTATTGAACCTAAACCAATTACAAGCACTTTTGAACCGACAGGTAAATTGGCTCTTTTTACAGCTCTTACGCAGCACCCCAGAGGTTCATAGAATGAAGCTTCAATTTCTGTCAAGTTTTCCGGTATTAAATGTGCTACATTCAACAGATGTTCTTCTGATAAATATACAAATTCACTAAATCCTCCGGGTCTTATGTTTGTACTTTTAAAATGTTCGCACATAGATACATTACCGCTCTTACAATAATGGCATTTACCGCATGGAATATGATGAGATGTTATAATTTTATCTCCGATTTTAAAATTGGAATCAGAACTGATTTCAACTATTTCCGCTACAATTTCGTGCCCTAAAACAGTACCTTCCGGTGAAATTTTTTCTCTTAGTTTTACAATATCCGAACCGCATAGTCCGCAGCCTAAAACTTTTACAATGGCTCCTGCTCTGCCTTCTAGATGTATTTGCGGGGCATTTTTAATTACAATTTTATCTTTTTCAATAACAGCTGTTTCCATAAATATTTCTCCGTCAAAATTTTATCACAAACGAATAATTTTACAAATGCATTGTTTGCTTGCCCCCTTTTATAAAAACGGATATAATTATTTTATGATGAGAATTAAGCGTTTAAATTGTTTTGATATTCCTAAAATACAAAAAATGACCGAATATCTCGACAGCGAGGATAACAGCGGAATTACCGATGATATCAAAAACGAGGTTTTTCGAGTTTTGCATGCACATTTTCCTTTAAAATATAAATTTTTGCCTGAATCATATGTTGTACTTGAAAATAGAGAGATTTTGGGTTTAATTACGGTTTTGCCTACAATGGGAAATCCTTACAAAATTATTATTACAAGGCTTATTTTTCAAAATAATCAGTATGATGTAGGGCGCAGACTTGTAGAATTTGTTGTTGCAAAATACGGAGCAATGGGGGCAGTATCTTTTTCAGTAGCTGTTGACAATTCTCATGATGAAATGTTTAGGTTGTTTTTAGACGGCTGTGGTTTTAGGCATTGTTCTTGCGAAAATTTATGGAAAATTGAAAAATTTAATTTTGAAGATTATCCTCCTTTACCATTTAGGGTTTGTCAAAATTCTGATGCTAAAAAGGTTAGTGAATTATACAATTCCGAATTAACCGGTTTATATAAACCTGCTCTTCTAAAAATAAAAACAGAATATAAAGAACCTTTTTTTGGGGGAATAACAAATTTTTATAAAAATCGATATGTATTGGAAGAAGCTTCTAATAAAAGGATTATAGCATATTTATCCGTAACAACCGGTGATAATATAAATTTCATTCTGGATGTATCTACTTGTGGCGGGTACGATATTTCTTATGATGAAATTTTATCGTTTGCAATAAAAGAAATCTCATTAAGAAAATCAAAATATTATATTTTCTTGAAACAAAAGAAATATACAAACAGTTCTGAAAAACTAGAGGAATATCTTCACAGTAAAGGTTTTAATTGTATTCAAACTCGAAATATTCTTGTTAAAGAATTTTATAAACCTATAAAACAAAGTGAAAATTCGTTGCAAGTATTCTTGTTTGGTGAAAATGGAATTGCAGCAAATTAAATTATTACATAAAGTGTTGCATTTTAAAATTTACCGTATAAAATGAATATACTCACATCCTCGAGTACGGCACCGTCATTAAGTGCCTAAGTATACGAAAGGTAAAAACAATGGCAAATATTAAATCTGCTAAAAAAAGAGTTCTTATAGCTGAAAGAAACAGAATTAAAAATGTAGCTTTTAAAACTTCAATCAAAACTGCTTTGAAAAAGGTTTTGGAATTAGCTTCAGGTGAAGACAAAGAAGCTTTAAATGCCGCTATTTCTAAAGCATATCAATTATGCGATAAAGCTGTAAGCAAAGGTATTTTACACAAAAATACCGCAGCAAGAAAAAAATCAAGAGTTGTTTTGGCAGTTAAGAGAATCCAAGCTGCAAAGTAATAACTTTTTGATTATGCCAAAATTAAAACAAGTCCGGTTTATATCGGGCTTGTTTTTTTGTGTTATTTACTGATTATCGGATTTTTTATGTTTTCATAAAATTTATATGTAAGCTTTTCATTTCCCTTAATTTGTCTGCCGTTGAGAACGGTAATTTCGTCATAAATTTTGTAACCGATATTTTTATAAAAGTTTTGTTCAATACTGCAAAAACTAAAATATGGAATATCTGCAGAGGAGTTTGGGTCAAGCGGAATATTATTTCTTACAAAGTATTCGCACTTAATATTTTCTGCCGGATAATATATTGAAGTTTTGTCATTTCTTCTTAAGACCGTTGATGCTTGTGAATCATCTACAATAATTATGATATTATATTTTTCAAAATTAATATTTTTAATATCTTCCAATAACGCAAAATCAATATTATAACCTTCAAATTGGAGCATTTTAATTATCAAAAGATTTTCTGCGGTATTTCCGAAATAAAGTATTCTGTTTTTAGGGTTTATAGAGCGTATTTTGTTCTCAATGGTACACATTTCGTTGCAAATAAGATTTTTAGGAGGAAGTTGTTTAAAAAATAAGGAACACTTTGCGACTTCTCTTATTTGTGATATTGTTGCCCCTTGTTTAAAATAACCGTATATTTTTACAAACGGACGTCCGAACAGATGGGTTGAAATAAGTAATAATCCAAATAGTGCAAATATTGTAATCATAAATTTTGCAATTGAATTTTTCTTACTGTATGAATAAGCTAAAATTACTGCGCATATTGCACAAAAAGATGTCAAAAATCTTACATTAAAAAACATATATGCCAATTGGTATGACATCATTATAATTGCACCAAGTAACAGGATACCGAATGAACATATAAAAATCTCTTTTTTATTTTTGGTAAAGAATATTTTTAAAAGCGAATAAATCCAACATGGCAAAAAGACAATAAATCCCAAAATTCCCATTCCCATATATGGTTCCGTAAGACTATTGTTAAATCCTTCTGTCAATTTTGAAAATACTCCGTCAGGTATTAAATCTAATCCGCATACAGATAAAAGATTATCACGGAAACCCAAAATAACTTGACCTAATGTCTTATTCCAAGTGAATCCCGTGAAATCGAAAAATAAAAATACATGTTTTATAAATCCGCTTAAAAAACCTTTAATGCCGTATAAATTTCTATGTAAATCTACAAACGAGGATAATCCGAATATATTGTGCCACTCAATAAAATTCAATATATACGCGTATGAAGAAAAGAGAATAAAGTTCAATATTCCGTAACCAAAAAATTTGAAGAACGGTTTGGCAAAATTTTTCTTATAATAATAGTACCCAATCCATAACATCCATATACCTACGGGTATTATCATTATGATGGAAGTATTTTTTGTCCCAATAGCAAGGGCATACGATAATGCAGAGAAATATAACGCACTTTTATTCTCGGATTTAACATATGACCAATACAAATATATGGAGGAAAGTATTAATCCGGCTATAATCATATCTGTTTCAGTACCTGAAACTTGAACTATTACCGACGGGAATGATGCAAGCAGAAAAATTACCCATAACTTTTGCCTTTCACATAATCTTACATTTCCCATAATCCCGTATAGCGATACTATTGTGAGCAGGAAGCCTATGAATGAAAAAATTCCGATTGCAAATTGCTTTTTAAAAAATAAAAATATCCATAAATATAATATTTCGGAATTTATCGGCATAACAAGTGCCCGTGCATCTCCGATTGTAAAGTGATTAAGATTGCCGTTTCCAATCCAAAACAGGCTTCTTAATGCGTGATATGCTTCCGCATCAGGGTTTACTATCGGCATTAAACCTATTAAAAAGAGCGAAATACCACACATAAACAGAAATGCCAAACCTAATACAAATAAATATTTATCTGATATTAAAGCCAAATATATTCGTTTAAAAAATCTTTTATGGTTTATATGAAATACGGGTTTACCACGTTTGAGCCAGAAAATTCCTGATAATAATGTAAATAATGAATTTAACAATAAAATTCCGACAATAGAAATTTTTGAAAATAATGATAAAATTTCTATGTTCAAAACCATAGCTCCAAACATGGTTAAAATAAAATATATAAAAATTTTAATAAAACTTTTTTGTTCAAAGGATGACGTGATAAAAAAGGCACAAATTATAAGCAAAATTAATGAAAATAAGAATAAAATCATAGTCAACCCTTCTTCTCATATAATTCTAACAAACACGAATAAATCTGCAACCTCTTTACAAAAAAAATTTTTTACGTTATGATTAAGCAGTTATGAAAAACAGATTTCAACACCGACGTATAGTAAGTAATTTAAAGGGCTTGTTTATTAAATAAGACGCTTACTTTTGTCGTAGAAAATAATTAAAACAAGACCTTAAGAAAAGAGGTCTTGTTTTTTGTTAAAAAACGTAAAATATACAATAAAAACAGGCAATTTTACAAAGTGTACAGCTTTAATATAAAAGTGAAAGGTAGTAATAATATGGAACATAATTTCCGACGAAACTTAACAATAAAGGCGAATGCCCCAATCGTCAAATTAATGAATTTAATTTGGGGTTTGTAGTACGAGTTAAGTTAAAGAGCAAAAGGCTCTTGGAAGGTTAAAAATGATATCCCCTATAACAACAAGTAAAATATTTTCAACCCTCGGTAACGGAAATTCTTTAGTTCCGATGGGAATAAAAGATACGGCAAACAGCTTAGGCTTAACAGCCGGTTCATATATTACAGGTCAAGCAGCAGAAAGTCAGGACAGATTTATTGATGAGTTTGGAACTCAACTCATTTGGTTATTAGGCATTCCTGCTTATAAAAAGATTTTGGACTTAACCCTTTTTAAAGGCTTGGGTTATGATGCAGAAGTAGACGTGAGAGTTTTAAAAGATAAAGAAGTATATAAACTCGCTAAAAAATATGCTAAAAAACATGATGAAACATATAAAGACAATAATAAGGTTAAGAAAATATTCCAAAGTTTAGAAAAAATTACTACCAAACAGAAATTTTTTAAAGGTTTAACCTTCGGTAAATTCGTTGCGTCTACCTTGCTCACAATTGTTTCATATGCAGGTTTAACCAAATTCAGACACGATTACAGAGAAAATAAAATTAAGAAAGAATTTTTTGAAAAACATAATAATGCGCAATTACAAAAACAATCTGCACAGAATATGCAAAATCAAATCGGGATGGCAGATTTTACCGGCAAAGCACAAAAAACTTCATTTACCGGTCATTTGCAAGATTTTATGTTTTCTCCTGTAAAGAACATGATGCTTGTTGACGGTGCAATTACTGCGGAAAGACTTGGTGAATCAAAGAATAAACAAGAATTTATGCAGTATGCCATTAAAGAAGGCTTCTTCTGGTTCTTTATGTATTTTGCAGGCGAACAAATTAAAAAACATCTTGAAAAATCTTCTATTGGTAAACATAATTTACCGATAGATTTGGATGCAAGAGCTATTGAATCGGAAGAACTTAAAGATGCACTTATGAATAATAAAATTATGAAAAGTGTATATGAGTTTCCGGTAAGCGATAAACCTACGAATGCTGAAATTTACCAATTTGTAAATGAAAATCCCGACAATTTAATCGTAAAAATGGCGAAAAAATCGGATATTGTTGCAACAATCAAAGAGAAATCAGGATTATTCTCAAAAGCAAAAGATACCGGTTCTGTTGACAACAGAAAATATATAGATTCTGATGATGTTATAGGATTAAAAAATAAATTACAAACATTATACGAAAAGGGGCAGGAATTTATTTCAAAAGAAGCTGAAAAAGCAGGCAAACAAGTCGCAGACTTGACCGATGCCGATAAAATTGAATATCTTGAAAAATACTTGAAAGAAGTTAAAAAAGGAAACAGAATTGCAACCTTGAAGAATATCGGTGCTTGTATCGGAGTACTTGGTATATTAATGCCAAGTATAATTGTTGCTTGGCGGTTTGCTGATAAAAATAATCAGGAATACAGGGTCAGAACGGATATTGAAAATAAATTGAAAGCGGAACTCACTGCTTCTGCAAAATAGTTAATTACAATTATACAAAAATTATTTTTTGTTGTGTGTAATGACAACAAGGTTTCTTGTATAATTTTCTGTTGTAGGTATATTATATTCAATTATATCGAGGATTTTTGCATTAAATTTTTCAATAACAGTCCGTGCTTCATCGATTTCTTCTTTTACTTTTAGGGATTTGTATACAACAAAATAGCCATCCTGTTTTAAAAGAGGCATGGCGTACGGTATAAGAATTTTCAATGCTGCAACTGCTCTTGAGGTTATAAAGTCATATTTTATGTTTTTAATATTTTCTGCACGGTTGCATATTGTATGCAAATTTGGCAAGTTTAAATGTGACTTAATTTCTTCAATTGCGTTAATTTTTTTTCTTATGCTGTCAAGTGCTGTGACATTAAGATTGGGATAATTTATTGAAATGGGAATTGCCGGAAAACCGCCTCCGGAACCTATATCCAAAAGCGTTTTATTTGAGGCATCAATACTGTATTTTTCAAGAAAATTTTCAAAAGACAGGCTGTCAAAAATGTGTTTTTCCCACAAAAATTTTTCATCGTTTTTGGAAATCAAGTTCAATTTGGAATTTTGCTCCAAAAAAAATTGTGCGTATTTTTCGAATTTTTGTTTATCCATTTTTTACAATCTCTTTTTCCAATCTTTTAAATTCCTCTTCTCCGAGTCTTATTTTTAAATCTCTTATACGTTGTTCAATTTGCGGTTTATAATCAATCAGAGTTGAATTTTTTGTTTTTGAAATTGCTACAATATAAGATCTTAAAGCTTTTTGAAAATCTTTTTTGTCTACACAAAAATCTCCGTATTCAATATTTACATTCATTGTGTAATAAGGTTCATTCAGTTCTTTTGCCGCATTACCGGCTTTTTTATAATAATCGTGAGCAAGTTCTGTATCTTTTCGTTTGTATATTTTGGCCAGTTTTAAGGAACTTTCGTATACTCCGGCATAATTTTTATTTCCCTCATCGATAATTAAGCTTTCCTTGTAATATTTTGCAGCTAAATCATGAGCACCTGTTTCATCAAATATTGACGCAAGATTAATCATTGCGGATGTTATATAAGGATTGTCTTGCGTGATATCCATACAGCGTTGATATAATTTAATAGCATTTTCGGTTTTGTCGGAATCATCACATACCGTTGCAAATTTAAAATACAATTCAGCAAGAATTTTTCTGCTAATTGAAGGTTCAATAAGTGTATAAGCTGTTTTGTAATTTTTATATTGCATGTCAATATCATCTTGTTTCAATGCTGCCATGAGCATATGTGCTTTTATCTTAATTTCGTTAGATACAGGTTCTGTTTCATTCAAGACGTCCTGTACGAGTAGTTCTGCCTTATCGTGTTTGTAGGTATTATAGAAAACCTGTGCTATTGAAATTTTTATGGAATTTATTTTTTCAATATCTCCTGCCTCTGAATAATACTGCAAAGCGATATTGTAGTATTTTACGGCATTAAACCAATCGGAAAGATTTTCATAACACTGTGCACATTTTGAATATATTCTTGAAACCATATTAGGAAAATTATCATCCTCTTTAAGCGTTAAAGCTTGTTGATAAAAGGCGATTGCCTTTTTATAATTGAAATTCAATTCCTCTCTATTTGCCGCATTTATTAATTCCATAAACGGGAATTCTACTTCATACTTATTTAAAATTTTATTTGAATAATCGATGTATTCATTTATTGAATTTGCAATTCCGTCCATAATTTGTTTTTCTTCATCTTCGTTATCAAAGATAAATGAAATCTTTTTAATTTTTTCTTCTTTACTTTCGGGTACGGAGTCTTCTTCCGGCTTAATAATTTTGACATCAGGGGTTACGAGTAATTCTTCTGTTTTTGGGATAGTTTCGTAATCTGAGGTTGTCGCAGCATATTCAATAGCTTCAATTGCTGCACACTCAATCTTCTTCATTAATTGCGGATGCTTCGGTAAAAACATAGTGTGATATTCTATTTCACTTCTCATTGTTTGGCGTGAAACTAAGATATCCCTTTCAAAAGGTTTTAACGGCAATTGCATTGTATATAACTCTACGCATGATTTATGCAATTTAATGAGAACATTTTCCGGAATGGAGTTTAATGAAATTTCTTTGTAATAATCTTGCAGATATATACAATTTTTATCTCTGCATATAAGAAGATTATCAACGAAATATTGTATTTTTTCTTCGTTATACATATTAATTGTTTCAAGTAATTTTACACTAATCGGATGTCTGATTATTGTAAGTAATCTGAACAAGTGTCCGCTTGGCGGATCAACAAAGGATAAAACTTCTCTGAGAATAAAATCGTTATATGACAAAAAGCTCTTTGTATAACCTTCAAGAAAATCAATCAAAGAAAGTTTATGTGCATTTATAACTTTTGTTGTAAGTTGTGTATATAGGAAATATCCTCGAGTATGCTTATATAACTCATCGGAAACAGGTCCGATAAGTTTTATACCTTCTGCTCGAATAAATTTCTCAAAAATACTTTTATCTAATGCAAGTATTGTTATTTTTTCAAACGGAACTTTATCCGTAAAATTTTCGTAATCAGGTTTTCTTGATACAATAATCACCTTGGTATTATGAAATTGCATAATATGCAACAAAAAATCTATAACATCCTGTTTATTCGGCTTTAGAATGCTTTCTAAAGAATTAATAATTAAGACAATCGGTTTAGATATTGAGTTAAAATAGGAAGAAATTTTTTGGGCAAAATTTTCGGTTTTAATTTTAGGCTCGGAAATTAGCCCCTTAGCCGTCAATTCTCTGAAATCTTCAAAAAATGATAAAAGGATATCATCAAGAATAGTTGTTTCAAAACAGTTATATTCAAGGATGATTGCTTCATTCGTAAGAAATTTTAAAGAGTGGTGTATGATTTGAGTTTTTCCTGTACCCAAAAACCCGTTTACAAGCAGCAAAGGGGTAGGACTCTCATAGAAATTGTAAATAGTTTCCAGTTGTTTTTTGTTATTTTCAAGCAGAAACTTATTTATACCGCTTAATTCATCGGCTATAAGGTTCTTTTTGTCAAAACTCTCATTGATAAACCGGATATTCATAAAGCTATATTACATTATATTTTGCTATTTTGCAAATTTAATTGTAAACAAATTGTACTTTGAACTGTTTTTGTAGTACAATTAAGAGTAGTAAACACAAGGGGAAAATATGGAATTTTTTAGAAAACATCAAAAAGCTATAATTGCTATAATCGGAGTCACATTTGTCGCTTGGACGGTTGGTTTGATGTTGTTACCTCTTGTTTTAAAATAAGGACAGAGCGTGAACGTAAAACACCTGATTAGACAAATATGTGTAGTCTTTATTGCGGCGATAACAATGATAACAATATTTTCGCCGGAAGTTTATGCTGCTTCGCAGAATAAAGCTTCTATAAAACAAAGACTTCAGCATAATCAAAATCAGATGAAAAATACACGTGAAAAAATTAAAACCCTTAAAATACGCGAGCAGCAAGAAAAAAGTAAGCTTGTAAGAAATCAACAAAGGCTTGAAACAGCACGTACAAATTTGGCAAATTCAGAAACTCAATATTCGCATATGAGTAATAAGTTGGATGATATGCAGAAAAAATATACAAAAGCTGCATCTGACTACAATAGTACTAATCATCAAATAAAAGCTCGTATCAAGCATGTATATAAAATTCAACGCATAGGAATGTTTGACCTTTTATTTAAAGCAAAAGATCTTAATGCAATGTTGGATGCTATATATTTTGAACGTGTAATTATCAGAAATAATTACAGACAAATGATTGCTCTAAAAGAAAGAGCTGCAAAGCTGGCAAAGCTAAAGAGTGATATAGAGGCGCAAAAACGATATTTAGCAAATTCTATCAATCAGATAAATTTTCAAAAGCGTTCTATTCAACAAGAAATTAATCAAAATCAAAATATGATAAACAGGCTTAAAACAAATAGGATTGCATATGAAAGGTCAGAAAGAGAGCTTGAAAGACAATCTGCCAATTTACAATCAATGCTTAGCGCATACAGCAATTCTACTGTTGTCGCATCAAAAACCGGTTTCATGAAGCCTATCGGGGGACCTATCACCTCTCCTTTCGGTACAAGAATACATCCGATATTCAAGAGCAGGTCTTTCCATTCCGGAGTTGATATCGGAGGCCCTAATTACGGAAGTATAAAGGCATCAAATTCAGGTAAGGTAATCTATACTGGCTGGTATGGCGGATATGGCAAAGTTGTTATTATAGACCATGGTTTAGTTGGCGGACGCCCTACAACTACATTGTATGCCCATATGTCATCCATAAAAGTTAACAATGGTCAAAATGTTTCCAAAGGTCAGGTTATAGGACTTGAGGGAACTACCGGATACAGTACCGGACCGCATTGTCATTTTGAAGTTAGAATTAACGGAAAACCAAATAATCCGTTGAATTACATTTAATCAGAGGAATAATCGTGAAGAAAGAATTAGCTTTAATATCATTAATATCTATATTGTTAGCAGGTACTCAGGCGTACTCTCAAATTATTCATGAAAGAAGTTTTTATGATGATGAAACGTCTTTAGAGCGTGCTCAAAATGAGTTTTTTGAGACAGGAGCGGTTCCTACAAATGTAAATCCTACCGAAAATACTGAAGATTATGCGGATTATTCTTCTGCATTGAGTGGCAGTGGTATGAATACGGGAAAATTAAAAGCAATGCCTTTGTTTAAGCGTTGTCGTATAAAAATTCAAAACCATTATAGAATCCAAGAACACGAAGAAAAATTAAAAAATGAAGAAAAGCTGAAAGAACTTATGAAACAGGAAAATCTTCCTGAAACTCTAAGTGAAGAGGATATTGAAGAACTTTCCAGTCGTACTATGCACAGAGTTTATAAAGATAAAGACGGTAATGAAATAACAAAAGATACGTTAATTAGCAGAATAAAAAATGCATTTAAGAGAAAGAAAAATAAAAATAAAGAGTCTGACGAAGAATCTAAAATTACGAAAGACGAAGAAATATTGAACGGAGAAAAACCGTTATCCGGCGGAGTTAGGGAAGTTGTTGCCGAAAAGGATATGATTCTTGATTGTGACAAATTGGATTATGATGATGAGACTTCTGATTTAATTGCAACCGGACATCCGATTATGTCATTCCCTCCGCAAGATGTTACAATTAAAGCTGACAAGTTAACATATAATACCGATAGCAATATTATTAAAGCTTTTGGGAATGTTGAAATAATAAAAGACGGCTCTTCAATATTTGGGGATTACGTTATGATTAATATGAATGACGAATCTTCAATAGTTACAAATATGAGAGCTGAAAAAATGAATATGCAGATTAATGCAAAAGATGTTGTTGCTTCGGAAGATTCATTAGTTCTTACCGACGGTTCATTAAAAGGTGAGCAGCATTATATATTAGCTTTGCGTTCCGGCATGGTTGGAGACAGATTAGGCGGATATGATTATGCTGAAGGTGAATATTCAAGTATTTCTAAAGATGGTTTGGAAGTACGAGTTAAAGCAAAAGATGTCTATGTAACTGCAAAAAAACGACATGATGTTATTACCGTAAAAGATGCGGATATATTTTTAAAAAACAAGTATTTGGGTCGTTGGGGGTCTTTTACAGCCCACACAAATAAAGGTCAGGAATATTTCGAAGCAGATTATCCGGAATTTGGTAATATCCCTCGTTTGGGTATGTTTGCAGGTCCCGGATTTGTATTTGATGTTCCGACAGGTGCAAGTGTTAAGTTTATTCCGTTTGTAAATTACAAGAAAAAATGGGGTATCGGTGCAGCCTTAAAATATCGTAGCGGTACAAACTATACGGAAGCATACTATGGTACTTCTCTGAAAAACTTTATCTTAAGAGGTCGTCAACACTTGGATGACAGATTTTATCTACAATATGGTGTAAATTCATACCTTGAAGATTGGTTTCTTGGCAGCGGTATGAGTAAATATCGTGTTGAAGCTGTTTATAATGATTCTATGACCGTTCCAAATACTTTAGGGCTTGGCAGAAATGCAAGATACAGGCACCGTATATCAGCAGGTTATGTTCAAGATGCGGATTATAATCGCCATGGTGAGTCTTTAGGACACGGGACAATGGGTACAACCCGTTTCAAATATATGGCTGAGTTATCTCAAAATTTATTTTCATATCGCAATAAAAAAGAAAATATAAATGTTGGTTTAAGTTGGGTAATGCAAGGTAGTGCAGCAGTTTACGGAACCGGTGATACGCAGTTTATAGGAAGAACCGGACCTTTCTTACATACTCAATATAAACGTTGGATTCAGGATATAGGTTATTTCTTATCAGCTTATGATGACCATACTCCTGTTCCAAAATTTGATATTTACAGGTATGGTAAATCTACCGTAATGCTTAGAGAAGGTATTCGATTTAATAAATACCTTACTGCTAATTGGATTGCATCAACAGCGCTGTCCAATGATACTCCAAACGGAAAAACATTCCAGGAAAACGGTTTCTTCTTTTCTATTGGGCCGGACGATTTGAAATTGACACTCGGGTATGACTTTATAAGAGAAAGGACTTATTTCTTATTCTCAACAGCTTTGGATTTAAAAGGAACTCAGGTTGATTATAAGAAGATGGTTATTAAAAATCCTGATAAGTTAGCGAAGGATGATTCCGAAAAAATTGAACCGGTAATATTTAATGATGGTAAGAAGCAGAAGATAATAAGAACTCATGCTCAAGTTATAGAGATTGAAGATCCCGACAGAGAACAACTATAATGAATAAAACAATAGCGGAATTAAAAAAAGAAATAATAGAATATGGAAGATTAGCAGAACAAAAGAATCTTACTCCCGGCGTATCGGGTAATATTTCTGCACGTTATGATGATGACAAAATAATTATAACATCCTCAGGTTCGGCGAATGGCTATCTTGAAGAAGATGATTTTGCAATAATTGATATGAACGGTAATATTGTCGAAGGGGATAAGAAACCTTCCAGTGAAAAACTTTTGCACTGTGAATTTTATAAAAAAAGACCTGATGTAAATTATATTATTCATATGCACAGTCCTTATTTGAGTTCGTTTGCATCAGCAGGGATTGCCTTAGATGAACCGATTATGGCAGAAAATGTATTTTACTTCGGACAAATTCCGCTTGCGGAATATGGTATGCCGTCTTCATATGATTTAGTTGAAAAAACGTCAAAGTTTTTTGATGAGTACAATGCCGTATTAATGGCAAACCATGGGTTTATTGTCGGAGATAAGACAATTAAAGATGCATTTCTAAAACTTGCACTTGCAGAATCTTATGCGCAGGTTGTTTTGAATACTAAAATTCTCGGCGGTGCGAAACTTTTGAATGATGGGCAAGTAAAAGAAATTTTGAAATTACGGCAAAAATTGTAAAGGAAAAGAGGAATATAAAGTGTCAATAGAATTAGAACATAAGCAAGGATTAATAGCGGGTGACGGTTGTTTGCCGGTAAAAATGGCTCAATACGCAAAGGAAAACGGATTTGATGTTGTTTGTATTTCTTTGTCAAAAGAAAATGTACATCAGCTTAAAAAATATTGTTCTAAAGTATACAGTTGTCATCCGGGTGAAGTTAACAAGATTGAGAAAATCTTGACGGATGAAGAAATAAAGCAAGCTACTTTTTTAGGTAAAGTTCACAAACGTGTTTTATTACAAATTCATAAATTTGACTCAAGAGCGGTTGAAATTCTTAAAAGTATGAAACGCTTGAATGATGATGAAGTTATGCTTCTAATTGTACAAGAGTTTGAGAGTCATGGTATCAGTGTTCTTGACCAAACAATATTTATTAAAAATCTTATGATTCCGGCAGGTGTCCTCGGTAAGCATAAACCTACAAAAGAGCAGATGGAAGATGTAAATTACGGTTTTTGGCTAGCAAAAGAAATGGGAAAAATTGATGTAGGGCAATCCGTAGTTATAAAAGATAAGATGGTAATGGCAGTTGAAGCTATTGAGGGTACTGATGTTTGCATAAAACGAGGTGCTAAATTAGCTAAAAAAGATGCGGTAGTTGTAAAAGTGTCTAAACCAAAGCAAGATAAAAGATTTGATATCCCTGCGGTTGGTTTGAGAACATTGAAAACTATGAAAAGATATAAGGCTAACTTACTTGCTGTTGAGGCTAATGAAACCATTATTGTTAATCAGGAAGAAGTTATTAAATACGCAGATAACCACGATATAGTAATTATGGCAGTATAAGTATGAAAAAAATATTTATTATAACAGGTGAATATTCAGGAGATATCCATGCAGGAAGAGTTGTAGAGGCTTTGAAAAGTCAATATTCGGATGTCGAAATTGAGGGTATAGGCGGAGAAAATCTTAAAAAAGCAGGGGTGAAGCTTTTTTCAGACCAAAAAAAGATGGGTGCAATGGGAATTTCTCTTTCTATAATATATAATCACATAATGCTTGGTAAACGTGTAGTTGATTATATTATCAATGATTTCAAACCTGACCTTGTTCTTATGACAGATTATGGTGCTTTTAATTTAAACGTATCAAAATTCTTGCATAAAGCCGGAATAAAGGTATTTTATTATATCCCTCCGCAAGTATGGGCAACCAGAAAATGGCGAATTAATACAATAAAAAAGAATATTGATAAAGTTTTGTGTATATTTCCTTTTGAAAAAGATTTGTATGAAAGTTACGGCATAGATACTCACTATTGCGGACATCCCCTTGTGTCGCAATTGCCGCAAAAAGCAGATAGGACGGAATTTCTTACCCGTCATGGTTTTGACCCGAATCGCAAAATTGTTTCGATTTTTCCGGGTTCACGCCCTTTTGAGTTAAAAAATCTTGCTAAAGTTTTTATCAAATCTGCAAAAGAATTACAAAATCGACATCCTGATTTGCAATTTTGTATATCTCATGCACCAAATTTGGCCGATGATGTTTATGATAAATATATTAAAGGAACGGATTTTAAAGTAATTAAAGGCGAAAATCAAGCATTATTGAGTGTGTCTGATGCTCTTATTTTAGCATCAGGTACGGTTGCTTTAGAAGCTGCACTATATCAAACCCCTATGATTATTGCGTACAGAGGACCGATTATTTTTTATTGGATATATTTACTTGTAAGGTGTATTAATATGGTTTCTCTACCAAATATTATCAGCGGCAAATTTATTGTTCCGGAAATTCTTGAACATCATGTCAATGTATCGAGTATTACTTATAATATTGAAAAGCTATTATATGATAAAAATGCTCGTCAAGAGCAAATTGACGGACTATCAGGTGTTAAAGCTCTGCTTTCGGATAAGGTATCTTCTTATGAAGCAGCTTGTGTTATAGCAGAAGAATTAAAAAAATAATTTTATTTTTTATTTTCTTGTTTCTCGATAATTTTCAGCAGTTCTCTGTAAGCACTACCCCATTCTGCCATAGAATCTAATACAACAGCTAAACTGTACCCTAAATCCGTCAGTGTGTATTCTACTTTTGGCGGCATTGTAGAGTATTCTTTTCTTTCAACTAAACCTTTATCTTCCAATGAACGCAAGTTTGTTGTCAAAACCTTTTGAGTAATATTTCCGACAGCTTTTTTCAGCTCTCCAAAGCGTTTTGTGCCTTGCAAGAGTTCTTTTATAATAAGCGGTTTCCACTTTGTATCTATCATCAAAAGTGTTACTTCAACCGGATTTTTGGGTAATTCTTTTAGTTTCATTTTCACCTGCAATTATTTGGAAACAAACATTTTTGCTCTTTCTGCCCTAACTTCGGAAATTTGTTCCGAATAATTTTCTTTTGTTAATTCTCCAATAGCCTTATAAACTTTTAATATGGCGGTTTCAATATTTTCATGATTTATATTAATCATATCTGTCGCCATCTCTTCATTTGACAGTGCGAGTCTTGTCATATCCCGAAATCCGCTTGATGCCATTTTCATAGCAAGTTCATTGTCACTTGCAGCTTTAAATATAGCCTGAGCGACAAGCATTGGCATATGAGAAATCAATGCGGCAGCTTCATCATGTTTTGTCGGAGTTGTAAATAAAGGTTTTGCACCCAAGTTTGTAATTATTTTTACAAGCCTATTAATATCTTTTTCTTCCGTTGTTTTAAACGGTGTTAAAACCCAGGTTGCACCCTTAAATAATCCTTCAAAAGAATTTTCAAAACCCTTATGCTCTGTCCCTGCCATCGGATGTGACGGAATAAATTTATAAGGACGGAATTTTTTACATACAAATTCCTTTAGGCTGCATACATCTGTTACTATTGTTTCCGGCGATAAAATATCTTCCAATTTATCAAGGATTTCAAGAGTTTTATTCATGGCGGAACAAACAAATATGACCTCACAATCTTTCAATATTTCATAATCTTTATAAATACCTTCTCCTGATTGCGATTGAGATATTCCAATAACATCATAACTTAAACGTTTCAAATCCTTAAAAATTGAACCGCCGATTAATCCTAATCCTATAACTCCGATTTTTGTCATAAATTACCTCGTATAAACTCTTGGTAAGCGAACTTTTAAACGGCAGGTTAATTCATAATTAATTGTTCCGAGAATTTTTGCCCACTCGTCAATAGAATTTTCCTCATCAAGTAATGTAATGACATCACCTAATTCGGCTTCAATTCCGGTTATATCAAACATCATTTGATCCATAGTGATATTTCCTACCTGAGGAATTTTATGACCGTTCAATACACCGTAAATTTTATTGGATAAACCTCTTGAAACACCATCTGCATATCCTATGGGAATTGTTGCTATTGTTCTGTTACCGTTTGCTCTGTATGTAAAACCGTAACTTACGCCTTCATGGTCTTTTGCTTCATGGATATGAACAATTCTGCCTTTCAGAGATATTACCTGTTTCAAATCAGGTCTGAAGCCCTCGTTATCTTCAGGCATGTCAGGATATAATCCGTATAAAGCGATACCCACACGCCGCATATTTGATTTTGGTATTGTATAGCACATTGTACCGACGGTGTTTTGTATATGCAACAGTAACCCTGTTGTATCAATATTTTCAATAATATTATTCCACCTGTCGATTTGAACTTGTGTTCCTTTTCTGTCCTCAGCAATTGCAAGATGTGTAAAAATACCTTTTAAGTCAATATAATCGCTAGCCTGAACTTTTTTGATAAATTCTTCGGCTTCATCGTATCCTATACCTATTCGGTTCATCCCTGTATCGATTTTAACGTGTACTTTTGGTTTTTTACCTGTTCTTTTGTAAGCCTGTTTGCAAGCATTAAGATGTGCCTGAGAAAATACCGGAATAGCAATATCTTCTTGAATGGCAGTTTCAATAGCCCAAACAGGAACTGCACCGAGAACAAGGATTTCAGCATTAATTTTTGCGTTTCTTAAATCAACTCCCTCATCAATAGATGCAACACCTAACATATCAAAACCTGATACCAAAAGTGTCGGTGCAAGCATAACAGAACCGTGTCCATAAGAATCCGCTTTTACAACAGCCAGTAATTTTGTATCCTCAGGCACATTTTTTCTAATCTCTTTTGCGTTGTGTGCAAGATTCCCAATGTTAATTTCAACCCAAGAATCACGGTGAATATTTGCATTTGTCTGTCGAACATTTCTCATAGCAGGTCTATTATACCACTTATAAAATATAAGAGCAAACATAACTTGAACGGTTAATATTTACCGGAATACGGCATAAAAGCACAAACAACGTCAACTCACTTGCAATCAGGTATTATAACGGAAGATGAAGCACGAAACAATCTGATAAAAGACCCTGACTGCGGTTTTAACGACATAACAGACGAGTTGCCGAAAGGTGAAGAAAACGTCATTTTTTGGTTAGGAAGAATCGGAAGGAAACGGCAACACTCTGCAAGGCCTTTCGATGAAAATTATAAAAAAATAATTTATGATTATTATAAAAATTTATCAAAGGATGCAGAATGGAAAGTAGTAGGTCAGGCACCGCCTGACATTAAAGTTATTGTCAGGCTAAAGCCTGACCTACAGACTACAATATCTCAGCCGTACAGAAAATTTTATTTTAATTATCCCTCAAATAAAACAATTTCCCGTCGGTATCGATACTTTGTTTCATCCCTTCGTGGGTTAACGTATTGTAATTTGTTACATCAAACTTATAAGGGGTCGGAAGTTCTTCAAGTTCCCATAATATTCTATGTGCATTTTTATCATCATCTGTCCATATTGCAAAATCTATATCAGAACCGTTACGGTAGGTGCCTTTTGCTCTTGAACCGTATATCATAACCTTTTCTATTTCCGGTTTTGATTTAAAATATTCTAATAATTCGTTAACAGTTCTCTCAGGCAGTCCGAAGTTATTTTCCATCAAAACTCCTTAACCACTCCTTAAAAGAAGTCAACTCGTCATAATACGTTGAACTTATATTTTCCAATATAACATCTATTTTATCCATATTATATTCGTGAGAAGTCGCATTTCTTGCTTTTACCATATCTATCCATGTTTGACCGTTAGAGATAACTTCTTTTGAAAAAGCCTCTTTAATAACCTCATTCGGAGTATTGGCAACAATACCTTGAGTATATAAATAGTCCTTTAAAACTTTCCAACCCAATTCGCAGATTATTTCAAAACTTTGAGTAAGACCTAACCTGTACGCGTTATTCATTTTATTAGCAACAAAACCGTCACGCATTTCTTTGTATAAATCAAATACTCTGTTAAAATTTTCAATTCTCTCTAATAATCTGGACATTTTATTATACCTTATTATTCAGAAATCTTTGATGAAAATTCGGCGATAATACGGGCAATATCACATCCGCCAATAGATGCTTCAAGAATTAAATTACCTTGAATAAACATCGTTTCGGAAAATTCCATATTATCTATATCTACTATTTCAAATTCAATAAAGTCTTTGCCAACATAAAGGAGTTTGCCGTATTCCCCTCCTGTTGCCCAACGGATAAACATAAATTGATTTTCATATTCTTTTAATTTTTCAAGTAATTTCATATACCCTCACCCTAATTATATTTTAATTAATTCTTGAGATAAGTCAACCGCCGGTTATCTAATTTTGCTTATAACAAAGTCTAAAGCCCCTTGTTGTGCTTCAAAAACGGTTTTACAATCGTTACAAGCCTGTGCATAAAATTCATCATCGGCTAATAATTTGTTTTGATATTCTTCAAATTCTTCAGGGGTTTTAACTATCTGACCTGCATTAGTTTTATTTAATATACCGTAAATATCTTTAAAATTGTGTATAGATGGTCCTGTAATTGTCGGTTTGTCATAAACAGAAGCTTCCAAAGGATTATGACCTCCAGTTTTGTTGAAACTTCCGCCGATAAACGCAAAATGACATATTGAATACATCTTGCCTAATTCACCTAAAGTATCAAGTAAAATTATATCGTAATCCGTAAATTTATCATCTTTTGAACGTAGACCGTAATTTAATCCCATATTTTTTAATATATTTTCAATATCCGGAACACGTTTTGGATGACGGGATGCAAGAAGTAATTTTATATCCGAATGTTTTGCTTTAAGATTTTCAAACGCATTTAGTACAATTTCATCTTCGCCGGCATGTGTACTGCCTGCAATAATTACTCTATAACCGTCTTGTCCCATTTGAATATCGGCGTCTTTTCTTTTTACATCAAATTTAAGATTACCCATAACTTCGACTTTATCAGGGTTTGCACCGACTTCTATATATTTTCTTTTATCATCTTCACTTTGAGTATAAATTGCTGTGAAATTCTTAAATACATTTTTAAAGAAAAATTTTACCTTTAAATAGGAATTAAATGTTGAATCAGAAATTCTGCCGTTAATAATCTCTATTGAAATATTTCTTTTAGCACAAGCGTATGCAAAATAGGGCCATATCTCAGTTTCAGCTATAAATACTCTTTTGGGATTCAATCTGTTCAAAAAACCGTTTACGCAAAATGGAATATCAAACGGGAAATATGTTATAAAATCTGCAATCCCTTCGTATTTTTTATGTGCAATTTCTTGTCCTGTTTTTGTTCCGGTTGTGACGACAAGTTTTTTATCAGGAAATGTTTCCTTTATTTTTTTTGCAAGGTTTTCCAGTGCAATAACTTCCCCGACAGATACCCCGTGAAGCATAATAATATCGTCGTTTTTGTTAAACGGGGATTTAATAAAACCGAACTTTTCTTTTAATCCGGCATTTGGCTTTCCGATACATTTTCTTATCGCAAACACAAACGGCATTGCCAATATAAATACAAATGTTGAAAAAATTCCGTATAAAAACATAGCAGAGATATTATAGCATAAAAATGTGTAAAGTTATACTTCGCTTTGGGCTTTTTTGCTATCTTGTTTAAGTTTTTTTGCCTTTTCTTTTTCCGCTTTTTTAGCTTCTTGTTTAAGTTTTTTAGCTTTTTCTTTTTCTGTCCTTTTTGCTTCTGTTTGTTCTGCTTTTAACTTTTTAGCAGCAAGCTTTGCGGCTTTTTTTTCATCTTTTGCTTTTTGAATTAATTCTTGTTCATCATTTATTTTTTGTATTTCTTGCTCAAGGGTAGTTTCCTCACCTTTTTTTAATTTTTGGGCAACAATTTTTTCTGCTGTTTTTTTCGTTTTAATTTCTTTCTTAATGTATTTTTTTGCCTCTTTTTCTTCTGTTTTTAACTTACCTTCGTCAATTTTATTTCTCAGTTTTAAGGCTTCCTCTTTACCGATGTGTTTGATATCGACATAATCACCTTTTTCAAAATCAATAGTACGTCCCTTTAAGAAAAACCAAAAAATAGAATTATCATAGGCTTCTGATACTCCTGATTTGAACCAATTAGGGTCATTACCCCTCAATATTGCACCTTTTGTAAAGTAGTAAACAATATCAACCCCCGGTAAAGGTATTGATGCTGCGGTTGTTACGGTTAATTCCACACCCGTAAGGGCAGCTTCACCTAATTCCAAATTACTGCGCCTTCTTGCCACAACATAAATGTCCTTTGATAATAAATCTATTACTTCATTACTGTCAGGATTTTTGTACGATAAAAGGCGACACACAATATATCCGTGTCTGTGCATCCTTTTTTCTTTTTGAAACCTGTATACTTCTGCGGCAATAATAGCTCTTGAAGGCAATGTCAATTCATCATTAATTTTTAAATTTCTGTTTGGAGAAAAAGCTACAACTGATGGTGTCTGACCTGTAGTGCTAAATATGCTTGCCATTTTTGCAGGAACAAAGATTGTATCTTTTGCACTTGCAGGTAAAATTCCTATAAAAATTATCAAAAATAAAATAAAAAATCTTTTCATACTTTATAATCCTATCGTTGTTGCTACAAATATTCCGCCCAATATTATGCATAATATTTGTATGGTGGTGAACAGTCCTTCTTTTTTATATGTTGCAATCTTACCAATAACAAACGGAGATAAACCTAACGGAACCATTACAAGTTTAACTGCCGTTTTTGGAGATAAAATCCCTATAAATAAAGCAAGAACAATATATATTGCTAATAAAACGGCTAATGTTGCAACAAATTGAGTCATTCGTATACCATCAGTAATTTTTGAAATAAGTAATTTGTTCAAAATTAGCATTATCGCTAATAAAAAACTTTCAACTACAAAAATGTATTCCAAAATTTTTACAAGCATACTAAAACCTCTCTTATTTATCATACCATATGATAACTCTTATTCAAGTATATTAAGATTTAGTATGTTTTAAGTAACTCTAATTATTTTAAAAAACTTTTACGGAACTTGGAATAGGTTGTTGTTCCTGAAATATTTCTTTTGCATTGCTGTCTTTAATCAATTTTACAGGGGGCAGCTTTATGGTATTTATATCTTCTTTTTCTTTTTTTATATCGCTTACATCTAAATAGATAATACCATCTTCTTGCTTTTCTATATTTTTAGATGCAGTATCAACTTCGGGTAGAATTTGTTCACTGCTTTTTTCTGTTATATTAGAATTTTCATCTTTTTTTGTTTCTTCCGACGTAATATCCGTGTATCCGTTGGGATCTGTTCCTGTTTGTAAAATATCCTTATGTTCAACTCCTACCGGTACGGATGTTCTTATATTTCCGTCTTCAGGATCTAAAACAAGAGGTTTTAATGTCGGACTGTTATCTTTTTTTATAGGAGCTGCATCAAATTTTTCTGGAACAACAAATGTTTTTATATCCTTGCTGCGTTCTTTCTCATCATCCGGAGGAATTAAAGGCATTTCTACATCAAGCTCCAGCGGAACAACTTCTTTTGGTGTTTCAAGCATTTTTGCAGGTTCTTCCACTTCTGCCTTTGGGCGCAAATCATCAACGCCAATATTACTCGCTTCTTCGGCGTATGAGTAACTGTAACATAACGATACTATTAACCCTAAAAATAAAAATCTCTTCATGATTTTATTATACAAAAAGTTTCCATTTTAGGAAACTTTTTTATAAATATTTATAATATAAATTATAATATCTTAAATAATATGCATATTATCCACAATTTCTTTACGTTGAACCCAAATTTCCATTCCCAATTCTTCGCCGGCTTTTGTTAAGGCTTCTTTTATTTCTTTGAAGGAATACTTTGATTTTTCTATATTCCCCAACATAAACATAACAAAATGCCCCTGCATTAGAGTTTGTTTAATATCTTCAATGTTGACTTCATATTGAGCTAAAACTGATGTAACTTTTGCTACAATACCTACTTTATCAACACCTTGAACTGTTACTATAATTTGCTGTTCTGACATTATTTCCCCTCCTCTGTACTTACAGGAATCGGTTTAAGCCAATCTCTGTTAATAAGTTTCCCAACCTTATGTTTTCTGCAATATTCGGCCAAGTCTTTTTTGATTTCAGGTGCCAAAATATACATTGCAATCAAGTTAGGTATAGACATCCCAATCATCATGGCATCTGTTAAATTGATTACCGAACTAACGTTCATAACCGAACCTATAATTGTAAATGCAAGAAATATAAATTGAAATATCAAGGTGCGTTTTTTCCCTTCGCCAACAAGGAAGTTCCACGCTTTTAAAGAATAGTATGCCCACGAAAGAATTGTAGTAACTGCAAAAAGGACAACAACAACGGCTAACACGTACGGAAACCAACTGAATACGGTTTTAAAACCGTTTGAAGTTAATTGAATGCCGTTTACACCTTCAACTCCGATATATGAATTTGTTATAATAATGATTGTAGCAGTTAATAAACAGATTAAACCTGTGAAAAGCGGCTCTGTTAAAGATACAAAACCTAAAGATATAGGTTCTTTCGTTTGTGCGGTTGCGTAAGCAATCGGAGCAGAACCCGTACCTGCTTCATTTGTTTGAACAGAACGTCTTAATCCTGCAATGATTACTCCGACAAACCCTCCGTATGCCGCACTCGGGTGAAATGCTTCATGGTATATTACGGAAAATGCGTGGTGCAAATTATCTATATTAAATAATACAACAAAAAGTCCGCCAACAATGTATAATATGCACATAAACGGGATAACTTTTTCTGCAACTTTTGCAATTTGTTTAATACCGCCGATTATAATTAAGCCAAGTACAATAGCAGTAATCAAACCGACAAGCCACATTTTATCGCCCATAAAACCTTCTGCTCCGCCAGTCACGTTAACTATCTGTTGTGCAGTTTGATTTATTTGAATCATGTTTCCGCCGGCAAGTCCTGCCCCGATACATAAAACAGCGAAAACCACCGATAGCGGCTGACCGAGCCATCTCATTTTTTTTCTGGTTAAACCGTGAGCCATATAGTGCATCGGCCCCCCTGAAATTGAGCCGTCAAGATTGAATCTCCTGTATTTTATAGCCAAAGCTGCTTCTACAAATTTTAAAGCCATACCTAATAATGCACCGATAAACATCCAAAAAACAGCACCCGGCCCGCCTATTGATATAGAAATAGCAACACCTGCAATACTTCCTAAACCGATAGTGCCTGACAAGGCAGTCATCAATGATTGTAATGGTGAAACTTCTCCGCCCCCGTCAGAATTTTTTTGAGCGGGAGTACTGAGTATTTTAAATGATTCCGGTAATCCCCATACGGCAATCCCTCTAAGGTACAATGCAAAAAATACTCCACCGAATAATATCCATAATATTACCAGCGGTATTGATGTTCCTGCAATATTTATCGGGAAAAATATTATGTCTGATACAAAATTTGATATAGGAGTTAAATGCTTATCTAAGAATGCATCTATGTTCATTGCACTTGCACTTTGTACTGAAATCATCATCGCAAAAATTGCTGCTATTAATCTTCTCATTTAATTATCCTTTCGGGTTTAACGTTATGCCATATATATCGGCTTTCAAATCTACTGTATATTTTAACAAAAACAAAAAACTCATAAAAATAATGTAAACAAATTTTTACCATAAAAAATATTGTCAAAAGAATATATACACTATTTAAAATAGTATTCTATATCCGAATTCAAATCGAGTTTTTTATTATCGGATTTGAATATTCTGAATTTCAATCCCATTTTTGCTAATCTGTATAAAATACTTACTCCTAAAACGCCAAATCCATATTTACAAGAACGGAAAAAGTTTATTGATGATGCTTCTTTAAAATATTTTGTCGGGCACGAAATTTCCCCGATATTACAATTATTATAAAACATTAATGCAATGATTTCGTTATCAAAAATGAAATCATCATTACAATCGGCCAAGGGCAGCTCTTTTAGAACTTTTGCCGTAAATCCTCTAAAACCGGTATGGTATTCTGACAATTTTTGTGCCGTAAATACATTTTCAAATGCAGTTAAAAATTTATTTGCTAAAAATTTATAAAATGGCATACCGCCTTTTAATGCAGAATTTCCAAGCATACGAGATGCTAATACCGCATCATATTCTTCAAAAGCCATCATGGAAACAATTGCCGGAATTAATTTTGGTGTATATTGATAATCCGGATGCAACATCACAACGATGTCTGCTCCGGATTTCAATGCTGCTTTATAACAAGATTTTTGGTTACCGCCGTATCCCCTATTTTGCTTATGTACAATGGTTTTTATACCCAATTCTTTTGCTATATCTCGAGTTTCATCCTGAGAATTGTCATCTACAAGAATTACTTCATCAACAAAATCTTTATATATTTCGTCATAAGTTTGTCTTAAGGTCTTTGCCGCATTATAAGCCGGCATTATTACGATAACTTTTTTCCCGTTTATCATTTTATTCTTCTACCGCTGAAACCTCTTCTTCAGCAACTTCGGTTCTAATGGATGTTTTATCCGAACCCAAAGATTTGTCTTTAAATTTGTTTACCTGTCTGCTCAATTTGTCAGCAAGTAAGTCTATGCTTGCATACATAGATTCAGCAGCCTCTTCACACCTTACAACACCGGTATTCATTTTGCAGCTGACCTCAGCAACGTGTTTTCCTGATGCTGACGGATTTTTAATAACCGACAACACAACATCAATTGCTTGAATTTGATCATAGTGGTTTGCTACTTTACCGATTTTTTCTTTTACATAAGCTTTGATAGCGTCAGTAATTTCAATGTTCCTACCGTTAACGTGAATGTGCATTTATACCTCCGTGTTTAAAATACTGCCTATTCAGTATAACACAAGTAAATTTTTTTTTAAAGGGGTAAATTATACTTTGGTGTATTAAAATTAAACAAAACTTTACCGTCAGATATCTGTGCATTTCGCAAAAAATACCTGCTGTGTTCTTAAATATCAAACAAAATTAAACTTCTTCTTCGTCGGTTAGAAACTGTTGGATTTCAACGTTAGGAGTACCTATTACTCTAACAAGTTCCAAAACGGATGCTTTCATTTGACATTTTTGAGAAGATTCACTAAAGAAATCTTTATAATAGCAACCTTCACAGTTGCAGCCTCTCTTATAACAATCAAGTGCAGTAGCTGTCCATCTTCTTACCGCAACTGCTCTACCCATATCCCTACTTCTAAACAATTATCCAATCTCCAAGTTTAAATTCTTACTCTCATCACATAAGATATCATGCAGCGAATACTGCCTGAAACCTATCCCCCTAGGGCGACATGCCCTGTTTATATTTTTATGATATGAAAAGGTATAAAATTTTTCAATAGGTGTACATGTGTTTATTAACATTTGTTAAGATGTCCCGAAGTTGCATTCCTCAACGGATTTGGGTATTATTGTTCCCCTCAAATCATGCACCTCATCATGGTTTACCCATATTTAATTCATGAAATCATGCATCCAGCATGGATTTACATGTAATTAATTTTGTATTAAGTTTTGTAAAAAATTCCAATAATAGTGTATAATTGCAGGTATGATTACCAAGAAAGAAATAGATGATTTAGCCGAAAAATACGAAAAGGAATATTTTATTAATTCCGATCCGATTCAATTTCCTCATAAATTTAAAACAAAACGTGATATTGAAATTGCAGGTTTTATTGCTTCATTATTGGCATATGGCTCAAGAAAAGTATTTATTAAAAAGCTTGAACAACTCTTTGATATTGCGGAACAAGAGCCGCTTAATTTTATTCTTAACTACAAAGAAGGGGTTTTAGGTGATTTTAATTATCGCTTCGGCAAACCCAATGACTTTGAGGAAATTTTCCGTATTATGAGAGATTTATACGAAAATGATGGCGGATTAGAAGAATTGTTCAGTTTTTCATACAGTAACACCGGTACGCTGAGGGATATAAATTTTTTTAAAACAGTGACGGATTACTTTTATTCACGTGTAAAAAATAATGTTGGGCAAGGGTTTTATTTTATGATTCCTAATCCTGAAAATGGCGGAGCTATGAAAAGGATGAATATGTTTTTAAGGTGGATGGTAAGGAAACCACCTGTCGATTTTGGAATATGGAATTTTATTCCGCAATCCGAATTGCTGATTCCGCTTGATGTCCATGTTGCGAGAGTTTCCAGAAAAATGGGGTTATTGACCAGAGGTTCTAATGATTTTAAAGCAGTAATTGAATTAACGGATAAACTAAAAATTTTTAATCCGGATGACCCTATAAAATATGATTTTGCAACTTTTGGTTATGGTGTTGATTCTGTTGATAAAAACTAGAGATTTATTATACATATTGCACGAAATATTGAATTTTATTATAATTTTTAATGGTGAGAATTTTTGGAGATGAGTTTTGAACAGATTAAAAAGTATTGTAGATAAATATAATTCGACAAGTTTGGTTTTAAGAATATCAATAGGTATTGTAATTGGTATAATTTTTGCTGTTATTTTGCCCTCGTTTAGATGGATTTCAGGTTTTGGAGATTTATTTGTCGGTTCATTAAAAGCTATTGCGCCGGTTTTGGTTTTTGTTCTTGTAACAGCATCATTTGTTCAGAGTAATAGCAAATTAGACAAGAGATTTGGCATGATAGTATTTTTCTATATGTTATCAACACTTATTTCGGCACTTATTGCAGTTGTATTCAGTTATATATTTCCTCAAACCTTAAGCTTGGGAGATATTAGTATTTCTCAAACTCCGCCTGCCGGAATAGCCGAAGTGCTTAGAAATTTGTTTACGAACATGATTATTAATCCAATTGAATCAATAAGAAGTGCAAATTATATAGGTGTTTTATTTTGGGCCATAATCTTTGGTCTTGCCCTTAAAAAGATTGCTACAGATAACACTAAAAATATGTTTACGGATATTTCAAAAGCAATCTCTGTTGCGGTAAAATGGGTAATAAATCTTGCACCGTTTGGTATTATGGGGCTTGTATACGATGCTGTTGTACATAACGGAATAGAAATTTTTACATCATACGGACAATTAATACTGCTTCTTGTTGGTTGTATGGTATTTATTTGGCTGGTAGCTCATCCTGTAATTGTGGCTTGTGCGATCAGAACAAATCCCTATCCTCTAATATTCAAATGTATCAGAGAAAGTGGACTTACTGCATTTTTTACAAGAAGTTCTGCTGCAAACATTCCTGTTAACATGGATTTGTGCGAAAATTTAGGACTTGATAAGGATATGTATTCGGTATCTATTCCTTTAGGAGCAACTATTAATATGAACGGAGCGGCAGTAACAATTACGATAATGACTCTTGCAACGGCACATACATTAGGTCTAAGTGTTGATATTCCAACCACTATAATTCTAAGCATATTGGCAACTTTAGGTGCGTGCGGAGCATCCGGTGTTGCCGGAGGCTCATTATTGCTTATTCCAATGGCTTGTTCACTATTTGGAATATCAAATGATATTGCTATGCAAGTGGTAAGTATTGGATTTATTATCGGTATAATTCAAGACTCAATGGAAACAGCACTTAATTCTTCAAGTGACGTTATATTTGCAGCTACAACAGAATATTTCAACTGGCGAAAAGAAGGTAAAGAAATCCCAAAATTATAACCTATTTGTTCTTAGCACCATTCAATATTTCTAAAATTTTTTCTTCGTTAACGTTATTATATTCAGTTCCGTTTACATATATATTTGGTCCTTTGGCACATCTGCCTTCGCAATGTGCTCCGCATAAATCAATTTCGGCTTCCAAGTTATTTTCATTAATATAATTTTCTATTAATTCAAGGTTTTGGGCATTGCCTCTTGCAAAACATGAACTTCCCATACAGACAGTTATATTCAGTTTACTCATAAGGTCCTTTCCAAATGTATATTATATAATTTAGATTATATAATATAAAAATACATTTGCAAATTGTTGATAAAAATTTGGGTATTTAGTATAATTTTAAAACAATAAGGAGTAAAAATAATATGCCGCAACGACTTCCGGATTACTTAAAGCGTCCGATAATAAATACAGAAACTACAAAAAAAGTTCGTAATATATTAAAAAATAAATGCTTAAATACGGTTTGTGAAAACGCACGATGTCCTAATAAAAACGAATGTTATACTAAAAATACGGCAACATTTTTGATTATGGGTAATGTATGTACAAGAAATTGCCGCTACTGTAATATATCTTGTGAACGTCCACAGCCGGTTGATTTGGAGGAACCGATTCATGTAGCGGAAGCTGTCAGAGATTTGGGATTAAAATATGCGGTTATTACTTCCGTTACAAGAGATGATTTAAAAGACGGCGGGGCTGAACATTTTAAAAAGTGTATTGAAGAAATCCGTAAGATGTCACCTGATACAAAAATTGAAATTCTTACCCCTGATTTTAAAGGTGATGCCAATGCATTAAATACAATAATTTTTTCAAAACCTGATGTGTTTAACCATAACATAGAAACTGTTCGTGCCGTGTTTAAAGCCGCACGTCCACAGGGCGATTATGACCGCTCATTGAACGTATTAAAATACATAAAATCTAACAGTGAGATTATTACTAAATCCGGTTTAATGGTGGGTCTTGGTGAAACTTTTGAACAGATTGAAGAAACATTGTCAGATTTAAAAAATGCAGGCTGTGATATTGTGACTATCGGGCAATATATTCAACCGTCAAAAGAGCATTTGGAAGTTTCAAAATTTTATACGCCTGAAGAATTTGAAAAGCTGCAAAAGCTGGCAGAAAAAGTCGGGATAATTCATTACCAGATTAATCCCCTTGTGCGTAGTTCATACCGTGCTGCAGAAATGGTATAAATATAAAAAATTCAACCCGCATTGGAAATCTTATACTGCCTGTTCTTGTCCGACGGATTTTATGTGTTCTCGTATAAACTCCGCAAGCTCATCATAAATAATTCGCTCATTTACAAGTTCATATAATTGCGGATTAATTTTTTCTAATCCCTTAGTTTGGGCAATTAGTGCGGCTTGCCTGATTTTGTCACTAAAAATTTCACGTGAGGTCTTGTTCAATACCTTTTCTTTTGGGAAAAGAATAGAGCCAGTTGTGTCACTATCAAATTTGTTTTGCATATGTAAATCCTTTCTTTTTCAGAAATTGTACAAAGGATAATTATAACATTTTCGTTTTTAAAATAAAAGTTCCCAAAATAATCACCATCATATTATGGTGACACTATCACGTACAAAAATTACTGCTTATATAAGTCTGTTATTGGATTGTGGCAAATACTAAAATAAGCAAAATTTAATTGTTTTTAATGAATAATAGCATTTAGCAGATAGCCGACAATTATAAACGAAATAAACAAATATCCGACAAAAATAGAAAGCATTTTCCAACTCAAAACTTTGTGCAGCATAATCATTTCCGGTAAGGATATTGCGGTTATACTCATCAGCATTACAAGAGTTGTGCCGAGCGGAACCCCTTTCATAAGTATAACTTGAATAATCGGTAGTACGCTATCGTGGTTTGCATAAATAGGAATCCCTGCAAATGCCGCAATAATTACGGCAAAAGGATTACCGGCTCCGAGATATTTTATATAAGCTTCCGTCGGGATATATCCATGCATAACAGCACCAACCGCAAGTCCTATTAACACCCATACCCAAATATCTTTAATAGTAGCATTTGCATAATTATGTGCATATCTTATTATTGAAGTTTCTTCTTTATCGTTATGATGGTGATGATGAGAGTGGTCACAATTACATTCAAGGTGTTCTTCTTCTGTATTATGGTGATGGCAATCGCAATGATGTTCGTGATGGCAGGATTCTTCATGGCAATGAGCGTGAGCTTCTTCATCAAAAGGATGACTGGTTCTTAAGCGTTCAAGACTGTATTTGTCACATAAATATCCGCCAAGTATAGATATAATTGCCCCGATTAATATATATGCTCCTGCGGCGACAATACCCGCATTTGGCGTAATTATTAACAGTGCTGCAGCAATTTCGCTTATCAAAGGGGAACTTATTAAAAAAGTCATTGTTATCCCAAAAGGTACACCTGCCGCAATAAACGCGATAAACAACGGAATAGAGGAACAAGAGCAAAATGGGGTTATAACTCCGAGAAAAACTGCTAATAAATATCCTATCCATACTGATTTTCCTGATAAATAACCCTTAATTTTCTCAGGGGATAACTGTGCCCTAAAAAGAGATACAACAAATAACATAACGTATATTAAAACAAATATTTTAATTGTATCTTCAATAAAAAAACTGAGGCTCGAACCGGCTTTTGAACTCAAATCAAGTCCGCATTTTATTGTTATATAATCTGCAAATCTGTTTATAAATTCCAACATAGATTAGGTATACCTCAAAGCGCACTGCACTTTTATTTGCCCTCATTATAAAACACTTTTCAAACTATGTCTATGAAAAATCTTTTAATTATTAATGAATTTAACACTACGGAACAGGGTCATAACCGCCTTCATGCCATGGATGACATCTTGAGATACGCTTAATTCCAAGCCATGTTCCTTTTATTGCTCCGTATTTTTCTATTGCCTGTTTGGTGTACTCGGAACACGTCGGGGTATATCTGCATGATGGTGGTGTATGCCTCGAAATTGATTGATAGATTTTAATTAAAAACAAACAAATTTGTTTCATACTTATACCGCATAACTGTCCCCAATGGTATCAACCGCTTCGACCTTAATATCGGTTATTAATTCGGAATAAGAAATTACAACAATTGTCGGGATATGCCGTTCAAGCAACTGATACAACGGCAGTCTTATTCTCGGAGAACACAATATTACCGGTTGCTGTCCGCAAGCCTGATGCGCTCTCATCAATGTATTTGCAGTAGTTTCAATCAATTCCTGAACCTGAACAGGGTTGAGCAGGAACATTGTTCCTAACTCTGTTCTTTGGCAGCTGTCATCAAGAGTTTTTTCCCAATCAGGAGAAAGCGTCAGGGCATATAGAATATTATCTTCACTGACATTTGATAAACATATTTGACGTCCTAAAGCTGCTCTTAAACGTTCAGAGAGGATATCCGGCTCTTTTGAAAATCTTGCGTAATCACAAAGCCTTTCAAATACAAATATAATATCTTTTATGGAAACTTTTTCTCTGATTAAGTTTACAAAAATCTTTCTCAAATCGCTTGTAGAAATAATTGTAGGTACAAGGTCATTAACAAGTGTAGGGTCTTGAGAACGTACAAGTTCCATTAACTTCAATACATCTGTTTTTGTCATAACTTCGTCAACATGTTTTCTCACGCATTCTTGTAAGTGAGTAACTATAACGTCGGTTGAATCAACAGCCGTAACAGAGCGTGCAGTTTTAGCATCCTCCGGTTTTAACCAGTAAGCTTGAGTTTGATATGTCGGGTCGATACCGATAATAGCATCTTCCGGAACTTCCTGTTTAACGGAATCCCACTGGTCTGCAATTACCATTACACGTCCCGGATATACATAACCTGTTGCAACCGTATTACCGCGGATTGCAAGCAAATATTCGTTAGCATCCAGTGCTGACGAGTCCATAATACGAATATTAGGTAAGATATAACCTAATTCATCGGTAACTCTTTGACGTAAAGCTGCGATTTTTGCTAGCAGTTGTCCTTCCTGATCAGGGTCTGCAATTACAAGCAGATTAGAACCAACTTGTAAACTTAATACATCAACACCAAGACGTTCATACATACGATTCGGATTAACAAGGTCTTGCATGTTTTGTCGTACATTTTCCAATTGTCCCAATTGTGATTGAACATCCGCATTAATCAATACGGAGAATCCGGCAACAGCTAAACCTATAGAAAATAACGTGAACGGAAACCAAGGCAATCCGGTTATAGGGCCTGTTATTGCGAGCAGTGCCAAAAACCCTGCCGCGAAGAATAACGCATATGGTTTTGTCATAATCTGCCCTGTAACATCAGCACCTAATGAGGCACTTTGAGCCGAAGAACGTGTCATAAATATACCGGCTGCAATAGACATCAATAAAGACGGAACTTGAGATGCCAAACCGTCACCGATAGTTAATACGGTATATTTTGAAACCGCATCCTCGATTTGCATTTGATTCATTAAACACCCGACACACAAGCCGCCGATAATGTTAATCAACACAATAATGATACCCGCAATAGTATCCCCTTTTACGAACTTCATTGCACCATCCATACTACCAAATAAGCTTGATTCTCTGGATAAATCTTCACGCTGCTTTGTTGCTTCTTCCGGCGATATCAAACCTGCATTAAAATTGGCGTCAATAGTCATCTGTTTTCCGGGCATAGCATCTAAGGCGAAACGGGCGGAAACTTCGGCAATACGTTCGGCACCTTTTGTGATAACCATAAATTGTACAACAGTGATAATCAGGAATATTACACCACCTACAACCATATTTCCGCCGGTGACGAATGTTCCGAAAGCATGAATTACTTCTCCGGCTTCTCCTCTTGCAAGAATTAATCTTGTAGATGCAATTGATAAAACAAGACGAAACATTGTTCCAAGAAGAATAATTGACGGAAATGACGAAAGTTCAAGCGGTTTTTGAACATACAGCCCGAACATTAAAAGTACGATACCTAAAGTAATATTCAAACATATAGAAAAATTAATAACCCAGTTAGGCATTTCAACAAGCAAAATCAATAACAGTGTCAATACAAACACTGCTAAAAATAATTCACTTACCGGATTGTTAGTTCCGCCGCCTCCCTGTGCCATTTTATAATTCCCTTAATGCTTTTGTAACTACCTCTAAACGAGATTCTATAGTCGCATCAACTATACCGTTTGTTGTTGTTACAAGACATCCGCCTTCACTAACGGTTTCGTCTGCCAAGACAACAACTTTTGTATCAATACCTGCCATTTCAATCAGTTCAGGAATATGCTGTTTTAACTCATTTGATTCGGCAGGATTAACACGTAAAGTCACTTTAGCTTCTTCCTTAGATAACGTTTTTAACACGCCTACTACGGTATTAAAAAGTACCTGAGAATCTTGTTCTATTTCTTTTTTAATAATTTTTTCCGCAATTTCAACACTTATACCGAGAATATTTGGAGCAATTTGTTCGTATACAGCCTGCGGAGTGCCAATAAATGCATTTAAAGATTCTTTAAGTTGTTGAATGTCGGCATTTGCTTGTTCCAATCCGGCTTCATAACCCTCTTGCAGGGCAGATTCTCTAATGGCAACAGCTTCTTCTCTTGCTCGAGATACAAGATTTCTGTCATCTACACGACGAAAACCTCTTCTTCTATCTCCACGGCGACGCTCTTGCCTTTGACTAAAATCAATGTTATCCAAGTCGAATAAATTTATATCTTCATCGGTGATATTTTGAGGAGATGCCTGTGCAGAATCGGACTGAGCAGGTTGAGCAGCTTGAGGCTGTTGTGAAGAAATGTTTTCAACATTTTCGGAATAATCCTGATTTTGTTCATAATCATTATTTTGCTGAAAATTTTCTGCAGTCGTTGTTTCGTCATAAGACACAACTTCGTCCTGCTGAACAGATTCCGCATTCTGTTCGGCAAGCTGATTTTCTGCTCCCGAAATCTTATTAAGTGTTTTTTTGCGTATAATCATGATTTGATAATATTATACAATACTTTCAAGGTATCGGGCAATAATGTTAGCAATTCTAGGTGAAATTTTATAATACTCACCGTCAACAGCGTTAAATACAAACTGTCTGACTTTATTACGTTCAAGCTGTAACTTTGCTTCCATACGTTTTTTACCTATCGTTGCAACAACATCTTGGATACGTTTCATAACTTGTTTTTTGTTAACTTCTGTTGCTTCCGGAAGAGTCTTTGTTATATCTTCAATAATTCTCATGGTAGCAGCAGGGTCAACGTGTCGTTCAAGTCCGTCGACATGCATATATTTAATAACGGTTCCGGCATCGTCCTGCTCAAAACATTCTAATATTTCTTGAACTTGTTCTTCATCTTCTATTCTTTTTAACAACATTGCAACCGTAACAAGTTTAAGCAGTTTAGGCGGCTCGTACCTGATACTGGTTCTGTTTGGAATGTTTTTCATATCATCCTGAGTAACAGCGGGAGCCGTTTCTGATTGCGTTGCAGGTACTTGAGGGTTTTGGTTTAACGGTGCAGGCTGATTTGCTGCTTGTTGTTGCTCTACAGCTGCTTCTCCGCTTTCTTCCATTTGCTGCATTACAGCATCAATATTTGATTGTGAAGCAGCCTTTTCCATCAATCCATCGTCAATAAAACCTTTGTCCTTCAATTCTGAAATGCTGTCTAAGTATGTTTTTTTAACGTGATGTTCAATTAATTGTAATATTTGATCTTGAGGCAATCCTTGTTTAAAAGTTTGTTTTGCAATTTCAAAAATTGTAAACGCAATCTTTTGCATAATAGGGTCCCAAAACTGTTGAGGAATTCCCGAACGAATAAGGTCAACAGATTTATGAAACGCCCATTCGGCAATAATCTGAGTTATCATTGTCGCCTGATCAACATTAAATCCGAGGTTATCCTGATCCTGATACAGTGCTTCACCGGCAAGGGTTGAAAAATTAAGTAACGTATTGGTTACATAATCCTTGTCATTTTGGCTAAATTCGGCAGGTACAAGCTCTGACGCTTGTGCTGCGAGATTTTCTGCAAATCCTTTATAATCAAACCCTTTTATTGCCATTTCTTATATCCTTCTTTTTGTTATTTATCTTCAACCCAACTTTTTACTTCTATTTCGAACGGTGCAGGTTCTTCTTTTTGTTTTGGTATTTTGGTTATTGTTTCTTTTTGTTTCATTTTTGTCTGTTTAACTTTTCTGCCGGTAAGTTTGCCAAAAGTTTTATTATCAAAATTGTTTGTCATTATTTATGTCCTATTAACCGTTATTTTCAATCCAGCTCTTGATGCCTTCACCCGTTAAATCGCCGTCAGTGTGCGCAATATTGGATGACAGATTCTGTAAGGCGGCGAGCATATCTGCTTCGCTCTTTTCGCCCAAATATTCACGTTGTTGCTGTTCCAACAAGCCTTGGGCCAATTCGGATTGTCTGTCTGCCAGCTGAGCTGCACGAACATTAACATCACTAAGTTCTCTATCCTGTTCAGCTTCTTTCTGGCGTAAACGTTCAACTTCAATTGCATTTTCTTCCTGAATTTGACGAACTCTTCCCGATACTGCTCTGAATACTATAAACAACCCGATAGCACTGAGAGCAACAGCTAACCACCAAGGATTGCCGCTTTCATCAGGCTTTGGCAGGTTTGCAGGTCTGCCGGAAGCCAAGTATGGATCAACCGTATCAGAGAACGCTATTGATACGTTATCTGCCGTAACTTTTGGTCCTGCTGCACTTGCAACAAGTTCTTTTAATTCGGTCAAAGTTGTATCCGGCGGAAGTGCGGAACGTTCTAATGTTACCGCTACGGTTACTTCTTCAATTGTTCCCGGTTTTAAATACTCGTTTAGTTGTGTTCTGCTGACGCCGTATTGAGTTTCTGTGGCAGAACGGGAATAACTTCTGTTTTGACTTGAATTATTTGATGAATTACCCATTCCGTTAGGAAGATATACGCTGACAGCATTTGTTCCTGCACTGTTATCTTGTGTTTGATCCCCTAAACCTTCCGTAAAGGTCTGTTCGTTTATAGATGTTTTTGTATCAGGATCGTACATTGTACTGAATTTTTCAGCAGGATTATCTCTTAGAAATGTACTTACTGTTGCAACATAATTACCTTTGCCGATTAGTCTGTCTAACTGAAGCATAACTTTTTGTTGCATATATTTATCATTTTCTTCAATTCTTGCAAGCATCTCATCAGAAGCATTCATTATACTGTGATAAACATTACCGTTAGTGTCGGTTATTGAAATATTTTCAGCTTCTAAGCCAGAAACACTGCCTAAAAGTAAATTTGAAATCGCTTTAACTTTTAACGGTTCAAGTTTTTCTCCCGGCGGAATTACTATTTGAACCGTGGCAGTTATAGGTTTTTGTTGAGATGTAAACATAGTTTGTTCCGGTATTGAAATAAATACCGAAGCGTTTTCTATAGGTTTTATCTTTCTTATTAATCTTGATAATTCACCGTTAACAGCTCGGGTTAAACGAATTTTTTTATCTTCTTTTGTGGAAGTAAAATCACCTTTATCAAAAATTTCCAATCCGACATTTTGATCCATCAAACCGCTTTGAACAATTTGAATTAAGGCTTCATCACGTTGGGCTGTTGTACATTTTTTCATACCCGTAGTACAGTCCCCTTTTTTAAGATACAATCTGGATTTTGTACCGTCTAAGGAACGAGATACCGCAATGTTATATCTTGCAAGTAATGCTTGTATTTCAATGGCCTTACCCATATTGTCGGTTGTTAATAAATCAACATCCTCTTTTATTGCTTCTTCCGAAACAGTTTTGCCATTCTTGTCGCTTCCGTTTGAGTGTACGACACCAATGGTTATGAACAATGCAAGAAGCAGTACTACGCCACCGATTATCCCATATAATAAAGGTTTGTTTTCAAGAAATTTTTCAAAGTCCATCTTATCCCCGTCCGTTATGTAAAACTATCTTAACTATACTTGAATTTGCATAATTTTATCGTACGCTTGAATAACCTTACCTACCGCTGTTGTTGCGACATTAACACTGATTTCGGATTTTGACATTGCAATCATAACGTCGTGAATATCAATGTTTTTGTTACCCGACATAACATCTTTTAACAAATCATCAGGTGCACTTACTTCTTTGTTGAAATTTTCAACCATTCCTGCAAACACCGTCTGAAAATTTGCTTTTTTGGTAGTGTCCATACTATCCAAACGTGCGGAAGGTATACCGCCAAATCCGGGTGCAATCTTTGAGCCTTGGATTCTGCTTTGTAAATCATATTTTGGAATATAACTTGACATATTTATCCCTCCCTCTTGTTTTATTCTAACTGTTTTTTATAAAAAATGTTGGCAAAATTGTTAAAAATCATACGTTTGTTGTACACAAAAATATAAATTTCATACAAAACTACCTGTAATATATATAAGGATTTATAACTAAAAGTCCATGTAAATCCGTAATTAATATGTAGTAGTCAAAAATTTTTGTTGGTGTTAGAATATTGTCACGGTGTATGTATGGCAAAGACTCTGGAAGAAATTACAGCAGAAATAAAAAACAGGCTTGATATTGTAGAAGTGGTATCAGAGCAGGTTATTTTAAAGAAAAGCGGCGGAAGATATTGGGGGTTATGTCCGTTTCATAAAGAAAAAACCCCGTCATTTTCCGTAAATCCTCAATTGGGAATTTATAAGTGTTTTGGCTGCGGAGAAGGCGGAGATGCACTTTCTTTTATTATGAAAACCAAAAATATGGAATTTATGGATGTAATAAAAGATTTGGCGGCAAAGTATGGAATTGAAATGCCTAAAACCTTCAAAAAAGGCGAGGACACTAAAGATTTAAAAGAGCAAATGCTAAAAGCTTGTGAGAAAGCTGCTATTTTTTATCACGATTTACTCGTAAATCAAAGTTCTCCTGAAATTAATGCCGCTAATAAATATTTGAAAGAACGCTCTATATCAAGAGAAATAATAGATAAGTTTACGCTCGGAATTGCACCGAAATCCTTTACGACATTGTATGATGTATTAAAAAAAGATTTTTCCGATGAAGTATTGGAAAAAGCAGGACTTGTATTACCTGCAAAAGACGGCAAAGGCTTTATTGACAGATTCAGAGGGAGAATTATAATTCCTATACAAAATGAAGACGGAGATTTTGTCGCATTTGGGGCAAGAGCCTTAACCTCAGAACAAAATCCTAAATACCTTAATTCCGCAGATTCACTTATATACAATAAAAGTAAACTGCTTTATGGCTTGTATACAGCAAAAGATGCCATTAAAAAAGAGGATGGCGTTATATTGATGGAAGGATATTTTGATGTAATTTCAGCTCAGGCGCACGGAGTTGAAAATGTTGTCGGAGTATGTGGTACGGCTCTTACCTCTGACCATATAAAATTGATTTCGAGATATTCAAAATCCCGAAGAATATATTTGTCATTTGATACAGATTCTGCCGGTCAAAAAGCAACTGTCAGAGGTGCAACAATTATTCGTGAAGCGTTTGAAGGATTGGGAAATATAAAACAATTTGATGAGAGCTATATTTCTGCATCAGAGGATAAATATTCCTGTGAAATAAGGGTTGTATCACCGCCTGAGGGGAAAGATCCCGATGAATATATAAGAACCGTTGGAGCCGACAGTTTTAAAGCTATCGTAGCTAATGCCCCTTTGTTGATTGATTTTCAGGTAAATAATTTTCTTAAACATAAAAACGAATATAAAACTCCTCAGGAAAAAACAAAATACATAAAAGAATTTTTACCTGTACTTTTAGAAATTAATAATGAGATAATTCGTTCGGAATATGTTAAAATGGTAGCAGATGCTCTAAAAATAGATGAGCGAGCATTAAATTCCGAATTGCGAAAACTGACTTATAGCAATAGTATTCAACCGATTTCCAATCAGGAAGTTAAACAAATTGTAACAAAAAATGTATCAATTTCAGAAAAAGCGCAAAAAAATTTATTGAGTGTTTTTTTTGTAGGCGACAGTCATTTCACATTTGCCCAAATTAATGAAATGATTGACAATTCGTACTTTTCAAATGAAACGTTAATAAATGTAAAATCTACAATTGACAAATTAATATGTACCGTAAATAATGTAAAGGAATTAATCAATCAATTGTACACTGTATATATTGAAAATCCTGAAATACAGCAGGTTTTGACGGATTTAATAAATATATCGGAAACGTTTACAGGTCTTTCTCCCGAAGATTTCCAGAGTATAATCGAGGAAAATATCATCAGATTAAAAAGATGTAAATGGGAAGAAGAAAAAGAGAAGATGCGAAATCTGTACAAAAATGCAGATGAAGATGAAACCGAAGCGTTAAAAATTCAAATGCAATTAAGAGATAAAATAAATAATAGAATTAAATCGGAGAAAATGAATGACTAAAAAAAGACAACCCGGCTCCTCAATAGTAAGTGTTTTGGATGATGAAGCACTGAATTTAGGCGATTTAGGCGAGGATGAAAATTTAGACGTTGATGACAACGGTGTAAATTATATGAACATGGATATCAGTACCGATAATATCGAAGATATCGTTACTGAAAAAATGGAAAACAAAATGGGTATGGATGATATCTACATGATGGGTAGTCATGAAGAAGATCCGAGCTCTGAAATAGATGTACCAAAAGGTATTGCGGTTGATGACCCTGTAAGATTATATTTAAGAGAAATTGGCAGAATTAAGCTTCTTTCCGCAAATGAAGAAATTGAACTTGCAAGAAAAATTCTTGAAGGGGGTACTCCTGGTGCTATTGCCAAGAGAAAACTTGTACAAGCAAATTTGCGTTTGGTTGTTAGTATCGCCAAAAAGTATGTAGGACGTGGAATGTTATTCTTAGACCTTATTCAAGAAGGTAATTTAGGCTTAATTCGTGCTGCTGAAAAGTTTGACCACGAAAGAGGTTTTAAATTCTCCACATATGCAACTTGGTGGATTAGACAAGCAATTACACGTGCTATTGCCGATCAGGCGAGAACTATCCGTATTCCTGTTCATATGGTTGAAACAATTAATAAATTGAAAAAAGTTACAAGAAGATTGGCACAAGAACTTTCAAGAAAACCAACCGAAGATGAATTGGCAATCGAAATGAATGTTTCTATTCCAAAACTTCGTGAAATAATCAAGATTGCTCAAGAACCTTTATCTCTTGAAACTCCTATCGGTAAAGAAGAAGATTCAAGATTGGGTGATTTTATTGAAGATAAAGAAGCAGATGCTCCTATTAAGACTGTTGCTTCGGAGCTTTTAAGAGAAGACCTTGCAGAAGTTCTTTGTACTTTATCTCCAAGAGAACGTGACGTATTAAGATTGCGTTTCGGTATGGATGACGGACGCCAAAGAACATTGGAAGAAGTTGGACAACTGTTTGGTGTTACCCGTGAGCGTATCAGACAGATTGAAGCAAAAGCGTTAAGAAAACTTCGTCACCCTAACAGAAGTAAACGTTTAAGAGAATACGTGGAATCATAATTATAAAAAATCCCGTGATAACGGGATTTTTTTATTCACAGTTAATTAAAAAAAGGTAGCAAAAAAATACATTTACGAGTTTTAAATCAGACATGGACGTATCATTTACAGGTGTAAAGTTAGTAAAAATAGGCAAGAGCAAATTTCCGGAAACCGTAAATTATTCTGTGGAAGGAATTTCAAAGAGTGCCCTGGCTGATGCCGAGGGTATTCAGGTTAAATGTGAATTAACCAACGACGGAATATTAACAGGTAAGCCTGAAACGGATAAATTTGTCAGGCTTTTGGATAGCTATAACGAGGCTATGGAAAAAGTCGGATATGATTTATATAATGAAGGCGGTAAAAATATAATTAGTATGAAATACGAGAAATACAATGTTAAAGATAAAGAGCTGAATGCTTCAATGCTCTTTGTTAATACAAAATTGAACGGGTATGGAGTTAATTTGTCTGAACCCAGAGATAGAATATTATTACCGATATATTCTATAATGGGTAATGCTTTGAAACAAATTAAAGAAACCGTCAAATTAAGTCAATCCCAAATGGAAATAGTTAATGAGTTGTTTGAAAAAATTAACAAGAATGCCGTAGATTTTATAGAAAATGTAATTCCGTTTGAATAAATAATTAAAAAATTAATATGTTGAAAAATATTCCTTAATATGTTATTTTATATACATATAAAGAAATAGCAGGCAGTGTTTGGGTTTTTCCCGCAAAGGAGTTTTGAATAATGGATTCACAAAATGCCGTATATACATTGGTAAATGAGTGCCACGACTGTTACCGTTGTATTAGAGAATGTCCCGTAAAGGCAATTAAAATAGAAAATGGTCACGCAAGCGTAATTTCGGAAAAGTGCGTTGCTTGCGGAAATTGTGTTAAAGCGTGTCCTTCGTCAGCAAAAAGAGTTAGGACTGATGTTGATTTTGTTAAAAATTTAATGCTTGCTAAAAAGAAGATATACGTATCTCTTGCTCCATCTTGGAGCGGAACATTTGATTACAGACCGGCAAAAATGATTTCAATATTAAAAACTCTCGGATTTTCAGAAGTTTCTGAGACTGCACTTGGTGCCCAAGAAGTTTCTATTGAAACCGCAAAAGTATTAAATAATGCTAAAAAAGGATTGTTTATATCAAGTGCTTGTCCGGTTATAGTTGATTATGTCAAGTTGTATCATCCAAAATTTATAGATAACATTACACCAATAGGCTCTCCTGCAATGACGCATGCAAAAATGTTGAGAGAACATTATGGAGAAGATATAGCAATTGTATTTATAGGTCCATGTATCGGCAAAAAAAATGAGGTTAAGTATGCGGGATTATATGATGCTGCTTTAACTTTTGATGAGCTGAAAGTTTGGATTAATGATGTTATTAAAGATATGAACGAACTTAAAGTTAATGAACAGGAGGAATTTGTTCCGTATCGTGCAAATGAAGGTGCTCTTTACCCGATTGATGGCGGGATGAATGAAACATTAAGAAAAATTGGTATAAAGAAGGATATTCAGCTGATTGATATATGCGGTTTGCTTAATTTTGGAAAAGCTCTGGATAATTTAGAGCCGGATAAATTTGATAAAGTTGTTTTTGTTGAAGCGCTTTCGTGTGAGGGTGGCTGTGTTGGAGGTCCTTGTATCAGTACAAAAAGACCGGGGTTAAATGTTGTGTCAGACGTTTTGTCTAATGTTAATGAACGTGATTACATCCCAAAAGAACCAAAGACGGTTGTTCCTTATGAGATTAAAAGAGAAAGAAAAATTGTAAATTCCGAATATCCGCTAGAGGATATTTTAAAAACTTTAAAAAGAATCGGTAAGCATTCGGTTGATGATGAACTTAATTGCGGCGGATGCGGTTATGCAACATGCAGAGATTTGGCAAAGGCATTATTAGCAGGTGAGGCTGAACCTTCAATGTGTGTTTCGTATATGAGAAAGATTGCAATGAGAAAGGCCGCTGCACTTGTAAGGAGTATGCCGGCTGCTGTTGTAATGGTAGATAGTGAATATAATATACTGGAAGCAAATGACAGTTTTATGAGGATGTTTACCGGAGATATGTATGATATCTTTAAAGCACGTCCGGATGGTATGCGTGGTGCGGCGATTGATAGAATTATTGATTTTGCGGAGCTGTTTAAGACAGCGATAAATACCGGTAAAGATTTGCACAAAGAACGTTATGCCGTAAAAAACAGGTTGTATGATATTAATATATTTACAATTGAAGAGCATCAAATTGTAGGTGCAGTTATAACCGACGTTACACAATCGGAAACCAATCGTGAAAAAATTGCTCAAAAGGCACACGAAGTAATAAATAAAAATATTTCTATCGTTCAGGAAATTGCCTGTTTGTTGGGAGAACATATGGTTGAAACAGAAACTTTATTAAGTTCTATTGCGAACGACTTTGATGATAAAGATGAGGCCGAAGAATAAATATGTTTATCGATATTGACTGTTCCCAAATGAAAAAATATAACCAAAATGCTTTCGGGGATTATTTTGTTTCAAAAAGATTCCCAAATGAATCTCGCCTTGTTGCGGTTTTATCAGATGGTTTAGGTAGCGGTATAAAAGCAAATATCCTATCTTGTATGACAGCAACCATGCTTTCTAAATTTATTTCTAACGACCAAATTCCGTTGAAACATGCTGCAGAAATTATTATGAATTCTTTACCGATATGTAAAGTAAGACACATAAGCTATTCAACGTTTTCGGCAATAGATTGTTATGATGACGGAAATGCAAGAATAGCAGAAGAAGGTAATCCGGATTTTGTATGGATTAGAGATGGGGATGTTATAAAACCTAAGTTTCAATCAATTCAATCCAAAAATTTTAAAAACAGGAAAATGAAAGTATATAAATTGAAGTTTAAACTTGGGGACAGAGTAATTTTTTGTTCTGATGGTGTTACGCAATCAGGTCTTGGCGGTGGAAGGTTAAAATTGGGACTTCGCAGGGAAGGGCTTATTAGTATTATAAAAGACAAATTAGCAGAAAACCCTGAAATATCAAGTTCGGAGCTTGCTTCGTACATAGTAAATCAAGCCAGAAATATTGAAACGGATAGAAATCCTAAAGATGATATTTCTGCGTGTGTTTTATATTTTAGAAAACCTCGTGAAGCATTAGTATTTACGGGACCTCCTTATCATCAACAAAAAGATAGCGAATATGCGAGAATGTTTTGGAATTTTAACGGGAAAAAGGCTATCTGTGGCGGTACAACCGCAAACCTTATTTCAAGAGAGTTAAATCTTCCGATAAGAATGGACACCACTATAAGTGTCGGGAAATTACCTGCTATTTCATATATGGATGGTATCGATTTAGTTACAGAAGGTATACTTACTCTTACAAAAACTTTAGAATATCTTGAAAATGGAACATTCGATATTGACAATGCGGCAGGGAAATTGGTAAAATTTTTGTTAGATAGTGATTGCATTAATTTCATGGTTGGTGCAAAATTAAATCAGGCGCATTACGATCCTGCATTACCTATTGAAATAGAAATCAGAAAAAACATAGTTAAAAAAATGGCAAAGGCATTACAGGATAAGTATTTTAAAAAAGTATCAGTACAATATATGTGAGGACAAACCTCAGCAAGGAAAGGTAAATTATGGACAAGAAGATTAGTGTTAAAGTATGTTTAGGAACAACATGTTTTGTAATGGGTTCTTCAAATTTGCAAGAATTGATTGAAACCGTACCTGCTAAATATGGTGACAAGGTTGATGTAGCCGGAGTTCCTTGTTTGGGTCTTTGTTCAATCGATTGGGAATTTTCAAAAGCTCCTTATGTAAAAGTTGATGATGAAGTAATCAAGGAAGCAACTGTTGAAAAAGTCTTAAAAGCAATTGATGAAAAATTAAAAGCGTAATTAAAAAATTAAAAAGAAAGACAAAAGAAGGTATTACCTTTTTTTGTCTTTTTATTGTATATTTTCAATTTTATCTGACGTAAAATTCGGCTTGGGTAAGTATTTTTGTAGGATTATCTTTTGAATAAACGCGCATAATGAATGCCCCGGTTTCATTTATAACCATATAATCCGTAAAATATTTTTGTTCTTCGTCTTTCAGACGTATTGTTCTGCTCATATATGAGCTGTAACCCAGATATTCTTGTGCACCTTTTTTAATAATTTGTATATCTAATATTCGGGAATGTTGTACTTGAGGCATTAAAATCAGGTAATAAATCCTTGTTCCGGGTTTAAAAACACTTGACATATCCCGAACATTTTCTACAGTTATAGGACGCTGATTAAATATAATTGACGGCTTGTTTTCAGGATTGCAAGCAGATGTTGTCAGCATAATTATTAGTATAGAAATTATCGATAAAAATTTTTTCATTATTTTTTCAAATTCTTTAATTTTGCCTCAATTGTAGAATTATACGATGTATCCTTATTATATTTGAGGAATTTTTCATAATTCAGGATTGCCGCATTAATATTTTTTTCGCTTTCATTTGCCGCACCAAGAGCATAATATGCGTTTGCGTAAGCAGGATTAATTTCTACAACCTTTTCAAAGCATTTTTTGCTTTGCTCTGTATTTTTCTGTTCGGCGTATACAAGTCCGAGGTTAAACCAACCGTCATCATATTCAGGTTTTACAAAAATTGCTTTTTTGTAAAAATCAATCGCGCTATTATTATCTTTTTTATTTCGATATAAATTGCCGATTTTTAACAATGTTTCTTCATCGGAAGGTCTTAACATCAAAGCTTCTTTATACAGTTTAATTGCTTCATCGTAATTTTTTTTATAATTTTTATCCCCTTCGGCAATCAATTTTTTATTTTTTTCTATATTTTCAATATATGAATTATCTTGTGCCGGCGGAGTTGTTTCTGTGGGTTTTGTTTCTGCTGTTTTAGCGGCAACAGGCTTTACATCAGTTTTTTCCTGTGGTGTTTCTACAGGTAATGCAAGAGTAATGTTGCTCAATTCTGAAGTTTCCGGAGTTACAGTATTTTTATTTTTGGCAGCATTGATTTCCGAGATAAATTTAGCATAATCATTGCTGTATTCTGTTCTGTCAGGGTCCATAGAAATTGCTTTTTCATAGTATTCGGTAGCTTTGGCATTTTCTCCGGTTGCCTGATATGCTTTTGCAAGTCCATAATATACATAACTGTCTTTAGAACTTCTTGCGATTGCTTTTATAAATCCATCAATAGCTCTTGAATAATTTTTTGCCTGCAAATCTTTATCAGCTTGAGAAATAATTGCATCAGTCAGGTTATTTTCAATCATTTCACTGTCTTTTTTGCTGAGAATTTCATTATATAAAGCTATCGCACCTTCAAAATCATCTTGAGCATGCAAAGCAATTGCCTTATTTGTTTTTACTTCAAGGTCATCAGGGTTTGCTGCTAAAATTTCATCGTAATATTTTATGGCGTTTTTATATTCTTTATTCAAGTGATAACATTCTGCGAGTTCTTTTTTAGAATCAATGTCGGAAGGATTGAGCGTAAGCGATTTTTGGTAATATGAAATTGCGTTTGCCAAGTCATTGTTACGCTTGTATACAAGAGCCGCATTTTTATATACTTTTGCATCTTTAGGAAATGCGGAAATATAAAGTTTATATTGTTCAATTGCCTCATCATTTTTACCCATATCCGCAAGCAAATTAGCATAATCAAATCTGACACTTGTTAAATCACCGTCATTATTTTTAAATATGGATTCAAATTGAGCCAGAGCCATGTCATTTTTTTCTAAATTCTGATATGTAAGAGCCAAGCATGTTTTTGCTTTTAAATTATTTGAATCCTTTGCGATTGCCTGTTCAAGCATTTCAACGGCTTTTTCATAATTCCCTGTTTTAAATAATGCGACACCGTAGTTTGCATAATCATCAAAATGTTCATTATTGTTTATGTATAAATTTTCAAATTCAACAACTGCTTTTTCCGGATTGTCAGCGGCAAGATAAGAGTTAGCAAGACTCTTCCTTGCTTCCCAATGCTGAGAATAGGTGTCAAGAAAGATTTTGTAGTTTTCTATTGCACTTTTATAATCTTTTGTTTGATACTGAACGTTTGCAAGGTTCAGGTAATTATATTTGTATTCGGGAAATATATTAAGCGCCTTTTCGTATGCGGCAAGAGCCTCTTTATATTTGCTTTGGGTTTCATATATACTCCCGAGACTTATATATATAAATGCATCATTAGGTTTTAATTCAATAGCTTTAGAGTATATTTGAACAGCTTTATCATATTCGTTTGTGTCTGTATATAATCCTGCGAGTTTCGTCAAAAGCATAGAATCCTCAGGAGATAACTTTATTGCCTCTTGAAGTTTGGATATAGCTTTTGTATAGTCCTGTTGATATTCAAGAGAACAAGCTTCCTGATACAAAGCGCTTGCTTCAGGTGTCATTGCCGAATATGCCGGTATTGTTGCGCATAGTGTAAATATCGTTGCTGTTGTTATAATTCTGCTTTTAATTTTCTCTACTCCTTATATATATGTCCATATTTTAGCAAAAAATTATGTTTGTGTAAAGCAATTAGAATATACCTCATTGTCTAATAAAATGGAAACGGTTTTCATAATGTTCATTTCTTCTTTGCTATCTTTATTATATTCTATATCTTCAGGATTTTCAAAATTTTCAATCATCTGAGCAAGTTTCATGTATAGATTATCTGTTTCCGATTGAGGTAATTTTTCTTCAAGCATTTTTATTATTCTTACTAGTTCCAAATCTTTTGCATCAACTATTGCACAATCAAGTCCCGCACCATAGGCCAAAACGGCAAAAACTCTGTTAATTAAACCTCTCAGATTGCTCGGGCAGCCGTTAGAAACATTTGAAAGCCCTATAACTGTTTTAACAGGCGGGTCAAAACTCTCTTTAATCATTTTTATGGTATTAAGAGCTTCCGAAGCTTGAGATTGGTCTGCGCATATTGGTAGTATTAAAGGGTCAAAAAAGATTTTGTTTGTGTCAACACCTTTTTCAAGAAATCTTTCATACATTGAAAAGGCAAGTTCAAGTCTTCCATCGGAAGTTTTTGGGATACCGGTTTCTTTGCTTAATGTTAGTGCAATTATATTGCAATTTTTTTTCAGTGCAAGATTTGATAATTTTTCAAATTTTTCCTCATCGGAAGATGTGCTGTTAATGAACGTATTTGAACTGTTTTTGAATGTTTCAAAACCATTTACCATTTCTTCGAAATTTGTTGTATCAAAAGAAATTCCTTTTTGCGGAGAGTATTTTTGTACCAAATTCGTAAGCCACGGTAGTATTCCTGAAAAATCACCTTTAGCCGGTCCGACATTTAAGTCAACATATTCCATATTATCTTGTAATGAAATAAGATTTTTAAAAAATTTTTCATTTTTATTCAGATATGCCTCTTTGACAGATGTTGATATAATGTGAATGTTTTCGCCAATTAAAATCATACTTTGATTGTAACACAAACTTGCACAATCCGGGCATTTGTTTTAAAATTGTACAAGACACGAGTTATTGAGAAAAGGAGAAAATATGGCTCAACAATTTAATCCTCAAAATATCAAGAAAAAAGTATCTGTTCTTGTATTTTTAAAAGGTTCAACAGCACCTTTGGTTTTATATGTAGAAAATCCGCAAGAATTGTATGGCGAGTTGACTCAGTTGATGAAAACAGCATCAAACGTATTAATTGAAAAAGATACTCAAGGACCTATAAAACGAGTTTGCTTTGCTGCAAATCAAATAGCGGCAATTGCAATGCAAGAAGAACAATATGTGTAAATTTCGAGGTTGAATTAATGAAACATGTTGTTACCGTTGATGATATTGAAAAATCCGATAACAAGACCCTCTATTATAATTTTGATGATGTAATTGACGGGATTGATTCCGATGGAAATATAAAGGCTTCTCTGGAAATAAAATCTTTAGGAGAATTTATAGAAGTTAGCGGAAATGTTAAGGGAATTTTAAATTTAGAATGTGACTTATGTCTTAAAAATTTTAAATATGATTTGAATTTTTCAATTGACGAAATGTTTGCAAAAACGGCTCTGCAAGATGAATACGGAAAAGAAACAGAGCTGCGCAGCGGACAATTTGTGACAGACATGAACGGTGAAGATGATATAGATGTTTATGACTTATTGTATCAATATGTAATATTAAATTTACCAAATAAGAAAGTTTGTGGTATAAATTGTAATGGGGACATTTTCACTCAAGAAGATGAAATCTCCGAAAATAAAATGGATGTATTTAAAAACATTCAAATACAACCGAAAAGTAAATAGTAGTAAAAATAAAAAAGGAAAAGAAAAATGGCAGTACCAAAGAAAAGAACAGGTCATTCCGCTCAAGGACACAGAAGAAGTAATTGGAAGGCAACAAAGCCGGAAACTACAAAGTGCCCGAATTGTGGTGCTACAGTTTTAACTCATACTGTATGTACGGCATGCGGAACTTACAAAGGGCAACCGGTTAGCCTTAAAGACCGTAAAGAAGTTGTAGTTAAAGAAGAAAAACCGGTTAAAAAATCAACTAAAAAAGCTGAAAAAGCTGAAGAAAAAGTTGAAGTTGAAAAAACAGAAGAAAAAGCAGAAAAGAAAACTAAAAAAACCTCTGCAAAAACTACAAAAAAAGCAGAAACAGTAAAAGAAACCAAAACAAAGAAAACTGTTGAAGAATAATGAAAAGTTGATAAGTCTATAAGTCGCTAAGGCGAAAAGTTCTTCATGGATTATTATAAACATTATTTATATATGAACTTAACAAATTAACGACTTAATGACTTATAAGCTTGAGTAATAGGGAGAGTGTAATGACAAGAATAGCAGTAGATGCAATGGGTGGTGACCATGCTCCGCATGAGATAGTAGCCGGAGCGGTCTGGGCTGCAAAAGAATACGGCGTAGCAATTGAATTGGTTGGGAAACAAGATAGAATTGAACAAGAATTGGATAAAATTACCCATGAAGGTTTCATGACCGATTTAGGAAAAGGTGGTCCCCGTAAGTATCGTATTAAAATTGATACGAGCAAACTTGATATAAAAATTACTCATGCATCAGAAGTTATTGAAATGGGAGAAGCTCCCGGGCAAGCTATTCGTAAAAAGAAAAAATCTTCTATTGTATTGGCAGTTGATGCGGTTGCACAAGGAAGTTCAGATGCGGTTGTTGCGGCAGGTTCTACCGGTGCTGCTATGGCATCAAGTTTGTTTGGCTTAGGCAGATTGCCGGGAATTGACAGACCTGCGATTGCAGTAACATTGCCGACAATAAAAAAGCCTATAGTTGTTATTGATGGTGGTGCTAACAGTAATTGTACTCCTGAAATGCTTATGCAATTTGCAATTATGGGTTCAACGTTTTCAAAGAATGTTTTGGGTGTTGACCACCCGAGAGTCGGGGTTCTCAATATAGGTGAAGAAGCCGGTAAGGGTAATGAACTTGCGCAGGCTACATATAAACTTTTAGAAGAGCATCAGGATAAATTTAATTTTGTCGGTAACATTGAAGGTAAAGAAATTTTCTTGAGTGTCTGTGACGTTGTTGTTTGTGACGGGTTTGTCGGGAATGTTGCCTTGAAAGTTACGGAAGGCACTTCTTCAATGTTATTCAGGATGTTAAAGCAAGAATTTAAGACTGATCTTGTGGGTAAGATTATCGGAATGCTTGCAAAACCTTTTATGAAAAGAATTTATACGAAAATAAATTATGAAGAATTTGGTGGCGCTCTACTTTTAGGTGTCAAGGGTATTACGGTAATTTCTCATGGCAGAAGTCATGCTTATGCTATTAAAAATGCCGTAAGAGTAGCAAAGGATGCGGTTGAATCAGGTGTAAATGAAAAAATCGCAAAATTTCACGAGGAATAATGAAAATGGCAGATAAATTGATTCCGCTAAAAATTGCTGGCATAGGTTATTGTGTACCGGAGACGGTTGTAACTAATGATGATTTGACAAAATTGTATGAAACATCCGATGAATGGATATATTCACGTACCGGTATTAAAGAGCGTCGTTTGGTTTCAGGTAACGAGAATGCTATTGACTTGGGTGAGAAAGCGGCTAAAGATGCTATTGCAAAATCCGGAATAGACCCTGAAGATTTGGATATGATTATTGCTGCATCTGCAGCTCCAATTGAAATTTATTCTATGGGTTGTCAAATTCATAAGCGTTTAGGTATTAAAAAGCAGGTTCCGGCGTTTGATATTTCTGCGGCTTGTTCGGGATTAATATACGGATTAAGTATCGCAAAAGGTCTTATTAATTCCGGCATGTACAAAAATATTTTGATTGTAGCAACTGATAATAATTCAAAATTATTGGATTGGACTGATAGGGGAACGTCAATTTTATTTGGCGACGGAGCAGGGGCAATGGTTGTAACAGCTTCTGATGACGGAGTTGATGATATTATTTCTATTGATATTAGATCTGACGGAAATTATGACCATTTAATCAGTTTGCCGTTTAGCGGAAAGAATTGTCCTTTAGTAGAGCCAAATGATGTGTTACCAAGTACAATCAAGATGAATGGCAGAGGTGTTTATGCCTTTGTTGTCAAAATTTTACCAAACTACGTGGATAATTTAATAAAAAATTCGGGTTTGACTGTTGATGATATAGACTATTTAATCCCGCATCAGGCAAATGTAAGAATTATTCAAGCTGTTCAAGAAAGATTGAATTTACCTGACGAAAAAGTTATTACAAATTTAAAATATTACGGAAACACATCTGCTGCGTCGATTCCGATAGCAATTGTTGAGAGCGTTGCACAGGGAAAAGTAAAATTAGGCAGTAAGGTTGTTCTTTGCGGATTCGGAGCAGGTATGACCTGGGGAGGCGCAATAGTTCGCCTTCGTGAAGGTATTTGTTAAATTCCTGTTTTTGACTAGTTGTAATATTGTAAATATATGTTAAAAAGTTTGCATAAAGTAGCAAATTTAATTATTTTTATTTTTAATATGTTTGCGAAGAAAAAAGAAGGTGGAAAACATGTCAGGAATTCGATTTAGTACGATTAATTTTAAAGGTTTAGCAACAACCGATGATGGTAACGAATATAATAAAACCAATATGGGTAAAGCAGGTGTTACCGGTCTTGCAGCTCTTGGTAGTGCAGGATACTCGTATTATGCTACCAATAAAATTAAAAAAGGTTTAAAAACAGGAAATAAATTCGGCAGAGATTTCTTCAAAACTCTGGAAGAAAATCCTGTATTTAAAGATTTAAGAAAACAACTTGAAGAAAAGAAAATTACAACAAAGGAATTTAGAGCGCAAAGAAGCGAATTAATTAAGAAAGGTATAAAATGGGGACACACAGGCTTAATAGGTATCACAACATTGGCCGGTTTAGCTGTAGGTGCTTTAGTTGACCATTTTGTAAACAAATCAAGAGCGGAAAAAGCTGATAGTTCAAAAGTTGAAGCGTAATTTATAAATTCTATACAAATAAATAACCTCCGTTGAAAAACGGAGGTTATTTATTTGTATATTTGATGTGTTTGTGGTAGAGTATGCATAGAAATTTTAGGTAAGAGGGATATGAAAATGAGTAAAAAAATAGCATTTCTTTTTCCGGGGCAGGGAGCTCAATCTGTTGGTATGGGAAAAGATTTATTTGATAATTACGAAAGTGCAAAATCTGTTTATAATACGGCAGATAACGTATTAGGTAAAAGTATTACATCACTTTGCTTTGAGGGTCCTGAAGACGCTTTAAAGCAAACTGTTAATACTCAGCCTTGTATTGTTACAACTTCTATTGCAGCACTGGAAGCACTAAAATCAGAGTTGGATATTGAACCTGATTATGTAGCAGGCCACAGTTTAGGTGAATATTGTGCTATATATACAGCAGGAGTTATGTCTTTAGAAACTACCTTAAAAGCAATCCAAAAACGTGCTGATTTAATGGGACAGACAAAAGGCGGGGCTATGGCAGCCGTTCTTAATTCGACAGAAGAAGTCTTAAAAGCAGGCTTAGAAGAGGGTTCTAAAATAGGATATGTCGATGTCGCAAACTATAATTCTCCTGCACAAGTGGTAATTACAGGGGACGAAAATGCCGTAAAAGCAGCAGGTGATTATATTCTTGCAAATGGTGCAAGGAGAGTGGTTCCGCTTGCAGTTTCAGGTGCTTTCCATTCAAAATTTATGGAAAATGCAGGGAAAGAGTTTGAAAGTTTTGTAAGCTCATTAGATTTAAGCGATGCCTCAATACCTGTAATCACAAACGTTGATGCATCTGCTACAACATCAAGTGCTGATTTTAGAGTAAAAATGCCTCGTCAGATCTATTCTTCCGTTCATTGGACACAAACTATTCAAAAAATGGTATCTGACGGCGTTGAAATTTTTGTAGAAATCGGACCGGGAAAAGTTCTTGCAGGCTTAAATAAAAAAATCGCACCTGAGGCTAAAGTATTCAACGTGTTTGATAAAGAAAGCTTAGAGAGTACAATTTCTTCATTAAAAGAAGAATTGGCATTAGTATAGTGTTATAAGATACGGTACGTATTAACGTACCAACATAATAAGGAGAAAGATAAATGACAGAGAGAAAAATTGCTTTAATTACAGGCGGGTCAAGAGGTATTGGGTTTAGCTGTGCAAAAGAGTTAGCTCAAAACGGCTGCGACATTATTATTAACGATATTTGCGATGAAGCTACTGCAAAACCTGCATTAGACGAAATAAAAGCAATAGGGGTTAACGCGTGGTTTTATCAATTTGATGTATCAAATGATGAACAGGTTAAAGCTGCAGTTGACAAGATGATTGAAGAACACGGACATATTGATATCTTGTTAAACAATGCAGGTATCACAAAAGACGGTTTGTTCTTAAGAATGGATGCTGAACAATGGGAAAGAGTTATCAAGATTAACTTAGGTTCAGCTTATTATGTAACCCATGCCGTAATCAAATATATGATGAAGGCTCGTCAGGGTTCAATTATTAATATGTCATCAATTGTCGGAGTTCACGGTAACGCAGGTCAGGCAAACTATTCAGCTTCTAAAGCAGGTTTAATTGGCTTAACAAAAACTTTAGCTAAAGAATTCGGTTCAAGAAACATCCGAGTTAACGCAGTTTGCCCTGGATTTATTCAAACAGCTATGACTGCTAACTTGGGTAACATTGAAGAATACGCTGCAGCAATTCCGATGAAGAGATTTGGAACTCCGGAAGATATTGCAAAAGTTGTTAAATTCTTGGCGTTAGATACTGATTATGTAACAGGTCAGGCTATCGAAGTTGCAGGCGGCTTGATGTTATAATCACATGAGTTTAAGTATTTTAAACATAAAAATCCCTTGATTTTATATCAGGGGATTTTTATTTATGGGATTTTGATTATATTATACAATTTATCTTGCAATACAGGCATTGAGATAGTCTATAGTGCTCACTTTTTCATCATAAAGATATTTGATAAATTGTAAGTAAGCCTCATCAAATGAACTTATTGTCAGATTTATTTCAAATCCATCCGTACAAAAAGGTTCGTAATCGTAAACTACATAATTGTTGTATTTACTTTTCCATTCTTTCTTTGTTACTCGGCTGTAATTTTCTTCAATAATATTTTCAAGCCAGTCTATAATTTCCTGATTTACATTTTTCAATTCCAGATGGCTGTATCCGTAATCATACCGGTTATTGTTTATATACATGACAAATATACTCCAATTAATCTCTATATGAAAATTTTAATTGTTCTTTAATCTCATATAATCCCCCCAAGGGTTAATAAAAAATTGTAATATCTGCTAATTTTTATTTTATTTTTATAAGAATAAAAATTTTATTCTATTTTTAAAATTTTTGTTATACAATATAGACAGATAAGGAATATGTGTAATGCAGATACAAGCAATTAAAAATCAACAGTATGTAACCCCATTCACTTCAAAGGTTATAGTTCCTCCAAATACAATGTACCACTTGACGCAGTTTATGCAAGATAATCCTCCGGGAGCAAAGAGCATTATAAGCGGATTAAGGGCTCTGGAGAAAAACGGTAAAGATGATGTTGTAATGGTTGAAAAAGCTCATTCGGATACGAATGTTTTTGTTATGTGGGTATATGAAAAGGTTAAAAATAAGCTTTTAAGAAGTAAAAATTCTTATCCGATTGATGTAAGCTTATATACTTTTAAGGCCAACGTACAACAATGTTACGAAAAAGCAAAGTTAAATATGACAGACCTAAAAACTATCAATAAAGAAGGCTTAGATATTTTCAACCCGCTGAAATAGAAGATATTATAAGATTATTTTAGTTTTTCAAACATATTTTCTAATGCTTCGTCAGTATTAGTTTTGCTGACTCCGATTATTTCTTTTTGTCCTTTTGCTTTAGATAAGTCTGCCCACCAAATTTTTACCATTGATATGTAACCATTATTTTTCTTCTTGTCTACGGGAAATTGTTTATGCCATATAAATGTATCAAATTGTTGTGCTAAATTTTTTATATATTCGTTTTCTAATAATCGCTTTTTGAGAATTTCCGGAATAGAAATATCTTCAATATACTTATACCCGTTTTCAGAAGTTCTTACAAAAGCTTTTGGATTAACGAAATTTCCACCTTTATCAAAACAGATATTACTTGCTTTTGAAAAATATACTCCATTTGTGAATGTTGTGTTGCTGTTTAATTTTTGAACTCTCATAAAAACTCCTCTAAATAATTTTTGTATAAAATATCATAAAATATATTAAATAGCAAATTTTATTTTTAGAAGTTTTGTAATACAATAAACGAGTGAAAAACCGTAGGGGTAAAAATGAATTTTAGAAAACCAATTATAACAGGCTTAATGAGTTTAGCATCGTTTGCTCCTTGTAAGGCTCAGAAAGCGGTACAGTTTGCATCAGAAACCGGTGTTACGGGGGAGATAAATAAAGAGCTCTCATATACTGCAGGTTTACATACCATTCTGTCAAAATCTAAAAATCAAACAGATATATATTGCGGTATGGTTGTTGATGCGGAGAAAAACTTTATGTTTGAAAGTCAATTGGAGAATGAATATGAATGGGCTAAAAATATCGGAAGTTGGGTAAGAGAAACTCTTCATTTATCTAAAAATGAAAAAAATTTGCTGTCAGAAGTTGCTCCAATAAAAATGAATACATCTTTGGGTAAAATTGATGCATTTGTCGCTCCGGTTTATATGTTACACAATGATTTTAAAGGGAAGGAAACAAAACAAGGTGTGGGTTTGGTATTAAGTTCATTATATAATATTGACTCAAAAAATTCACTAAAATTCGAAGCGGAGTATGCTTCAGAGCCATCAAAAAATTTATTTGATACAAAATTTGGAAAGCTAAAGGATTGTATTTCAGGCATTATTTCGTATATAAGAAACTTTTAAGAATTTAGGAGTAAAGAAATTGCAAGTACAAAAAATACAAAATAATCAAACATCATTTCAAGCATTAAGAGGTTTTGAATGCAGTGAGAATTTGAAACCGATAATTGGTGTTGCCGGAAAATCAATAGAAAAAAAACTGGAAAAAGCATTGAATGCAAATAAGTTATTTCAAGAACTTTGCCAAAGAAATGATGTATGGATTAGTATTAATCCAAAATATAATGAGCGTATAAGGTCAGGCTTAAATTTGGAAATATATGCAAGCAAAATTAATGAGCCGAATGCCGCTCGTAGAGAAAATGTTATAAGTTATCATGCAATGAAATTGTATGAACCGTATGATTATGAACGCATTTATGATTATTCCAAATTAGCAAAAGCCGGCTATGAATTTCGATTAGCAGACTTAATATGTGATTTTAATTCTCGTGCAGAAGAAATAATACATAAATTTATAAATCACTATAATTTTAAAGCAGCGATAAATCATTTTTTTGAAAAATCAGCCTATAACTCACAAAATTAGTAGAGAGAAAATAATATGCAAATACAAAAATTTGATAATACCACCTTTCAGGGATATAAATTTAAAAATATGTACGCCAAAAGAGTTTTTGATGGCAAACTTCGTAGGCAATCAAAGTCAATGAAAAATAATATTCAGGATTATATAAGAAAATACACGGATGAGCGGGTGTTAATAACTATAAATTCTACAAAAATTAAAAATAAAAACGGTGAATCGGTTTTGTTTGCAACTTTTTCATATAACGATAATATAGTAGTTGAGAAAAGTGGTTTACCAAAATCTAAAAGATTAAAAGATTTTATTACCAGATGTGCTAAAGAAGCCGGTTATAAAAGAAAAAATAAAAAACAAATGGATGATGCCGATAAATTATTGGAACTTGCAAGCAGAACATTAGAAATATTTGAGCTTAAAAGTATAAGATAACATTGTTTTTGAAAAAATTTAATCCAATATACAAAATACTACTCTCAGGAATGAGAGTAGTATTTTTTTATATCAGCTAAACGGATTTTATTTAATTGCATCTAAACAATCATCGCAAATTCCGTCAGAATTTAATGAACGATATTTCCAACAGCGAGAACATTTTTCTCCTTGAGCTTTACATACCCATACCGTATAATCGTCTTCTTTATATTCATTCATAACGTCAGACGGTTGCTCATCAGTTACATAAGCCTGTGATACAATGAATATATCTGCTAAATCTTGTTCATTATCTTTTAATATTCTATTGTCTTTAGTGCTTACATAAACAGCTACTTCTAATGAGCTTCCAACTTGTTTTTCCGCTCTCAAAGGTTCAATTGCACGGGAAACAATTTCTCTCGTTTTTAAAATCTTAGAGAAATCTTCTTCTAATTTTTCATTATTCCATTCGGAATGAACCTTCGGCCAATCAGTTAACAATGCACTTTCTACAGATTTTTGGCATTCAGGAATACTCATCCAAATGTCTTCTGCCTGATGCGGCATTACAGGAACAAGTACTCTAACTAATGTTTGTAGAGTTTCATACAAAACAGTCTGGCATGCACGGCGAGATAATGATTTTTTACCCGCAGTGTACAATCTGTCTTTTACGATATCAAGATAGAATGAACTCAAATCAACCGCAGCAAAGTTTTGCAAGTGCTGGAAGTATTTATAAAATTCATAATTATCAAACGCAACGGTTACTGTTTCAATCAATTGATTAAGCTTATGAAGTGCAAATTTATCAATTGATTTCAATTCTTCATATCCAACGTAATCTTTTTCAGGTTCAAAATCATACAAATTGCCTAACAAAAATCTTGCTGTATTTCTTGTTTTCTTAAATATTTCAGTTAACTGTTTTATTATATTGTCACCGATTTTTGTGTCGTTTCTATAGTCAACAGATGCAGCCCAGAGTCTTAAAATATCTGCACCGTAGTTTTTAATAATATCATCAGGTCTGATGAAATTACCTAAGGATTTTGACATTTTGCGACCGTCTTCTCCAAATACAAATCCGTGGGTTAAAACTTGTTTATATGGGGATTTGCCCTGAGTTGCAATTGATGTTATAAGGGATGACTGGAACCATCCTCTATGTTGATCCGAACCCTCAAGGTACATATCGACAGGAGTATGATTTAATACATCAGCTCTTTTTTCGACAACCGCTCTCCAAGAAATACCGGAGTCAAACCATACATCCATAATATCGGTTTCTTTTTTGAAATGATTTTTACCGCACTTAGGACATTTAAAACCTGCCGGTAAAAGTTCTTCCGCGGAATGTTTTACCCAAGCGTCAGAACTTTCTTTTTCAAAAATTTGTGCAACATTTTCAATTGTTTCAGGTGTACAAACTACTTCACCGCAATCTTCGCAGTAGAAAATCGGAATAGGAACGCCCCAAGCACGTTGACGTGATATACACCAATCTGTACGCCCTGCAACCATGTTTCCAATACGAGCTTCGCCGCTTGCAGGAATCCATTTTATGTTTTTTATTGCATCAAGAGTTTGTTCCCTGAATTTATCAACTTTAACAAACCATTGAGGAGTTGCTCTGTATATCACCGGATGTTTGCATCTCCAACAATGCGGGTAGCTGTGGCTGATTTCATTCTGGTAAACCAAAGCTTTTTTTGCTTCAAGCATATCTATTACCATATCGTTACCCTTGTAATAAGGTACCCCGGTGAGTTCAGGAATTCTTCCTTCTTCTGTCCAACAGCCTTTGCTATCCAATGGAGAGAGAACTTCAATTCCGTATTTACAACCTACTTCATAGTCCTCTAACCCGTGTCCCGGTGCTGTATGAACTAAACCGGTACCTGCATCTAAAGTAACGTGTTCTCCTAAAATGATTTTTGAATTTCTGTCAATTAACGGATGTTTAACTTCCAAAAGTTCTAAGTCTTGACCGATACAAGAACCTATAACCTTGATTTCATTCTCTTCAATTCCGACATCTGCCAAAAATGCGCCAAGCAAATCTTGTGCTGCAATATAAACATCCCCTTTATATTCAAAGAAAGTATATTCAAATCTCGGATGCATTGAAATTGCAACATTAGAAGGAATTGTCCAAGGAGTTGTTGTCCATATAATTGCATATACAGGTTTTGTATTTCCTTTTAATATTTCAGAATTAATTTTTTCTGTTGAAGAGGTATCGAATTGAAAGCGAACATATATTGATTTTGATGAAACATCAGCATATTCAACCTCTGCTTCTGCCAGTGCAGTTTCACAGGAAGCACACCAATATACGGGTTTTAAGCCTTTTTCAATATAACCTTTTTTGTACATTTCTCCAAAAACTCTAACCTGTTCAGCTTCGTATTCCGGAGCAATAGTTAAATACGGATGTTCCCAATCCCCAAGTACACCAAGTCTTTTAAATTCACTTTCCTGCCCTGTAAGGCTGTTAGAAGCATACTCTCTGCATTTTGCTCTTAATTCTGCGGGGGTTAATGCTGCTCTGCCGCCTTTAATATTTTTAACTACCGCATTTTCAATCGGTAATCCGTGACCGTCATATCCGGGTACATATGGAGTATAATAACCCGCTTGAGCTTTATATTTAAGAAGAATATCTTTAAGAATTTTATTTAATGCTGTTCCAACGTGAATTTTCCCCGAACTTAAATATGGAGGGCCGTCATGCAATATAAATGAATTTGTTTTATCTCTGTTTGCAAGAATTTTGTCATAAATATTGTTTTCTTCCCAGAATTTTTGAATTTCAAGTTCACGAACAGTAGCATTTGCTCTCATTGCTAATGTTGTTTGCGGAAGATTTAAAGTATCTTTATACTCGGTCTTTACATCATTTGCCATTCTTTTTATCCTTCTTTTATTTCTTCTGTAACTAAATTTTTATCATTGGATTTTGCTTTGTAATTCTTTGCAAAATTTCCTATTTCGGTACCAAGACTTTCTTCTTTGTCCCTGCGTATAAATTCTTTCATTTTTTCATAATCAAAAACATTTTCCCATCTTGCAATTACAACCGTTGCAATACAATTCCCGATAAGGTTAACGGTTGTTCTGCCCATATCAAGGATTTGGTCTATTCCCAGCAGGATAGCAACGCCTAAGATAGGGATATTAAAGCTTGCAAGTGTTCCGGCAAGAACGATTAGCGCCGCTCTCGGAACTCCGGCTATACCTTTACTTGTTAGCATTAATGCTATCATAATTACTATTTGTTGGTTGATATCAAGATGAATACCTACAAGTTGTGATGAGAATAATACTGCCATAGCCAGATATAATGTACTTCCGTCAAGATTGAAAGTATATCCTGTCGGCATCACAAATCCTATAATATTTTTAGGAACTCCAAATCGCTCCATTATTTCCATGGCTTTCGGAAAAGCTGCTTCGGAACTTGCTGTTGTAAACGCAAGAAATGCCGGCTCTTGTAATGCTCTTAATAAACTTCTGAATGATATTTTTACTATCTTACAAACAATAAACAATACAAGCACTACAAATACCGCAAATGCTATATACAATGCTCCGATTACTTTGAAATAATTTTTCAGTATTGCTAAGCCGCTTGCCCCAACGGTTGATGCAATTGCTCCAAAAATACCTAGAGGTGCAAAATACATTACATATTCCGTGAACTTGAACATTATTTGAGAAACTGAATCCAATAAATCCAGTATCGGTCTTGCTTTTTCTTTACAAGCACATATTGCAATTGAGAAAAATATTGAAAATACTACAATTTGCAATAAATTACCTGTTGCCATAGCTTCAACTATACTTGTTGGGAAAATGGCTGTAATCATTTGTCCGACAGAAGTATGTGCTTGGCTTGCCGCAACAATACCCTCAGTTTGCAATTGTATTGCGTGTTCACTGCTTCCTATTACAAAACCTACGCCCGGTTTAAAAATATTCGCCAAAGTCAGACCTATTATAAGTGCAAGAGTTGTAACAATTTCAAAATATATAATTGTTTTAAGCCCTATTTTCCCAAGACTTTTGGCATCTCCGTGACCTGCAATACCAACTACAAGCGTGGAAAACAGTAAAGGTGCAATAATCATTTTAACCATTCGCAAGAAGATTTCTGCAAACGGATGCATTTTTACTGCAAAATCAGGGGCAAAATGTCCGACAAGAACACCTGCAATTAATGCTATAAATATAAGGGCTGTTAATTTAGAGTGTTTCAAATTAGGTACCTCAATAAGATTATATATTAAACATGGGAAATGTAAAATGTTTATGCTACAATCCTGCTATGAAAACATTGGCTCAATTTGTACAAACAAGACGTGATTATTTGGGTATGTCCCCTAAGGGGCTTGCAATGGTTTGTAACCTGGAGGTTTCACAGATAGAAGAAATAGAATCAGGCAAAGAACTATTTTTGCCTGTAACCGTTCGGCAAAAACTTGCTAAAGGTTTGAAATGTGACTCTAAGGAAATAAAAAAGCTGGAAAAAGATTTTGATACAAATTTTGTATCCGACCAAATTGTAGAGAGCTTGAAAGAGTTGATACTAAATGGCGCAGGCGGATTAAAATGCCCTAAATGCGGAGCCCCTCTTGTTACCAGAATTGCTAAAATGTATGATTTAGAAGATAACTTAATGCTTCATCCAAAAGCCCATTGTACAAAATGCGTTTTCCAAATACATTAAATATAACAGCTGTAGGATTTATAAAAAGAAAATAATATTTAATCCCGAAATAAATTTTTGACTTTCTAAAAAAAATACTTAAATAAATTGTGTAGATTTCATATAAAAAGATGAGTACGTAAAAACAAAATTGTTATATAGTTTTAACGTACGGGTAGTAGTATCAAAAAAAAATAGAGGTATCAGACTTAAATGGGGTTGAATCTTTCAAGCATATATCAACGACCATATACGGTAAGAGAGAATCGTTCTTATGTAAAACGCAAACAAGAGGACGATGAAAATTCAAAATCTCTTGCTCAGGCGCAGCGAGAAGAAGAAGCTTCTCAAAACGCAAGAAGCAAGGGGTTACAATATGTTGAAAGAGGGGATGAATTTACAAGAAATTCCTCTCCCGTAGAAGGTCAAACATGGCAAAGAGAAATATACCAAAATGCGCAGGCGCAAAGAGCACAAAGACAAACCGCCCCTCAAAATTTGACTTCTAATATTTCTATAAATATCGCACAAATATTAAAGGATTTTAGAAATACCGCAATTGCAATCGGCACTCCGGACGATTTAAAAGAAGAAGTATACGGATATTTAGAGCTGGTTGAAAAGCAGGTTACAAAAGATAATCCTAATAAAAAGCTTGTAAAATCTAATCTTACAAATGCATCAACTATTCTTGACGGATATATTTCAAAAACTCTGGATAAGGATTCTAAAGTTGTTGAAAATTGGGTAGATGCACTCTTCATGCAAGACGTTGATTTCAACTATAACGAGGAAGATATTAATCCACAATATCTTGTAAAATTTCCGGAGGGTTCAACGGTAGAAAATAAAAAACCTGTTGAAGCAGCTGAAGAAGTTCCGGTTGAAGAAATAGAAACTCAACAGATAGAAGTTGAACAACCTGTATTGCAGAAAACTGTTCCTGAGCCGGTTACTGCTGTATATGTTCCTCAAGATAGTGAATTAAAGTCTTTATTTATCCAATCCAAGAGATTGGCATATGCAAAAGAACCGAGAAAAGCGATAGAAAATTTCCAAAAAGCCTTGGATAGAGCAAATGCGGTAGGGGATACCGAAACAAAATCAAAAATTTTCTATGAAATCGGAAAGATTTATGATGATTATAATTTCCCTGCTCAAGCTTTAAAGAGCTATCATAAATCTATACAAAATACGACAGACAACAACGTAAAGACAAAAGCTCATTATTCAATGGCACAGATATATGATGATGTTAATCAAATCGAGCCGGCATTGGATCATTATTACGTATCCGTTGCATACGGCGGCGAAACGGATAACAGAGCAGCACAGTCAACTTCATTGGCAAAGATGGGAAATATTTATTCAGATATGTATGAAGAAGATGCATTTGAATATTTGACAACTGCAAAGGAACTTGCAGATTATACCGATAATTCAAAAGTAAAAGGTTTTGTATCGGCAAGTTTGGGCAGGGCATACGAAAGATTCGGTGAACCACAGGAGGCATTAAAATCATATTCAGATGCCGTTAAAAATTATGCGGATGCGGATTCTCCTGTCAGAGCTGCTCAGAATTATTTGAGTGCCGCAGACATTATGCTTGATTTTAATAGTGAAAATAAGGCAAGAGGTTTGTTAAACAAGGCTTATAAGTATGCATCAGAGGCTAATGATGAAACGTTAATGAAAGAAATTAATTCACGTCTCGAAAATTTAGCAGCTTAAAAGTTGAATTTGCTTTAATATTGTTGTATGATAAGTGCATAAGAATCTTTTCAAGGGGAGAAATCTGAGATGAAGAAAGAATTTATTTTCTTAGGGCCGCCGGCGTGTGGCAAGGGTACTCAAACAGCTATGCTTGCCGAATATTTACACTTCCCGCATGTAGACACCGGTTCTTTGCTTAGGGCTGAAATTAAAGCCGGTACCGATACCGGAAAAGAGGCAAAGTTGTATATTGATCAAGGTCATCTTGTTCCCGTTGAGTTAGTTGCAAGAATTATTAAAAACAGATTATCTGAAGAGGATTGTAAGGGTGGATACATTCTTGACGGATATCCAAGAAGTATTGAGCAGGCAAATGCTCTTACCAAAATGAATTCAGAAATTGATGGGAATAATGACGTTGCTTTTAAGGCAATTTATTTTGATATTGATACGGATATTCTTGTAGAAAGAATCATAAATCGTCGTTCTTGCCCAAAATGCGGTGAAATTTATAATCTTGCATACAAAGCACCAAAACAGGAAGGTATTTGTGATAAGTGCGGAGAAAGACTTTCTCAAAGAAAAGACGATACAAAAGAAGTAGCACAAGAAAGATTTGATACATATTTTAAAGAAACGGCACCATTGATTGATTATTACAAAAAACTTGGCGTATTAAAATCAATAGATGCAAATGGTGATATTCAGGAAGTATGGGAAAGATTGTTGAAGGTAGTAAATGATTAGAAAGAAATCAAGAGAAGAAATTAAGTTAATGCGACATGCCGGACATATTGTTGCTCTTGTTCATCAAAAAATGAAAGAGGTTGTTGAACCCGGTATAAGTACAAAAGAGCTGGATGAAATAGCAATGAAAGTAATTAAGGAAAATCGTGCTGTTCCGACATTTTTAGGGTATAACGGTTTTCCGGCTTGTATTTGTACATCAATAAACGAACAAGTAGTCCACGGTATTCCGTCTGAAAAAGCAATACTTAAAGACGGTGATATTATTGCAATAGATGTTGGTGCAACATATAGAGGACTTGTTGGCGACAGTGCGTGGTCATACGCTGTCGGAAATGTCAGTGATGACATAAAAAGGTTGATGAAAGCAACGGAAGAATCTTTATATGCAGGGATTGATAAAATGCGTCCGGGAAATGTTCTTGATGATATTTCCGGTGCGGTAGAAGATGTTGCTTTAAAATACGGTTACGGCATAGTTCGTCAGTATGGCGGGCACGGTGTGGGGCATCAAATGCATGAAGAACCGTTCTTGTATAATTACAGAGTCGGCGATAAAACCCTTATTAAATCAGGTTATGCAATTGCAATTGAACCGATGTTGAATATGGGATGTGATGAGGTTTCCGTGGCTTTGGACGAGTGGACGGTAAGTACGGTTGACAGAAAACCTTCCGCACATTTTGAACATACGGTTGTAGCAACTGATGACGGTCCGCAAATTATGACCAAGCTGATGGAATAAAATTATCGGAGAAACTACATTATGAAATACTATATAGGATTATCACTCAGTTCAACATCTGCACTCGACTCTGGTGTTGTTGTCATGGAAGAAACCGGAAACATTATCTTAATAGATAAATTATACAAGATGAATGATGTTATATTTTTCTTTGATAATTTTTCATCATTAAAAAATTCTGAAATATGTGTTTCACTCCCGTGGGACAGAACAATGTTGAACGGCAAATGGAGAGTTTTATCAAAACCGTATCAGCTTGTTTCAACAAATACGAATATGCCTAATCAGGACAACTGGACACAAAGATATTCCAACAGAGGCAGTGAATATTTTAAGAGTTTAAGTGAACAGGGGATACCTGTTACAAGATTTGAACTTTATTTAACAAGGCAGAGTATGCACTTAAATTCTTGTTTTAAAGAGCGTTCACCCGCAGATTGCAAATTTTTACAACAGGTGCTGACAAATGAATGGGGGATAAATTTACCTGCCAATATGATGCCAATGTCCCATTTGGAAGCTATTGTCGGCACTATACTCGCAAAAGAAAATTCTAAAAATAAAAGTAACATTAAGCAAATTGCAAGTTTTAGAGGTTTGGAAGTTATTGACGTTATTAAAAACCCAAATCTTGTTGAAGCATTGGTATAAAAGTGCGGTTGTTGAATCCGTTGATTTATGCTAGTATAAGTGACAGGAGATTTTGCAGGAGAATTTCATGGCAGATGAATTCAATGATATAAATCAATTTGATATTCCTGATGATATTATGGATGAAATCCAAAAAAATATTGAGGATATCATAACAGGTTTTCCTATTCCTGAGGATAATAAGCTTGATGTCATAAAAAAAATTAACTTTATGTATTCTCGCTCAAGATATTTGTCATTGACGGATGCGTTGACAGGATTGTATAACCGTCGTCATTTTGATAATTCGGTAGAAAGAGAATTTTTGCGTTCAAAACGTTATGGCGGGGATTTGACCATAGCTATTATTGACATAGACTTTTTCAAGAGAATAAATGATACATACGGACATTTGTGCGGTGATTATGTATTAAAAGAGGTTGGATATTTAATTCTTGATAATTTCAGAAAAACAGATTTAGTTTTCAGATATGGTGGAGAAGAGTTTGTTGTATTACTTACGGAAACTTCAGTCGGGGGCTCTCAAATTCCGTTGGAAAGGTTGAGAAAATCAATAGAGAGTTATGACTTTAATTATCAGGGAACAAAGATTAATGTCACGATAAGTATTGGTGCTGCGCCAAATACAACAGATAATATTAATGATTTTTTGAACAATGCGGATAAAGCATTGTATCGGGCAAAAGAATCAGGGCGTAATAATCTGGTTCTATTTGAATAAATATATTATAGTATCAAATGTATACTAAGTGAAATACGCATTGGATGCTTTCAAACAGTTAGATACAAGACTTTCTAAAATCGCTTTGATTTCTTTTATTTTTTGACCCTATAAAGTGAATAAAGTAATTAAGGCATCAAAGAATAAGACTTTTACGTGTGTTGAGTGTTTTGATTGGCCTTCAGGACTGTAAAAACTTATTGCTTTATTGCCGTTTAGACTTATTGTCTAAAATTGTTACAAGTCTTGTTATATTTTGCACAATATGTGTTTTTATGCTATAATCTCAATAGAATTAAGTATTAGGGAGAATTACATGTCAGAGATACAAGAAACCATGCAGGATTTAACACAACCAATTGAAAAGCCTGTAAATGAACATATAGAGGTAGTTGATTTGCCGGATAATGATGAAAAGATTGAAACGACAACTTCGGCAGATTATAGCGCAGAAAATATTCGTGTGTTGGAAGGCTTAGAGGCAGTCAGGATGCGACCGGGTATGTATATCGGTTCAACTTCTCAAAGAGGTTTGCATCACTGTATTTACGAAATTGTAGATAATTCAATTGATGAATCTTTGGCAGGTTTTTGTACGGATATCCATGTAACTATCCACAAAGATAACAGTATAACCGTAGAGGACAACGGGCGTGGTATCCCTGTTGATATTAAGCCTGATAGCGGAAAATCAGCTTTGGAAATTGTTCACACGGTTCTTCATGCCGGCGGCAAATTTGGCGATGGCGGATATAAGGTTTCAGGCGGACTTCACGGTGTAGGTGCTTCTGTTGTAAACGCATTATCGGAAAAATATATTGTTGAAGTTTCCCGTCAGGGTTACGTTTGGAAACAAGAGTATATGAGAGGCGAGCCTATGACGCCTGTTGAAAAGGGTGCGGTTACCGATAAAACAGGTACCAAAACGACTTTCTGGCCTGACCCTGAAATATTTACCGAAACTACAGTTGTCGATTGTGATGTAATTGCTAACAGATTGAGAGAAATGGCTTTTCTTAACAAAGGTTTGAAAATTATTTTTCATATTGAAGCAACAGGCAGCGAAGAAATTTTCCACTATGTAGGCGGTATAGGAAGTTACGTTGAGTTTTTAAATCAAAATAAAACTGTTCTTCATGATAAACCCATATACATTGACAAGGTTGTCGGAGATATGCAGGTAGAAGTTGCAATGCAATATACGGATGCATATAACGAGAGCGTATTGTCATTTGCAAACAATATTAATACTCATTCGGGCGGTACTCATTTGACCGGTTTTAGAAACTCTATTACTCGTGTATTTAATGATTACGCAAGAAAAAATAATATATTAAAAGATTCCGATCAAAATCTTTCAGGGGAAGATGTTCGTGAAGGTTTGACGGCAATTGTTTCCGTTAAAATTCCAAACCCTGAATTTGAAGGTCAGACAAAAGAGAAACTCGGTTCTCAAGAGGCGTTGGGTGCTGTTCAAGATGCAGTAAAAGAAAAATTGCAGGAATGGTTGGAATTTAATCCTAAAATAGCTAAAACGATTTTGGAAAAAACTCTGCAAGCACAACGTGCAAGAGAAGCTGCAAGAAAAGCAAGAGAATTAACAAGAAGAAAATCCGTTCTTGAAAATTCTACTTTACCCGGTAAACTTGCGGATTGTTCTAACAGAGAACCTGAAAAATGCGAAATATACATAGTTGAGGGTGATTCTGCAGGTGGCTCTGCAAAGCAGGGTAGAAACAGAATGTTCCAAGCTATTTTGCCGTTGAGAGGTAAAATTCTTAACGTAGAAAAAGCAAGATTAGATAAAATATATGCTAACAACGAAATCCAATCTATGGTTCAGGCTTTCGGTATAAATATAAGTCGTAACGAGGATGAAATTAATATAGACAAACTTCGTTATCACAAGATTATCATTATGACCGATGCCGATGTTGATGGTGCGCATATCAGAACATTGCTATTAACATTCTTCTTCAGATACGCAAAACCGTTAATTGAAAACGGGCATGTTTATATTGCACAACCACCTTTGTTCAAGGTTACAATTGGTAAAAATACCGAATATTTGTACAATGAACATGCATTGGATAAAATGCTTAAAGAACGTGGTATTAAATCTCTAAGCTTGTCTGACAAGAAAAAATCAAATGTTAAATCCGGGGATGATTTACTTGAACTTATTAAAAACATGTCAGCATTCTATAATTCATACAACAATCCGATTTTGAATTTATATCCGGCTGTTGTGTTGAGGGGACTTGTTCGTTCAGAAATTAAGCCTGAGGATTTTGATGATCAGGCAAGAATGACGGAAATCGTTGAATATTTGAATAATTATTTGCAAGACCACGCAAAGAATTACAACATTTCAGAGGCAGCAAATTATGCAGTGTCTTTGAAATATAATCCTGAAAATTCAAAATATTCTATTCAATTGAATACAAACGAGGAAGAACATGTAATACTTAATCAGAATATCATCAAGAGTTCTGAGTATAAGAGATTAAAAACTTCCTATCCGTTAATTCGTGATTTCTTGATTGAGGAATCTGACGGTTTGTTACTTGAAACAGATACCGAGTCTTATGAAATTAATTCTTTTGAAAAATTACAAAAAATCATTGATGACAGAGGTCAAAAGGGTATGACAATTCAGCGTTTCAAAGGTTTAGGTGAAATGATGCCTCAACAATTGTGGGAAACAACAATGGATCCTGCAACGAGAACCTTGCTGAAAGTTGGTATTGAAGATGCTATGTTGTGTGATCAATTATTTGATATTTTGATGGGCGATAAGGTTGATCCTCGTCGTAATTTCATCGAAACAAATGCTGTTTATGCAACTAATATCGATACATAGTTATTTGTAAGGCAACAGGTCTTTACCGTGGTTGCTAACAGTTAAAAAACATATTTGCAGATAGGGGTGATAAGTAGTTATCACCCTATCGCTTTTTAAACCATAAACATATTGGGTTTAAATTTTGGTTCGTAAAGTAATTTTGTTGCGCCAAATTTGGGTTCATATCCAAAACCTGTGCCAGAATGGAATTGCCGCTTTTTAAATGCGCATAATCCTATGATTTTGTCGTCATCTTTGTAAAAGTTTTTGAAAAATTCCATAATACTACTTGTCCTTCTTTTTTTTGTTATATAATTTTATTAATGATTGTGTGATTAAAGTCAATTAAAGGAGAAAATAATTATGGCAAAAGTTACAAAAGATATGGGTATTTTAGAAGTAGCACAAAACTATCCTGAAGCAATTCAAGTGTTCCAAAAATATGGTATGGGTTGTTTAGGTTGTGCAGCAGCAAGATTTGAAAATCTTGAAGCCGGTGCAAAAGTTCACGGTTTTGATGTTGAACAAATGGTTAATGATATAAATGCATTAATTGCTGAATAATTTATATAAATTTATAATAAAAATCTCTGTAATATATTTTACAGAGATTTTTTATTGAGTAATTTTTATCAAATTTTGTTCAATAAGCTTGTAAAAAGATTTAACATTCTTTCAATGTATCAAAACTATTTATTAATGCAGATAAATTCAGTTCGGATTTTTTCATAAATTCAGTATATCATATAAAATTAATTGTTAAAATAAAAATAAACCCTAAAACGATACTCGAATTAGGGTTTATCTTTTTATATTTTATTTTAAATTTATGCACCGATTTGGCTCATAACTTCTTCAGCAAAGTTGTCTTGTCTCTTTTCTAAACCTTCGCCAAGCATATATCTTGTGAATGCTGTGATAGTCAATTTGCCTTCAATTAATTGTCCAACAGTAACATCAGGATTTTTGATGAACGGTTGTTCAAGTAAGCATCTACCTGCCATTAACTTGTTAACACGGCCTTCAACAATTTTAGCTCTGATTTGTTCAGGTTTCTTTAACAAATCTTCTTTACCCATTTCGATTTCAGTTTCGTGATCTATTACTGATTGAGGAATTTCGTTTCTTGAAATGAATTCAGGAGCACTTGATGCGATATGTAAGCAGATATCATTCATCAATTCAGCATCTTTCTTGTCTGTTTGAAGAAGAACACCAATCTTACCGTTGTGAATATAAGTTGCAGTGTTACCTTCATAACGAACAAATCTTCTGAAAGTGATTTTTTCGCCAATTGAAGCAATTTTTTCTTTAATGATATCAGCAACAATTTTACCGCATTTAGGGCAAGTTGAATTTAAGAAAGCATCAACGTCACCAGGATTTCCTTTTGCAACGCCTTCTGCTAAGCAGTTAGCCAATTCTTTAAATTCTTCATTTTTTGCAACGAAGTCTGTTTCACAGTTAACTTCAACTAAAGCTCCGCAATCATCCAAGATAGCAGATGCAACAAGCCCTTCAGCAGCTATTCTGCCCATTTTCTTGTCAGCAGATGCAATACCTTTTTGACGTAGAACTTCCATTGCTTTTTCCATATCACCGTCAGTTTCAACTAATGCTTTTTTAGCATCCATCATACCTGCACCGGTTTTATCACGAAGTTCTTTAACCATTTGAGCTGTAATATTCATTTAAAATTTCTCCTTATTTATTCGAGACGCTAAGTCGTTATGTCGTTAAGACGTTATGTTCGTATCATTTAATTTTAAAGAACTTGTCGTCCTATCGTTTTATTGTCTTATCGTCTTAAATTATTCTTCAACTTTAGCTTCTTCTGCAGGAGCTTCTTCAACAACTCCGGCATCTTCAGCTTTAACTTCTTCGATTTTAGATTTTTGATTAGCGTTGTTTTCTCTTAATTGTTTACCTTCCAAAACCGCATCTGCTAATTTTGAAGTAATCAATTTGATAGAGCGGATTGCATCATCATTACCAGGAATGATGTAATTAATACCATCCGGATTAGCATTTGTATCGGCTAAACAAATTACAGGAATACCTAGCTTGTTAGCTTCTTGTATAGCGATAAGTTCTTTACCTTGGTCGATAATGAAAATCAAATCAGGTAAACCTCTCATATCTTTGATACCGCCTAAAGTTTTGCTTAATTTACCTAATTGTCTGTTCAATTGAGCAATTTCTTTTTTAGGTAATTTTTCGGCATGACCTGAATTCATGAATTCTTCTAATTCTTTTAATTTATTAACACGACCTCTGATAGTTTCAAAGTTAGTAAGCATACCGCCTAACCATCTTCTGTTGATGTAGTATGCACCTGCTCTTTTAGCTTCTTCAGCTACAACTTCAGCGGCTTGTTTTTTAGTACCTACGAAAAGTACATTTTTGTTGCGAGCTGCAAATTCTCTTACAACTGCATAAGCTTCGTCTAATAAATCGGTAGTTTTACGTAAATCAATAACATAAATACCGTTTCTTGCACCGTAAATATACGGTTTCATTTTAGGGTTCCATCTTTGTGTTTGGTGTCCGAAGTGTACACCTGCTTCTAAAAGTTCAATCATTGATGCTGTTGGCATCGGTTTTCTCCTTATATTAATGTGTTGTACTACGGGCTAAAGGGTTCCATCCGGTAATGTAATTATTAAATATGAGCTATTTATAAAACATTTACAAGACTAGGGCCAAACCTATCAAACGCAATTAGCCAACTACAAAGTAACATGAACATGTTTTTTATGCAAATTGTGACTTTACCATTTGTAACAAAGATAAACTATAATTAAAACGGTTTATTTTCAGCCCAATATAACCTTATAAAAAAGCATGCAACGTGTTGTACCGAATCTACTCGTACCCACTGTCTTGTGTTTTTAAATCGAATACCGTTCATGGAACGTGCCGGATTTTGGTGGGCAAAGGTGTATTCTTCGCAATTAAATAAAGAAAATTGACTTTTCGCAGCAAGTTTACATGCGGCAAGAACCTCCGAGGCAAATTCTTTATCTCCTAATCTGTTAGCTAAATAGTATGCGGAAACTAAGCCTTCGGAACGGGCACCATCCGGATAATAATGGTCGCCAAAATTGTAGTAAAAACCGCCTTCATAATCTAAATATGGAGTTTCATATTCTCTGTACATCCTGCTCATCATATTTTTTGCGTCGCCATAAACAAAATTTATGTATTCCGGTTTTCTAAAATGTTCATCTTCGGCAAATTCGTCTATGGCTTGCATAAGCCATGCATCAGACGGCAAATCAGTAAACAATTCTCCATATAGTTTATGTCTTTCGTTGACAATCCAATCTAAAGCGATTTCTGCTTTTTCTCTTACCTGTTTGCAAAGTTTTTTATCATCATCAAAGTGCTTCATAAACAGGGCAAGTCCTAAAAGAGCTTCTCCGGGATAATAGAAAGAGAAAGTCGCTTTTCGTTCTTCATCCGTCATATCAATTAAAGGTTCTCCGTTGTGATAAAGCGGGTGTATGTAATATCCCATAAGTTCTCCGCTATCACACATTCTGCTCATAATATGTCTTGCATACCCTTTTATATATTCATCATAAGTTTTATCACCTGTGATAATTCGGTATTGCATCATCATTATAAGAGCAAGACCTGTACCGCCGAGTTTTCCCTTTCTGTTGTAAAAGGTAAAATATGCCTGTTCTCCGTTCCAATCGTGTTCCTGTGAAATTGAAACAGTGAAACCGATTGCATTTCTTGCGGCATCAAGATATTTGTTATTATGAGTTTGCAAATAGGCTTTCATTAATGTAATAGCACCGCCGCAGTGCCTTAAATCGTTATAATACAGATTATTTGGTTTTCTGTCAGGATGCTCGTGATCTTTGAAATTATCCTCTGCGCAATCATAGTAGTATAAGAACCTTCCATCTTCATACATATTTTCAACAAGCCAATCCGAAGTCTTTATAAATTGCATAAGTAAAGTATCATAATTAAATTCCGGATACAGTATGTTCCCTCGGTATATAGGGATTGTTGTGTCGTGATATGTTACAAATGCTCTTGTTCTGAATACATACATTTCATATTCGTCTGATTCTGCCAAAAGTCTTATTCTTTCAGGATTTTTGTCGGTAATTTTCCCGATAGGAGTTTTTTTAATAAGAGTTACTAATGCTTGATTCAATGATAATTGACTGTTTACTATTGCATCTGTTGGCATGTAAAATAGTGGAATATCCGTAAATACATTTTTTAGTTCAATTCCGTTTATTCCGATTTCAAAGCGATCTTCATCAAATTTATTCTGGTGCAAATGTTTGACATCCGTCATTTTCTTATCAATAATAAACTCAAGTAAAATTCGACATTTATCGGGATTATCAATATCAAATTCCGAGAATCGTTTATGTTCCCGAATTTTATTAAGACATCTGTTTATTGTTTCTTCCATTGTTGTGCGGCGGCTTCCGTATCGGAGAGGTTTTTTACCGGCTTGAAACAATGTTATATATGTAAAAGACGTTTTAGGATTAAAATCCCAAATTCCGTCGAGGCTTAAATTCGTAAATTTTACGCTGACATTATGTATCAGAGCATTACGAACCCTTTTCATCAAGGTATCAATTGGCGAAAAATCTTGTGAGTAATATTTTTTCTCTTCTTCAATAAAGGCTTTATAATCCATAAGTTAAGTATATCATATATTTAAGTATTTGTAAAAGTATTGGCTTTTATTATTTATTAAGAAATGTTAACAAAATGGTTAACACAGGCAATTTTATAAAAAACAAATACTTTATATATACAGATAAGGGGAATACAAAAACTTTTCGAGGAAGGAAAAGGGGAAAAAATGGTTTTTGGTTGTTATTATCCATACATGTCAATGTTCTACGGCTACCCGAGTTTTTACGGCGGTGGTTGGTGTGACAATTCACCTTGGGGATATAGCAGGGCAAGTTATATGAACGGGATGCGTAATGCTGCAATGGCTGCCACAACTTTTCCTTATGGATTTTCAACAAATATAGGCGGTATTCAAACATACGGTATGATAAATCCTAAGCTTTCTCCGGAAGAAGCATATGATGTAAACAGAATGATTAATGATCCATCATATATTCCTAATCCGAGGATTAAGGTTACTCCATATGACCAAACCAGAGAAGGAAAACTTGATGCGGAAATAAAATCAACTTCAAACAAAATATCATTGGATATTGAATATAGAAGTTTAACTAAAAATTTGAGTGATTATTTATCACAGTTGGATGCGTTTGTTGCTCAAACTCCAAATTTAACTGAAGAGCATAAACAAAAATTAGAAGCTAAGAAACAGGAAGCTCTTGCTTTGCAAAAACGATTACAAGAATTTGCCAAAAATTCTGCTGATAAGGATGTTTCTGAAGCTTTAAATACTGTTGTCGGAATGAGAAATGAATATTATAAACTTCGTGATGAAAGTATTGCATTGAATAAACAAATAATGTCAGAACTTTCAAATGCCGGTAATGCAGGTAACGCAGGCGGTACAGACGGCGCAAGCGATGCAGGAAATGCAGATGGTGCAGATAATGCAGGCGGTGCAGGTGAAGGAAATCCAATAGATAATATGTCAGGGCAAGAACTTTTAGAAAACTATGAAGATGAAATAAAACCGAAAATTGAAGAATTAAAACAAAGTGATAAGTTAACAGAGGCTGACAAAAAAGCAATTGATGATAAACAAAAAGAATTAGAAAAGGCAATTGCAGACGAAAAGACTGAAGATGAAATCCGTTCGATTGAAAAAGAATTGGAAAACCTCGTTAAAGGCGGTGAAACAAAGGCTAAATACGAAACCGATGTTAAACCGACAATAGAAGAATTAAAAAATAATTCAAAACTTGATGAAGAAACAAAGAAAGATATAGAAAAGAAACAAAAAGCTTTAGAAAATGCCATCACTAAGAATAGGGATTTAGGCAGGGTTGCCGAACTTGCGGAAGCTCTTGAAGCTGCAGTTGAGGCTGCTCAAGCAAAAGTTAAAGAAGATGCAACTACCAAAGAAGATGAAAATTATGTAAAACAAGTAGAGGCAAGCAAGAAAGCTATTGAAACTGCAAGACAAGATATAAAAAATGTCGAAATGTATATTCCATATTCATCCCGTCAGGATTTAGCTAATTTAATTGATTTGTTAAATAAAGCAATTGAAGAAAATAAACCTGCAGAAGAAATAAATAAACTTCGAGCTCAGGTTGAAAGTATGGCTCTTAGTCTTAAAAATGCTGCTTTAGCAAGAAAAGAAGCTGCAGATAAGATAGCCGGAGATATTTACAATGCATCTCAGGGTATTGATATAGGAATTGGTAGAACAAAATCCGAACAAAAAATTATAGATACAGTTAATAAAATAAATAGCAACAATGTATTTGATGTTATCAACAGATGGGATGAACAATATAAAAAGGATTCCGGTGAAACTTGTATTTTACATACAATATATCAAGAATTTTGGGCAGAAATTGATATAAAAGAGACATTGACGAACAAAATTCTGGATGCACTTGAAGGGTACGCAAAATCAATTGGTGTACATGATAAAATATCAGGATATGTAACAATTGTGAAAAGTAAACTTAAACGAGGCTTAGGTAGTTTTTCTGATTTGTATAATGCATTCAATGCAATAATGGCAGAGTTAAGAAAAGCACAGCACGTTGAAATACCTGAATCACTTGAATCAACGACAAGTTCAAGCGGCGGAGTAAGATAAAATGGTTATAGTATAAATTAGATTCCTCATATAAAAGCAAAGAGTTTTAAGGCTCGTAGTAAAATGGTTAGTGTAGAAATTTAACCTTCCGATTCCGGAAGGTTTTTTTTATGTTTTTTGCGTGGCAATTGAAATTTTTATAAAACATCTCTCCATCAGAGAAAAAATTTTGTTAGTGGGCAAAGTGAATTTACAGAATTAATAGAGAGTAATTTAATTTTTTACTTGAAATAATATCGTATTATGTGTAAAATTTTGAAACACACATGCATCAGAATTTAAGGCATGGTCAAATTTTAGGGATAATGAACGGAGGTACTTATGTATTCTGCGGAAGATGAATTAAACTTGTCCGAAAACGCATTAAAAGTCCTTGAAAAAAGGTATTTAAAGCGTGATGAAAACGGAAATTGTACAGAAACCCCAAAAGATATGTTTATGCGTGTTGCCGGAACTATTGCCTCTGCTGAGTTAAAATACGGCAAAACGCAAGAAGAAGTCCAAAAGATTGCGGAAAAGTTTTATTCATGTATAACCCATCTTTATTTTATGCCAAACTCTCCTACATTAATGAATGCGGGTAGAGAACTCGGGCAATTGGCGGCGTGTTTTGTTTTGCCTGTTGAAGATTCTCTTGTCGGTATATTTGAAACCATAAAAAATACTGCTTTAATCCACCAATCCGGCGGAGGAACCGGTTTTTCATTTTCCCGTTTAAGACCTAAAAACAGTGTCGTTCGTTCTACTATGGGGGTATCTTCGGGTCCTGTTTCTTTTATGGAAGTTTTTAATGCCGCAACAGAGGCCGTAAAGCAGGGCGGCACAAGGCGTGGTGCTAATATGGGTATTCTTAGAGTAGACCATCCGGATATTTTGGACTTTATAAATTGCAAAAATGATAATAATAAATTAAATAATTTCAATATTTCAGTTGCTATAACCGACAAATTTATGGATGCTTTGAAGAATGATACATATTATGACCTGATAAATCCTCAAAATAATCAGGTTTCCGGACAATTAAAAGCAAAAGATGTTTTTGATTTAATTGTTGATGGTGCTTGGCGAAACGGGGAGCCGGGGATTGTGTTTATTGACAAGATGAATGAAGATAACCCGACACCTTTAATCGGGCAAATAGAGTCAACTAATCCGTGCGGAGAAGTTCCGTTATTACCATATGAGGCATGTAATTTAGGCTCAATAAATTTAGGCTTAATGGTCGATGAAGATAACGGCGGGGTAAATATTAATTGGGAAAGACTTGCTGATGTAACTAAGACAGCTATAAGATTTTTGGATAATGTAATCGAGGTAAATAATTATCCTCTGCCTCAGATTGCACAAATGGTAGGAAATAATCGAAAGATAGGACTTGGTGTAATGGGTTGGGCAGATATGCTTATGAAACTCGGTGTATCTTATGCGTCTGAAGTGGGTGAACATATTGCCGCTCAAGTAATGGAGTTTATTGACTATGCTTCAAAAAAAGAATCTGTTGAATTGGCTAAGGAACGCGGGCGATTTAATAATTTTTGGGGCAGTGTCTATGATGGTAAAAATTATCTGTATAAGAAATATTGCGGAAAATCTGCCGGTTTAATCAGTGATGAGATGTGGGCGGACTTGGATAAAGAAATTGAACAATATGGTATAAGAAACGCAACTACAACTTGTATTGCACCTACGGGTACAATTTCAATGATTGCAGGTGCTTCCTGTGGAATAGAGCCTGTATTCGGACTTGTATATTCAAGGTTGATTCTGGATAATACAAGGATGCTTGAAGTTAATCCTATATTCAAAAAATATATGCTGAGTCATAATTTGTATAGTGATGAATTGATGGAAAAAATATCAGAGAGTGGTTCAGTTGCTCATATTGAAGAACTTTCGGAAGATGTTAAAAATATTTTTGCAACGGCTCATGATATAACACCGTACAGGCATGTAAAAATGCAAGCAGCGTTTCAATTACATACCGATAATGCCGTATCTAAGACAGTAAATTTTGTCGAAAGTGCCACTCACGAAGATATAAAAAACACTTATATATTGGCGTATGAAAACAATCTTAAAGGAATTACGGTATATAGAAACAATTCCCGTCAATTCCAGCCAATGAATTTGGAGGTAAAAAAAGAATCCCCTGAAAAAACGGACATCAAACTGTCTTTGTCAAAAAATAATTCTAAAACATGCGATTATACAGAAGAAGTTAAAAAAGTTGTATGTCCGGAATGCGGAAATACTATAAAAATGGCGGAAGGTTGTTTTATCTGTCCTGCCTGTGGGCATTCCGGTTGTTCATAAAGTATTGATACCTGCGTGTATCAAGCTAACATAAGGGAGAGAGAAGCTTGGGGCGCTGCGATAAATATTTATCGCAGCGTTTCTCTTTTTATGATAAAATTCAGATATGGAAGTTTCGGTTATTATAACAAGCTATAATTATGAACAGTACATTAAAGAGGCAATTGAATCTGTATTAAATCAGACTTTTCAAGATTATGAACTTATAATAATTGATGATGCCTCAACTGATAACAGTTACGAAATCATTTTGGAATACGCAAGGCAAAATGATAAAATAAAAGTCATAAAGAATGAAAAAAATCAAGGGTTAAGCTCTTCTTTGCAGTCTGCCGTATTGTCTGCAAGCGGAAATTGGATTGCCGTGTTAGAAAGTGATGATGTATGGGATTTGAATTACTTGGAAAAAAAGATAAATATTTCAAAGCAATACCCTCAAGTGAGCTTTATATATAATAACGTAGATTTTATCGGCGAAAATATTTCGGAGATTAATCAAAAATATTCCGAATTAATTTTGGGAAACAGTAAAAGGCAATATCCTAAAAATATGTTTTATGATTTCGGGTATGAAAATCCTGTTTTAACAATGTCATCGGTACTTATAAAACGAGAAATATTTAATGATATTGATTTTAAAACCCCGATAGACAGCCTTTTGGATTGGTATTTGTATATTCAAATTGCAAGAAAATCTGATTTTTATTACATTGATGAAAAACTTACAAAATGGCGTCAGCACAAAACCAGTTATATTAATGCAAATAAGAAAATCAAGTTTAAATTTGCTAATATATGTGCTTATATCCACATTTTTAAATCAGAGCCATTTAATATTAAACTTCTGATTTATATGATATATTCAACGATATTGATGTGTAAAAAACGAATAATACATTATTTTGTTAAATAATTATTACCTTGCATGATACTATTATTTAATATATAATATGGTTGTTATAAGAAGATTTAATGAGGGATAATTAATGAATAAAAATCAATCTGCAGGGATGTATATAGTCTTAGCGATAATAGCTATGGTATTTATATCTTCTGTTTTTATGTCAGGTCCGACAACAACGACTACGGAACTTTCTTATTCGGATTTTTTACAGCGTTTGGATAAAGGTGAATTTAAGAAAATAGAAAAAGCCGAAGAATATTTGATTGCTGTTCCTAAAAATCAGCCAAAACAGGAAGAAGCCGCAAAGAAAGATGACCTTCCTGCTACTCCGTTTGTTGTTGACAGAAAACCTCCGCAGGTTCAATATAAAGTTTTGACCCCGAAAGACGATAGTCTTATGGGTAAGTTGGAAAAAGCAAATGTCGATTTGTCTGTTAAAAAACCGTCAGAATCTGCACAGGTGTTAGGTTTATTAGGTAGTGCATTATTGCCTTTATTCCTTATAATTTTTCTTGTAATACTTGCTAAAAGTATTCAAGCCGGTGGTTCTCAGGCAATGAGTTTTGGAAAAAGCAAAGCTAAAATGATGCTTGACAGCAAGGTAAAAACTACATTTAAAGATGTTGCTGGTATTGATGAAGAAAAGAAAGAGTTAGAAGAAATTGTTGATTTTCTCAAAAACGGTGAGAAATATATTAAGCTTGGAGCAAGGATTCCAAAAGGGGTGTTGCTTGTTGGTCCTCCGGGTACAGGTAAAACCTTAATGGCAAAGGCAGTTGCAGGTGAGGCGGGTGTTCCGTTTTTCTCAATAAGCGGTTCCGATTTCGTTGAGATGTTTGTTGGTGTTGGTGCAAGTCGTGTTCGTGATTTGTTTGAACAAGCTAAAAAACATCAGCCTTGTATAATATTTATTGATGAAATAGATGCAGTCGGGCGTCAGCGTGGTGCCGGTTTAGGTGGCGGACATGATGAAAGAGAGCAGACTCTTAACCAGTTGCTTGTTGAAATGGACGGGTTTGATGAAAACACGAATATTATCGTAATTGCGGCAACTAACCGTCCTGACATTTTGGATAATGCTCTTTTAAGACCGGGAAGATTTGACAGACAAATTTATATCAATGCTCCTGATGTGAAAGGACGTGAGGCAATATTAAAAGTTCATGCAAAAAATAAGCAGCTTGATGAAGATGTTGATTTAAAGGTTTTGGCAAAACGTACTCCGGGATTTACCGGTGCGGATTTGCAGAATTTATTAAATGAGTCGGCATTATTGGCTGCACGCAACAATAAAACCAAAATATCCATGGATGATGTTGATAACTCAATTGATAGAGTTATAGCAGGTGTTGAAAAGAAGAGTAAAGTTTTAACCGATGAGGATAAAGAGCTTACTTCATATCATGAAGTCGGTCATGCATTAATTGATAAATTATTAAAAGATGCAAATGAATTGCACAAAGTTTCAATTATTCCTCGTGGTATGGCGCTTGGTGTTACGTGGACCAGACCAAAGGATGAGAAAGTACATGTAAGTAAAGCTAAGTTGTTGGCAAAAATTACCGTATCTTTAGGCGGTCGTGCCGCAGAAGAAATTGTTTACGGTATAGACAGAGTTTCTACGGGTGCCTCTCAAGATTTAATCAATGTTACAAATACTGCAAGAAAAATGGTTACAGCTTGGGGTATGTCTGAAAAATTGGGTAATATGGCATACGGGAAAAATGAAGACAATGTATTTATGGGACGTGATTTTGGGCATCAGAGAGATTACTCCGAACAAGTCGCATTTGAAATTGATTCAGAAATCAGAAAGATTGTCGAAGAAAGATATGAACTTGCAAAACAATTATTAAGAGATAATCGTGATATGCTTGAAGCTATTTCAAGAGAACTTCTTGAAAAAGAAACTATTGATGAGAAAGAATTTGAAGAAATTATGAATAGAGTTAAAAGTGAAAGAAACAACGCTTAATTCAATAAGAAAAATCAAATTTCAAAATTTAGAAATCGGGGGAGAAGATTCTTTCCCGATTTTAAATCCTGTATACGTTTTAGATGTGCCGATTTTTAATACAGATTCTATATTTAGTATTGCAAAAAATTTTTATGGTTCAAATGATTTAAAAGAAATTATAACGAAAGCTCAAATCAGTGATTGTGATATTTTAGGTTTAAAATTTAATATAGAAAAATCAGAACAAATTTCTGTTGTAATTGAACTTTTTAAGGATTTACTTCCTGACTTAACAAAACCTTTAATGTTGTCAGGTTCGGGCAAGGATGAAATAGATAGTGTTTTATTGCCTAAATTAATAGAAAATAGTGACAGACGAGTCATTCTAAACAGTGTCAATGAAAATACGTATAAAGATATCATTCCTTATGTAATTAAAGGTAATCACATTGTGGTATTAAAGAGCCCTATTGATATAAATTTAGCGAAAGAATTAAATATTTTATCGGCTGATATGGGACTTAGTTTAGATAATATGATAATAGATACCGACATAGGCGGATTGGGATACGGATTGGAATACGGTTACAGTATAATGGAAAAAATAAAGCTTGAAGGGTTAAAAGGGGATAAATACCTAAATATGCCTATTATAAGTTTTGGTTGCGGGGAGTCATTGAAAACGAAAGAAGCTAAAACTGACGGTTATTCTTCAAGTTGGGGAACATTGGAAGATAGAGCGAGATTTTTTGAACTAGCTGCAGCATCTTCAATTAAAGCTTGCGGGGCAGATATCATTGTTATGAATTATCCGCCTAATATATCTGTAATGAAAGAGCCGGAGGTATAATGGTATTATCCGGATTGCAAATTTTTAAATATCTTCCTGCCGCAAAAAAAACAGAAAATTCAAATTGTAAAAAATGTGGGAATCCTACTTGTATGGCGTATGCTATGAAATTGTCTAAAGGTCAGGCGGAATTAAGTGCGTGTCCTTATATTCCCGATGTATTAAAGTCAGAATTGGCATATTCAAGTAAACAGCCGCAAAAAACCATAGATATTAACGGTTTAAAAGTTGGTGGCGAAAATGTTTTGTATCGTCATGAAAAAACTTTTGTTAATAAAACCGCTATTGCTGTTATGATTGATACAGATGAACCGGATTGGAAAGATGATTTAATACGAGCAGAAAAATTTGAAATTAGCAGAGTTAATGAAACAATGCATGTTGATTTAGTGGTATTTAAAGGTAAAATTTTGCCTGAAACATGTATTAATTCAATTAAATATGAAGATTTTAAAAATTTAGATTTGCAAATTATTGAGGATACTGATTTTAAAAATGTCGCAGAACAGCTTATTAAAACGAGAACAATTGCGATAACAGAAAAAAAAGAAGAATATTCAAAGCCGACGGTTGTACATTTTACGGATTTTTCAGACTTGGAGTCGGTTTGTGCAAAAGCTGCATTTTATATATGTAAATATGCAAATATGTTGCTCTTTGATGGCTTCGATGAAGCGCTTTTTTCGACACTTATGACGCTAAGACAAAATATATTTACCGACCCTCAAAAACCGCTTCAAGTTGAGGCAAAAGTATATGAGTTTAATAATCCTGATGAAAATTCTTTAATCTTTATGACTACAAATTTTGCATTAACATTTTTTGCGGTTGCAAACGAGCTGGAAAATTTACCTGTTCCGTCATATTTGATTGTGACACCGTCGGATGGTATGAGTGTTTTAACAGCCTGGTCTGCTGAAAAATTTACTGCAAGAATGGTTGCTAATACTCTTAAAAAATGGGATTTTTCATCAAAAGTAAAAAATCGCACTATAATTATTCCCGGTTTGCTTGCGCATATGAAGGATGAGTTGGAAGAAGAAATAAAAGATTTTAATATTATGGTTGGTACGGTAGATGCCTACACAATTTCTGATTTTGTAAAAAATTTGTCTGATGATAAATCTTTAGAATAATTATTTTAATTGTAATAGGGCAAATAAAATTATTTACATGTTTTATAATAATTGATTAAATCTCTAAAATCTGATACAATTCAACAAAAAGGAGTAAAATATGACTGATATTAAAATAAAAGAAATTTTAGATAATATTGATAATGATGCAAAAAAACATAAAGTCATATTTTCTGATTCTAAAAATAATGAAGTTGAAATTTTATTTGAGGGTTCAGGTAAAATTAAAGAGACAGTTGAAGTGTAAATTATATATAATTTGTAACGGTTATATGTTTATGTTATGCTCCATTGTATATTTAATACAAAACACAGGAGATTATTAAGATGATTATCATTATGGAAACCAATTCCACAAGAGAGCAATCTCAGCGTGTTATTGATTTTTTAGAAAATAACGGATTTAAAGTAAGATATAATATAGGTGAAGTTCACACAGTAATAGATGCCCTCGGGGATAAAACGACAATTACTCCGGGCAGAATAGCTGCATTTGACGGGGTTAAGGAAGTTAAAATAATCCGTGAACCTTTCAGATTAGCATCTCGCGACAGGAAAACAGAAGATACTGTTATTGAGTTCAAAAATGGCGTAAAGGTAGGCGGAAAAAATAAGCCGATTGTTATTGCAGGACCATGTTCCGTTGAAGACAGCTATGATGCTTTATTAGAAATTGCAACTGCAGTGAAAGAGGCAGGTGGAGAATTTTTAAGGGGCGGAGCTTTTAAACCGAGAACTTCTCCATATGATTTTCAAGGTTACGAAGAAAAAGCTTTAAAATATTTAAAATCTGCAAGTGAGGCAACGGGTTTGCTTACTGTTAGCGAAATTATGGACGCAACAGAATTACCGCTAATGGCGGATTATATTGATGTATTGCAAATTGGTGCAAGGAATATGCAAAATTTTAAACTTCTTAAGGCTGTTGGGCAAACTAACAAACCGGTAATATTGAAGCGTGGACTTGCAAGTACCATTAGAGAGTTTTTGCTTGCTGCTGAGCATATTATGTATAACGGAAACAGTCAGGTAATACTGTGTGAACGTGGTATAAGGAGTTTTGACAGCGATTTTACAAGAAATGTAATGGATATTGCGTCAATTCCTGTTATCAAAAAGTATTCACACTTACCGATAATCGTTGACCCAAGTCATGGTACGGGGCAAAGATATTTGATTGAACCTATGGCAAAAGCAGGATTGGTTGTTGGTGCAGCAGGTGTTATGATAGAAGTTCATAATGACCCTGAAAACGCTCTATCTGACGGCAAACAAAGCTTACCAATTCCTATGTTCAAAGATATTATGAAAGATTTGAACAGATTTATGGAAATTTTGTAAAAATAAAAGATATATACATCATTAGTATGGTTAAATAAATATTATATATTGACTGATTTTATTTCCCATGGTACACTTGCGGTATAAGTAAATATATCCTAGGAGTGCATAGTATGAAGAAATTTTTAATAGGTTTAACCGCAGTTATAGCGCTGTCAGCTGGGCAGTCAGTGTTAGCAAAAAATGTACCGGTAACGGCTATTACACCGTTCAATAGTGCAAATCCTCCTGCTGAAATTGCGTTAAGAATTAACAGTAATATTCAAGTAACCGATGATATTGTTTTATTTGAAGGTTATACTGTAAAAGGTAAAATGGTGTTGCAGAACGGAGCTTTAGCTTTTGTTCCTTACAGTTTTATAAATGTTCACAATGAAGAAGGTAGTTTTGACCCGCAAACATATGGTATTCTTGAAGGTTATGTAAACAACGGTGTTGTAACAAAACTTCCTCAAGGTGCAAATTTGTCAATAAATCCAGGACAAATGTTCATTTTGAATTTCAAAGATGTTATTCCAAAGCAGGTTGATATGCCTCAAAATGTTACAGAAACACCGACAAATTTGGTAATTGATGCAACAACACCGGAAACGATTGAATCTCAAAGACCTTTTGCAAGAAGATTGCCGGGACTTCCAATTACGGATGTTGGTACAATGGATGCTACTAACAGATATAATCCGGCTATGCCGCTTAATAATATTTTGAGAAATCGTAACGGCGAATTTTTAAGATAATTGAAAATATTAAACATAAATAATATAATATGAACAGGTGCCATCAAATTGACACCTGTTTATTATAAGAGAGAGGTTTTATTATGAAGTATTATTTTAAATTGATAATAGCGCTGATATTTATGGTAATTGTAATGCCTTCAGCGGCAAATGCGGATACGCTTAAAGTTGAGGCTTTAACGGAATTTTCCAGTGTCCAACCTGTTAAAACAATGCAAGTAAAACTTACCGAAAGTGTTTTATACGATGGGGTTAATCTTATTGAGGGGGATATTATAACAGGAGAAATTGTTAAAGTTAGAGCACCTCAGAGATTAAAACGTAATGCAAGATTTTCTTTTATTCCGGAAAATTATAAAGGCATAGATGGTATGACTCATAATTTCAAAGACAGATATGAAGGGAAATATGCTTTGCCGGTAGATAAGGGGCATATGGCTAAAAGTGCTGCTCTGGGTGTCGGAAGCTTTTTTGTAAAAGGGCTGTCTCTTGGAGTAAATGCTGTACAAGGAGCTGTTGAAAACGAAGAAGGTAATCGTTTAAAATCCGCAGGAAAAAATGTATATGAAAATTCGCCTCTGTCGTACGTTGAATCCGGTGAAGAACTGGTAATTAAAAAAGGTGATAAATTTTATTTGAAATTCGGTTTTGATGCTGATGAAGAAATGGATGAAACGGAGAACTAATACTTTTATTTCACCCATTTGAAACTTTTTACGTAATTAAATCCGTTAATATCACCATCAATTTCTGCTGCAAAAATTCTTGATATGCTAAAGTTTTCGTCTTTAGGTATTTTCTTTATTTTCGCTTCGATTTCAGGTGATTGTTCATTATTGTTCAAGAATGGTATGGTATTTAATAGGGTGTTGAGTGACAGATTCTTCAATTTGCCGAAAACTGAAGTTAAATTATTTGATAGTGTTCCATATACTTCCATTTTAGCATTAGAATTTTCAATATTATATGAGCCGCTCAGATATAAATTTAAATCATTTCCTTTAGAGAATATCTCAATATTTTTAGCTATACCGTTATTAAGCGTAAATTTACCTTTTATGCTTCTGAAGTTTCCTGTTTTCAATGGTGTAATAAGTTCAAGAATATTATTTATGGAAATTCGAGTAATACCGCTTGTTACAATGTTTGTAGCTTTAAGCAGATATTCTAATGAGCCCAGTTTAGGCATTCTGCCGTTAGATACCGTAAAATCTCCTTTGCCGTTAAGTGTGTTTATACAATTGAGATCACTTGAACCATTGCAATTGATATTGAGTTTCCCATTTATATTTCCGTATAGTTGTCCTTTCATATTGAAAAGATTGTCTGCTAAATTTTGTGCGTCGGCATTATGCATAAAGGCATTAAGTATAAGATTTTGTTTGATTAAGTCGTACTGCATATTGCCATCAATTTTACCGCTTGCAACTTGAACGGAAAAGTCTTTAAGATTAGCGATTGCATTATTGTTTACAAACAAATGTGCAATCAGATTTTTGGCGGTAAGATTTTGAATTTTTAGTGTATTAGCCTTTATTGTGCCCTTTTTTATAATTATTTGTTTTGGATTAAATCCCTTTGTGCTATCATCTACTCCCACTTTTTGCCGATAAAGAGTAGTATCATAATCCTGTATTGCATCTGTAATGACATTCAAATCCAAATTGTCGAAATGAACATTTATATCGTTTATAATATATGGAGGTGTTAATTTGTTTTTTACTGCGGCATCCAGTAATATTTGATTATCTAATACGGAACTTTTGGCTTTGACATAAATGTTGTCTTGTTTAAATTTGAAACTTACATCTTTTACGGAAGCATCTACAATAGGAACGTCTATACTTGTTAAATCTAGAGTCCCCAATATCTTAGGATTTCTTGTATCCCCATTTATGACTAAATCAGAATTAAATAATCCTTGTTTCATAAATGGTTTTTTAAATATAATGTTGAAGATTTTTGCATCCGTTGGAGTTTCTGTTTTTACTCTAAAATTATTAAAACTCATATTATTATTTGCTAAAAGTTTTATATTTCCGCTTGCTTTTAGTTGTGTATTAGAGTTTCGTTTTCCATTTTGAGATGCAATAACTTTATCATATTTAAAGTTGTTTAATCTTATCCAATCTTTTCCTGAAATACTGTCTATATTTACATTAACAGGGTTAATTAAATCTCCTATGGTTGCCCCCATATAATATATTGAAGAACTTTCATCAAGTTTTAAATCGGTTTTTGCATTAAGTCTGTTAAGCGGTCCGTTTAATTTTGAGGATAGTATTACATCCCCCTTTAGTTTTATAGGATATACAGAATTTGAATTAAAAAATTGATCGAAAAATTCTTGAGTTGGTTTTGCGTTAATATATAAATTAAAATCAGGATTATCAGAAAATATATTTTTGATTTTTCCGTTAAAAAAGACTGGCATTTCACCAAAGTATGCCGTTAGTTTATTCAAATTAACAGAATCTGTATCAAATAACAAGTTTCCGCTTTGAAATTTAATCTTTAATCGTTTAGGTTTATAAACAACAGAGCCATTAGTCGGTTGAATAAATACTCTTAAATTATTATTGCGAATTTTTGATGCAATATCTATTTTTCCGTTAAAATCTTCAAAATCGTTCAATCGCGGATATTCAGGTATTTTCAAGTCATTAAATACTGAAATATCAAAATTTTTCATTGAGCCAGAGCCGTTATAGACTTGTTTTTCAGTCATAATATTGTCTATATCAACTTGTAGGTTAAAAGGATTACCTTTTAATATTCCTATAATTTGAGAGATATGAAAATGCCCGTCTCTGATATCAAAATCGCTATTGTTAACGAAAATAGGAGATTTTGAACCAAAATTACTATAGACCTTACCTTTTGCTGTAATTTTGCTGTAATCAAATTTATCCAGGTTCATAGCACCTTTATAATGTCCGGAAAAAGATGTGCTAATAGAATTTATTCCAGGAATATGAGGTACTTTTTTACCGTAAAATAAACGTGCAATATGCCACCAATCACCGGCATTAAATTTATTTGAGTATGCATTTGCAGTGCATATTTTGTTATTTATAACTCCGTTTGTTGAAATTTGTGAGTTTACAAGTTTAGCATTTATATTAAAATTTCCGTCTTTTCTGTCAAAATTTACTGTACCGTTAATATTAGATGCGGGCACTTTTTGAGGGAAAAATGTCATAACATTATTAAACAATTCCACAGAACCTTTTGCAAACAAATCTTTATTAAATATCGGTTCTTTTCCCCTATCTACGTGTCCGAAAATATTTAATATAATTTTTGTTTTTCCTGATGCGGTTGTTACCGGTTTTAACATATCTTGCAATTCTTTTAAAATAGGAGAAGTATTAATAATTTTAAATAAATTTGAAGAGTCTTGTCCTTCGGCGATTACATCAACGGACATATTCCCTTGTAAATCGCATTCGCCGCTTATATCAACCGGTAAACCGTTTAGATATGATGATGTGGTTTTAAATGTAACATCTTCATCATTTAGTTTTACCCATCCCGTGATTTTTTTAACATCCATATTGTTAATTTTTATAAAAGATGCGGAGGCATTATTAAAATTTATTATGCCCCAAGAATGGGGTTCAATTTTTGAACCTGCAACTCTAAAATCTGCATTACCTAAGCCTGAATCGATGTTCATCATTGGAACAGGGCCGAGTTCAAATTTAAAAATTTCTTTTAAAGGGATAAGAACTTTTTTTGCTTTTACAAGTTCAATATTCTTTGTTGTTTTTATTTTTATATCGGAAACTCTCTCTCTAAAGAGTTTGAAACTTCCTGTTACGTCGACCCATTCATTTTTGTTTGTCATAACGTGAACATCAATATTCATGGTGTGTTTATTGAAATTTAATTTTACAATACCCTTTTGAGGTGCATCTTTGATTGGTTCGTTCAGGTATACATCTTTTAAAAGAATATTTCCGTATAAATTCGGGTAATTTGCTACCCCTTTAATTTCCATATTACCGGTACCGTGACCATATATCATATGTTCTTTAAGTTTATAAAAATTAAAATCCGGGTTAAGGTTTTCTTCTCCTGGAAACAGCGGTAATAACGTTTCTCCGCTAGCTTTATTTACCGTAGCTTTCAAATCTAAATTAGGAAATTTTTCTTTTGTTTTGTGTATCCAGCCGGTAACTGTAGCCTCAAGGTCTTTAGAAAGTATTTTAAGGGAATTAATTTTTATTCCGTCATTTATAACGTTTATATCGGTATCGATACTTAATAAATAGTCTGAATAAATAGAGGATGCTCTATCCTTTTGCATTATTCCGAGTTTATCAATTTCTAAAATCGATTTAATGTTTTTATGTCCTGAAGATTTTGAGGTGTTTGAATGATAATTTACAATACCTCTTAATTCTTTAATTTTTCCGTTTGTTAAGGTATTTGCGTATGATGAAAAATCTGCAAGATTAAGATTTTCTATTTTTGCATTAATATTGATTTTGTCTTCGGTGATTTTATTAAGCGGCAAAGATAATTCTATATCAGTATCAATAATTGAAATTTTGTTTTCACAATGTAATTTTGTATTAGTAGAAAAACTGATAAGTTTATCTTTTTTATATTTTCTGAGAGATAAAAAATCTCCGTAAAATTCTAATTTCTTATCATTTTTTTTGTCGTCCAGCGTAATATCATATTTACCTATGTTAGAAGATAATCTTTGCAAAATAAAAAGATTATTATTTTGTAACTTAATAGGATATTGTCCTATGTAAAATAGGGAATCTTTTCCGTAAATTAATTTTGCCTGAAGTTCGGACATTCCTGATTTTCGTATGACGATTCTTTTTCTTAAAATAGGAAGTAATTGTATTTTCATATAAGGTGTAACGGCTCGAAATACAGGTGTTCCGTCTTCATTTTTGATATTTATTTCATCTGCTTTAAATATTAAAGATGGGATAAACCCTGCTTGTATTTTTGGGTTTATAAAATCTATATGCCAGCCCGTTTGTTGTTGAATTGTTTGTTCAACAAAACTTTCAAATTTTGGATTATTAGCAATTATGGGTGTCGCAATAAGATAGCCGCCATATAAAATGGCGGTACAACCTAATGCTATACCTATTATGAACTTTTTAATTATCATATCTCTTTATTTCATTATATTACACATATATTATATTTACTAATATGTTAAGATTAAAACTTATACTTTTGGGTAATTTAAGTTTTTATTCGGCAGTAAATAATGTGGGGGGAGATGAAACTATGAATTTATTAAATTATACAAAGACCCTCTATAATCGTATAAATATGTATGATAAATTTTTGAAAGCAACGAATTTTGAATGCTGTGGCGGTAATCCTTTTAATAACAAGAAATTTGTAAATTTAACGGTCATTTGGGCTGAAGACATGGTAAATAATAAAGCTGATAAGAATTATTATTCATAATGTATAATACAAAATACATTAATCAAATTTAGCGAAATTTTCTCTCTTTGTTCCATTTATCCGTGTAACAATAAAAAGAAAGAAAATAAGACACTATAAAAATTTTGTATATTCATATATTGTTATCGTATTATATACAGAATAATCTATAAGACTTTTCTTGACATTCATAAATACTATATAATATAATTGGCATATATAAATTTATTAGGGATACCCTTAAAAATCCCCCTCAGGAGAAGAGTAAATGAAAAAAAATATAATTATTGTAATACTTCTGATACTTGCGGCAATCGGTGTCAGGGTTGGTATTTCTATGTACAATGGTATAAAAAGTGCAAATGAAAGAAAGAAAATTAATGCTCCCGAAGTTATTGTCGATACAATAAAGGAAGATGATATTATTCGAGTATATGAGGCACCCGGACGTGTGACTGCAAAATACAGAGTAGATGTGCTTGCTCGTATCAGCGGATATTTACAAAAAAGTTATTTTAAAGAAGGCGATTACGTAAAAGCAGGACAAACGTTGTTTTTGATAGAACCTACGGAGTATTCAAATGCGGCAAATGTTGCAAGTGCAGACGTAAAAAATTTAAAAGCACAGCTTGTATATGCGGAAAAACAATTAGCAAGAGCTGAAGAACTTGTAAAAAATGATTATATTGCAAAAGCTCAATATGATAATATCCTTGCACAACGTGATTCTTTAAGAGCACAACTGGCATCAGCTCAAGCAAGATATAGTGATACTAACAGGAATTTAAGTTATACAAGAGTTAAAGCTCCCGTTGACGGTCAAGTTGGTATAATTGATGTAACGTTAGGGAACTTTGTAAGTCCGTCTGCAGGTCCTTTGACTACCTTAAACAGTACAAATCCGATGTATGTTACGTTTCCTTTAGAATCATCTGATTATAATGCTTTAGCTGCTTCTGACGGGGCTGATAATAAGGCAAGAAAGGTTGAATTATATTTTTCGGGTAACGAAAAATATGCATTCGACGGAGTGCAGGATTTTACCGATAACAAAATTGACCAGTCAACGGGTACGGTTACACTCCGTGCTACTTTTGAAAACCCTAATAATCAGTTATTACATGGAGAATTTGTAAATATAAAATTGTATGCGAATAAACCCGTAAAAACTCCGGTTGTTCCTCTTGTTGCTGTTCAGGAAAATCAGGCGGGCAAATATGTTTATAAAATCGATGAAAAGAATTTACCTCAACTTGTATACATAAAAGTAGCAGGTCAGCATGGCGATAACTGGATTATAAAAGAAGGTTTGAAAGCCGGTGATAAAGTTATTATTGTTGGTATTCAAAAGGTTGTTCCAAATCAGCCGGTCAATATCAAGATGAATAATAATGAAGCTAAAAAATAAATACTTATTTAAAATTATAATTAAGGGAAATAAATAATGAACGAACAAAATCAAGGAAATTTATTTATACGTCGACCTAAAATGGCGATTGTAATCTCTTTGGTTATTATGCTTGCAGGTGTGTTATTAATGACTCAGCTTCCGTTGGAAGAATATCCGTCAATAACTCCGCCTCAGGTTGTTGTTACTGCAACATACGCCGGTGCAAGTTCAGATGTTATCGAATCTACCGTTGCGGCTCCTATCGAGGCGCAGCTCAACGGAACTGATAACATGATTTATATGTCATCTACATCCAGAAACGGTCAGTATCAGCTGACAATGTATTTTAGAATAGGAACAGATCCTGATATGGCTGTTGTAAACGTTCAAAATTCCTTGCAGTTAGTTACTCCTCGTTTGCCTGAGGATGTAAGAAGATATGGTCTGTCGGTTAAAAAATCTACCGGTGGCCCGGGCATTATGATGATTTCCGTCAATTCTCCGTCAGGCACGTACGATTCATTATATATTGCAAATTATGCGTCAATTTTTGTAAAAGATGAACTTTCACGTATTCATGGTGTTGGTACGGCGGCTGTATTCGGTTCATCTGATTATTCCATGAGGATATGGTTGGATGCCAATAAAATGGCGAATCTTGGAATTTCAGTGAGTGAAGTTAATGCTGCCATACAAGCTCAAAACCTTCAGGCTCCTGCCGGAGATTTAGGTGTTGAACCTATGGTTAATCCTCAAGTTATAAAGCTTACTTTAAGGACAAAAGGCAGATTGACTACTCCTGAAGAATTTGAAGATATTATTATTCGTTCAAAACCCGACGGTTCTCAAATTAAATTGAAAGATATTGCAAGGGTAGAACTTGGTGCGGAGAGTTATTCATATTTTTCCCGTATAGGCGGTAAAAATTCTGCAATTATTTCAATTTCACAAATCCCTGAGGCAAATGCTATTGAGCTTTCCAATAAATTAAGAAAGAGAATGGAAGAGTTGAGTAAGCACTTCCCGCAAGGTATTGAATATAAGATACAACACGATGAAACGACATATGTCAGAGAATCCATCAGAGAGGTTATTAGTGCAATAGCACTTGCAATATTACTTGTAGGTATTGTTTGTTATCTGTTTTTGGGGACAGCTCGTGCAGCATTTATTCCTATTTGTGCAATTCCGGTTTCTTTAATCGGTGTATTTATATTTATGAATTTATTTGGTTTTTCGATTAACCTGTTAATACTTTTTGGATTGGTGTTAGCCGTAGGTTTGGTAGTTGATGATGCTATTGTAGTTTTGGAAAATACCCAGCGTCATATTCAAGAGGGAAAATCTCAGAAAGAAGCTACAGAAATTACCATGAAAGAAGTATTTAGTGCGGTTTTAGCAACTTCATTAGTTTTGATGGCGGTATTTGTTCCGGTATCATTTATGGATGGTATTACGGGACAAATGTTCAGACAATTTGCTCTGTGTATTGCTTCTGCTATCGGTTTATCTACGGTTGTTGCACTTACTCTTTCTCCGGCTTTGTGTACTATGATATTGAAATCCGGTAGTGAAAAAGCTGATTTTGATTTTATTCAGAAATTTGATGATTGGTTCAACAATCTTCGTGATAAATATTTAGAGGGTGCAAAAGTTTTTATTAACTCCTCAAAATTGACGCTTGCTGTATTTGGTTTAATTTTATTATTTATTATCTGTATGTTTAAAATAATCCCGACAGGATTTTTACCAAATGAAGATAGAGGGGTAATTTTTACCAGAATACAGTTGCCGGATGGTTCATCCGCATCAAGAACAGATAAAATTGCAAGAGAAGTTGAGGGTAAATTACTTGAAATCCCCGGTGTAAAAAACACTATTACTCTTGTAGGTTTTGAGGGTGAAAATACATCTTTTATTGTTTCGGAATTAGATGATTGGTCTAAGCGTAAGAAAAAAGATTTAAAGATGGAAAGTATTTTGGAAAAAATACAAAAGGGTTTTGCCGGTTATCCTGCTGCTACAATTACATCATTTGTGCCTCCTGCAATCAGCGGTTTAGGTATGGTCGGCGGTTTTGAATATCAATTACTTGATAAAGGGGACAGAACTCCTCAACAACTTTATGATGAAGCGGTAAAACTTGTTACGGAAGCGTATAAAGAGGATAAAGAAACAAATGCTATATTTACTGTCTTGAACTTTACATATACAGCAACATTGCCGCAACTTTTGATAGAGGTTGATGCATCTAAGGCTATGGCGCAAAATGTTTCGTTAACCGAAGCATATAATGCACTTGCATCATATTTCGGACGTTATTATATAAACGATTTTAACAAATTGGGGCGTGTATTCCGTGTATTTATGCAAGCTGATTCTGAATTTAGAGAAAATCCGTCTGATTTGGAAAAGATTTTTATAAAAAATAATAACGGTAAAATGGTTCCGTTGTCAGCGGTTGTAAAAATTAAAGAGATTGTCGGGCCATATAGCCGAACAAGATTTAACATGTACCCTGCCGTAACAATTAACGGTATGGTCAGATCCGGTGTAAGTTCCGGTGAATCAATGGCAAAAATGGCAAAAATTTCGGATAAGGTTCTTCCTGAAGATATGGGTTATGAGTGGTCAGGAGCGTCTTTACAAGAAAGTGAATCAAGCGGACAAATTGGACCGATAATTGCAATGTCATTGATATTTGTATATTTGTTCCTTGTTGCGTTGTATGAAAGTTGGATGCTTCCTATGGCGGTAATGCTTGTATCCCCTATTGCGTTGGTAGGTGCATTGTTCTTCCAGTATCTTGCAGGATTTTCTTTAGATTTGTATTCTCAAATAGGACTTGTAATGTTGATTGGTTTGAGTACAAAGCAGGCAATTTTGATTATTGAGTTTGCAAAAGATGCACACAAAGAGGGTATGCCTATAAGAGAATCTGCGGTTCAGGCTGCAAAATTAAGGTTTAGAGCGGTAATGATGACGAATATTGCTTTTATATTGGGATTACTGCCTCTTATATTTGCATCAGGTGCGGGTGCTGCCAGCCGTAATTCGGTCGGTATGACGGTTATGGGTGGTATGTTGGCGGTTGCTTTTGTTGGTACTTTCCTCGTTCCTGCGTTTTTTGTTATGATTGAGGAAATGAAAATTTATACTGCGCATAAGTTCGGAAAGAAAAAGGACAAAAATAAAAATGTATAAGAATATAATAGTTTTAAGTTTAATAATCGGACTGATGAACATACCGGCTTTTGCAAAGACTAAAGATGGTATAGGAAATAATATAAACGACAAAGAATATCCGTCAGCAGAGAAAGTTTTGCCTGTTGAGGTTAAGGCTGAGGATGCACCTATTACAATTTCAGGTTCTGTGGTTAAAACTGTTGATATGAATTTAGACAGATGTATTGAGATTGCTCTCGGAAATAATCCTCAAATAAATGCGGCATTTCATGATGTATTGGCATCAGATTCTCGTATAAAGCAGGTTTGGTCAAATTATTTTCCGCAGCTTAATTGGCAAACAGGATATACCAGAATAAGACAATTACAATTGTCTGATGTATTTAATACAAATTTAACTTATAATTATTATCTTTTAGGTCAAATTACTTTGCAGCAAATGCTTTATGATTTCGGGGTTACTCAAAATCAGGCAACAATCAAAAGACTGGATTATGAAGCTTATAAAGCGAGTCTGGCAGGCGTAATTAATGATGTCATTTATCAAACAAAAGATGCATATTACAATCTTCTTCTTGCGCAAGAAAATAAAAGAGTTGCAGAGGATAATGTTCAAAAATATGAACTTTTCTATAACCAAGCAAAAGCTTTTTATCAAATCGGTATGAATCCGAAAGTTGATGTTACAATTGCACAGTCAAATTTATCCAATGCAAAAATGAAACTTATTCAGGCTGATAATTCAATAAATATAGCTATTGCGAATTTAAACAATATAATGGGAGTTCCTTTTATAGAAAAGTATGATGTTCAAGAAAGATTAAATTATGTTCCGGTAAATATTACGTTAAATCAGGCAGTTGATATTGCAAGGGATTCAAGACCTGAATTGAAACTTGCAGAAATAAAAGTTAAAAGTGCAAAACAAGCGGTAAAGCTTGTTAAAAAATCTTATTTTCCGACGTTGTCTGTTGAGGGACAGTATATGCGAGGCGGGGCTCATTGGAACAGTAATTACGGTTATAATGTAGGCGGTTATTTGACTTTTCCGACAGTAAACGGAATGCTTATCAGAAATGAGATTAAAGAGGCAAAATACTTGTATGACAAGGAACTTGCAAATGCTGTTAAGACTCAAAATGCAATATATCTTGAAATTCAAACTGCGTACCTTACCTTAAACGAGAAGAAATCACAAATTCCTGTTGCTATATTACAGGTAAAACAAGCAAAAGAGAATTATGAGCTTTCATACGGCAGATATCGTGTCGGAGAAGCGAGTCCTGTTGAATTAAGAGATGCTCAGGTAACATATCAGGAAGCGCAATTGGATTATTATAATACGTTATACGGATATAATTCCGCAAAAGCTGCATTAGAAAAAGCAATCGGTAAAAATCTTGTTTCCGGAGAAAAACCAATCGATTTGGATTTGAAGAAGAAATAAAATATCTCTATCGGGGGCAGATGTGTTCGTATTTTGTCTTTGCGCGGAGTTATGTAGGGTGCGGTGCGAATTTTCGCACCAAAAATGCGGTGCGTTGACACGCACCCTACCGGATCTACCGGATCGCCACGAAAATCAAAGATTTTCTCACGATGACAAATTATGAACTGTCCCCCCACAGAAGGTTGATTGGGTATTTACACGTGCTGTTCTTATATATAACTTTTCAATTCTTCAATTTTTTCAGGACTGTCGCTTTCAAAATATATTCTTAACAAAGGTTCTGTGCCGCTCGGGCGTACGAGTATCCAACTGTTGCCGTCTTCAAGGTATAATTTTACCCCATCTTTTAAGTCCGTCTTAATTACACCATATTTGCCGACAGTTTTTTTGTTTTTGAAATCTTCTAAGATAGGTTTTATTTCTTCTGTACTGTTTAATTTTTTATCAACTCTGTCGTTGTAATATTTGCAGCCGACAAAGTTATACAAATCTTTTTGCAATTCGGTGAGCGATTTATTTTCATATGCCATAGCCTCTAAGATTAGTGAATTTGCAAGTAAGCCGTCTTTTTCCGGGATATGTCCCTGAATACTCAATCCACCGCTTTCTTCTCCGCCAATAATCGGATTATATTTTCTCATGGCCTCTCCGACGTGCTTAAAACCTACTGCGGTTTCTATTACTTCAACGCCGAGTTTTTCTGCAACTTTATTTAATAAAAGGCTTGCTCCTACGGTTTTTACCAAAGCTCCTTTGTAGCCTTTATTCTTTATTAGGTGAATCAGGAGTATTGAAATTATCTCGTTAGGAGAAACATATTCTCCGTTCTCATTAATTATCCCAAACCTGTCTGCATCTCCGTCGTTTGCTAAGCCGATTGAATTTGGAGTTGCTTTTACTTTTTCAATCAAATCTTGTAAATACTTTGGTTTCGGGTCAGGCATTGCTCCGCCAAAATTCTTATCGTGAAACATATTCATTGTGTTAAATTTTATGCCGAATTTATTTAAAATATGGTCAAAGAAACCGATACTTGCAGAGTAAAATCCGTCATAAATTATGTTTACATTTTTCATTTCAGATATTTTTTTATAATCAATTAGAGTTTCCAAATGTTTTTCATAATCCGGTTGAAAATCGTATATTTTGACAGAGCCATCTCTCTGTTTTTGGGTACTATTGCCGAGGTTTGCTGTCAATTTATCCGTAATATCACTTGTTGCAGGACCTGCATAGTCCGGTATGAACTTTATTCCTAAGTATTCTGGAGGATTATGTGATGCCGTAAACATTATGGCGCAAGCATCTAAAAGTTTTGCATTGTAAGCTAAAACAGGTGTCGGAAGAATTTTGTCACTGTATAGAACATTAAAACCTATATTTTTAAGGCGAGTTGCGGTTCTTAGTGAAAATACATCAGCCATGTTTCTCGGGTCATAACCTATAATTATTTTTTTATCAATTCCGAAAGTTTCAAATACATATTTTCCGATAGCATCGGTTACAATGTCTACATTCTCCTCGGTAAATTCTTTTCCAACGACAGCTCTCCAACCGTCTGTTCCAAATTTTATATTATGCATTACTTGCGTTCCTCTACCTTTTTTATATATAATAATACTTGAAACAGGGAGTTAAGTAAATGATGAATTTTGATGGCGTTTTACGGATTGCATACCTCGGACCCGATGGTTCCGTTTCTGAAATGGCAAAAGATTATTTTGCAAAAAAGTATGAAATAGGTGCGTATCCGACTCCGATGCAAAACGTAAAAGAGATTATTGAATATGTTCAAGATACGCCAAATGTAATTGGTGTGGTGCCTGTGGAAAATTCAATAGTTGGTACTGTCCGTGAAACTCTTGATAATTTGATGATTTCGCCAAATGAAAAACTTAAAATTTTATCTGAGGTGACATTACCCGTTAATCACTGCCTGCTATCGAGAAATACTGAATTTTACAGTATTACGGGTATAATTGCCGATACCAGAGCTCTTATTCAATGTAGAGAATTTATAAAAAATGAATTACCGAGAAATCTTAATGTTATTGAGGTTACAAGTGCCGCTGAAGCTGCAAGAAGTCTTTCAAATTATAATTTAACGTATGCGTCTATCGGGACTGAAAAAACTGCAGAAATTTATAACCTAAATATTTTAAAAAACCCGATAAATGACGACAAATCAAACAGAACAACATTCGTGCTGGTCGGGGCTTTTGATACTGAACCAACAGGGCACGACAGAACAACATTAATGTTTACAACGGATGACAGACCGGGAGCGTTGTTGGAGATATTGAATTTATTTTATAAAAATAATATAAATCTTTCTTATATTTCTTCCCGTCCGTCAAAAGAAGATAAAGATAACTATATATTTGTAGTTAGTCTTGACGGGCACATAAAACAGCCTGAGATTTCTGACACAATCCGTCAGGTGGAAGAACAAACCTCATCAATGAGAGTAATGGGTTCCTACGAAAAATAGCTGCTACCCGACTATTGCTTTAGCAATTTTTTTAAAAAACTTACCTAATAAATCAAAAAACGAACCTTCATCATCTACTACGAATTCTAATTCATCACTTCTTCCGAAAATATCAATATCTTTTTTTTCACCGAAGATACTTGTATCAAGGTATTGTTTTTTTTGATTTTTACCTTTTTTACCCTGACGCATGTAACCGAGGTTGCCGCCACCGCCATCGTTGTTCATATTGGCAGCTTCTCTAATCATTGGTTTTACTCCGCTTGCCAAGCTGAAATTCAAATCACTCATAACGCATTACCTTTTTATTTTTCCCTATATTAATAAAGTATTTTTTTATGCAAAAATTGTTACATTTTGTCATGTTATGTAACAAAATGTAACATATGTCTAAAGTTTATTTATGTGTAGTCGTTAAATATTTTGTGTAAATTTGGTGGAGAAATATTATGGCAGAGGATAAAATAACATACAGTCAATTACACATCGGACGAGATGTAAGTTATGACAGGTTAAAAGCTAAATGTGGAAATTTGAAAAATTTCGATTTAATTTTTAAATTTTTTGATGATATTACTCCTGCCAAGAGTGGTAAAATCGGATATAACGAGATGGATCAGGTGCTAAATGTTATGAATGACAAAGGCTTATTTGACCCTGAGTATCTTGAAGATTTAGACAAAATGGATTTATCAAAACCTCTAAATATTGATTTATCCAATCCGAAACCGCCAAAAGAATATTATGTCGATGACGAAGAAGTTGAGCAATTTCTTAAAGCAAACGATAAATTGTCAGGGGTGAGTGTTGATGAAATGCAAACATTTTTCAAGGCTCTTGTTCAGACAGAAGATGAAATTGTTGATGAAGACTGGAATTCTAATGTTAATGATATTGATAAAAGGTATGCAAATGTTCCGGAAGAAGTCCGAAAAATTGCGCATGGAAATAAGGATGTAAAAATAGAAAAACATCCGAAAGGTTATGTTGTATCTCATTCTGACCCTGATATGAGAATGATTGTAGCTCCAAATGGTACAATTCTTGCAAGTGAGGGGGACGGATGTACGGAAAATCGTCTTGGAGCTTGCAGAGAAACGGAATATTATTATGAGGACGGCACACCAAGTAAAAACGGTATCTGGTTTGGTGAATATGCAAGCAGCAGAAAATATACGGATAGTGGCGCCTATGACTACGAAAATTATGATACAAACGAAATGTACCGCCAAATGGGTCGTACAAGATTTAACTATAAATATGACAAAGACTACAATAAAATTTGTACGGATATAAAGTTGAATGAGGGATTGCCAAATGAGGCAAAGCTTGAATTTGAGTTGGATGAAAACGGAAAAATTAAAGATATTAAAGTTAAAAACCCTGATAAAAATGATTTACCGAAAGATGTCAGTCCAAAAACAATAGACTCTCCGATAAAATTACCGGAGCCTGAAAAACAAAAGTTAATAGATTTCATAAATTCCGGTAAACAATTTGCAGAGGATTTTGATTTATCTGTTGAAAATAATCAAGTGAAAATAAGAGCTGCTCTTAGTAACAGGGCAAAAGTTTCAGCTCCTCCTGTTCCTGATAATATAACTAATGAAATCTTTAGGCTTCAGGAACAAGGTTTATTAAATAATCAGGATTTTAAGTTATCTTATACTAATGATGGTAAATTTGAACTAAAACTTAAGACAAAAAACGCTTTATATGATAAGACGGCGGATTTTCAAACAGTTGAATATTCTGCAGATGGTAAAACAAAAACTACAACTACGTATAAAGGTGATAATGTCGTAAAAAGCACGGAAGCTGCCGGACAAAAGATGGAAAGCATTTCAAAAAGAGAAGACGAATTTTTGGAGGCTTTATTAACTCAAAATTGGCAAAAGGCAAATGATTTATTGGGTTTAGTGTCAGACCCCGGAGGTGATTTCGGGTTTTATGCGGCGTGTCAAAAATATCAGGATATAACAGGTAAAAATCTTATGTCAGAGCTTTTAAAACTTAAAAAAGCAGGACAGCTTGGTGAAAGTTTGATAGCAAGATTGACACCAATGGTAGATAGATTAGCTTTAACTCTGTTAAATCAAACTGAACAAATAAATGCTGATGAACATATACAAAAGTCTTTTGATAAGCACATGAATATGTATAATGAAATTGCAAAATTTGATCCAAAAACTTCCCAAATAGGGCAGTTGCTGCCTGAAATTCAGCGAACTCAAATTTCCGAGAACGAATATGAAGAAAAAATCGACGGTAAAACCTACCATATTAAAGTCGAAAACAATCAAATGTTTGTTACAAAGGATGGCAAGACTTTTAAAATAGATTTAACAGGGGTAAATGATTTTAATAAATCTTTGCTAACACAATTTAATTCAAAGGTTTTATACAGGATTGCATCAACCGATATAAAAATTCAATGGGGTGAAACTTTCTTGCAAGACCAAAAGCGTGATGAAAACGCAGGTATTGTCATAATTAATCCAAATGATAACAATATTGCAGGTTATTATGAACCTGAAACAAACAGTATGAAAATATTTCCTAAAAGATTTAGCCGAAGTTTTCTTTTAAAAACTGTTGCCCATGAAACGGGACACTCATTATTTGATGCCTTGAAAGAACACAACGAAGAATTAGAGAATGCTTTTAAAGAGGAATATGATGCCTGGCAAGCTTCTGATGAACCGTTCAAAACCGGACAGCATACATATTGTGTAACAAGTCTTGATGAAATGATTGCGGAATGTTACGCATTAGCTGTTACAGGTAACTCTGATGGCGCATATACTATTTGCAAGCATTTTCCGAAAACATTTGCTATCATCAAGCGGCTTATTGATGAACGGGAAAAATAAATGGTATTAGAGATTTTCAAGTAAGGCAAGTTTCATTGATTTGAAGTCGGGGGTGTAGCCGAACCAAATTTTCTGTGCTGCAACTGCCTGATAAACAAGCATATCACATCCGTTTACTGTTTTTAATCCCAATTCTTCCGCAAGTTTGAGCAAAATTGTTTTTCTCGGATTATAGATTATGTCATAAACAACTGCATGTTTTGGCAAAGTTGATAAAATATCCTTTTCAATCGGAGTAAAGTCTGCTGAATACCCTTGCATTCCGATGGGAGTTGTATTTACAAGGATATCGTATTTTGATAAGTCGTTAATTCTGTTTATTTGATAAATATTAAAGGTGATATCAGTGAACTGTCTTCTTAAGTATGCTATATAATCAAGTGCATTGGGTATATTTCTTGTATAAATATCAATGTATTTAATTCCTTTTTTTACCAAACCCATTACTGCAGCGCGGCTTGCTCCTCCTGTGCCCAGTAATGCCGCTGTTTTATCTTCTAAAATAATTTCTGCAGGTATTGCTTCTATAAAACCGATTACATCAGTGTTATATCCTTTTAAACTTTTATCGGAGTTGATTTTTATTGTATTTATGGCTCCCGTAATATCAGCATATTCATCAATCTCATCGACAAAAAGTGCAATAGGCACCTTATGCGGGATCGTTACGTTAAAACCCTTAAATCCATCTCTTTTAAGTTGTTTAATCGTATCAACAAGTTTTTCCGGTGGAGTTTCTAAGAGTTCATAAGAAGCTTTCACTCCAAGACTTTCAAACCCTGCTTTATGAATATACGCTGACATTGAGTGCCCTAACGGATATCCGATTAAACAAAACTTTTCCATAATATTCTCCTTTAACACCATTTTAAACTAATAATATTCCTTTTTTATCCTGTATTTATACTAGTTTCATTTTTTAAATGGGCGTATGGATATGTTTACGTTATAATTCATGCAGGAGAAAATTATGACAAAAAAATTTTTAGGCTTAATAATAGTTATGTTGATATGTCCTCTGGTATTTGCAGCAAGAGATAAGGCATTAGAAGAACATGTTAACAATGAAATAGCATTTTTTAAGAATATACAAACCTGTACCCCGATTGAATCTTCTGAATCAAACATAAAAGCGTCAAGAAAAATTTTCGGGATGGAAGAAAACAAGTGTCATTTTGTTACTAATAACTTTGATTGCCGCCTTCCGATGAATATTGCGGATAAATTTTCTAAGGCCGGAGTGCGAGTATACCAAGATTACAGTGATTATGGAATGATTACTTCCACCACTGCGGATATGAAGTATATAGAAGACGAAGTTTTATATAATAACAGATATTGTATAGTCAGACATTAATTATTAAAATATCTTTACAAACAATAAAAATCATGGCAAATAAATCTATCTATTTGTTTTATTATAATTAACAAGTGTAGTGAATAGCAGGAGAAAATTTAATGGTAAGTATCAGTCCGAATATAACCCCAAAAGTAGTGTCATTTAAAGGCGAAGAAGGAAATAAAGCTCCCCAACAGCATAGAGAAGTCCCAAAAACTCATGCAGGTGTGTATACAGGTGCAGTAATGGGTGGTATCGGTTCATTGGGTATTCTTATGCAAAGTGCGAGTCAAAAAGTCCTCAGCGAACAAGGTATAGAAGTAGCAAAAACTTTAAATAAGTGGGCTGCTATTCCTTTAGCTTTTGCTTTTAATATGGGTTGTGGTGCATTAATTGACCACTTTATTAATAAAAAGAATGAAGAATTTACAGAAGCAACTGCCGGCATGGAACCGACTCAGGCTACTGCAACTGACGAACGTGCCGAACTGACCGCAAAAGGAAACGCATACCGCAATTCAAATATCGGTATGAAGTATGGTGCTTTAATAGGTTTGATTGGTAATCCGATTTATGGTGCAATTAATACCAAAGGTAAAGGTATTACGGCATTAACTGTTATCTTAGGTGCTTTAAGTGGTGCTCTCGGCGGCTGTGCATTAGGTGCTATTACCGACCATTTTGCAAACAAAAATGCAGAAAAAGTTGCTGATAAAAATGCAAAAATAAATGCCAACGTATAATTTTTTCTTTACATAAAAAGATATTATCTTCACTAAGTGGGGATAATATTTTTTTATGTACCAATATTTAAAATAAAGCCCGTTATGAAATTTTATGATATAATTTTATTATGAAAAAATCCTTTATTACACTGTTTATAATACTTGCGGGTATATTTTCTCAAAGTTTTGCCGCTGTCGATCAGGAAATTTACGAAGATTATATGGATATAATTTCCGGCAATTGTGTTATCGGGGATTACCAAGATGCCGTTAAATATTTGGATAAGCTTATTACTTTAGATCCGCAAAATAAGGATTTTAAAAAATTAAAAGACTTATTATATCAGTTGGGAACAAAGAATCAACGCTCATTTATAACAGGGTATAATGCGGATTTAGATAAGGCTTTTGCATATATAAAGCAAGGTGATAGAGTTTCCGCAGGCAATATATTAAAAGATGCTACAAAAAGCGGTAATTTTTGGGTATACAGTTATTTGGGAGATTTTTACAGAGAAAATAGAGATTATCCGCAAGCTGTTGCTGCATATTTTAATGCGTATCAGTTGGAGCCTTCATTTACACAAGCGCTGTTATCAATTGCGGTATGTTATTTGGAAGCAGGTCAATATGAAGCTGTCCAAGAACCTATAAAAAGATTTATATATTTCAATCAACAATGTGATTTGGCATACGCAATAAGAGCGAAAGCCTACCTTAATATGAGGCAGCTAAATGATGCCGAAACAGAAATTGTAACAGCATTAGCGCTTAATAATGATGAAGAATATCAACTTATTCATGCAATAATTCTGTACAGAAAAGGCAATTATGCTAAAGCAATAAATATATTAACCAAATTATCGGAAACCCTTCAAACTTCTGATGTGTTTAAATTTTTAGGATTAAGTTATTTAGGGAAAAAAGAATACAGTAATGCAATGCTTAACCTTGATAAAGCAATCATCCTAACTAATGATGATAAAGAATTAAATCAGAAGTATAATGAAACAAGAGAATTAATAAAAAATATTAATATCACAAAACTTCAGGAAGAAGAAAGGCAAGAAGTAAAAAATATTTACGAGGAAAAACCGGCACAGAAAACTTTGGAAAAAGAAAATCCTACGCCTGTACCAATACCTGAAATTAAAGAAGAAACACAGGATTCTGATAATGACAAAAATAACAAAAAAAGTAAAAAGAAAAAGAAAAAACATTAAGCCGGAACGCTCTTTATTTTCAAGAGCTTTGAGCGGAATGTTCACTTTGCTTTTAGCAATATTAATGGTCTTTGGTTATCAGTATTGTTTTGCCAGTGATTTGAAGTTTGCACAAGTTTCCGATGTTCATTTTTCAACATCAAATGTAAATACCACTTTTAAACTTACGGCAGAATCTCCGAAAATTCTTGATGACGTTGTGAGCCAAATTAATGAAATTCCTGATGTTAAATTTGTAATGTTTACCGGTGATTTAATAGATAAATCTTATGAAAAAGAATTAAAGGCTGTTCTTCCGCATGTCAATAAATTAAAATATCCTTGGTATTTTACATTCGGAAATCATGACCCATGTGTAGGCGGCTATTTAACTAAGAAATTGTACTTGGAAATTTTAAGAGATAACAACAATAACTTTACTGCACAAAAACCGTATTATTCGTTTGTACCTCAAAAGGGTTATAAGGTGATTGTACTTGATACAATAATTGACACCAGGGTAACTTCGAACGGAAAAATTGATAGTGAACAATTAAAATGGCTTGATGATGAGTTAAATAAATCTAAGAAAGATATTGTTCTGATATTTATGCATGTGCCTATTATAGAACCGTTCCGCAGTGATGGACACAGACTTCTTAACGGCGGGGAAGTTCAGGCTCTTATTGAAAAATATAAAAATCCGATAGCCGTATTTCAAGGACATTATCATGCCAGTAAAATTACACAACATGAAAATGTATTGTATGTAAGTTCTCCGGCTTTAGTTTCTTATCCATGTGCTTTTCGTATAATTAGCATTAAAAATGAAAAAAGAAGAGTTGTATTTAATATTCAACAAAAAAATACAAGAGAGGAAAATATACGTAATCTTGCAAAAATGATGGTATTTTCTTCTAAAATATACACAGGTACAGAAAAAGATCAAAGCGGAATATATGAAATAAAAAAGAAAAAATAAGAGGAATATAATATGAGCGAATTTAAAATTAAATTTAGAGGAGTTAGAGGAAGTTATCCCGTAGTATCCAAAGATGTTATGAAATACGGTGGTAATACATCATGTGTGGAAGTTCGTGCCGGTGAGCATTTAATAATTTTAGATGCGGGAACAGGTATGATAAATCTTGGTGATGATTTAACCCAACAATATATAATGTCCGGTTCCGATAATGAATCCAGAAAACCGGTGAATGCAGTTGTTCTACTTTCCCATATACATCATGACCATATTCAAGGGTTTACTTTTTTCCGTCCTTTGCATATTCGCTCAACAGTAATTGACGTATATGGAAATGTCAATTATAACGAAAGTTTATCGGATGAACTTGCAACATTATTGTTTGGTAAATCTTTCCCTTTGGATTTGGGAGATATTGCAGGCAATTTGAATATTCATGATATTAACGAAACTGATGCAATTATTTTAAGAAAAGGGGAATCCCCTATATTAAAACGCATAGAATCCGAAAAAGATATTGAGGCAAAAAATGATGACGTTGTTATAACTTGCTATCGTTCGTATGCACATCCGCAAGAAGGGGTCTTAATATATAAAATTAAATATATGGGTAAGACTCTTGTGTATGCAACAGACAAAGAAAGTTATCACGGCGGGGATAGAAAACTGGCAAATTTTGCCAGAAATTGCGATTTAATAATTCATGATGCGCAATATACAACAGAAGATTATATGGATGCTTTTGTGCCAAAACAGGGCTATGGACATTCAACATTTGATATGGCAGTGGAATGCAGAAAGCAACTTAATGCAAAGCAGATGGTATTTTTCCACTATGACCCTTCTTATACGGATGAAAAGCTGGATATCATAAACGAACAATACAAAAATATTGATGCTGCATCAATTCTTTCATACGAAGGTTTGGAAATTAATCTTTTATAATTATATAGGTTATATAAGAGGTCATTTATGAAAAAATTATATGTAATATCTTTGTTTATAATGTCAGTACTTTTTTCGGGCTACAAAATGACCGAAAGTTATGTTATTGATTCAGAACAAAATGCGTATATTCATAATAATAAGGGGCTTATACATTTAAAAGAACATTCTTATTATCCGGCTATACAGGAGTTTAAAATTGCAATAAGTTTATCTCCTAATGTTCAGGCAAGTTCTGTATTTTATAATAATCTTGGGGAGTGCTATATGAAGCTTGGGAAGCCTGAAATGGCTCAGGATTGTTTTGAAAGAGCATTGACACAGTTTTCTTTGAATTTTAAGTATTATCTGAATCTTGCGGAATGTTATATGCAACTCGGATATGCCGATGAACAAATCCAACATTCTCTGTCGGATTCAAATCCTCTTGGGATAATACTTCGCGGATTATTATACGAATTAAAAGGCAATAACGTAAAAGCTATAACTACTCTTGACAGTTTTGTTGCAAAAGAACCGGATTTAATTATAACCGATGCGGTAAAACAACATATAAAAGAATTGGTTAAAAAGACGTACTAAGCCCATACTATAAACCGCGGCTAATATAGTCTAACACTTTTCTCAAGGCATTGCCTCTGTGTGAAACTTTGTTTTTCTCATCATCCGATAATTCTGCCATTGTTAATCCGTTTTTGCCGTCAACAAGAAATATAGGGTCATAGCCAAAGCCTCCTGTGCCGGCTTGTGTTTTTGCAATTTCTCCGTGACATTCTCCCTTATCGGCAAATAGGACTTTACCCTCTTTATCGGTAAGAGTCATTGCGCAAATAAATTTTGCACGACGATTTTCGTATGGTGCAACAGCAGCCAATAACTTATCTATACGTTTTTGCGGAGTTTCGGCATATCTGGCGGAATATATACCCGGTTCTCCGTTCAAAGCCTCTACACACAATCCGGAATCATCCGCTAGTGAAATCATCCCCGAAATTCGACTTGCCTCTTGTGCTTTTATTAAAGAATTCTCTTCAAATGTAGTTCCGGTTTCATTCGGGTCAAAACCTTCAGGCGGCAATATAAATTCAACATTTTCAATGCCGTAAGCCTTTACAATTCCGTTTAGTTCTTTGACTTTGTGATGGTTTGAAGTACCGAAAACTATTTGCATAATAACTCCTATTTATTTGCCGTATCTGCGTTGACGAGAATGAAATTCTTCTATGGCATCTGATAGAGCTTGTTTATCAAAATCGGGCCATAGAATTTTTGTTACATAAAATTCGGAATATGCAATTTGCCATAACAGATAATTGGAAACTCTCATTTCTCCACCGGTTCTGATTAATAAATCAGGGTCAGGAATATCATAAGTGTATAGTGCTTTTGAAATAGTATTTACAGATATATCTTCAGGTAATAATTCTCCGTCTTTTACTTTCAATGCTATATTTCTTACGGCGTGAAGCATTTCATCTCTTGCACCATAATTAAATGCGATTTGCAATCTTACGCCGGTATTGTTTTTTGTAACCTCAACCGAGTGGCTCAATATTTCTTGCAATTTCGGACTTAATTTAGTTAAGTCACCAATAAAACTGATAACAACGTTATTTTCATGCATTTCCTGTAATTCGTTTTTCAAAGTCTGTCCGAGCAAATCCATTAGAAAATCAACTTCTTCAGGTTTTCTGTTCCAATTTTCGGTGGAAAAAGCATATACAGTTAAATACTTTACTCCGAAATCATCACAAGCACGCATTACAGTCTTTAAAGCATCTACACCCTTTTTATGTCCAAAAGCAGAGGGCAAACCTTTTTGTTTTGCCCAACGTCTGTTTCCGTCCATTATAACAGCAATATGTTGTAATTTTGTTTCTTTTACATACTCAACAATTTTTTCATCAAGAGTCTTAATTGTCATACATTTACTCCTTAGTAATTATTGTTTTTCTGGTTGTATTTGAGGCTTTGATGACGGACTTGATTTTACATATGCTTCCAATTGTTTAGATGCAGGTTTGTATGCGTTTACTGTTGAGTTGCCGCCAAGGCATCCTCCCGGACAAGCCATAACTTCAATTAAATTGCCCAAGTCGCACATGCCTGTTTTAGCATATTTTTTCAAATCTCTAACTGTTTGTTTGTTCAATCCGTCTATTATTACAGGATATGTTGGAATTTCTTCCGGTAACAAAGTCTTAACAGCATTAGCTACACCGCCGGTGACGGCATAGTTTCTTGCCTCAGCAGAAGATTCAACAGGGTATTCTTTTTCATCACATTCTTCTACTTTTATACCCAAAGCAATAAACCACGAACCAACTTCTTCATAGTTAAGAACAAAATCAACATTCTTATCTTTCAGAGCCTCACGACGTTTGGCAACGCAAGGACTGAAAAATACCGTTAAGGCATCAGGGTGTTCTTTTTTAACTATTTCAGCCGTATAATACATTGGAGTATGAGTTGTTGAACGGTATTGTTTCATGTCAGGTATATGCTTATCTACCAGCTCATTGTATCCCGCACAACATGAAGTTGTCATAAATTCTTCTCCGGCAAGCATTCTTTCTTCAAATTCAGCAGCCTCTGTTTTAGAGGTGACATCAGCACCTTGTGCAACTTCATAAACATCATAAAATCCGAGTTTCATAATGGCATCTTTCAATTGTTTTGGAGAACATGGAAGCTGTCCGAACATTGAAGGTGCAGCCATCGCAATAACTTTTTTACCGGCTTTTATATTTTTTAAGATATCTATTATTTGGCTTTTTTCGTGAACCGCTCCAAACGGACACGCACTTGAGCATTTTCCGCAAGAAATACATTTATCAAAGTCAATTCTTGCACGGCCAGTTTCATCTTTTGCAATTGCTCCGACAGGACATGCGTTTTCACAAGGAACAATAACTTTCATAATTGCCTGATAAGGACAAACTTGGGCGCACATTCCGCAGTTTTTGCATTTGTCGGTATCAATTTTTGATTTCCCGTCTTTTACGGAAATTGCCCCGAAACGACAAGTATTTACGCAAGGTCTTGCCACACAACCCTGACACAAGTCGGTAACATAAAATCTTGACGGAACACAACCCTTACAAGCCGTTTGTAAAACTGTCAGAGGGTTTTCTTCAGGTGTTTCTCTATCAAGAACTTTTTTTGCCAATTCTGCCATGTGGACACTATCATCCGTGTCCTCAATTGATAAGCCCAAACCTGCAATAGCTCTATCTCTTAATATCGCTCTTTCTTTGTATACGCAACAACGATACGGAGCTTCAAAATCTTTCGGACGCATTTGATAAGGTATCAATCTCGCGTTTTCAGCAAAATCATCCGTATAAAATGCCTTTATTAATCTAACTAAAATTTCTCTTTTTAAATGTGATGTCTGTCTGGGGCTATTCATTACCATCTCTAATTTCCTTTTCTATTCTTATATATTTCATTATCCCATGAACATATATTTTTTCAAACAATGCCATTGACAGTAATTAATTTAAAACTTCAAAAGCGTTTTTAACGGTAGTCTGAATGTCAGCCGTGCAATTTTCACCGTCTGTTGAAATCCAAATCAGATATTCAATATTTCCGGATGGTCCTTTTATTGATGAATATGTCAAACCTTTAATTTTATAATCAAGAGATTTTGCACATTCAACTACATTTTCAATAACCTCTATGTGTACGGTTTTACTCCTTACAACACCGCCTTTTTCAACTTTTTCCTTACCCGCTTCAAATTGAGGTTTTATGAGGCATATCATTTCGTGAAATTCAGGTTTCAATAATTTTTTCAAATTTTCAAAAACTTTTGTTAGTGAAATAAAAGACATATCGCTTACCAATAAATCCGCAACAGGTTCACTATTAGCATATATATCCGAAAAATCGCAAATTCTAAGATTGGTTTTCTCAATTACTTTAACTCTTTTGTCTGAACGGATTTTCCAATCCAACTGTCCATATCCGACATCCGCTGCGTATACAAACTTTGCACCATTTTGGAGCAAACAATCCGTAAACCCTCCGGTTGATGCACCTGCATCAATGCAGATTCTATCTGTCACATCAAAATTAAACGCATCAAGAGCTTTTTTTAATTTAAATCCGCCACGAGAAACATATGGCATAGATTTTACAATAATATCATATTCTTTTTGCGGATTAATCTGAAATCCGGCTTTTGTTATATACTCATCGTTAATTTTTACATGTCCTGCTAAAATTGCCGCTGCCGCCTTGCTTTTAGTATCAAAATATCCTAAATCGGTTAAATATTTATCCAATCTTTCTTTAGGCATATTCTATTCCTCAACGGTATTTTCTTGTTTTATAATGCAACTGATTATAGCTGCCATTGTCCAAAAGATAAATTGTATTTGGGGTCTGAAAAATACAGTATCAACAAGGCCGTGTATCATCATAGCACATATTGATATAACAGCTGTTGAAACAAAAATTATTTCTTGCAATTTTCCGGAATTTAAAATATATGAAATTCCGTCTTTTAACATTGTTATAATAAATCCTAAAAATGCTACAAGTGCAAAAATCCCGCTTTCGACAGCTGTTTCAAGGAAAATATTGTATGCACTTAAAGCATCAAATCCGGTTCTCATGTACAAACCGTATATTTCACGAAAGTTTTTATTTCCGACGCCTATACCCAATAACCAATTATCTTTAAACATTTGAAGTGATGATTGATATACATTAAATCTGAAAGAATTAGAAGAATCCTGCCTCATTGCAAATATAGAAAAAACTCTTGCTCTAATGGGTTCTAAAATTATTAGTGCGGCAGTTATTCCAACAATACAAGTACCAATTGCCGACATAAATATTTTTTTGTATTTTTGCCATAAAAATTTTGCGCAAACGGCTGCAATACCGAGAAAAATAACTAAACAACCAATATATGAACCTCTGCATCCTGTCAAGAATAATGTTATGACGGAGAGAAAGGCTAATATTACAGTAATAATTGCTCTTTTATAATTCTTATCCGCTAAAAACATTGCACACAAACCAAATAATGAAGGAATCCCCGCTACAAAATATCCGCCCAACAAATTTGGGTTTAGCGGTTGTAAAGTCCCATATACCCTTGTCATTACTTCTTCCGGGTTTAATCTTGAAACATCCTGCCATGTAGAAATTTCATCAACCTGTGCAAAATTTTGCATAAAACCTACAATACTCTCAAAACTTACACACAAAGCAATTGCGCCCAAAATATACGGTATTTTATCTTTATTATTTTTAAGAAAATGTGCGACAGATACGTAAAACCCAAGGTAAGTAAATGTTTTCATAAAACCTTTCAGGCTTAATGAAAACAATGTTGACCCTGCAAGGCTTATAATTACAATCATAAAATATGCCAATAACCATAGTTCAAATATTTTTGGTTCAAATTTGTCACTCGGGGTGACAATCACTTTTACTGCAGTTAAAAATACGGCAATAAGAGCTACAAATCCTATAATATCCGATGACATAACCGTAGAAGATAAAAATACAAACACAATTAAAGCGAAAATCAGTTTGTCTAAATGTTGTAATAGCAAACTGTTTTCATACAAAATATTTAACTTTTCTTGAGTAAATTTGAATAATTTATTGAACATCATCGACTTTATTTACATTAGTGTCAATATCATCAGTAATATCATCATGAGTAACTGTGATGTCGGCAACAGTACCGTTAAATTTATAATCAGCACCTTCCAAAGTTATTGGTAAACCCATCTTAATCTTATTCCCTCCGACAACAGCACCGTCTTTTGTGATTTTTGCCGTATCGGTTAATGTAACAACAATATCATATACATTCGGTTGAGCAACATCATCAAGTATTAAAACATTTTTTGTTGCACTTTTAACATTATTTGTCAAAAGTGGTAAAACAACCTGTCTGCGCTCAGATTTTACATTAACAACTTTCAAATCGGAATACGGAACATTTCTTATACTTATAAAAGTTTTGTCACCTGCATGTATAGGATTTGTATCCGAAGTTAAAGTAATCCCTCTCAAAAATACATCAAAAACAATCGGTGATGTAGTTTCAATTTGTTTATCGGCAGTTTGTCTAAAATGTTTGTATGTAATAAATCCCACAATCAAAGCTATAACAAGCCCTGCCAATACAATTAAATCAAAAGGTCTTATTTTTTTTAAAAAACCAAATTTTTCCATTAAAATATCTCCTATAATTTTTCAACTGCCGACAAAAGTTCATCAACAGTTGTTGTTGCGCAGCCCCACTGTCTTACAACAATGCTTGCAGCAACATTACCGATTAGTGCAGCATATACAGGGTCAGCACCTGCCGCAAGGGCAAGTGAATAAACTGCCGTAACCGTGTCCCCGGCACCAGTAACATCAAATACTTCCGATTTGTTGAAAACAGGTATTTTTGTATATTTTGAATTTCTTTCTGCAACAAACATCCCGTCTGCTCCGCATGTAATTAATATTGCTTCGGCATCTGTTTCTCTAAGAAGTTTGTCCCCTGCTTTTTTTAAATCTTCTTCGGTATTTAGTTCAAACCCTACTGATTTTTGTGTATCAGGCAGGTTAGGTGTCATCGAGGTAATATTTTTATAACAGCCCAAATCTCTTTGGGCGTCTACAATAATTTTTTTACCGAATTTATTTGCAATTTCTATTGTTTTTGTGATTACGTTATCAGTCAAAGTGCCGATGTGATAGTTTGATAAAATTACAGCATCATAATTCGGCATTGCTTTTTCGATGTTTTTTAATACATTTTCTTCTGTTTCGGAACAGAGAGGAGCATTTGTTTGTCTGTCAATTCTTACTATTTGTTGTGTAATTGAGGTTGTAATAGAACCTAAAATTCTGGTCTTAGTGATTGTTTTTCTTGACTTGTCACGGACAACATATTGAGTATCAATACCGGCGGCTTTAAATGCTCCGTCGAGCTGGTCAGCTTGATAATCCTCTCCAAAAACTCCTACTACTGAAACTTTAGCATTATTTAATGTTGCAACGTTGTGAGAAGCGTTTGATGCCCCACCTAAAATAGGTTTTGTTTGAGTATGCTGTAAGATTAAAACCGGAGCTTCACGGGATATTCTTTCCGCATCTCCGTAAACCATTTCATCCATTGCCAAATCTCCGACAACAAGAATTTTCGGTTCATTTAGTTTTTTTATATATTTTACCAACTTATCTTTATCAATATTCATAAAAATTTAACTCAAAAACTTGTACTCCTTGAGGGTATCATGAACAAACCTCAAAATCAAATTGTTATGTCCTGCAAAATATTTTATACAAAATAATTTTTATATCCTGAATAAATGTAAACATTTCTTAACAATACACGGTTGTAATTTAAAGTTTTCAAGAAATAAAGCCGTAGTATAGATTAATAGGACTACATGCAACTAAGACTAAAAGAAAGGAACGAGTACAACAAATGGGTTTAGCGGCAACACAAGCTAGATTTCTTGCAATAACTTCCAGGAAGGCAAATTGTGAATTCCGTTCAATGGAACTTGCCCAACAGAAGTTATCTTTAAGCCGCGAGTTGGAAGCTGCAACTCAGGATTATGAGTATGCTCAACAGGCTACAAGACTCATTTGGGACGCAAGTACACAAGACGGTGATTTCCGTTATGATCTTACTGCAGATATAATGATGTCTCCTTCCGAATTAAACGGTTATGTTCCATCATTGTTATCAAGACAAGACGGAAAAATTGCATTGAATAAGAAATATGTTGATGCCATAAGTTCGGTAATTGCCGACGATGGCGGTATAATTTATAATGGTGAAGTATTATATAAAGGCGATGCTCAATATGAGGTAGCTAAGGCTTCGGCGTTTACTGACTTCATTGAAAACTTGAAAAATAACAGAGCAATTTCTTCGGCAAGTGCTAAGAAAATGCTTCAGACAGATAGTAGCACCGGAGATAAATATTATACATATTACGTTGATGCAGGTATTGGCGGTGAGTTGAAGGGTAAAGAAAACGGCAATATCATGTCTATCAACACAATGTTAAATTATGTAGATTACATTGTGAATAATACTGCATCCGGTTACTTTGAACGAGGTTCGCAAGAGTGGGAACTTGCAAGAGATTTGGTATTTGATTTTGACAGAAAAGATTATATACAAACCCAATGGGAAGAAATAACTTATGGTCGCCCTGAGGGTTATACCAGAGTAGAGGCTAATGATGGTTCATTATCGTGTTCATTAAGTAGTGAGTGGCGTCAGCAGGATGGTACGGCATGTTTACTATATAATGGTTCGTATTGTAACGATGCAACATTTGATAATGATGGTTTTGCAGAATATTCTTCTCATGCGGTAACTTTATCCGATATGTTGAATGAAGATGTAACATTATTAGTTACGGGTCAACAGGATTACACAATGGTTTTACAGGTTATAACAGATGCATTAACCAATGGTACAAACTTAAATGCAAATGCAATGATTACAAAAAATGTAGATCAATGGTATAATGAATTTATTAATGACAAAAACGATGTGGATGACTATTATAGATTAGTTGAGCAAGCTAAAGAAGGTAACAATCCTGCTGCTTCAAGTACGTTGGCAATACTAAACTATGTTGATAAATTGGCAAAGAGTATGTACAGACTGTTAATGCCTGATTCTAAAGTATATCAAAACGGTATTCACGGTAATCCTAGCACAGAGAATATGAACGCATTCTATACTGCTTTACTTAATACTGTTCAAAGATTAAGAAATAATGAGGGTTATGGCGAAGAAAAGAATTACAGAGATGTTGGTTTCTTATTCTCCCAAAATACATTAACTCAAGCCCAAAATGCAATAGCGAGTGCCGAAAATTATAACTGTTGGGTTAAGTCCGGTAATGAATGGGCAATAAGTTTATCAAACTTAACTGAAGGCTTTATGACAGATTTTGTTAACGCAATGGATTCTTTCCAAGATGGCTGTTTGATTACTCAATATGCAAATACATCCAAATATATTACAGATAATCCGTATATGCTATATGACGTAAATGTTGTAAATAACGAGGATACCGGCCTGTGGGAATCAGAATTCTACAGCGTTATATTTAATAACTTGTGCGCTAACGGCTATTATGAAAATCAGCAAATAGATGATAAATCATACTTAGATAATGCACTTAAAAACGGTCAATTGTTTGTTTTATCCAAAGATAAGGATAATTATTATTACCAAATGAGATATGTTCAAGCTGCTGACGGACACATAATGGAAGAAGCTGATTCTGCGTCAATTGCAATTGCAGAAAGAGAATATGTATATAAAAAGAATAAAATAAATTTCAAAGAACAACAAATTGATGTTGAAAACAAACGTATAGATGCGGAATTGAGCGCATTGACAACAGAATTTGAAACAGTCAAGAGTATGATTGCTAAAAATATTGATAAAACATTTAAGTTATTCCAGTCTTAGTTGAATATTTATAAATAGTCATACGGGTAATTTTAATAAGATATATTAAGATTTACCCGTATCTTTTGATTTTTAGTTATAAATATGTTATAATATACATGCTATTTATATTTCGGCTAGTGTAAATCTTAACAGGGGGGGAATGATATCACTTCCTGTTTTTTTTTATGTAAATTTAATTTAAAAATGGGATAGTGAAGGCCTTTGGATTAGTTAATAGGGCATTATTTTGCATATTTTTCGACTCTCTGACATGCTTTACAAAAGTTCATAATTTTACATCAAAAAACTTGTGCATACATTATTTATAGTGTATATATAAATACTCCTTATTTTTTTACTAAAAAGCAGTTATAATTTGTAAACATGAAAACTATAAATGCAAATCAAATAGTTAAAACATTATTGTTAAAGGAAAATATAACCTTAACAAAGCTTGCGGACATGCTTTCTGCAAGCGGTAAGAAATATTATCAACAAACTCTTTCGGCAAAGCTGATAAAAGGGACTTTGCGTGTAAATGAACTTTTAGAGATATGTAATTTACTTAACTATGAAATAGAGTTCAAAAAGCAATCTATATAGTTGAAAGTACAAAAAAAGAGGGAATTTAAATTCCCTCATGCAAAGAGAGTAAGATAATTTAGGATTTCATATTTAATATTCTAATTATATCGTGTTATAAATAAAATAAAAGTTCCCAAAATGCTCATATCTATATGAGGGTGATAATATTACGTACAAAGCGACCGCCAACAATAAAGGATTGGCAGTCGCTTTGCTCTATATATTTGTATTCAATTATTGCATGTTTTTTCTGATTTTTTCTTTAGTGTTGTCTAATTGGCGAATCTTTCTTTCGCATGCTCTTATATCTCTTCTTAAATTTGCACGTTCTTCTTTAACGGCATTGTATTTTGCATCTACATCAGAATATTTTGTCTTGAATTTTAAAAGTTCGTTTCTTACTTCTACTTGTGCATTGTCTAATTCGGTAATTGCACTTTGCATGTTTTTGCTGCCTGTTGTATTTGAAATAGCTTCATTAGCTTTTGTAATTGCAGGTGTAGTCGTAGTTGCAGCAATAACTTCCGTATTACTTGCAGTTGAATCGCTAAAACTTAATGGTGTAAATGTAGTTTCTGCATATGCCAAACTTGAGCATGCCCCTATTATAGCTATTGAAAGCAAAATTTTTGAAAATTTATCCATGAAAAACCCTCCTTGTTGTATAAATCTCTTCCATTATAAGCGTTAAATACGAGAAATACGTCATTCAAATAAATGAAATCGTGTTGTAATTAAAAGTCAAAAAAGGGTATTGACATAGTAATTATTTAGGTGTAATATTACATACGCAAGTCATTATTTATTACTTTAAATGAGATGGTTAAGAAATTTTAAGATTTGCCAATACTAAAACTTGACAATAAAAATTTAGAGAATAGAATTGATAATGCGGCTTGTGATGAGCCGAATTATGAAAGGAAGCTAAACCCCGAAGGCGATATGCCTGTGAACTGCAGAGCAGTTGGTGTCAGACAAAGGAGTCTGAATCGGTTAAGCGAGAAGAAGTCAGAACATTGAAAACAGAATAGCGAAACCTGCGTATGAGAATACAAAGGTAAAAAGACGAAGAAACAATACTTGTTAAT
>CACWLL010000003.1 GCA_902761735.1 uncultured bacterium
ATGGTTGACAATTCCGACGTGGAATAAAAGTATAAAAAGAACAGCGCATAGCGAAAACTCGTGAGGGCAACAAAAATAGTTTGTAGGGTGCATTTCAATGCACCTTATTTTGTGGTGCAAAAAATTTGCACCCTACCCGCTGACGTAAATCAGCCATCGATTTCATAGCCTTGGATGTTACGAGCCAGTAGGTTGGGTGAAACCCAACAATAAATTTATAGTGCAATTATTGGGACAAAAAGTTCAAATGAGTGGACATTTTGGTTACTGAAACCGGACATTTCGGACATTTTTAGTCAACAAAATTCCGACCTTACAAAATTGCTATAATTTACTAAAATTAGCTATCTTGCCAACTAAAATTATTTACCCCTTCCGACCAAATGTCCTGTTAAAAGGTATTGGGTACTCATCCCACATACTAAAAAAGTCCCTTTCGGGACTTAAAACAGGAGGAGGTGGGATTCGAACCCAACGAATCAGACCTCTTTAAACATTATACTTGAGTTTTCCTATCTCCTGAAACAATCTCTTTTCTACTAAATCAATATGTTAAGTGTTCACATAATACACACAGAATTTTAATTTACACATCACGTAGAACAACAACACTTTTTTGACATTGTCGAAGAATGCTGTAGTAAAATTCCAACTCTTGCTCAGTTGCATTATTCAAGATTTGTAGAGATTTTATATAAAATGGGTTGTCATTTGTTGATACTTTTTTCGAATCAATACAGACATCTTCAAGTTTTAAATCAAGTGCTGTTAAAATTTTATTTAATGTTTCAAAATTAGGATTAAATCTGCCTGTTTCAATTTTTGAGATGTGTTTTTCGTGAACATCTGCCATTTCTGCTAATTTTGCTTGCGAAAATCCTTTTGAAATCCTGATTTGTTTTAATTTTTTACCAAAAGTATTGTCTTTATTCATTGTTGCACTCCTTTTTTATTTTAAAAGTTTAGTGCATTGGTTGGAACAAAATTTATTGATACAAACTTTACAAATTTATATCAATAAATTGATATAATATTTAAATTATGATAATATTTTTCTGTAGTTTATATAGGAGTAATAAATATGGAAATTATTATATTTTTGGGAATTGCAATTTTTGCTGGAGTTATGGCTGTTAAAGGATTTAAGGATATGCCTAAAAAATTTGAGAATATCCGAAGGGGTGAAATCAACAGCATAATATCAAATAATTTATCCTGTTCAGATGAAGATTGGGAAAATAGCTTAAAAGTTAAAAGTTTTAATGCAGATAAAATTGTAAAATATGGGGACTTTGCGGCATTTGTAATTGACAATACTCAAAAGGAGTTTGCGTTGGCAAGGTATACTGTTAATTCCGAAAGTTTAATACAAAGCTTATTAAATGTTCAAAGAAATGAGCTTGATTATTATAGAGCAAATGGCAAGGCATTCTCTGAATATGCAAAACAGTATATTAACTTTAATCTTAGTCAAAGGTTTAAATATAACGACATAATCAAATATGAGGTTGTGGACAAAACAGAAGTAAATAAAGAAAGAACATTTGTAAAAGAAAGTAATGCTTTAGATGTTGTTTCTGGTGCAATCGCAGGGAATATGATGCAAGACACTATGCTTTTTGGACATGTAGAAAATGCAGCCTTAGTTGGTGCAATGGCAGGAAATGCAGGGAAACAAGTAACTCATGAGAAAGTAAAGATTACAAAAAATATTTTGTTTGATATTGTCCTTACATTAAATAATATACAAAATCCTAATGTTGTAATTACTGTAGATAATGAAAATGAATTAAGAGCTATTGTGAGCGTATTAGAATACATGATAAATAACAAATAATACTTTTATAAATAATAGTAAGGTGAGAGATAATAATTCCACTTTCAAAAACATGTGTGCTTTTTGTTACACGTACCAAAGCTTGAAATTTATTACAGATGAAAGGGTTTTAAATTCAAGGCGCTAGGAGCCGTTTTCAGATAGGTTAAATTATTTTAGGATATAAGTCTACCCCCGGGGGTAAATACGCTTGCTGTAGCCCATTGTGGCTTGTGTAATTAAAGAAATGCAGGAGAGTTTTGTTTCTCCTGCGGTAAAATAAACAATTTGCTATTATATACTTTAATTTTCAGGTTCTACCCAGTACAATAAATTATTCAAGTAAAATACGATTGCCTCATCTTTTAATAACTTTTCTTTTGTTAAAGGTGTAAAAGCTCTTATAACTTTTATCTTTTTCAAGAATTCTAAAGGTTTGTTAATTGCATTTATTGTATATTTTGTACCTCGCTTTGTATTGATTTTGGCTAATTTTATAATTTTAGAAGGCGTGTAATTCATCGCATTCCGTTTATTATGTAAAGCCCATAATATCATAAGGAAGTAGGCAAGTCCATTTTTCCCGAATGCATCGGATCTGAAACATTTAGGAAGAAGTTTTATAGGAATTTGTAAAAATTGCAGATTCCTATAACAACTCAAAATTCTTGAAGTATCAAAAGTGAATTTCAAAAGCCCTCTTTTATCTTCAATTCTTGTAACTTTTACAGGTATCTCAATTTTTTTGTTTGATTCTTGTATAAACCTATCAGTATTCAGGTTATCAGGCAGGAGCTTTCTTATGTCTTTTATAGAGGCAATAACTGTGTTTACCTGAGTTTGTTTGTGGATTCCACATGAAAACATAACGTGAGAGCATACAGCATAAGCATAAAAGGTATAAACTTCTTTACTGTCATAAAGAAGCTCGCAATACTTATATACAAACTTCTCTACACATGGGTTATATGCGATACAGTATAAAGGAAATATAGGAATTACAGGGGGCTGATAAACTGTACAGGAATTATTATTATGCTGAAAGTATTTTTCAATAAGTGGGAGCTTATCCGCCCATAATCTCGGAATATTTTTTTCTGTTTTTGATCTGAATTGGAGATTACTTTCAAAGGAAATTGTTAATTCTCTTGTCCTTTTAATATCCAAGTTATTCATCATATTTTGAAAGCAAATTCTATCCTTTTTATTTGCAGGAATTCGCACAACGAAATATCTCTTGCTATCAATCAAAATACTACGGAAAAACTTTGCAAGTATTCTTTCTTTGTCCTTTATGGAAGTTGTAAGAAAGTAGTATGTACCTTCCTTTGTAATATAGGTTATTTTTGTTGGATTCTGTTCATTATCAAGAACTTTTTCTTGGAAGTAGGATGTATAGTTATGTTTTTTAATTTCTTCCTCTTTTAAGATAAGAGAAGGAATATTGTTTTTTTCTGCTGTCATTGTTTATTTTACCTTATTTTAATTTTACAATAAAAATTTCATTAAGTCAGGGCTTGAAGATTTGACAATTGCTAAATGACGTGTTTTTTAGCTTTAATTGAACATTTTATAAGGGATAATAAATTCCCGAAATATAGACAGGGAGAGGGCTTTCAAAATTGTAGGGTTTAAGCATGTATTCCATGTAATCAGGATTATAATTACGTGTTCCACTCCTGCTCCCTTCGGTCGCATAATCCAAACCTGAAAACTACTCCCTCAAAACAGGGTTGAAGGGATAACGGATTGCTGTCGGTAGTATTTTCCGTTTTGTATTATGCTACCTCGTTGCATCCGTTCCCACTTCATTATAACTTGTGCTTTGAAAGCTCCTGCAAGACTTCTATGAGCTGTTGCAAACACTCATGTGGCTTTTGCTCAATTTGTAGTTGTATCGAGTGAACTTGCCAAAAATCCAGTACATTCCACTTTTTTATGTTATTTAAGATGTCATGAGTTAAGTTAACTACACTTGCTCTGTTCATTGGTCTAACAATCATATTTTATTTTCTCCTTTTTTCTTATTATTACTGAGTTTTGGGCGGGTCAAATAGAAATTCAAAAATTTTCATAAATTCTGATAAAAAATCTCAGTCATTTATGCTTTTGCTCCCGAAACCCGCCTCAGTCGGTTCTGTCGGCTTGTTAGTCGTATAAAATCACCTCAAGGACTATATCACGCAATAGCCAGTCCACGTCCTCTTGCTCCCATGTTTCAAAAGGTTTTATCTGCCTCAAATATTCGATAACACTGGACTCCATACCGCTGTAATTGTCCTCAACGTGCTTACGGTACATTCGGATAATATCCATTTTCCTTATTGCATTAATAAGGGCATTTTTTACGGATGCGGGGGCTTTCTCTTTAACTTCTTCGATTAAATCGTATTTAGTTGCTTGCAAGTCACATTGTAGCTTATTCATGTTGCACCCCCTTGTCTTGGATGTACTCATGGATATACTGCCCTACAAGTACACTGGGGGTAGTTCTTTCTTCTCTCGCACGAGCCTTGAACTCGTGTAAATCTAAGCCATTAACCGAAAAGGTGGCTTTTACTTTTGAAAAGTTTTTTTCCATAAATTCTACCTTTCTGTATTTAAATTTTCTACAATTTATAATTTAATAAAGTGGGAGAATTTATGAAATTAGGAATAAAAAGTATAATTTTTTATTCCTGTGTACTTTCATATAATTTCTTGTAATTATAAAACGTTGCACGGCTAATGGGTTGCTTGCCCGCCCTTGTTAGTTTTCCGTTAATAATTGCTACCATATCCGTAACGGTTGTACTTTCTGCCTCTTTTACGGCTTTCATGTACTTTATGAACTCACTAGGCAAGTCATCCGCTGTCATGTTCTTACGTCCGAACTTAACTCCTCTCTCTTTCGCTTGTTGCCGTCCTGCCGTGCAACGTTCCATAGTTGTAGTATGCTCCTGCTCAGCTAACCAGTTAAATACAGCTAATACAATATCACTTACAAGGGCTGTTGCAGGGTTATTATGCTTAATACGAGTATCAAGTATAGGCATGGTAGTAACAGCAAACTTAATGTCATTATCTTTCAACTCTTGAAACATTCTCATGTTGCCCTCGTATGACCTTCCGAGTCTTGTACACTCAACTAATAGTAGGCAAATATCCTCATTAGTCTTTAGTTTTTCCAGTTTCATGGTGTCAATCAGCTTTAACAGGGCAGGTCTTGACTGGTCTGTGCCTGTTCTTGACTCTGTAACGAGTGTAATATACTTATTCAGCTCTTTAAGGTCTTTGTCTGCGTCAAGGTCGTAATCGTGATACAATATGCCGTCTTGCTTTGCAAAATCCGTTAACTGCTTGAGCTGTCTTGCGTATATCTGCCCGCTTGTGCTTTTCCTTATGTAACTATAGTACTTCATGCCTTACCCCTTCCCGCAAAGGTAGCCATTAGGCTACCTTAAATCTTCTTGTAACTCTTTCAACTGCAAAAAGCTGATAAATATTTTCATGAGCTTGTCTAAATGCTTTCATGTCTAAAGTTTTTGATAATACTTCTTTCCATGTTGCTGTACCGTTTTCAAGAGTGATATTATCAATTTTGTTTTCGGTTAAGTATTCTTTAATAACCGCCTCTTGGTTGCTTATTGCCTCTTTTAATTCTGCCTCTTTTGTGTAAAGGTCTTTCAATGTTTTCATCACTGCATTTAATTCAACTTTGTTTGTCATAATGTGTACTCCTTTTTGTTTCTTCCTTATACTATTATTATAACAAACATTTTAATATTTGTCAAGATAATCGTCTAATTATTAGATATAATAATTTACATATCTTAATATTTTAGAAATTTTCAAGTATAGTCTATATTTGGCGGAATTTTTGGTAATTTTGAAGGTATCAGAATTATAGTATTTTTTCTGTTATTTAATTTATAAATTTTTTAGACAGTAAAAATTAAACTAATTCTAATTAATTTGAATTATTTATAGTAATTTTCAGGTGGCAAAATATTCTTGGAATCTTTGAATTTCATAAACTCTTGAATTTCTTTTATAACTGCCATAGGATATCCTAAATCTTTTAATAACAACTTTATTAGGAACATAGAATTTTCTCTTAGATTTTTCGATTCGTCTTTTAGAAGTTTTTCAGAAAATACTTCTTCTAATGGCATATTAACTTTTCCCATTAATCTTATTAGAGTTTCAACTCTTGGTAATTTTTTCCCACTTTCCATATCAGACATTACCGCAATTGAAATTTTTTCTTGTTTATATATTTCTCGCATAGATAATCCTGAATTTTCCCGATATTTTTTAAAGGTCTTTCCTATTATTGCGGTTATCTCTTTATATATATTACTATTTCCACTTTGTTTTGCCACCATAATTTACCTCATATTAACTACAATATAACTATACTACAATCATTTAATATTTGCAACTTATTTTTATTTGTCCACTAAAACTTGACAATTTAAAGCACTTGTGTTAGCATAAAAGCGTAAACAATAAATAGACGGTTTACAAGAGTGTAGTAATAATAAATAGACAGAAAGGGAAATTATTATGCCAGATTTTGGAATTATCACAATTAGAGATTTCGCTAAATCAATAGGGAAGCCAGAAAGCACTATTCGTACTTGGAAACGTAGGGGAGATATCCCTTCCAGTTGTTTCAAAGAAGTTGGAAATACTATATTTGTAAAATTGAAAGAAATACAAGAATGGCTTGCTGCGTGAGGATAAAATGAGTGTATACGATGTTAAATTTAAAAAAGACGGTATCGAAATTATCAAATGGTATTGCAGTTTTCAGATAAACGGAGAACGCAAGCATCTACTTTGTCGTGGGGCAAAGAATAAAAAAGAAGCAATTCAAATGGAAAATGCTTTTAAGTACAGATTACAGCAACAACAAAACGGGATTATTTCTCGTGAGGAAACAAAATTTTCTGTTGACAGACTTTGCGATACTTTTCTCGCTTACTCTAAAACAAATAAAAAAAGTTATAAGCAAGATAAGTCAAGAGTCAAAGTTATAAGAAAGTTTTTCTGTAAATACAAGTACATTAACAGCATACGGCTTGATAATATTGAACAATTTAAAAATGAATTATTATCACGAGATTTAAAACAAGTAACGGTAAATAAGTATCTTGAGATTATAAGCAAAATGTTTAATATTGCTATTCGTAATAAATGGACAGTTGAAAATCCTGTAAAAGATACAAAATTTACGATTATAAATGATAATAAATTCAGAATATTAGGAATAGATGAACAGAACAAGCTACTAGACGCAGTCAAAGGCACATACTTAGAAGGAATTATAATATTTGCGTTAAATACAGGACTTAGAAAATCGGATATACTACCCTTGAAATGGGAAGATATTCAGTCATACAATGACAAAGTTATACACTTGTATGTGAGAAAAACAAATAAGTATGTTGATATGCCATGCACTAATATGTTGTACGAGTTCTTAGAACGTACTCCAAAGGGAAATAGACATGGTGCATTATTTATAAATCCTATAACTAAAAAAGCCCCTAAAGAAATTAAAAGAGCTTGGAATACAGCTAAAAGTAAAGCAGGCATTAAAAACTTTAGATTTCACGACTTACGACACACTGTTGCTACTCGTTTAGTTAATGCTGGGGTACCACTACCTACTGTAAAATTAGTTATGACGCACTCCGACATAAGCACAACAATGAAATATGTGCACACACCTCAAGAAGAATTATTTAAGGCTATGGATGTTCTTAATTCATGTAATGAAAGTACAATTCAAAATGAGTAGTGTTCATAGTATGCACATACCATAAAAACAGAAAAGCCCTAAACTTATGTGGTTTGGGCTTTTTAAAAACAGGAGGAGGTGGGATTCGAACCCACGGAACGCGTGAACGTTCGACAGTTTTCAAGACTGCTCCAATCAACCGCTCTGGCACTCCTCCATACGATTGTCTGGATGTAATATCATTCTACATTATCAATATTGTTTGTCAATACTATTGTTTTTCCATATCATCAAAATACGGCTACAAGGACATATAATATTCTTTCATCAACAATGCATCATCTTCTATATTCGGACTTTCGCAAACCAATGAACCCTTTATACCAAAAGCCTTCATTGCTCTCATTAAATCCTTATAATTCATATCAGATTCTTCAAGATTAAGATGTTTTTTCTCGCCTTTTGCACCATAATCAATCCCTGCAAGATGCCCATGAAAATTTTCTATTGCATAATTTCCTATTGTACCCAATTTTTCCAATATATTCATAAATTCATCGTAAGAATTATGTTCTCCCGCACTTCTTGCATGAATATGTGAAAAATCTATGCAAGGTAATACATTATCAAATTCTTTTGATAAGCTCACAATTTCATCAATATCACCCCACTGGGTAGCTTTTCCGGTAGTTTCAGGTCTTATCCATACATTTATGTTATCTCGCTTTATCACTTCATTAATTTTTTCAATTTGAGTTTTTACCTGATTATATACAGTTTCTTTGTCTTTACCCATATAAAATGCCGCATGAAAAGTTATACTAAATGCACCGACTTCATAGGCTGTAGAAGCAGTTTCTATAATTCTTTGAACACTCGCTTCCACCTTATCTTCCTCTTTAGAATTTAAATTTATGTAAAAAGGTGCGTGCGCAGATATCACATATCCTTTTTCTTTTACGATATTTTTGACATTTTGACGGGATTCCGGACTCATTCTGACACCATGGACAAACTCCAACTCCATACCATCCAATCCCATATCTTCAATTATACCAAACGCCTCGGGATAACTTCCTTTGCCAGTTTTCAAAGGCATTCCGGCCGTAACAAAGTTCAATCTGTCAAAATTAAATTTGTTTATCACTATTCTCCCCTTATTCCTATAAATGATGTCTGATGACAGTATTAGAACCTTGAGAAGATATAAATAAAACATCCCCGTCTATATGCAGACAGTACGGTTTTTTAATATTATTCAATAATACGGTTATAGTACCGGATTGCGTAATCTTAACTACATTATCAAGATTATAGTTCGCAACATATATATTACCGGCAGAATCTGACGCAATATCTATTGGGCCGTTAAGCTGATTGCTTTTTACAAATTCAGACTTCGCACCCGAAGGGGTGATTTTTGTAATAGAATTGTTACTAAAACTTGCAACGTATAAATTTCCGGCATTATCAGTTGTCACCCCTGTCGGACTTGGAATATTTGAATATACACCGTTTGTCTGCGGAACTTTTGTAACATTGGACTCAGCAGCAGCAGCTAATTCGGTTGCAATAGTTTTCAAATCCGTATTCATTGATGATGCAAGAGCCTGTGCTTTAACCGCAGTACTGCTTGCCTCAGGAATCAAAGCCAAATATTTTTTTGCATTCTCTATCTGCCCTAATTGAACACTTAATGCTGCTGCATTATAGATTGATTCATAATCGGAAGGCTGTCTGACAATAATTTGTTTAAAAACACTCAAAGCTTCCGCATTTTTATTCATTTTTTGCAATACAACACCTAAGTTATAATATGCATCGATGTAATTTGAATCTATACTTATTGCCTGTTTAAATGCATTTATAGATTCATTAAATTGACCATCACGATAATAATCTACCCCTTGATTGTAATAAAGTTTTGCTTCATTACTCGGAACCGCAGATGCTATACCGATTGACATTGCAGCAATTACAGCTGCTGTTAAAATTTTCTTAATCATATTTTATATCTCACTTAATTCTTCTAATAATTTTTTATTTTTATTTACAAATTTTTCTCCTCTTGCAATAATAGCAAGTTTTAAAATATTTGCAAGGTTTATTGAATTCATAGATTTATAATTATCCGGCAATCTCAAGCTCCAATTTGCATCACCTGAAGTTCCCGGTCTGTTATAAACATCATAAATATTGAAATAATCCGTAAAGAAAATTTGAATGTTTTCAGCTTTGGATGCAAAAATCTCTACTAACTTTGTCTGAGCAAGGAATTCCGCATTCTTTGTCAGCTCAACAATTAGTTCATCCTTATTGTCCCAACCTTCAAACTCCATATCCTCAACAAGATTTTTTACATGTAAATACCCCTCATGAGTATTAATCATAGAATCTGCCCACATCTTTATTGGTTCGTTGTCATGAGTGCCAACCATTGCCCAACATCTTGCACCTATATTTTTATAACGATACGGGTCCTCAGGTTTCTCCGGCTCGGTAAACTGTGTAAGCTTCATACCTTGTAAATCGTATGCCTTCATTACTGCGGCAACAGGATTTGTTAATGTTCCAAGGTCTTCACAAACAATCGCATCTTTATCTAAGCCCTCTTCTTTAGCCGCAGCTATAACAATCTTTTCTATCAATCTGCCATATAATTTAATCTGTTTATCAGATAATTTTTTTACACGTTTCTCTTTATCTGCAGGAATTTCAGAATCTAAATCATCCATTGTCGGAATTGCAAATTTCTTCAAAAATTCATGTTCAGGAGAAGAATACAACCTGCCCGCTCCTTCTTCAATTTTTGGTTTTTTACCGGCTTTATATACCCAAGGGTCAATCAAACCGACGATATGGTCAATCCTTACACCACCAGGATTTTCTTTGAACATTTTTTTGAACAAGTTTTTCATTAAAATTCCGCCGTCATCCAAAGACCCGTCTGCTTTGAATAATTTTTCAGGATTCATAACAGGGAATCCCCACGCTTGCCCGTCTTTTGAGAAATAATCAGGCGGACAACCCAACATCCAACCATCTAAAAAGTATGCCTGATATGCCCAACAATCTCTGTCTGAAAATGCAACTTGTCTGTCGGCAATCATTTTAATACCTTTTTTCTTGGCATACTTCAATGTTTCTTCAGTCTGTTTACTTAAGACAAATTGAACAAACTTGTAAAAATCAATATCGTCAGCATATTTGTTTGAAATTTCATCAATTCTTTTTCCAAATTCCAACTGTTCTTCTATTGATTTCGGATTAAACAAGCTCTTATCTTTTTCCGAACTCCACATCGGCCAATAGTCATTGCCGTGTTCAATTGACAAAGCTTCGTACAAGCTGTCTTTTTCTAACCAAAAATTATTTTCTCTTTTATAGATAGAAAATTCTTTCATCAATTTTTTATCATTTTGTGCTTTAAAATTATTCCAAGCCTCTCTTAAAGCTTCGTCCTGCTTTTTATAAATATAAGAGTATGCGGTCTTGTTTGTATCTTTATTAGGATTATTAGCAACAATATCGTTAAATGTTTCAACTGACAATATATTATTCCATACATCACCGGTAAGCTGTTTCAAGTCGATAAATAAAGGATTACCCGAAAAAATTGTACCTGTGTATGGCGAAGAATCACAACTTTTAGTTTTGCCGGCAGGACCTAATTGAATTGAAGTAAAAATTTCACTCGCCCAATCAATGATTTCCTTACCACCATTTGAATTAACCGTACCAAAACCGGTATTTTCACCGTTTGCAGCAGGAAAACTACCATTATGCATAATAAAAGCAAAATTCTTTTTCCCTAAAACTTTTAATGCTTTTTCTATAGTTTTTGATGCGTTTCTCTCTAAAATACAAACCATTTAGACCGTTTCTCCTTATTAACCTCATAACCAAAAAAAATCGTAACATGAGCAAAACTTTTTAGCAAGATATAATGTGCTAATATTCAACATTTATATTATAGTAAATATACTGCTAAGTTTTAATGTGATTAATTGTTTACCGTTTTTAGTTATTTATATTAGTACGAAATCTGCAGCATACATTATAATGCACAAATAAAAATATAAAAAATATTCTAAATAGAATATTATTTTGTTTCTTTTAATATATCATTTATAGATTTGTGATAAAAGTGATTTGTCCTTACATAACCATATTCATCAAACTCCAGAAGGCACTGAAACTCGTCTGTACGCTTATGTAAAGAGCCGATTTTTTCAGTTTTACCATAATTATAATGTATACTGCATTTATAACCATCGGTATTCATTCCATTACAAACAAGTTTGTATTTTTGCACACTGCTTAGAGCGGAATAATTTGGAGTACTCTCAATTCGTTTGAGTATAGTTTGTATTCTGGCATCACATTGAGCTTTTCTTTTATCTCGAATATGAGTTAACATTTTTACTTTATCGTAATTTTTAGAACTAAACATAGGCGTGTCTAAAGCTGCTCTGATACATCTGGTTCTTTCTCTAAAATCATTACTAGCGCACCAAATATCGTATTTTTGGCTAAATTGCCTTGCTAACTCACTTGCTTCTTGTTCTTCATAATAAGATTCTTTATAAGCAACTTGTAACATTTCGGAAAGTTCTTTTGCGACATCAGGATGCAGGCTAAAACCATAGCCTCTGCCAAAAGGTTTAAAAGGATCTTCATTTTCATTAGCTCTTATAATACAAGCATTGTTTTTTATCCCCAAGATTTTAAGCTGAGATTTGTCTACAGGAATAGGCAATATCGTAGTCCGATAATATACCGGAGTTGTATATCGTTTGCATTTTTCTAATTTCTTTGCAAATGACTGATTCATTCCGGACCATATATAATCTCTGTGTGTTCCGCATCCGCTAAGCATTACACAGACAAGCATAAGTAGAAGTAAATTCAAAAACTTTTTCATACATTCTCCAAATATTTACAGATTCCGCTATATTTTATCATATCTCTGGGATTATGCAATAAAAATTTTATAGCGAATAAGAGATCTGTACCCTAAAAAGTATTTTTGTTACGAAAAATCACACGCTATGAATTATTTTTTAATTTACCTTTTATTTTTGAGTACAAATCTTTTGGGAACTCTTTTGATGTATAATATCCGATTTTTTTAAACGGAAACGGATATTTTTTTGTTAAAAATCCGAAAAATTTATACAACAAAAATGCTGGTATTAATGAATACATTATCCAATAATACTCAAGTATTAAATTATAAAAACATCTATTTAAAATAAAAATATCTATCCTACATATTATTGTAAGTAAATAACTTATCAGGGAAATTATTATTAATCCCTCAATTAAATTAAGATTGTCTAATTTTTTGAAAATACCAAAAAACTTTGCAAGAAGATATAAGGTAACAAATGAAACTATAAACATTTCAAAATAAAAATTATAATTTAAAATTTGCCATTCCGAATATTTAAGCTTCAAAAATAATATAGATAGTATTACTATTGGGAGTGCTGGGAATCCAAGCACACCCAATAGATAAAAAAAACAATATTTTATCGTTAACATAAAGCAAAACACCCTTAACAGATATTCCGCAATATTTTTACTTAATAATTTATAATCCATATTGTTCTAAGTCTTTCTTTTTAATGACAATTTCGTGAATAGAGAAAAATCCTTTTAAATTGCCTTTCATCATTTGCCGTCTGCCGGCTTCTACTTTTGCATTTTCCCCTTTATTAAAATCATATGTATCAAACATATATAAATGTAAATTCCCTTTTTTGTCAAGTCCGACATTCAAAAAATCTACACTTCCAAATGCATTGTGTAAATTATAATCATCTTTAAATCTATCTGAAAAACTTTTTCCTTTTTCAATTTCATTCTTGTGTTTTAATAGTATATTTTTAAATTCTTCACTATTTTTTATCCTTTTTACAACCGCAGAATTATTTTTGAATATATAACCTTTTATATCGTCTAAATCATAATCAAAATCCTCAAACTGATAACTTATTTTATCAGCCATATATGGTCTCCAATTCAATAAATTATTTTTACTAAATCTATCTAACTTTTCGTCATTAATATTTCTTAGTTTTATTGCATCTTTTGTATATAGTGGTAAATATTTACCTGAGGCTATATTTATCATTCCAACGGCATCAGGATTTCTCCATTGTAATATTTTGCTTATGGGTTTTGCAAAGAAAGGCATTTTATTTAATTCCATTCTATTTTCCCAATTTTTCACTTCTCTTTCAAATTCTTCTTTTTTAATATCTGCATCACTTTTTGAGATACTTCCTTCTAAAACAGTTGCAGCTCCGCCGGTTGGTACTCCATCTTGCCCAGATGATTCTAAGAAAAATTAATTATTTGTATTACATTTATAAAGATATTATATATGGTGCAAATGTATTATAATAACTTTAATCCAAATACTGCTTAAATTGCATACTAAGCTGTAGCGTGTAATTTTGATATCGAAACATTAAAGATAGCTTCTAAATCGGTTCTGCAAATAACATATTCAATCCAATCCTCAGGCCTTAAGGTATGTAAATCCTCAATATGAGGAATTATACCCAAAACTCCAATTCCCGTACGATTGTATATTTCTCTTTGTAAATCCTTTGCCTCGGTAGATAACTTGTCCATAGGATATTCGTTTAAAATTATCCCTCTTAAATTCAAATTTTTTCTTTTCGCAAAATTCAGATAATCAAAGATTTCTTCAGGATTTGAATTTTTCATTGAGGCAACAAGAACTATCGGACTGTTTATTGTCCTAAGTAATTCCTCTTCCGTAAAATCAGGTTCAAACATAGTTGCAAAATTTGATTGTCCTAACACAACGACACACTCATAATTGTTTACGACATTCATATAATCCTGAAAAATAATATTTTTATCAATGTATAATTTTTCTCTCTCACAAACAGCAGGTGATAATGGTTTCCCTCTATATAAGTATGAACAATAAGTCGTAATATTTTTATCCATAAATTTGGAAAACATCATATCAGGAGCTTGAATTAAACCGCCTTTTATTCCGGCGCCGGTTTGAACAGGCAAATATACGGCGGTTGAATACCCCAATCCCTGCATTGTCGCAGCAATACCGCCTGATATAAATGTTACACCCGATTTAGGTTTTATTCCTGTTAAATATATTTCCAGCATTGACCTTACCGTTTTACCTATTTGTTTATCGCAAAATATACATCTTTTAATCGCTTTTTACTTATATGAGTATACAATTGCGTTGTTGAAACATCACTGTGACCCAGGAGCTCTTGTACCACTCTTAAATCGGCACCGTTTTCTATTAAGTGAGTTGCAAAGCTGTGCCTTAAGGTGTGAGGAGAAATTGTCTTATGAATTTTCTTCCCTTGTTCATGTACAAAGTTATATATATCTTGACGACTTACTTCTCTTCCATCATCCGTCACGAGAAGATGATTGTCAACAATTTGCATTTTTTTTGTAATAAATTCTCTGTGCGGGAAATATTTTTTTAAAGCCGCTATTGCCTTGCTGCCTAAAGGTACAATTCTCTCTTTGGAACCCTTACCCCTGCACTGCAAATATTTTGATTTTATACTGATATCACACATCTTCAAATCGGTAAGTTCGGAAACTCTTAGTCCGCATCCGTATAATAATTCGATAATTACCCTTTGAGTAACATTCAAATCCTGTTTTAAAATATCTTCTATTTCTTTGACAGATACCACTTTAGGCAATCGCTTCGGTAATTTCGGAAGTTCTATCATTAATGTCGGATTTGTTTTGCAATATTCATTTGCACAAAGCCATTTATAAAGCCCTCTTAATGATGCAATTTTGCGTATAACACTTGTCGGAGAATATTTTTGCTCATGAAGCTGCATAATATAGGATGAAATATCATTTCTCGTAACAGCCTCCAAGTCATCGACACCACAAGCAGTGCACCCTTCCCAAAACTCACTCAAATCTCTCCTGTACGCATCAAGAGTATTTTGAGAAAGCCCCTTTTCTACCTCAAGATATTCGATATATTCCGCTAAAGTTTGGACACTCATAATTCATTATTATATACCCATTTTATACTGATTTTAATAATATAAACGGACTATTTTTAATGCCAAATTCTTATTTAAATTTTGATATCCGACATATATAATTAAAACCATGTTTTTTAAATATTATGTGTTTTTATAAATTGTAAACAATTGTAAATTATATAAAGCTTATATAAAAAAACGGTCAATATTTTTTAACAATTTGTTTTTAATAATATATGAGAGGTATAATGTATTTATGTCTGACACAACAGAGAGAAATTTAAAAGTAATTGAGCAAAAAGCAACGGAAACACCTGTTGAAACTAAGTCTGAGCAAAGGCATCAGACAAATCCGATTGTAAAAAAATTACTTAAATTTCATAATGAAAACAATAAAAATTTTTCTGTTAAAGATTTGTTTAAATCCCGCACCCTATAACGCTATGCGCGCGGATGAGTTTCATTGTAAACCTCTTTTAAATGCTGAGATGAAATGTGTGTGTATATCTGCGTATTTGATATACTCGCGTGTCCGAGTAATTCTTGAACAACCCTCAAATCAGCACCGTTTTCAATCAGATGTGTTGCAAAACTGTGTCTGAAAACGTGCGGAGTAACGTGTTTTGGCAAATCTATTTTTTCAACAATATCGTTAATAACGTTACGAACGGTTCTTGGCTGCAAACGATAACCGGTGTTATTTATAAATACCGGTGACAAATCTTTTGTATCCACCTCATAGCCCTTTGCGACAAGAGGTCTTGCTGTTTCTATATATCTTTCCAAATACGATTTTGCTCTGTCTGAAACAAGTATAATGCGCTCCTTAGCACCTTTACCGAAAACTCTTATTTCATTTTCTGCCAAATTCAAGTCCTCAAAATTAAGCCCGCTTAGCTCTGAAATACGCATTCCCGTTGCCCAAAGCAACTCTAAAATTGCTTTGTTTCGAAATCCTGCAGGAGTATCAATATTTGTATTATTTAATATTTGCTCAACCTCATACGTTGAAAGGAATTTTGGCAAATTTCTAGGTCGTTTGGGGGAATTTAAATTATCCGCAGGATTAGTATCTACCTTTTTCTCCCTAAAAAGGTATTTATAAAAGGTTCTTAAGCTTGAAATTTTTCTTGAAACCGTTGTTTTTTTGTACTGAAATTTTTGAATAAAATGCAGATATTCACGAATTTTTGAGAAGGTAACATCTTCACAAGACAGCTCATCAAGCCATAATAAAAAATCTAAAACATCAGCACAATAAGCTTTTGCTGTGTGTTCGGAAAAATTACGCTCAATGAGTATATACGCTTTAAATCCTTCTAAATCATTTTTTGAATTTTTATTCAATCCCATATGTTAACCTTGTTGATTTTTTGAAATAACTATTATACAATATACTCAAAAGAAATAATTTAGTAAAGGGAATAAAATACCATGAATTACAAAAAACTGCTCATAGCATCATGTATCTTTGCAAGTATTTTAGGCGGTTCCGCAGGATATACTGCCGAATTACAAGCCCAAGTAGCAAAGAACGTTGCTCCTAATGTATATCACAAGTATGCAAGCATTAATAAAATGATTGAATATCATCAATACAAAGAAGCTGAAAATGCATTAAAATATGCATTAAAAGCTCATCCTAACGATATTGAAGCACAAAGCTTAAATATTTTGTGGATGGCATATCAGCAGAAATTGGCTCCGGCGCAGGCAGAGTTGGATTTGTTGCTTGCTAAATATCCAAATTATGCCCCATTACATTATGCACAAGGTATGGTTTATTTGAAACGTCGTACTTCTTCCGACGTTACATATATTCGTGATTCAAAAGATTTATTAAATGATGCAATCAAAGAATTTGTAAAAGCTGTAAATCTTAACAGTAATTTCTATCAAGCATACAACTCTATGGGTATTGCAACATTGTTATTAGGAAATAAAGAAGATGCAAAAGAATTATTCAAAACATCATTAAGCATCAATCCTAATTTTGCAAACGCATATGATAATCTTGGTAATTTAGAATTAATCAACGGGAATTTAACCGAAGCAGAAAATTATTTAATGCAATCGTTAAAATGTAACTCCCATAATCCGACAGCAATGTACCACTTAGGTCAGGTTGCTGTTCGTCAAAAAGATTATAATAAAGCATTGACTTGGTTGAACCACTCTTTGCATATCAATCCGAATTCATCACCGGCGTTGACATTGCAGGGTGAATGCTATTTAGTACAAGGCAATCAGGCTGCGGCTATTAATTCATTCAAAAAAGCAATTACCGTAAAACCTGAAAACACACGTCCTTACATCAACTTAGCTAATGTTTATGAAAAACGTTCCGATGCTGAGTTAGCAATTGATGCATTAAAAACAGCCATCGCTATTAATCCGGGTTATTCCGATGCAATTATGAGGGTTGCTGATTTATCATTGGAAGAAAGAAAATATTATCAGGCACTTGATTATTACTCAAAACTTGTAAACGATAGCGTATACGGAAATGATGCAATAATCGGGTTGGCTAATACATACTATGAAATGTCAAAAGACAGAGGTCATAACGGTCGTGTCGCAACAAACAAAGAGTTATACATGGCTTATGACTATGTAAACGAAGCAATTAAACGTGTACCTGACAGATTGGATTTCCATATTGCAAAAATTAAACTTGCAAAATTAACTCACCAATTGCCAATGACAAAAGAAAGTATAAATTATATTATTCAATCTTCAGGCAACTCTGTTATGGATAACGTAATTAAAGGAGAAGCTTATTTAGCGTTGGGTCGTGAAAACGATGCGGTTTACGCGTTTGAAAATGCGGTAAACTTTGCTGATAATGTTCAAGACGAATTGTATTTAGGTGAAATTCTTGTTCACAATAAACAATTCAGAACGGCTCGTACTGCGCTAAAGAAAGCTCTTATGCAAGATCCTGATAACGTAATTGCTAAAAACGGTATTGCATATATTGACTTGTGTGAAACTAAGTCAAACGAATTCTTTGATATCGCTCAAAGAGAATACAAAGAAGGAAACTATGCTTCAGCAATTGAGTACTGTAATAAAGCAATTGACTTTTATCACAACAGTCCTGATATCATGAAGTTAAAAGCTATGTCATTTGAGAAAGAACTTAACTATCAAGGTGCTATTAAATACTATAGCAAGTACTTGGAAATGAGTCCTAATGCAACTGATGCAGAATACATTCGTGGTATACTTGCCAGATATAACCAGAAAGTATAGTAATTAAATAAAATGACAAAAAAATTTGATATTCGCAAATCATTTGAAATATTCTGGAGAGAGCCCTTGAGTATTTTGAAAGAGGGCTTGTTTCAGATTGTGAATGTTCAAACTACCGATAATATATTTGAAAAGAGACCAACCGTTAACATAGATTTTATGAAAGACGGGCGGTCTCAAATTACTGTTGTTGATAGTGATAAAATGTATCATTTATTCCAAACCGTATTATTGAAACAACGACTGAAAGAATCTCGCCAAAAAGCATTGTCTTTAAAATAATTATTTATGCTATAATCTACTAAAAAGGTAAAACTAGTATGATTAAAAACGGTTATGAGAGAGAAATAGAATTAAAATATTCTGAAATGGATTATGATAAAAGCTTAAAACCATTTTCGTTATTAAATTATTTTCAGGATGTAGCAAGCGATAATGCAGAAGAATTGGGTTTTGGATATTCCTTCATTACGCCCAAAAATCTTATGTGGGTATTATTAAAATATAGAATAGAATTTAACAAATATCCGGTTGATATACCATACGTTACCGTAAAAACAGAACCTCGCGGATACAATAGAATGTTTGCATATCGTGATTTTGAGATGTATGCGGGAAAGGAGCTGCTTGGAAGAGCCTTCAGTATGTGGTCGCTTGTTGATATTGACTCTCTGGCTATTGCAAATGTAGAAAAAGCACTTCAAAATCCAAATTTTTCAAAATTTGAGGCAAGAGAAGATGATTTGTCATTTGAAAAAATTCAGCCTATGGAAAAAGTTGAGCTGCAAAAGGAATTTGAGGTCAGATATAACGATTTAGATGTAAATCGCCACGCAAATAACGGAAATTATATTGTATGGGCATTTGAGCCGTTAAGTTTTGAATTTAAGTCTAAATACAAACCTAAAACAATTGATTTATTTTACAAAAAAGAAATTAAATATGGTGAAAAACTTATTTCTCAGGTTCAATTTACCAATGAAAAAACAACATTACACTATCTAAAACACGCCCAAACCGGTGACGATTTGTGTCTGATACAATGCAACTGGGATTAATATGCTTAAACGTTATGAAGACTTTTTAAAAGTATTTGATACGCAGCTTAAAAAATATTTCGAACACGAAAAGAAATATATCAAATGTAAAAAAGGCTGCGCTTGCTGTTGTGAAATTGGTGAATACCCGTTTTCAAGATTAGAAGCGGAATATCTTATGAGCGGGTTTATACAATTGCCTGTTGATATTCAAAAAATAATAAAGCAAAATATACAAAAACTTTTAAACGAAAAACAAGAATCAACCTCTGATAGATTTGAATATTGCTGTCCGTTTTTAATAAATAAAGAATGCTCCTTATATAAATACCGAGGAATAGTTTGCAGAACATTCGGGCTTGCATATGCGGAAAATAACAAAATCAGACTGCCCGAATGCGTAAATTTTGGTTTAAATTATTCAGAAATTTATGATAAATCAACACAAGAAATAATGCTTGAAAATCCGATAAAAGAGAGTCTGCGTATTGATAATATTTTACGAAGCAAAATCGCCGAAAAATACCAACTGGAATGCGGCAAAATCCAACCGTTAATAAATTGGTTTTCTCAGGAATAAATTAATATTCTCCATCTGATGAGGTGTAACTTTCTTCTTCATCCTTCATTGCAGAAAGGTCGTCCTTATAAACAGCATCAAAATCATCCGGCATTAATTCAGGGTCCGGCCAAATCGTTTCGTCGTCAAAACGACAAGCGTGAAGATTATATGAACTTGTAAAATCAGAATTACTCAAATTTGATTCTGCAAAAATACATCCTGCCAAATCCGTATCACTAAAATTACAATATGTCATTTCAGCATAACTGCAATCAGCACCATTTAATATACTTTCGGTGAAATCGCACTCGACAACTTTTGCTCTGGTAAAATCAACAGATGTTAAATCCGCATTTGAAAAATTGGTAAGAGAGATATTGCAATCAGCAAAAGAACTAGAATTCAAATCAACGTTAGAAAAATCAATATCATTAAAATTCATTGAAGAAAAATCAACTTCACTCAAATCAACTTCCTCTTGTTCAGCTTTCCATTGCATAAATTTTTCTGGATGCTTTGCCAATAATTCTACTAATTCTTCTTTTGTGTAATCTATCATTTGTTAATTTTCTCCTTATCAAACATTTGGGATTATACAATTTTATATTTCAAAGCCTTTAATGCGGCTTGCAATCTGTCATCAACTTCTAATTTCTGCAAAATATTCGCAACATGAGCTTTTGTGGTATTTATACTTATGAAAAGCATTTGTGCAATTTCCATGTTATTATACCCTTCTGTCATAAGTTTTAAAATTTGTGCTTCTCTTGTAGTCAAATCATACTTTTTACTGTTATTCTCCGTATCCTCGGCAGGAGAATTTGTTGTAGCCTTAAGAACAATATGTGCAATACTAGGATCAAACCACGCCGCACCGTCAGCTACGGATTGAACAACCTGAATAAGCCTCTGCGGATTAATTTCTTTTGAACAATATGCATTAGCACCTGCCTTAAGGCTGTTCAAAACCTCTTTTTCATCATTATGAGAAGTCAAAATAATAATTTTTACATCTTTATCGAGCTGACGAATTGCTTTGGTAGCTTCAATACCGTTCATTTGCGGTAAGCCTAAATCCATAATAACAATATCTATATTGTTATTATTAAAAACTTCGATAGCTTTTTCAGCCGACTCCGCTTCATAAATCGTCCCGACAAAATCCACACCTTCAAACGCTGTTTTCAATCCGAAACGCGTAAGCTCATAGTCTTCAACTATAAGAATGTTCTTTGTCATATTCCCAGTTCCTTTTTAGCAAGATTGTTATTTGGATTTATTGCAAGGCTACGTCTGAAATAATAATTAGCATCTTGATGGTAACCTTTCGCTTTTAATACCAATCCTTGATAATAATAATATCTAAAATCATTTTCGTCAATATATTTAACAATTTCTAAATATTTTCCGGCAGAGGCAAGGTTATTATGTTCTATTGCATATTTCGCAAGACCAATCCAGCCCTCTATATAATTCAAGTTTGCAGTCACAGCTTTTTTATAATATTCTTGTTCTCTTTCTTTTTCATTTTCGGCAATATTGTAATAAGCCTCAGGACAATCTGACCTGTCTTTTAAAATCTTGTAATATATATCACGAGCTTGCTTTTCATCTCCAAGAGCAGAATATGTCATTGCAGTCCACATATTTGTCTGATATCCATTTGCAGAATTAACAGATTTAAAATGTTTCAGTGCTGCTTTATAATCCCCTTTTCTGTATGCAACTTTTCCCAACACCATCCTTGCAAGAGAATTATTCCCGCCAAGTTGAACAGATTTATCAGCAAAATTATATGCCTTTTCATATTCTTTTTGAGAATAGTAAACTTCCGCCAATAAACCGTAAACAAGTTTATTATATTTTTTCTTGTTGGAAACTGCCCCTTGAAGAGTTCTTGTAGCTTTCACATCCTCACCTATATTATGATAATAATATCCTAAATGATATTTTTTTAAGGTGTCATCTTTTTCCGTTTTATATGCGATATATTCCTCAAGAATTTTTATTTTCTCAATATATTCACTTGTATAAAACTTAGATTTTTTTATATTTGATAAAATTTTCACAGCTTCAGAATTTTTATCATTCATCAATGCAATTTCAATTTTCAGTTTCTGATAATTTATATTATCGGGATTAATTTTTATTGCACTGTTTATATATGTTTCTGCCTGTTTACTTTCTCCGGTTTTAAACAAACCTAAGGCAGCAAGATAATTTGCATAGTCAGATTTGTCAAGCAAAACCGTATTCTTCAATAACTCCGCAGTTGCCTCTTTACCTTGCGCATTATACATAATATTTGAATATACCTCAGCAAGATAAATTTCATCATGCTCATTTACCATATTTTTCGGGAAATAAAATCGTTTTATATCCTCAGATTGAATATAAGAAATTTCCTTGTCATATGCCTTATTCAGAGCATCATTACTAAGGTTAAATAAGCCGATTTCCGCCATTTTATCAGCTAGTCTTAAATATGCATAGTCGTTTGGCACAACATGTCTTATTAGCATTTTAAAATCCGCATAAGCTGATTTTACATTTGCTTGCATAAACCTTTGCATCCCGATTTCATATTGGTTCTTTATGTCATTTTGAGAGATACGAACTTTTTGTGCCTTCATAGAATACATATTTTCTTGGGGATTGTTATTTTTCATCTGCTTGGGATTTGTCGGATCCACCGGACTAAGGTAGTCTAAAACAGCAGCCTGAGTTCCTGCTGATGTCATTAAAAATATTATTAATGTATTAATTAAAAGATTTTTTGTTCTCATTCTTTATCGAGCTTCCCTGAGTAATAAAAGTTAAATAAATTTATAATTTCCTTCTCTTTATCGGAAGGATTCACACTTAACGACATATTATATATGTCCCTCAATGTATATTTTGATAATAGTTTATCATCTTTTGCCAAAAACTTATGATGATTCTCCGTTAAGAATACTTTAACGATTTTATTTACTGAAATGTTCAAAAATATCTCTACAAGATTTTTATCAAAATGAACATTTTCTCCTTTTAAAAGAATATCTATTACATTTACAATAGGCATTTTATCACGGTAATGACGTTTTGATGTAATTGCATCAAACACATCAGAAACAGCAAGAATCCTACCTCCATAAGGGATATCTTCTCCTTTAAGATGTCTGTAATATCCTGTACCGTCGTATTTCTCATGATGCGAACAGGCAATTTCATTTATTTGTCTGTAATCATCATTCAAACCTATATTTTCAAGAATATTATGTGTTATGACAACATGCTCTTGTATATGTTTATATTCTTCATCTGTCAGTTTACCTTCTTTTTGAAGCACCGAATCTCGGATACCGATTTTACCGATATCATGCAAAGTTGCTGCCTTTTCAAGAATTTCTTTTGATTTTGCATCCATATTTAATTCATCGGCAATCAGCATTGCATACAACTTTACCCTTGTAGAATGACCTGCCGTAATCTTATCACGAGCATCTATTGAGGATGCAAGCGTATTTATAAAGCTTTCAAATAAAAGTTTTTGTTCTTTGTAAAGTTCCTTTTGCTGTTCAAATAATTGCGCATTTTCTAAAGCAATACTTGCACTTCCACCGATTGCAACAAGTAAATCCTCATCATTTTTAGTAAACACACCATTAAGTTTATTCAAAACTTGAAAAGCCCCGATAATTTCTTGATTATTATTTTTTATAGGCATACATAAAATTGTCTTTGTTGTATAACCGGTAGATTTATCGACTTCAGGATTAAATCTGTCATCATTATAAGCATCTTTAATATTTATTGACTCTCCTGTTTTTACGGTATAACCTGCAAGCCCCTTACTAGCCGGAAATCTTATTTCTTGGCTATCCAAACCTAATGCAACTTTTGACCATAATTCATCTTTTTCTTTATCCAGTAAAAATACCGTACAACGGTCTGCTTGCATAGCAATTTTTGTTTCTTCAGCTATAACTTTCAACAAAATATCAATATCCGTTTGAGCAGTAATTGAACGCCCGATTTTTACAAGAGAAACCAAGGGATCACTTGTCGGAGGGAAAAGATATGCTTGATCTTCCCGTATTTGTTTAATCCTTGCAACAATATATCCCATTATCCCATATTCATCTTTTTTATCAAATTCTATATTTTTAATATTGTTGTAGTGACATAAGGCAACAGATTTATCGTCGTTTTTGTAATATATTTCCGCAAGAGAATACTCTTTAAAAATTTCAGCAGTACAGCTTTTAGAATACCGTGCAAGAGCAGAAGAATCTTTCAACATAGCCAGAGCTTCCTGTGTCATATCTTTATTTGTGAGAGCTTTTATCAGTGCAAATAAGCTTATACATACAGAAACATTTTCGACAGAATTTTCGGTCTTAAAAATTTTATCGGCTTGTTCGATTTCCTCTAATGCTTTTTTATAATTTTGAGCGAGCAAATTCTCTATTGCCTTTTTTAAAATCTTTTTACCGGTTTTTACATCTTCACTAGTACTATTTGTCATATCTATCCTTTTACATCTCTCTTTTTTTATTATACAATATTTATTGACAAGAATCAAAATATTTGAGTGCAAATTAAAAAGGGGTTTAAAAAATGAATAAAGTTAGCATTTTAATTCCGGTATACAACGAAGTATCTACATTAGAAGAAATATTGAAAAAGGTTGAAACGACTGACTTTTGCGGATTGGAAAAGGAAATTATTTTAATAGATGATTATTCTACTGACGGAACAAGAGATTTATACGAAAAGTTTCCATATAAAGTTTTGTATCATGAATATAATCAAGGTAAAGGTGCAGCACTTCGTGACGGATTCAAAGAAGCCACCGGAGATATTATCGTGATTCAAGATGCTGACTTAGAATATGACCCTGTCGATTATGCACCTTTAATACAACTGATTTTGGACGGAAAAGCAGATGTATGCTACGGAACAAGACTGGCCGGCGGTAAACCTTCCCGCTCATTTATGTTTACACATTTTTTAGGTAATAAATTTTTGTCTTTACTAACAAACATTTTGTACGGTTCAACATTGACCGATATGGAAACATGCTACAAAGCTTTCAAAGCTGATTTTATTAAAGGAATACAAATAAAGTCAAACCGATTTGATTTTGAACCGGAAATAACGGCAAAAATATTAAAACGAGGTGCAAGATTGTATGAATTACCTGTATCGTATTACGGAAGAGAATTTTCCGAAGGCAAAAAAATCACTTGGAAAGACGGAATCCAGGCAATATGGGCACTTATTAAATTTAGATTTGTAGATTAAAATTATAACGAAAGGAGAAGAGATGAAAAAAGTTATCTTATCACTATTTGTTGCGGCGGTAATGATATTACCTGCAAGTGCTGCAACTTGGGTTGCTGCAGACAGAGTTTCACCTGTCGGTAGTGAAATTATTAAAAAGAACAGCCTACCGACAAATATACAATTTAAAGTTGTAAACGGTGCGGCAGATAATTCAAGTGCAACTGTAACAAACACAATACAAATAAGTTCAACGGATTTATCATATACCGGTAATGATAATGAAGTTGCTTACGTTGTTGCGTACGAATTGGGTAATATTATCAACGATAATATTGGTAAAAAGAAAGTTAGAAACTATGTTAAATCTGCAATTGCAAGCAATTTAAGTGCAGATAATGTTATCACAACTGCAATGAACAGTTCAACCGTAACAGGAAGAGAAAATATTAATGATGCAAAATCTGCTGACGTTATGGGCATAGATTTGATGATTAATGCAGGATATAATCCGCTTGCAGGAATTGTTACATTAACAAAAATGCCGGGCAGTACATTTGAAGCATTAGCAGGAAAACCTGCAAACAGCGAAAGAGCTATGTATTTGTATGATTATTTACTCTACAACTTCCCTTCAAAAGTTAAAGTAGGGTATAATTGCCAAGAATACAGAACTTTCCTTGCTTATGCAAATCCTATTGTAGAAGAAAGAAATGCTAACGCTAAAAAACTAAAAAAATTCAATAAAAATCAAGCCAAAATAAAAACAAAAAGAGCAAAACAATTGGCTAAATATAAAACTTCCGGAGGCTTAGCAAGTTGGAATGTTTCATATGAATTACTGAAATCTTTAACAGAATCAGAAACAAAGTAAAGATTTAATATTACATATATGAAAAGGGCAGGTTTTACGACCTGCCTTTTAATTCAATCTATTTATATTGAATTAAGGATATATCTACTTATTTGAATAATCATATATTAACGTTTTAACAACATCAAGTTTATCTTGCATTTTATCAACCAGCAAAGAAGCATGAAGCATTTGTGGAATAGAAGAATGAAAAGACATATAATCTGAAAGGATTTCTACATAACTGATAATCTCAGTAACTGCTTCATCTATTCTGCTATCTTTTATAACTTCCTTTAACATAATAATACTCCACATTGATAAGTAATATTACGGTTACATGCCGCTATAAAGGTATATTATCCTATTAAAAGGTATATGTCAACATGTAGCAAGATGTTTTATACAATTTTGTTATGATAATAAATAATCTTTCCACTGTAATGGGAAACAGAAGGTTACAGATTGCGGATGTGGCCAAAATCGCAAAATTAAAACATACAACTGTTTCAAACTTATTTTATGACAAGACTAACGGAATAGAATTTGAAACACTGAACAGATTGTGCTTTGCTCTCGAGTGCACACCTAATGATTTATTCAGGTATATTCCCGATTAGTCAAAATAAGAATTAATCATTGTATTGAACTCTAATCAGACTATTTACCTGGCTGATAGCTTCACTTTGTTCAAACTGCTCTATTGCACGACGAATATCTTTTTCATAACATAATTCAGTAATCAAAATAATATCTGCCGTATTGTTATTTTTCAAACCTCTCTGGAGCATACAGGCAACACTTATGTTATTTTCTTCACATATTTTACCTAAACTGCCTATAACACCCATTTTATTTTTAGCATTTAAAGACAGATAATATTTATTTTTTGTATCTAAAATATCAATCATTTGGGCATTTTCATTATGATTACATCTCATCATCGGCAATAAATAATCCGTTCTGCCAAGTTCTGCAGCAATCGATAAAATATCCCCAACAACTGAACTTGCCGTTGGAAACTCGCCCGCTCCGGGCCCCGATAAAGTAATATGTCCGACAGGGTGCCCCTTCAAACTTACCGCATTTTTTACATAATCAATGTGAGATAATGTTGAATCTTTTGAAACCAGCATAGGGTGAACTCTTACATCGGCCCTACCTTCAGAATCCAAATCCGCAGAAGCAATCAATTTGATTTTATAACCTAATTCGTTTGCAGTTTTCATATCTTCTGCCCGAACTTTTGTAATACCCTCACGATATACGTTTTCAAATTTTATACGCTTTTTAAATGCTAAAGTGGCCAAAGTCGTAATCTTATAAGCCGCATCAAAGCCTTCAACGTCACCGGTAGGATCGGTTTCCGCATACCCTAAATCCTGCGCTTCTTTTAAAACATCTTCATAGCTTGCACAATCGATATCCATTTTTGTCAAAATATAATTTGTTGTACCATTTAATATCGCTTCAATGTGATGAATTTTATTTCCGGCTAAGATTGTTTTTATAGGCATAATAATCGGAATACCACCGGCAATTGCAGCTTCATATAAAACAACCTTATTATGTTCTTCCGCAAAATTAAATAATTCTTCACCATATTTTGCCAACAATTCTTTATTAGCAGTTACAATATGTTTACCGTTTAAAATCGCAGTTTTAATTAAATCGAATGCCGGTTCTGTTCCTCCAATCAATTCCACAACAATATCCGCATCCGAATTTACAACATCATATGGGTTATCGGTCAATATAGACGAATCTAAACCCTCAATATTACGAGGTTTGTTTATATTTTTTACCCCTATTTTTACTATTTCAATATTTTTATAATCTGACAGCGTCTTATAAACACCGGAACCAACAGTGCCAAGACCAATCATACCAATTTTAATTTTTCTGTTCATAACCATATTCGGATTTTAGCATAAGTTGTTACTTGTGAAATACTATAATTATACTATATTGAATAATGACGGCAAAGACGTAATTAGAACAACCAACATAATAATAAATGTTCCCGTTAAAACAAATGAAGCCAATAATCCGTTATATTCATCCAAATCAATACCATACTTGTCTTTATATGAATTAAAGCACAGAGAAACCAAATCAATTAGCCACCAAATACCCAATCCGCATAAAGTAAACAATTGAATAACGCCAATACGTTTATAACCGGTGTAAAATCTATGAATACCAAAAATACCTAAAAACCAGCATAGTAGTAATGCAATAACATGATTTTTCGGATAATGTGGTGTAGTTCTTTTTTCAACTTTCAGCATTTTATACTCCTTAAATTTTATTTACCGGTAGAGCCGAAACCGCCTTCGCCTCTTGATGTTTCGCTCAATTCCGTAACAACCTCAATACGTGCCTGCTCAACTTGAGTTATAATCATTTGAGCAACCCTTTCATCCGGTTGAATAGTGTATGCTTCATTAGAAATATTTACAACAGGAATGCAAACCTCACCTCTATAATCTTCATCAATCGTACCTACACAATTGATAAGAGTAATTCCATGCTTGATTGACATACCGGAACGAGGTCTGATTTGAGCCTCATAACCATGCTCCAATTCAATTTTCAAACCGGTTGGTATTAAAGTTCTTTCCAACGGTTTTAAGGTTACAGGTTCAGAAATCGCCGCACATAAATCCATGCCTGCCGCTCCTGAAGTTTTGTATTCAGGAATAAATTTATTATGCGGTAATCTTTCTATTTTTAATACAGTTTTCTTATCTTCTGCGGTAATCATAAAATCTTTTTCTCCTGTTTTAATTTTAATATAAGTTGATATGATTTTTCAATATTCTTTTTTAATTCTACATCATTTTCTGCAATTTTGGCAACAGTTTCTATAATATTAACAGTTTTTTCATCAGAATATCTGTATATAAACATATTTAAACCTGCTTTTATACCCATAACGCAGGCTTCTGCACCGCCAAAATCAGCTACTCCTTTCATTACCATATCATCCGATATAATAAGACCTTTAAAATTTAGAGTATTGCGTAAATATTCGATAGCTCTCTTGCATAATGATGTCGGAACACCATCATCATCAAAATGCGGTACATTTAAATGTGCCACCATAATCATTTCTATACCATTTTCTATTGCGGATTTAAACGGAGCAATATGATATTTTTCAAATTCCTCAAAGGGAATGTCAATTTTTGGAAGAGTCAAATGACTATCTGCATTTGCATCACCATGTCCGGGAAAATGCTTTACACAGGGTATTATACCGTTTTCTCTATATGTTTTTGAAACAACTATTTCCCCTCTAATGACATCTGCCGTATTATCAGAAAAGGCACGCTCTCCGATAATAGGATTATCCGGATTTGTATTAACATCAATACAAGGAGCAAAATTCAGATTTATTCCGTATGACAATAATTCTTTTGAAATTTCTTCAGTTTGTGATTTTAAAAAACCTAACCCCTTTTCGTAAGCATATTTTGCCGATAAATACTTTTTACCGTTATGAATATTCTCTGTTCTCTCAACTCTGCCGCCTTCTTGATCTATAGAAAGAAACGGTGCTGTCAAAGCTTGAGATTTCAAACTTTGAATTAATGTTTTAAATTGCTCGGGATTTTTTATATCTTTTGAAAAAAATATAATCCCGCCTAATCCGGATTTTAGGGCCTCTGTATATTTACCGCCCTCTAATCCCAAAATAAACATCTGATACAGTTTTGTTCTAATATCTACACTATCCATTCAACAAGTTCTTTCAATTTTCCGTTTTGGGTAACTTCTTCAATCTTATCAAATGCTGTTTGAATATTTTCTATTTTTTTGGACTTTTCAGGAACTTTAATATCATTTGTATTACTTACTTTTATAAATCCTTGATTTTCTCTTAAAAACTCCTCATACAAATCCAAAACCTTAAAAAATTCTTCAGGAATTTCGTAGTCTTTTCCAATATAATATTTAACATCTTTTGGTAAGCACTCCAAATAATGTCTTAAAAATCTCACTTCCTGTAATGTTTCTTCTTCATCATAAGTTCCGTCAACACAATAATTTCCGGTAATTGGTTTATTATCGAGTGTTTTTATTGCCTCAGCCCATAAAATACAACCTGAATAAAAACCCATATAATTATTTATTAATTCTTCTAATTTAGGAAATAACATTTTAAATTGATTTCTTTTTTGTCCGAAATTTCTATATTTTTCTAAGTTTTCATACATATATTGAATATTAGGAATTATTGCCGAAATATGTTGAATAAATCCCGGGTCAAATGGAACGCCCTCTTCAAAATTCATAACCATCTATTATTCTCCTTGTTTCTTTCGTGAAAATATTATCACGAATAAAGCTTTACAGCAATCAATTTACACATTATTTTTAAATATTATGATAACCAACAAACTCCCCAACCGACCAGTATATTTTTTGAATTGTTTTTTATTTAATTTTTAAAGTTAAATCAATGGAGGCTTTATGGTAACTAATTTTTTGAGCATAGCGAAAAATATGCTTTTACCAATGAAAAAACAAATAATTCCTGAACCGGAAAAAGAAATTATATATAGAAAAAATCAGAAAACCATTCATAAAATTATTGAATATGACTATAACCATGTTATCAGAAAAATTACTGTCTTTGACTATTTTAAACCACAAAAAGTTAAATCAATAGAAGAATACAAAAATGGTTCATTGTACAAAATTACAAATTTTTCATTAATAAAATCAGAAACAGAATACCAACCAAAAACCGGCAAAAAAATAAAAACACTTAATTACAATATTAGTAATCCATCCAAATTAAGCTCAATATACAATTATGATTCAGAAACACAAAATATAAATCGCCTTACAATATACAGACCTGACGGATTATCAGTTGCTTTAATAAAAGAATTTAACCCACGAACAAATACCCTCCTTAAATGCATAAATTATAAAAGGAATTCGTCAACAATAGCCTCTGTTTCCACATTCGAAATTACAGAAACAACAACAATAAAAACTACCTATACATATAATTCAAAACTCAATAAGGTTACATTTCCCATAAGGGAAAAATCACGTCAACCGGTAGGGAATACCAATGACGTTCCCCATGATTTACCAAAGCATAATATCGCAAAACTTATTGACAATCTCTACAAAAATAATCTGTCTTTATCAATAATTAAAGTTTCTTAATACAGATATTGCATATTTACTACTTTTGTAGTATAATATGCGATATATTGTAGGAGTGTGTAGAGATGAATGTAAGTTTATTCGGCATAGATAACAACAGTCTGACAAATTATATAAGACAACAACGTCAAGCACTGATTGACAAGAATTACAATGAAATATATGCACATGAACTTGCACATAAACGTGCGGGAGGCTCTTTTGCAGGAGATATTGTAATTGAAAGAAATGCAGAAGGAATACCCGTTGGCGGACACGTTTCTATTAAGATGCCAACATTAGACAAAAATAATCCGCAAAGAACAATTGATCATGCAAACATCGTAATTAATTCCGCAATGGCACCTGCAGACCCGTCTGAGCAGGATTACAATGTTGCCAATCAAGCAAAAGCCATAAAACAGCAAGCGATAGAATATAAAAACAATAACTCGAACCTTGGTAAAAAATTAGATATTCAAGGATAGCAAACAAGAAAAAACCGCTTTAAAAGCGGTATAGGGGAAAAGTTACGAAAATTTGTTTAATAAGGAAAATTAAATTATAAGGAATCGGTTAAATCTTTTATGCGCTGAATGATTTGTAAGAATTATCAATATTCTTATTGATTAAATCTTTCATAACGCTGTATTCTGTTTGCAGAGCATTATGTTCTGTATCAAGCTTTTTCAACTCTAAATCATATTTGTTATCTTTTGCTTCAAGTTTTGCCAATTTATTTTTATAATCTTGTTCTGCAAGAGCTATTTTTCTTTCATCAGTTACATCTTGAATTGATTGATCAGAATCAATAGATGTTGATTTAAATTTTCTTTCAACCACAGAGTATTGTTCTAATAAGAGATTTCCTGCTCTTAATTCATTTTCAAACCAAGTATTATCCTTTAAAGTTTCATTTTCTTTTAGTTCGGTATAATATCCGTTGGAAGCCATTTTATGGAACAGGTTTTTCAGATAATTTACATACCCGACATTATCAGGAACCGAAGTATTCTTCAAAGTTTTAGCAGAATCAGATGCACCGTAATAACTTTCTGTTAATGCTACTGCGTAATCATAAAAGTCACGCTGTTCTTCATTTGCGCCTTCATAGTTAAGAGCTTTTGTTATACCCATATAAGTATATGTAGGATAACCGTCATAAGGTCCCGTACTAAATGATGTATAACCAAAATCAAGCCCGTGTTCTTCATCTTCACCTATATGAAGACCCACTGAAGTTAAATATTGGTCCCAAGCCTCGTGTACAGCTTTGTATGCATAAGCCTTCTGTGCCGGAGTTGCACTTTCATCATTTGCTTTAACGGTAATATTTGATTGTGAATAACCGAGATTGGCAAGAAACATATTAAAATCACCATTTCCTGCCTCAAACGCTTTAGCCACTTCTTTTGTAACAAGGACTTGTCCTTTTTTATCCGTTACAACATATTGAGCACCGTTTGCAACCGTATTATATCCCGTGATAAGTGCATATGAAATATCTGTATATATTTCTTCAGAGCCGTTAAATCCTGTAAGTACGGTCAACTTTGTCGCTTTTAAAGCATCAAGGTATTCTCTATTGGCTTGCTCTGTTTGGTCAGCAAGACGAATCTTAGCATACGAAACAGCCTGTCCTGAGTGTTCATTATCACTAAGACGAGCGGTTATGCTCAATAATCTCGCTTGTGATGCAGCCATACCCATAAGTTTGTATCCCGTCCTTTCATAAAGTCGTAACTTGTACCATGTATTACGGTGTTTAGGGCGGAAACTTTAATTTTTCAATTCTATTTGTTAAGAGATTGTAACAATATATTTATCGCATGCAACACTGCAAAGAACTTCTTCACTTATTACCTTATTACCATTCTGCCTCACACACTTTACAAACATATAATTTTATTTCTAATAAGTAACCTTTAACATATTGTTACAAATTGCCCGAAGCATGCTCGACGTGATAAACTGTCGAGTATAGAGGAGAGTAGGTATTTGATGAAAAATATCATTGTTTATACAACGAAAAATAATTCAGCACTTGCCGACGTTTTGGCAGGTATTGAAGATGTAAACGTAAGATTGGAAGATGCATCAAAATTAAGAGAATATGAAACTCTTAATGCAGGATTGCTTGTAATAGAAGATGTTCCTGACATAAAAGATGTATTAATGGTTACAAAATTCAAATCACCGGTATTATTTATCGGAGAAACATTTAAAGGAACTACTGTACGTGCCGTAACTTATGATTTGATAAAGACACCAATTGACAACGAAGAGCTCGTTATAAGAGCAAAATCATTGTTAAAAGTTAAGGAATTGCGTGATAAGATTACACAAGTTTCTACAACGGATGAACTTACCGGCTTACACAACAGAAAGTATTTGCACGAACGTTTAGAACAAGAAATTTCCCGTTCAAGACGTTACGGAACAAAACTTTCTTGCCTTTTGTTTGACCTTGACTTCTTCAAAGTTGTAAATGACATATACGGTTACGATTGGGGCGATGTACTTCTTCGCTCAATTGCAGATAAACTTAAACAGCTTATCCGTAAAGAAGATATATTAACCCGCTATGGAGATGAGGAATTTCTTTTAATTCTGCCTAATACATCTGAAGAAAATGCATTCTTGTTTGCGGAACGTTTCAGAAGAGATATTGAAAGAATGGAATTTATTCCTGCAGGGGAAGAAGAAAGACATCCGATTACAATTTCCGGCGGGATTTCAACTTATCCATGCTTAGAAAATGTCGATGAGGATGTAAATACAATTATCAGATATGCGGAACACGCATTATATAACGCTAAGAAACGCGGTAAAAATAAAATTGTTCAATTCTCACAGTTAAATTTGGGAGAATAGAACGAAAACAGACTTCCTTTCTGAACACTTATATAGTGTAAAAATCTGGTTATTTAGGCGATTTAATAATCGCCTTTTTATTTTGCAAGCATAATATATGTTCTAATCGTTATCTTGTATATTTCCTATCAACTAATTCATCCGGCAAAAACTGCTGGTGATACTCAGGGTCTGAATGAGAATATACATAACCTTCTCCAAAACCGTACTTAGCGGCATCCTTATAATGGGAATCTCTTAGATGCATAGGAGGAGGATAATCTTTACCATGGGCAATATCCGAAAGAGCAGCATCAATCGCACATACTGTTTCATTAGATTTTTTTGCACGAGCAACATAAATTACAGCCTGAGCAAGCGGAATTCTCCCCTCCGGTAACCCTAAAAGTTCAACGGCCCTATACGCATTCACCGCCAAATTAAATGCCATAGGATCGGCATTCCCTACATCTTCTGCAGCACAGGTAATTAATCTACGTGCAATAAATCTTGGGTCTTCTCCGGCAGCTATCATTTTTGCAAGATAATATATTGCAGCATCAGGGTCACTTCCCCTTAAACTTTTTTGAAAAGCAGAAGCACAATCATAATGCTCTTGACGAGAATACATTGTGTTACGTTTTTGACAGATTTCTTCAATAATTTTTACGGTTAAATTTCTCCTGCCATCAACTAAATCGCTTGCGAAATAAGCATTCTCCGCTATATTCAAAGCGGAGCGAGCATCTCCCCTTGCGAGATTTATAATAAAATCAAACACCCCTTTATCACAATCCATAGGGACATATTGTTGAACAAGATAAGCCAAACCACGCTTGATAATTTTAAACATACTTTCATCATCAATAGGATTAAGCCTTATAACCTGCGCCCTTGAAAGTAATGCCGGAACGACCTGAAAAGACGGATTTTCGGTAGTAGAGCCGATTAAGAACAATGTCCCGTTTTCAAGATGAGGCAATAATGCATCCTGTTGTGTTTTTGAATAACGATGAATTTCATCAATGAAAAGAATGGTTTTAGTTCCGCTGCGAAGTGCCATTTTTGCATTTTCAACGGCTTCTTTAATATCTTTTACTCCGGAGGTTACTGCTGATATTTCAATAAAATTTGCACTTGTTTTTGTCGCAATCAAACGTGCAAGAGTTGTTTTACCGCATCCCGGAGTACCCCAAAAAATCATAGAAAACAATCTGTTTGTCTGCAAGAGATTTAATAGCGGACTGTTTGGAGCAATGACATTACTTTGCCCTAAAAACTCCTCTAAAGTTTTTGGTCTTATTGCATCCGCCAAAGGAATCTGCTTATTTTGATTTTCCAACTCCGTAAACAAGTCTGCCATAATTGCATTATATCATGGAAATTTAGCAGGGTTGATAACAAGTAAACAAATTTTTAACGAAAAAAGCGGCATTAAAACAATGCCGCTTTTTCAGAATTTTATTCAAGCATTATATAGCTTTTTGTACTTTACCTGCTTTTAAACAAGATGTACAAACTCTAATTCTCTTAGTTTGACCGTTTACAATAGCCTTAACTGACTGCAAGTTAGGTTCTTGTGTATGAACAATCTGTTTATGAGAGAATGTTAATTTAGCTGCTTTAATCGGTGCTTTACCGCATATTTCACAATGTTTTGCCATAATAATTTTCCTTTTCTAGCTAGTTTCGTACTACAATAATATCGGAAAAATCATAAAAATCAAGTGGCATGTTAATTTTGATTAAGTGAACTTAGACTATTTTATTTATTAGCATATTTTAAAAAAATTTGAACTTTTGTTTGCATCATCTCTTCAATAATAAGCCATTCACCGTTCGGTTGTTTTTGGATAATCATGTATGTCCTCAACCTATATTTTTCTCCTGACGGCTGCCTAAGAGAGGAAATTTTAATTCCGTTTGAAATTTTCTCGGCTCTTATATTTGTGTAACTGTTTTTATAACGACGTAAACGTGCAGTTTTTTGCCCAAGTTGTAATTGCCTCAGATATGTATTTGTGTCTGTTTCAATATCCTCTAAAGCACCGTCCGGCTTTATTACTTGTCGGATAATCCTTGCATTCGGGGAATACATCTGCAAAATTGATTTATCATAACTGTTTGCGGCATTCACATATCGTTTAAAAAATTTTATCGCATCAGCGGTATCATCCGCAAATACAACACTGTTAGCAATACATAACAGTCCGACAATTATAAGAATATATCCGAATTTTTTCATAAATTTCCTCTCAATAATATGCTAAATCCGATAAATATATATTCCATTCTCCGTATGGGGAATTGCGTATTACTTCACAAAAATATTTCAGCATGTATAATTTGGGTATAGAAAATTTAAGGTACACAAACATCATGATTATAAAATTAACACATGCACATGTTATCGGAACAATAATGGCATATATCTTTGGGGTTTTCTTAGTGCCGTTGGTTATCAGTTTTTCTAAAAAAGAAGGGCTTGTAGACTTGCCAAATGACAGAAAAATACATAAAAAACCTATATCAAGAATAGGCGGAGTTGCTATTTGGCTTAGCACCATGCTTACCTTTTTATGCTTGGTGTTTATGAGCTATTATCCAACAGGCAGTTTGCTATCCGGAATATTATTGGGAAGTTCCATGATGTTTTTATTGGGACTTGTTGATGACATTTATAATTTACCCGCTAAGTTCAAGCTTTTAATACAATTATCAATTGCAACAATGGTATACTTACTCGGTGTACAAATAAATTCTATACCGTTCTTCGGCGGGTTTGAATTGGGATTTTGGTCTTATCCGCTGACAATATTATGGATTGTAGGGATTAGTAACGCTCTTAATTTTATTGATGGTGTAGACGGTTTAGCAGGTTCTGTTACCACAATAAATTCAATTACACTGGCAATTATTGCATTGGCAATGGTTCCGCCAAATCCGATTATTGCCCTTATAGGATTTATCCTTGCAGGTTCAATGCTTGCATTTTTAACATACAACTTTAATCCCGCAAAAATATTTATGGGAGATAGCGGAGCATTATTTTCAGGCTTTTTACTTGCAACAATTTCTATTACTGGAGTTATGAAAGCTGCGACCGTTGCAATTTTGCTACCATTTGTTGTCCTTGCGGTTCCGATTATGGATATAACATATTCCAGCTTACGCAGAATTTTTAAGGGACAATCTCCGTTTGTAGCCGATGCGGAACATATTCATCACAAATTGCTCCATGCCGGTTTTTCTCAGAAAAAGACCGTTGTGATTTTAACATCATGTGCAATTATTGCCGGAGCATTTGCAACATTATTTATGGGAGAGAATACTATCAAAGTATACTTTGTCACAATAGCCATAATAGTTTTGATAATGTTGTTACTAAATTTCATAAAGGTGTTGACAAAAAAATAATCTTGTGATATAATCCGTCATGGATTTGATTACTCAGTTTTACGTAATTAAGGTTTAGTGTTTTAATTATTTAAAATATTTAAGTGCAAATTCACCACATATACAGTAAATTGAAGTTTTTTAGTGTGAAACTTCAACACACACGACGTGTATGTACATAAGAGTGATAGAGATTAGTTAAGTAAAGGTTTATTAACTATGGCAAGAGTAGAATCATTAAACACAAATGTTTACAGTCCTTATTCAGTATTCAATTCAATGGGTAAAGGCGTAGTTATTGGCGGTGTAGCAGGTTACGCAGCAAAATACATGTTGCCGCTCAGTGAAGCTGAAAAGGATAACGAGTACAAAATCGTTACAAACGATATCAAAAGACAAGCCGGCAGATCAAAAGGTATTCCGATTGAAGCTATCAGAAACCTCGAAACAAGAACCCCTGCGCAGGATGTATTTTTGAAAATGGTTGATGCAGGTGTAGACACATACTTGGCAGACGAAAAAGCAACCCTTGAAGGACTTGCAGATTCTGCTAAGGGTAAAAGCGGCACAAAAACGTTAAAAGACAATATTGCTTCAATCAGAAGATCGTTGAAAATGAACAGAATTATTAAAGAAGCAAATCTTGATGCTGACGGCATTAAAGAATTGAAAAACATCATAGCTCAAGTTAATGAAAAAGCGAGAGTAAATACCGAATACTTCTTAAAAAGTTATGACTCTGCTACAAAAGCTATGAAACGTCCGACCATTGCATTCGTTACTATGGGTGCAGTTGCAGGTTTCTTTGGCGGACTAATCCATAATGTTATTAAAGGTCAAAACGCTTAACCTATCAGCGTTTTGATGTGTTCTACAAAGGCTCTCTCGAGTTTTCTCGGAGGGTTTTTTGTTTTGACCATTTTTCTATAAATTTATGCCACAATACATTTTTTGTGATACCATAAGACAATAATAACGTTTTGGAGAGAATATGGCTAAAATATCTATAATTGTTCCTGTATATAATGATTGTGTTTATATAAAACGTTGTCTGGATTCATTAATTAACCAAACATATAGAGATTTAGAAATTATTGTTGTAGACGATGGTTCTACGGATAATACCCCCCAGGTTTTGGAGGAGTATGCCCAAAAAGATAATCGTATAAAAGTTATAACTCAAACTAATGCAAAGCTGGGTGCGGCAAGAAATACCGGAATGAATGTCGCCACAGGAGAGTATATTTCTTTTGTTGATAGTGACGATTGGGTTGATGATAACTATTATGAAATGTTGCATACCGCTATTACAAAAAATAATTCAGATGTAGTTGTCTCGTCTTCAATAAGAGAAAAATCATCTACAAAATTTACATATTGTCTTAAATATGATGAAGAAAAAACTTATACAAATACAGACGATATTATACGTGTTCTCAAAATGCCACCATATTGGTTTGTTTGGGGGAGGGTCTACAAAAGGGAATTAGTTAACGATTTGAGATTTGAAGAGGGTGTTTTTTTTGAAGATGCACCATATACTATTCGCGTCATAAACAAAATAAAAAAATTGACGGTTGTACCTGACGTAAAATACCATTATTTTTCCAATCCAAACTCTATATTAAAATCTAAAAATTATATTGCAAAAAATCTTGATAAAATTAACTCTATGTATAATACGATACGATATATAGATGAAAACAATATAAAATTTGAAGAAATCATAATTTATAAAGACAGACATTTGCTTTATACAACAAAATATTATATCGATAAAAAAGAAATTTATTTATTCGGGATTAAAGTTTATACAAAGTATGAAGAATTTAACAACAAAAAAGTTTTTGTAATATTTAATACTTCATGCTTTGGGGATGTGTTAGTTTGCAATACGTTATGTCAGAATATCAAAATGGCATATCCTGATTCAAAAGTAGTTTTTGTTGTTGATAAACCGTTTTATGATGTGGCTAAATGTCAAAAAGATGTTGATGATGTAATTGTATACGATAAAAAAGGTATTCACAAAGGATTGGGCGGAATTATTAAATTTGCAAAAGATTTTCCTTACAAAAAACCGTTTGCTACTTTTAACACATACGGTAATGCCAGAAATAATGTAATTGCAAAATTAATAGGTGCACAATATCCGATTATCGGAAAACGTGTCCGTGGAAGAAATATAACAATGCAAGAGGCACATACAGCGTTATTTAAACAATTTACAAATAAAAACCTGCAAAATTTTCCAATCAAATGCTATGCTGACGAAAATCTTCCCGAACATTTAAAGGAATTAATGCCAAGATGGAACAGATATATTGCATTGTGCGTACTGACAAAAAACCCTCCAAAAGATATGCCGTTTATGACTGCGGTTGAATTAATTAATAAAATTAATTATTTTGGATATAAAGCCGTAATTGTCGGTACAGGAGATAATACCGTTCAATACGCACAGGAACTTGAAAATGTCGGTTGTAAATTTATAAATCTGGTAAATAAGACATCAATACCGGAATTAGGTAGTGTATTAAAAAAATGTGAAGCATTAATCAGTGTTGACACCGGAACGATGCACTATGGTTATGCACTTGGCGTTCCGACAACTGCGGTATTCTATGAAAAAATTACCCTGCCACAGTGGGCACCAAATCCTAATATTTATAACACTGTTCTAATTAGAGAAAATCAAACCGCAGAAAATATTTTTGATAAAACTCAAAAACTTATCAAAGGAACATTATCTCAAGCAAAAAAAGAAATTGCCGTATGCTTTGGCTGCGATAATAATTATGTCCAACACATGGGAGCAACAATATCGTCAATTTTAAAAAGCAAAAAAGAAGGTGAATTTATTAAATTTTATGTTATTGACGGCGGAATATCGGCAGTAAATAAGCATAAATTATCCTATTTCGAACAAAAGTATACCTGTAAAATTATATATATAAAACCTGATTTAGAAAAACTTAGAAATTGTAACACCTTTAAAGGCGATTATATTTCTCTTGCAACATATTACAGACTTTTAATTCCTGAGCTAATCCCTGATGAAGATAGGGTATTATATTTAGATTGCGATATCGTTGTAAGAAAACCATTATCTGACATATTTAACAAAGAGTTTGAGAATAATTTGGTATTAGGGGTTGTAGATGTATCATTGAAAGAACATTCTGAAAGACTTAATGTTAAAAAATATGTAAATGGCGGAGTTCTATTGCTAAATTGTAAAAAAATGAGAGAAGAAAATTCTGTAGAGAAAATTATTGATTGGATAAATAATAATCAGGAAAAAATTGAATGTCACGATCAGGACGTTATCAATGCGGTGTTTAATGGCAGAATAGAATATATAGAAAATATCTATAATGCACAGGTGAAAAAATTACACGATACAATCTTTAGCGGAATAAAAGATCCGGCAATAATACATTTTATATCACCTAAAAAACCTTGGGTGCATTGGAAACCGTTAAATTCTACCCCATGGGCAAGAGAATATTTTAAAGCATTAGAGGATACTCCTTGGGATAATTTTATAAAACAGTATAAGAAAAAAGCTATGTGGATGCTGCCGTTAAGGTTATTCTACCCTTATGGAATTACACGTAAAGTTCTCAGATGGATATTCTCTATAACAAATTCGCCGGATAGAAAACATAAAATACTAAGAATCCTCGGTGTAACATTCAAATTTAAAAAGAATAGAGTTATAAATGAACAGTAATATAAAAATTCTTGTTGCATATCATAAAAAAGATAAATTATTTAAAAGTCATATATTATATCCAATTCATCTTGGAAGAGAAATCTCTTTTAAAAAAACAAAAGACGGCAAATTATCCGAAAAAGATTACAACTGGTTATTAAACAATATGCATGGAGATAACACCGGAGATAATATCTCAGAAAAAAATCGATTTCTCAACGAAATGACAGGTATTTATTGGGCATGGAAAAACTATGTCGAATTGGGAAATCCTGATTATATCGGATTAAATCATTACAGAAGATTTTTTAAAATAAATTATTCTAATTTAGATAAATATTTTAAAGATTACGATTTTATTAAATTGTCATCTCCTGTATTTAAAGAAGGAATCAAAGCTGAATGGGCTACTTGTGCAAAGTTAAATAATCTTAATCCTAATGATTTTGATAATTTTTGTACGCTATATAAACATCTATATCCTGATGATTTTGATAATTTTAATAAATACGTAATCAATGAAAACCACGGCGGCTTAATGAATTTATTTATAATGAAAAAAGAGGATTTCTTTAGGTATTGCGAGTGGGTTTTTCCATTGTTATTTGAGATGGAAAAATCGTTTGACCAATCAAACAGGACAATAGGTATGATTGCAGAAAGACTTACGGCATACTATTTACAAAAACTTGAGGATGAAGGTAAAAAACCGCTTTATACAAGATTAGCAGACGAACCACCAGAAATGACATTAAGATTCTTTTTATCAAGGATATTTAATATTCGAAAAAAAGAACAATCTAACGGTCATAAACATATAAAACTTACTATTTTAGGAATAGTTTTAAATATTAAACATTAAACCTCATAGTAAAAGTACATTGCGTAATCCTGTATTTTTGTGTATAATGCGGTAATATGAATAACCGAATTAAACAACTGACAGGAAAAAATAAACAAGAATATGAACAAGTTGCCAAACATCTCGTAGATAATTGCGATATAGAATTGTATAAGGAACTTGTTGAACAAGAGAATTATCTGTTTGATTTTATAAAACAAAATGTTGCAGAAAGAATTTTTAATGCATGTAATGAAACAAATTATAAAAATTTACTTGCATTTTTCAAGTATTACTCTCCTTCATATGATGATGCAATAATAGCAGCATTGGCAAAATATGCAGATGAAGATTTAACTGATGAAATTTTAGACTTATTTGAAACCGGAAATGAAGATGAAAAATGTTATTGTGCAAAATATTTTTCTTATATTCAGGATTCCCTTGCAATTGATTTATTGAGGGAAAATTCCTATACAGAAAACGAAAGTCTTAACGCAAATTGTGCAGCAACATTAGGAATACTAAAAGATACTGATTCATATGAAAAAGCACTATCTAAACTCGATAGTGATGATGAATTTGAACGTTTAGCAGCAGTAAAGTTTCTTGTTATATATGGCAATCAATCTGCTTTAGATAAACTGATTAACATAATGAAAACATCTTCTTTAGCTGAAAACATTGCAGGTTATATCCCGTATCTTATGGATATACCGGAAATATTGAATAAAAATTATGAAAACGGTTTATTAGTATTAAATAATATAACAAACGGACTTGGAGAAATTCTCAGTCTGTACGAAGTAATCAATTTTCGCTTATATGATATATATGAAGATTTAATATATAATCCGATAAATTCTCAGGCTGCAGTTGTATTACTTAATGCTCAAGATAAATTTAATACCCTGACAGAAAATGATGAATATATATTTGACGAAGATAAAAATACTCAAACCGAAATTAAAGAAATTCATAAGCTTTTAAGCAAAGTTAATACAAAACAAATGAAATCTCTAATTTTAAATGAAATAAGAGAAGATAGTCCATTCGTATTTACAGCACTTGATTATACGGATAATGCCGAAGAAGTTCAAAAACTGCTTAGATGTAACGACCAAACGTTAATATTAAAAACAGCAGAAGTTTTAAAAAAATTAGGAACATTTGATAATACCGCAAAAACGGTAGCATTACTAAAAATTACTGATGATAACATTAAATCAGTAATTAGAGCATTATAAATTTGATTTAATAAAAAAGGTTGACTAATTAGTCAACCTTTTTTAATTCTATCCGGCGGCATCATATCGCATGAAGCCTTTCTTAATCTGATTTTGAATTACACTCTTTACTGTATCATATTCCGTTGTAAGAGCAGATATTTCTGTATCAAGATTTTTCATTTTCATATCAAGAATATTTTCTTTAGAATTTATTTTTTCTTTTTCTCTGTTATATTTAGCTTCTGCTCTTGCAATAAATTGTTCATCAGCAATTTCTTTGATATAAGTATTTGTCGCATAACTTGCTTGATAATAATATTTGTCGTCAGAAATTGTAGAAATATACATACTGCCGTTTTTCATCATAGTTGCCAAGTATTCATTATCTTTAACGTTATTATTTTCAACCCATCCTTGAGTAGCGATTTGATTGAATAAAGCGTCATAGAATGATGCAACTAACATGTTATCTCCGGAAGTATCAGAACCTACAACAATGTTAAATGAAAAATCACTTCCGTTTGGAAAATCTGTTACAAAGTTAGATGTTCCTTTTTCTTTTGTAACTTTTAAATTTGTATTTGCAAGACCTTCCATATATGCTGCAAAGTACGTATAGAAGGCTCTGGTCATATTTGTGATATTCAAGTTATAACCATCGTTGTAATCATCACCGTTACTTGTATTTTTTACATAAATATAACCTACGTAATTTCGAGCTGTTCTCTCAGCATCGTTGAAAACTTTACTATCTCTATGATAATCTGATGTAAAACTATACGCCGCATTTGATAAATCAGGATGCTGATAATCGGAACTTAGGCTTATAACTTTTGCTAAGGTTTGTTGTTTAGCATATTCTAAGGCAGACTGAGCAAAACTATCATTTGGATCTAAAACAGAACTTAACGTGTAAAATAATTGATCCCAATATGAACAAGAACCAACTTTATCTACAACGCAGTTTCGTCCGCCGATTTCTTCATTGAAAATTTGGTCATGGTCCCAAGTATTACCGACTAATGCAATACCGCCATTTTCTTTCGGTGGCTCGATAATATCTTTGACACTAAAGACTGTCTTATCCATATCAACAATGCCACGACCATCACCGGCATCATATGTATAATCTCTATCGTAATTAATTAATTTTAAGTGAGAACCACCTGAATCTAAAGTTAAATCATTAAAGTCAAAAGTCGTATTATCCAAATAATTTTCCATAAATTCATTAAATGTAACTGTTTCTGTTTGGTAAGTAACAGGCATATCGCTGCCACCAAGACCAACTCCCGGATTGTATTGAACCGTTTTAACCCCGGATGCTACCGATTTTGTAATAATACCGTTATCACATAATGCATCAATAAATCTGTTTCTTACATCAGAAGAAGGAGGACAACCTAAACCTTCTTGAGGAATACCTGCAGCCCTTGCTGCAGCAGCTAAACCTGAATCAAGAACAATTCTGCCCGAAGGGTCAGTAACCGGAGAAGGTTTATAATCATTCAATTTGGAAGGACTCATTAATAAAGCGTACGACAATTCAGTACTCTTATCATTTGTACCATAGAAATCATATACAAGTTTGGTTTTATTTAACGCATCCTGATACTCATTGGACACAACGTTCATGTCACGAGCAAGAGCAATTTTCTGGTGTGAAAGAGCCATTGATTGATATTCACAGTCAGATTTCCTTGCTGTAATCGTTAATAATCTCGCTTGTGATGCCGCCAAACCCATTGTTTTGACCTTATTCCTTTCGATTCTTAGTAAACATTTCCTAGTCGTTCATGCTGTATAACGGCGATTTAAAACAAAAACTTTAAACATGTTAATTTGTTTTGTTACATTTGTTTACATTTATAATTACCCATCTGGCCGGTTAAAAATTTTATACTTTTATTGAAAAATTTAATTATAAATAAAAAGGAGATTAAAATATGTACAAAAAATTCAATGTCGCAATAATCGTGGCACTAGCTTTTGGTATCGGATATTCTGTAAATAATATTGCTATATCAGATACAAATACAATGGTCGCGGTAGTGGATACAACAAAACTCATAACCAACTCGGCTGATGTAAAAAATTTAAAAACCGAACAACAAGAGAAGTTAAAACAAATTCAAAAGACCTTGGAAAAAGCAAGGGAAGAAATTTCAAAAGAAACCGACCCGCAAAAAGCCGCACAACTGGAAGAAAAATACAGAGATGAAATTAACAATCAAAAAATTGCTATGGACGAAAATTATAATAGAAAAGTAAAAGAACTTGATAACAAAATTCACCTTGCCGTAACCGAAAAAGCAAAACAATTAAATTATGATTTGATTTTACCAAAAGACATTGTATTTTGGGGTGGAACAGATATAACCTCAGAAATTGAGAAAGTAATAAAATAAATTTGGCATTTACAATTTTCTGGTGTGACAAATTGCAATTGCAATAGAATCTACAGTATCGTCAAGTTTTGGCAAAGTATCCGTTTGCAATGTAAGTTTAACCATTTGTTCAACTTCATGTTTATCAGCTCTGCCAAAACCTGTCAAAACTTTTTTAACTTCCATCGGAGTATATTCGAAGATAGGAATATTATACTTCTCAAGTACCGTTAATATTACTCCGCGAGCATGTGCAACCGGCATTACCGTTGTTTGATTATGAACAAAAAATAATTTTTCTATAGCTGCAACATCCGGCTTTAAATTTTCAACAATCGTTATCATATCTTCGTATATTTCAAGCAACCTTGCAGATTCCCGTTCTCCCTTTTTAGTTTGAATAGAACCTGATGAAATAAGGGTACAGTTATCATTTTTATATTCTAATAATGAATATCCGACAATTGCCATGCCGGGATCAATTCCTAAGATTTTCATACAAAAATAATATCACATTAAGTAACTTATGGCAGAATTTTACATTATAAATATAAAAAGAAAGTCTTGTTAATTAACAAGACTTATAAATATACATTTACCCCACAACTTTTATAACACAAAACAAATTGTTTGTCAACAGATATGTTGCGTAAAAGTTTATCAGTTTTTTAGCAATTTTTTATGCTTTTTTTCGTTTATCAAGCAAGAGCAAAAGCGGAATAATTATTAAACACATAAGACCAAATATTCTAAACGCATCCATAAATGCCCATAAAGTTGATTGTTTTACCAACTGAGCATACAAAGAATATTGTGCCATATGTGCAGCAACAGAGTGCGAAGTATACTGCGATAATACCCCCGCAGCAGCCTGCATTCTTTCAATATAAACCGGATTTAAATCATTTAATTTTCCTACCATCATAAATTGATGTACTTGTGCAAAACGAGTAAGCATGGTTGCAACAAGAGATGTTCCTATAGCTCCGCCTATATTTTTTAACAAATTCTGTATACCTGAAGCATTTGTCATTTGCTGATTTGATATCGTATCCAAAGAAAGGTTTATTATAGGAACCATTGATAACCCTAAACCAAATCCCATAAAGTAATTTGGTATCATGATATTTATATTTGCTATTTGAAGATTTAAAAATCCGAAAAACAGACCGGCACCACCCAAGAAACATAATCCCAATGCAACCAATATTCGCTTATCAACCTTATCAGCAATAAATGCACAAATTATAGTCGCTGTAAAACTTCCTAATCCGCGCGGCATCATAGACCGTCCGCTTAAAAATGCAGTATACCCCATAAGACTTTGCAAAAATTGAGGTAAAATTGCAATTGAAGCATACAACACTGCCTGCATAACTACTTGTATAAAAGTACCGATAATAAAATTTTTATCTTTAAATACACTTAAGTCAAGTAATGTATTTTTTCTTTTCCATTGAGATATAAAAAAACACACCATTGCTAACATTGAAACAGTAAAAATCCATCTTATCCAACTTGCATTAAACCAATCGGCGTTGTTACCTTTATCAAAAAACACCTGTAAACTGCACAGCCAAATTATAAGAAGAAAAAATCCTAACCCGTCTAATTTTACTCCTTTTTGTCGATGAGAATAAGGCGGATTATAAAGTAATTTTGATGCAATCACAGCCGCTATACATCCCAATGGAACATTTATAAAAAATATCCAAGGCCATGTCCAGTTATCTGTAATCCAACCGCCCAACACAGGACCTATAATTGGTGCAATAATAACTCCCATTCCAAAAATTGCCATCGCAGTACCTCTGCGATTTTTAGGAAAACTTTCCATCATTATTGCTTGAGATAACGGAACAATACCGCCCCCGCCTGCACCTTGTAAAATACGGAAAAATACCATCTGACCTAAATTTTGCGCCATACCACATAATAATGAAGCAACCGTAAATAACAGAATACTTATAACATAGAAATTTTTTCTTCCGAAAAATTTGCTAAAAAAATCAACTGATGGAATAACAATACCGCTTGCAATTAAGTAACTTGTCAAAATCCACATAGACTCATCTCTTGTGGCAGAAAAACTACCTGCCATATGAGGCAACGCAACATTTGCAATAGTTCCGTCTAATACGAATACTATTACGGCTATTAAAACCGGAATATTGCATAACCATGGATTTTCCGGAAGATATTTTTCCTCATCAATTATTTCTGTAGTTTGTGCTGACATTTTCGGTTATTTTTCCTATTTTACATGTACTTTAGGAACAACAGACATTCCCGGAACAATATTGTATTTTTCAGGGTCAATATCCTCCGTAAATACAATTTTTACAGGAATACGTTGTACAATTTTTACAAATGAACCTACTGCATTTTCAGGTGGGAATAAACTTGATTTTGCACCTGAACTTCTTTGTATACTGTCGATTTTACCTTTAAATACCTTGTTAGGATATGCGTCAATTTTTATATCTACCGGCAAATCTTTTTTCATTCCTTTTAACTGATTTTCTTTAAAGTTTGCTACAACCCAAACTTTATTCGGAACAATTACACATAACGGAGAACCCGTACTTACATACATACCCTTTTCAACTCGCCTGTTTGCAATAGTTCCGGACTGAGGAGCATAAACAATTGTGTACTCTAAATTTTTAGAAGCTTGTTCTTTTGCGGCCTTAAGAGCTCTTAAATCTGCATCGGCAACTTTTTTATCATCAGCAGATAATATTGCCTGCTCAGAATTTGTCAGATTTGCTCTTGCAGCATCATATTTTGCTTGGGCAGAATCAAGAGTTTGCTTCGAAACAGCACCCTCTTCATATAAATCTGTATATCTGTCCAAATCTTTTTTAGCTAATTCTATGTTAGATTTTGAAGCCATTAGATTTGCTTTTGCATTTTCTTGATTTAAAAGCATTCTTTGATATGCTGCATCTGCTTTATCTAATGCAATTTCATAATCCGTTGAATCAATTTTTGCAATTTTATCCCCTTCTTTTATCGATTGATTATCGGTTACATATACCTCAGTAATATGACCGCTGATTTTAGGGCTTACCGATACCGTAGTTGTTTCAACATAGGCATCATCAGTAGACTCATATTTCATTGCATCAATTACAAAATAGCAAACACCAATAATAATTCCGATTAGTATAACAATACCAATAGTTCTTTTTACACCTTTTTTAGGTCTTGCGGTATCATTTTCAGCTGCTACTTCAGCATTTTGTTGTTCTTCCATATTTTACCTCTTATATCTTATTTTCTATATGTTTTTCAATATTTTGTCTTAATTTTTTTATTGATAATTTTACCGATTCAAATTCTTCCGGTGGAATTTTTTTTGCAATTTCCACATATATATCATATATTTTATTATTGATTTCATGAAGCTTTTTAACCCCGACGGATGTTATATCCACCTTTTTAATCAATCTGTTATTTTTAGTATCAACAGAACGATTAATAAGTTTTTTTGTTTCTAATTTATTTAAAATTCTACCGGTATTCGCCCTATCTAAAAGCAATAATTTTGCCAAATCTCTTTGACATAAAGACGGATTGCACATTATTGTATCCAATGTTGTATATTCTTCCGGTGCTAAATCTATACCAAGGATAGCAAATTGTTGAGTTGCATGGAATTTCATCAACCTAGCCATCTGCTTAAGCTCATAAAAGACACTTTCTGTATAATGTGGAATTGTTTTTTTATTTATATCTGTCATAATGTTATTATAATACAAAATTATGTTGTTAAAAAAATATGTTGCATTTGCAACAATATTATGTTAGCATAGGGATATAAAATTTGCAATAGTGAACATTCAGATAGAGGAAAATAAATTGAAAAAGTTAATAGCAGCAACGCTTTTGATGAGTTTTATGGTTATAAATATTGTACCGGCATCAGCCGCTACAAAATTACAAAATTCTACACAACCAAAAGTTTTTAAAAGCATGATTAAGAAAAATAAAAAACAATCTGATGCTTATAAATATGATTATGTAAATATGGCATGGTGGGAAAACTTTAATGACCCGATACTTACAGGCTATATAAATAAAGCCATCGCAAATAATTATGACTTAAAAATGGCAACATTAGCTGTTGAAGAATACTATCAGGCAACAAAAATTCAATTGTCGAATGAATTGCCTACGATTGGCGCTGGATTTGCACCTAACTATACTAAAATGCCAAATCAATCAAGTTTTAATTGGGCTTTTGCAACACCTGCATACGTAAATTATGAATTAGATATTTTTCTAAAGAATAGAAATAAAACACAAGCTTCTAAAAAATTATATGAAGCTTCTAAATTTGATGAACGAGCAGCATATATAGCAATTGCGGGAGCTGTAGGAACAACATATTTAAACATTGTCAGAATGGACAAAATTATTAATATTCAAGAGCAAATAGTAGACATAAGACAAGATATTTATAATCTTATGCTCTCAAGCAACCGTGAAGGACTTGTATCAACTTCTGATACTATAAAAGCAAACAAATCTCTTGTTGCGGGTCAAACCGAATTAATAGAATACAAAAAACAAAGAGAAAAATTGTTACACGCTCTTGCAGTATTAATTGGAGAAAGCCCTGAAAATATTTCCGAGTTAGCAATAACACCTTACGATAAAATAATATTTTCCGGAACAATACCATCCGAGATTTCTTCAGACATAATAGTCCAAAGACCGGATTATTTAAAGGCAGAAACAATGGTAGAAAAAGCCGGTATAGATGTTAAAGTCGCAAGAAAAGAATTTTTACCTACAATTAATCTTTCCGGAGTTGCATTATTTAATGCAAGTGAATTTGGCAGTATCTTTTCAACAAAAGGTATGATTGCATCTTTAGCCGCAGGCGCAATGCTTCCTATATTTACAGGCGGACGCCGTATTGCTAATTTAAAAATGAAAAAAACAACTTATGAAAGAATATTACAAGACTATTACAAAACTAATTTAACTGCATTGCAAGAAATCAACGATTCTCTTGTTGCGGTAAAACGAGATAAAGAAAAACTTGCAAATACAATTGAACAAGAAAATTTAGAAAAATCCGATTATAGTTTACAAGAAAAAAAATATAATCAAGGTGTTATATCAAGACTGGATTTAATTCAATTCCAAGAGAACCTTCTAACTATCGACAAGCTTCTGGCGCAACAGAACATTGAATGTTGGGTAGATTATATCGGTTTATATAAAGCTGTAGGAAGCAAATTATAACCAAAATTTCCAAAACATAAATAATCATCACCTCTTTACAAAAAGAAGTAAAGAAAACCGGTAAATTATTTTACCGGTTTTTATTTAAAATCAGCGTGTCAAAAACACGCTGATTTATCATTATGCATATATTATAGCAGCAAGTAGTTTATTTATACTACATCATGCCGCCCATACCGCCCATGCCTGGCATTGCAGGAGCTGCAGGTTTTTCCTCAGGGATTTCAACAACTGCAGCTTCTGTTGTCAATAGCATTGATCCGACAGACGCTGCATTAACTAATGCTGAACGAGTAACTTTTGCAGGGTCAACAATACCGGATTTGAACATATCAACAAACTTGTCATCTAATGCATCGTAGCCATATGCTCCTTCATTTGAAAGAACAGCATCGACTACAACATCGGCTTTTGCACCTGCATTATCAGCAATTGCTCTTAAAGGTACATCAAGAGCAGATGTTAAAATTTTGAACCCGATTTTTTCATCATCTGATGAGAAGCTCAAAGTTTCAAGCATTTTTTGTAATTCTTGTTGAACTCTGATTAATGCAACGCCGCCACCAGGAACTATACCTTCTTCATTAGCTGCACGAGTTGCATTCAATGCATCCTCTATTCTCAATTTTCTTTCTTTCAATTCAACTTCCGATGCTGCACCGACTTCAATAACCGCAACACCGCCGGAAAGTTTTGCTACACGCTCTTGAAGCTTTTCTTTATCATATTCAGAATCAGATGCTTCAATTTGACGTTTAATTAGTTTAACTCTTTCTTGAACAGCTTGCTTTGTTTCGTCACCGACTACGATAGTTGTTTCGTCTTTTGTAACTGTTACACGTTTTGCTTTACCCATCATCTGAGTAGTTACGTTTTCTAATTTAATACCGAGTTCTTCTGTGAACATTTCGCCGCCTGTTAGAATTGCAATATCTTCAAGCATTGCTTTTCTTCTGTCACCGAATCCCGGTGCTTTAACCGCAACTGCTCTTAACACTTTTCTCATAGTATTAACAACTAATGTTGCAAGAGCTTCTCCTTCAACATCTTCTGCGATTAATAACAATGAACGACCGTCACGAGCAACTTGTTCCAAAACGGGAACTAAATCTGAAATAATGTTGATTTTTTTGTTTACACAAAGAACATATGCATCTTCCAATACAGCTTCCATTCTTTCAGGGTCTGTAACGAAGTATGGTGACAAATAACCTTTATCAAATTGCATACCTTCAACAACTTTCAAGTTTGTACCGAAAGATTTACTTTCTTCAACAGTGATAACCCCTTCTGCACCGACTTTTTCCATTGCCTCAGCAATTAATTCACCGATTTCTTTATTATTACCTGCTGAAATTGCCGCAACTTGTGCAATTTCTTCTTTGGTATTAACAGATTTAGACATTTCTTGTACTTTTTTAACAGCAATATCAACTGCTTTGTCAATACCACGTTTCATAGACATTGGATTTGCACCTGCGGTTAAGTTTTTCAAACCTTCCCTTACAATAGCTTGAGCCAAAACAGATGCGGTAGTCGTACCGTCACCTGCTACATCATTTGTTTTTGAAGAAACTTCTTTTAACAACTGAGCACCTGCATTTTCCAAACCATCTTTCAATTCAATTTCTTTTGCAATAGTTACACCATCATTAACAATTTGAGGTGCACCAAATTTCTTTTCTAAAATTACGTTTCTGCCTTTTGGTCCGAGCGTTACTTTTACAGCATCGGCAACAGCATCAATACCTGCAAGAAGAGATTTTCTTGCATCTTCATTAAATACAATTCTTTTAGCCATTTTATATTTCTCCCTATAACTATTATTCAATTACTGCCAAAACATCTTTTACAGATAAAATTTTATATTCAACGCCATCTGTTTTAACATCAGTTCCGGCATATTTTGCGTAAAGAACAGTTTCACCAACTTTAACATCAAGCGGTTCTCTTTCGCCTTTATCATTCATTTTACCTAAACCGATAGCAACAATTTCACCTTTTTGAGGTTTTTCTTTTGCGCTATCAGGTATAAAAATCCCACCTGAAGTTTGTTCGGTATCTTCAATAACTTTAACTACTACTCTGTCACCTATTGGTCTTAACATAATTTTCTCCTTATTTTTTAATACGAATAAATACTACTATATTATATTTATATAATAGATTTTTTAAAATCTTAATTTTCTTAACTAAAAATTAATTATTATATGAATTAATTTATACTAATTATATTTGAAAACAAAATTACAAACGAACACCGCTTTTGACAATGAACGTTTTGAATGTACTTTTAGCTTCTTCCAATTCAATATGCACATGAGTATTTCTGGTTTGTTTTACCAAACCTTCCGCAAGTTCAAACATTTTTCTTGCACCGTTAAGATATTCTTTTTGTTCATCCGAGCCGCTCAAACCTAATTCGTAAAAATATTTTCCGTATAAAAGATATAAACGGGATAATATATCATTCATTCCATATTTTTTAGCAATATCTAATCCTAAAGTTATATGAATTTTTGCGGACTCGTAATCCGATTTTATCATATACGCTTTTGCAATTATTATCTGTAATAGTGCTGCAAAGAAATAATTTGCAATTTTTGGATTTTGAGCGACTTCAAGAGCCTTTTGTGCAATTTCCGAAGCTTCATAAGTATCAGTATTCAGCTTGGCATCTGCAATTAAATACCAAGTTAGTAAAGCCCCTATTGCCATCTTTTCCTTTGAAAAATATGCTATTTGATCATTATAAATACTCAAAGCATTTTCTGTTTTATTATTGTCTTTTAAAACTTTTCCTAAAAGCGTTTTCATTATATTTTTAGTAAAGTTATCCCCGCAATTATTTGCATATGTAACAACATGGAACAAATCATCCTGAATATCTTTATATTTATGACGCATTATATTATTGAAAATATTTACAAAATTCCATTTTACGACAGTCATGTCACCGGCTTTTTCACGTTCAAAAGAGGAAGTCAAATCTTCCAAGATTTTATCAGATGAGCGGAAATCGCCTTTCATGCTATTTGCCAACGCAAGCGTAAGTTTACATTTATATTCAAAATCTTTATCTTGAACCTTTGTAACTGCAATATTATCAAATAATATTGTTAATATCTCAAACACCCTATTGTTGTTGCCCTGCATTACAAGAGCTTCTGCCAACACCAAATAAGCCTTCATTCGGCTTTCCATAATAAATTCCGTAGGAATATTTGAGTATTTATTATTTTGTGAAAGAATTTCTTCAAATACCGGTATAATTTCATTATCAACTATATTTACAATCTGTCCGCAATTTCCGATTGAAAGCAATGATTTTAGCTTAGAACATTTTATAAGTACCTTCTCAAGTTTTTTTTCTTCGGGCAAGGATTTTAAAACATCATCAACACATTCAATATTGCCAAGATAATTTCCTGTGTCATGGCAACATTTTGACATATACCCTAATAGCTCAATTTGACGGGGAATATCGTTTATCGCCTTTGCATTGGCAATAGCATCAGGCAAATAATCCATAGCTTCCGCAGGACTGTAATCGGTCAATAATTTACCTAAACGTTCGGAAATATTATATCTGATTCTCAAGGTTTCCGTATCATCAAGCTCGTTTATCAACGCAAGACATTGTTTTTGGCATAGTGCATATAAGTTGATATCCCCTATGTATGCGGCTAATCTTGTCCCTCTGGTCCATACATCCAAGCCTAATTTAGGATTTTTTATATTTTGCGCAATCCTGCCGAATATTGCATTCGAGTTTGGGGTAAAGCTTGCAAGAGCGTTACAAATCTGCGTATTCAATTCTATATATCGTTCGTCATTTTTAGCAATACTCAACATAGTTTCCCAAAGTAATAAATCTTTAAATTGGCAAAATATTTCATTTAAAGGAGCAATAAAATTCATATTTTTTAAATATGCAATAATTTCTTCAAATACATTATCATCATAATTAAATATTTGCTTCATGAGATTGAGATTTATTTTATCACCCAAAATTGCAGCAGAAGTTATAAATAGATAGGCTTCTCTATTTAACACACTCAACAAGCATATTCTTTTTGCAACTAAATCCTCATAGGATTCCGGCAAATCAAACGGGGTATCAGAAATTTGACAGTCCAAACGTAAACCGCATGCCTGCTCAATATATGAACAATTTCCTTTACTTGTCGAGAATATCAACTCGCGTTCCGAATCTGTTATATTTGGGAAATCCGTATTTTTTAATTCTTTATTTGCCAAAAAGCTCAGCATTCCATTTCTGTCAAGAGGAACGATGCGCATATCATAGTATATGTTATCGTTTTCTTTACCTGATATATTAAAATATCCTCGTGACGGTTTATCACCGGAATAAATTAACAAAAATTTTAAGTCATTAAATACTGAATCTTTTTTTATATAACTGCTCAAAAATTCATAGGAAAAACCATCAACGGAATCAAAATTATCGGCAACAATTATAAATTTTGAATACATTACAATATTATCGAAAATTTTATTTAAAAGATTGTATGTTTTAACCTTTCTCTCTGAAATTTCTTCAAATATTCCAAATTTAGCCGGATAAAGAAAATTTATAAAATCTTCTATTTCATCATTGCTTAAATAAGGGAATTTATTTCGAAACAATTTTGAGGCGTCTTTCGTGAATTTAGGATTATTTATACAAAAATTCGGCAAATTGTAAAGATTAAAAATTATATCTTGAATGAGTCCGCCCGGAGTCAATTCGGTAATTGGGGTACATTTTCCATAAAACCAAACAATCTGTTTATCTTGCAATTTTTGTATAACACGAGCAAGAACATGACTCTTACCTACCCCTCTCAAACCGCTTAATGATATTATTTTTTTATCCTCAGACAATAGAGCCTGTTCTAAAAGGATTTCTGCATCTTCTTGAGAAAGTGCTTTTTGATTAACCTGATGAGATAAACCTTTATTAGGAGTTACTCGCTTCATTTTCTGGTCTGCCTCAAACTGGTATCCGCACTTGCGGCATGTTTTTGCATTCGGGAAATTAACACAACTACACTCGGGGCAAAGTTTTAAAATTTCTTCTCCGCATTTTTTGCACGCAATATCAAATATTGTGTTTACGGTATGACAATTCTTACAAATTAATCCTGTTCTGGTTTTGCAGTATGGACATCTTAGAGAATTGTCCGGTATCGTTTTTTTACAAATTGGACATTTCATAATTCGTATCTCGATTATTAATCATTTAATGATTTTTTTACTTTTTGCATTAATTTGAACAATCTCTTGGATACTTCCGATTGAGAAAGGTTTAACTCCTCTGCTATTTCTGATTGAGTCATGCCTTCTCTGTAACGAAGTTTATATATTTCAAGATACTGTTTGTCCGGTTCTTCTTTATTAATTTTATCCAGAAAATCGGTTACGAGATTAACCACTTCATTTTTTATAGCGACATCTTCAGGACCATTGTCAAAATCAATAGGTTCATATTCAACCTTTATATCGGAATAAATATTTGAATACGAAGTTGAATCACTCAACGAAACTTCTTTTGTAGACACATAAGCATTTCTGGTTCTTCTTAATCTTCCGGAATCTTTTAATACATTTAATATACTGGAGGTTGCAACTTTTCTAAGATACACCTCTAATGTTGCATCCGAAGATATAGTACTTATAATAGGCAATGAACGCTTGCACGCTTCATTAAAAAAGTCCTCGTATAAATCTTCATTATTAATAAATTTTCTGTTTGCTCTGATTAATTTCTCAATCAAATCAATTTTATCTTGCGCTAATTCCACTTATGAAATTCCCCTACTTACAAAAGTATATCACAACTATAGATAAATGATAAGAGCCAAATTAAATGTTTTCGTCGGAACCTCGCCACGGACAGGCTTTACGACATTTAGTGTATCTTTAACAGTTTGTAACACAATTTTATCGACTTGCTCAGAACCGCTTGAAGATACGACTGAAGCAGTTTGTATAGTCCCGTCGTTAGAGAGTTTCAAGTTTACCTTTACCATATTTGAATATATGTATTCGTTTGTTAGCAACAAGTCACTTGAAAGCGTTAATTTTATGCTCTTTCCTGCTGCCTGCAAATATTTATTCATATTCATGCTGTGTGAAAGGTAATTTGGCAGTTGCCATGACAATTTCTTCAAAGTTATATTTTTATTTGCATTAAGCGGTTTTTTGGATTCAACAATCACCTTTGAAGAATTTTGTTGTTTTACAGCTTCCTTTGCCTCTTTGATGGCATCTTGCTTTGCGTCCTTAGATAATTCTATTTTATCCGCTTGCTGCGACGATTCATCAGTTGGTATAGCCGGTACAATTTCTTGATTTGCAAGAACATTACTGTTATCGTTTTCCGGAGATTCCAAAATTTCATTTTCCGGAGCAGATTGAATAAGAGTTTCAGAATCTATGCTGTTTTTATTCTTGACTAAAAATCCGACAACCGTTGCTGCAATTATGGCTACCGTAACAAATGCAAATACAGGCATTAGAGAGAATTTTCTTTTTGGTCTGAAATCGTAATTTTCGTTTTCTAATTCCTGACTGTCAATATTTGTATCCGAATCAGCATAAAGCATGCCAAGCGAACCTTCCGTTTCTGGATTGGAATTTATTGGAGTAAATCCTGTCGGTAAAGCTTCTTCATCATCAAAATCATCAGTTTCCGAAAATTCTTGTCCTGAAGAAATGTCATCCAATGCGGAAATATCATCTAACAATGACAAATCATCCGAAACATTTTCAGCAGCCTCCTCGGTAATATCAATATTTTCTACAACATCTTGGGAAGCTGTATTTTCAACATCTTCCTCATCTGCAAAACTTGTTTCTGCAGAAATTTCATCCGGTTGACCAAGGTTTTCTATTTCATCCAAACCATCTATTTCCGAAATCAATTCACCCGATTGGTCTATACTTTCATCAGGTAATTCTCCGATATTCAATCCTGAATTAAAATCAACCCCTTCCGGCAAAGCATCCTGCTCTGACTTTTCTGCTGCAGCATCAAAGAAATCATCCGCATCGGCAACAGAAGCTTCTGTTGCAGCTGAATCCGATATTCCAAATATATCTTCGTCAAAATCTGTTGACATATCAGATTCCTGCGGAGTTTCAACAGATAACCCTTCGGTTTCTAGGGACATATTGTCCATAGATTCATCCGGTATTAAATCCTCAGTTTTTACGGAAGATAAATCTTTAATTTCTTCCGGCATATCCTCCATAAAATCATCCGAAGTTAAATCATCTTTTTTAATAGCCGATAAATCGTTGATTTCTTCCGGCATATCTTCTGCAAAATCATCCGAAGTTACTTCATCTTTTTTTGTTTCAGGACTGGTTGTTGCAGGCGCCGTATTTGATACATCAAGAATTTCGTCATCAACAAAATCTTCTTCTTTAGTTGAATTCGGTAAAACAGATTCTTCAATATTGTTAAAATCAATCGTTACAGATTCATCTTTAATTTCTGTCGGAACATAGTTATTAACAAGCCTGTGAAATTCGTCCATTTCCATAGTTTCCATTTGGCTGCCAATATCACTTGGAATATCCATCGGAGGGAGATTGCCCAACTGAATATTTTCCAACGAAACCAACTCGGTTGCTTCTGAAATAGGAGTATTTATTGCGGCAGGAATACCCTGTTTTACTGATGATATGGAGCCTCCTGATGAAGATGATGAAACAGATGATTGGCTATCATCGTAATCATCATTATTTTCAAATATCAAATCATCGTCATAATCATCGTTATTTGAGAAAACTAAATCATCGGAAGAATCTTCAAAAGCTACATCGTCACTACTATCAGAACTTCCAAAATCAACATTGTCTGCTAATAAACCGTCATCAAAAGAACTCTCACTTGAAGTATCCCCGAATAAATCTTCTAAACTGCCAACAGAAGATGATGTATCTTCTTCTTGTACAGATATATCTTGAATTTCAGAAGGCGTTTCGGCAATCTGCTCTGTTGTTTCTCCTGTTGTATTATCAGGCGTTAACTCTGATAAAAGTCCGTCGATACCATCTGTCAAACCGTCAACAGCAGAAGTTTCTCCCGCATTATCGGCAATATCCATGCTGTTTAATTCGTCGAGAGTATCCGTCATACCCATAACAGATTGAGAATCCGTATTATTTGGAGCAAGTGCATCAACGGCATCAGAAACAACGTCAGATGCAGTTTCTGCAATACCTGCCACCGCATCCGCAGCACCGGCCAATCCGGATATTGATTCTGCGGTTTCAGCCGCACCGGTTAATGCGGCGGATGCCATAGCTGCACCTGCAATTTCTGCACCAGCAATTGCGGTACCCGCAAGCATATCACCGATTAATCCATTACCCGAATTATCTTCGGATGTTTCTTGATTATCATCTTCAATATTCAAATCATTAACAGATAATTCGCTCGTATCAAGATTTTCATCAAATACATCAGCAGTATCTAACGTGTCATCAAAAATATCCGTGTCTAATTCTGCGGCTTCGGAGTCTGCATTATTTTCTTCGGTAATTTCAATATTATCTTGTTCTTCTTTAGATGAATCTTCTAAATAGTCATCAAATGCAACATCGTTTGCAGTTTTATACGAAAGCATTTCAAAGTTTTCAAATTCTATAAATCTATCTCTCAGCGATGCACTGTTTTTCAAGTAGTCAAGTAACTTTTTCTTATCTTCATTACTTATACTATTATCAGCCATTGATATAAATAGAAATTCCGCATCATCAAGTTCGGTTTCACTATATTCTTTTGAGGTTGAACCTTTAAAATTATTTATAAAATTTTTCAAATCAACAGGAGAAGAGAGTTTTTCTTTTTCAATGAAATAATATTCACCGTTAGTATTATTTTTATTAAGCATTTTTGGCTCAAAAAATCCTAAAAATTCAGTTTGAGAATAATCATTATTTATCTTTAGAACTATATACAAATCCGGAACTAAATTATATTCAAAATGAGATTTTGGAATAAATATTTCGTTTTCGTTATACACAACCCTGACGTCAATATGAATATTTGCAAGCATAATATCTGAAATATCAAATTCTTCAAGAAATTTTCTGATACTGTGAATATTATATATTTCACTGTCTATAATATTTTCATCTTTTAAATATTGCATGCAAACTTCTGCACCCAATACATTTGTATATGCACGACTTCTTACATCTTTTTTAACAAAACTCTGAGTTAATGCTCTGGCATTCTCTTTTTCTTTTTCATCAACCAATAAAATATTATTTTCCATATCCCATTCTCCTCTTCTAAATATATAGACTACACGAGCTAAAAAATTATTCCAAATTTTTTGTAAATTTTTGTAACAAAAATTGAAAAACAATCATATTTTGGGCAAAATATATATATCAGTCGTTTTTCACATGGTATGGAAGTGTGTAATAAAAGGAGGTTTTCCTATGGTAGGTCCTATACAATTTAGTGGTGGTTCTAAAGTATATTTCAGGGGAGATGATGATATCATTAATGCTCCGGGCAAGTTTGCCGAAACAGCGGCAGAACAGGGTCCTAAAGAAGATACTGTAGAAATTAGTTCTAAAGCAGAAGAAACAGAAAATGGCGGCAGTACCGGAAAAACAATAGCTAAAGTTGTAGGTGGTGCAATTGCTATCGCTGCTGCATTATGGGGTTTACATGCCTGGAAAGGTAATGAATGGATTATCAAAGAAGGTGAACAAGCTTCAAAAGATATAAACCTTGGTGATAAGATTAAAAATGCTTTGGTTAAACCGGGAGAATGGCTGGATAACAAGATTGTAAAACCTATTACAAAGAAGGTCAGAGGCAAAAAAGCTGAGGGTGGAACAAAACCTGAAGGAGAAACTCCTGCTGCAAAACCTGAAGGAGAAGCAACCGGAGCAACAGAAGCACCTAAAGCTGAAGGTACAACAGCAGCTCCTGAAGGAAACGCTGCCGAAGCACCAAAGGAATAAAATTTTTATAAAACACATACAAAAAGCTGTCTTTTATACAAGACAGCTTTTTTATTCTAGAAAGTCCGCCAAAATATAATTACTTACCATAATACCATCAGTAGTAAATTTATATCCGGTCGGTGTTTTCATTATATGCCCCGTCTTAAGATATTTATCCAAAACAGACTTATATTTAACATCAAAATTTATACCAAACTTTTTGTAAAACAAATTAGTATCAATTCCGGACATTTTACGAAAACCTAAAAAGATTTCTTCTTCTTGCTGTTCTTTTAATGATAATACTTTTTTTCCTTTATTAACGATAGGATTTTCAATATATTTATCAATATCTGAAGTATTTGAGTACCTCACCCCGTTAGTATACCCATGAGCCGCTACCCCAAATCCGTAATAAGAATTATTATCCCAATAATTCAAGTTATGTCTTGAATAAAAGTTTTTTTGGGCAAAATTACTGATTTCATAATGTTCAAAACCATATTTATCCATAAGTGATAAAGCTTTTAAATACATATCCGCTTGAGAATCTTCATCCGGCAAATTATTCGGGATATTATAATAAAAAGCACAACCTTCCTCTATTTTTAAGCCATATAATGAAATATGTTGTATCTCAAGATTTATTGCCTGATTTAAGTCATTCTCAAACCTTTGTATAGTTTGATTTGGTAACCCATATATTAAATCAAGACTTATATTTTTAAAACCTGCATTTTGAGCATTTTTTACGGTTTTAATGACCTGATGGGAATTATGAATTCTTCCGATTTCCAAAAGAATTTTGTCATCAAATGTCTGACAACCTATACTGATTCTGTTTACTCCGATTTTTTGCAACGCACAAAGATACTCATAGTCTACGGTTTCCGGATTTATTTCAATTGTAATTTCTGCATTCGGCTCTGTATTAAACAGCCTTAAAATACAATCGATTTCTTTTACATCCAAAACGGATGGGGTTCCTCCGCCAATATATAAAGTTTTCAATTGTTCATTTTTATAACACAGTAAAATTTCTTGTCTTAACGCATCCAAATATTTACTTTTTTTTTCAATATTCGGAAACGAAACAAATGAGCAGTATTTACATTTCTGCCTGCAAAAAGGTATATGGATATAAACATTTTGTACCATAAAATAATTATAAATCGGGTTATAATATTTGCAAATATATATAATATTTGATAACATATAAATAAAATTGAGGGGAAGAATATATGTGTTTTAAAAAGTTTTTAATATTATCTGCCGCATTAATTTTTTCAAACCTGCAGGTAAATGCTGATAATGCGTGGGTAAATCATTTGCGAACAGATTTTTTGAATAATAAAAGCGTAATATATGCTGTCAATATGCGTACGTTTAACGCTCAAGACAAAAATAATAACGGTATTATCGATTTTAATGAAGGAGAAACTTCCGGAACATTTATAAACGGTATAAATCGGCTTGGCGAATTACAAAATGAAGGTATAAATGCACTGCATTTATTACCGATAACACCTGTCGGAAAAACGAAAGCTCTTGGCACTGCCGGTTCATTATATTCGGCTGCAGGCTTTAATTCTATTAATCCGCAATTAAAAGATTATTCAAGTCAACTTACACTTGAACAACAAGCAAGGCAATTCATAAATGCCGCCCACGAAAAAGGGATTGCAATAATTGTTGACATACCTGCCTGCGGCTCATACGATTTATTTTTACAGAGTCCGGAACTTTTTGTCAAAGATGCTTCCGGTCAACCGGTTATTCCCGCAGATTGGACAGATGTAAGACTATTAAACGCAGGTAATGAAGAAAAAATAAATAATGATTTGTTAAAGATACATAAAGAATTTGTTGATTACATGATTAACCTTGGGGTTGATGGAATAAGAGCAGATGCGGCACACACAAAACCTGCTAAATTTTGGCAGGAACTAATAGCATATTCAAGAAAAAAGGACCCCCAATTTCTTTGGCTTGCGGAATCCTCCGATTCATGGAAGGATGCAGTTTCAGACAAAGCTGTCTTTACTCCGTACGATAAGCTGCTTCGTGCAGGTTTTGATGGATTTTACGGTAGCTGGTTTAATTTGAAAAATTGGACAACTTCAAAAGAATTACAAAATCAAGTGAATATGACAATGTCTTTAGAAAAAAACTTTGGGGAAGCAAAAAGTGTAATCGGAAGTTTTACTACACATGATGAACTCAGCCCTATTATTGAAAAAGGACCCGCATATAGCAAAATGATAATGTGGTTGAATACAACCCTACCTGTAAATTCGTATTTTGTCGACGGCTTTGACAGCGGAGATAAATATATTTATTTTTGGGCAAATAAAAAAGCTCCGCAAACATATACGGATGATGATATTTATTTTGTTCACCGCGGAAAACTTGATATATTTAATTTTTCACGCAGACCTGGCGGAGAAAATATGGATTTAAAGATCGAGTTTGTTAGAGCTAATCAGGTAAAACCTATCGTAAATAATATCTATAACAGCCAAAACAGTTCTTTCAAGTTTTTAAAAACATCTGATGAAAAAGTATTTGCATATACAATTTCAAACGAGGATACCATCATTGCGGTAATTGGCAATATGAATTTTTCAAGTGAAATTAAAGTAAAAGTTAAATTACCTAAAATTAAACCTGAAGACAGCGTTATGCCTATGACTATGATTAACGTACCCGAAATCGGAAAAGGCGAAATTACAACAAACTTACAACCGGGCGAAATTCAAGTCTTGATGTTTAGTAAAAATTTAGATAAATAGCAAAAATAAAAATTTACGAGTTTTTAATTTTTAGATAGGATTCGGTCATGGCAAGCTTATTTCAACAAATCGGCAGTAACACACAAAATTTCTATATGACTAATACTCAATCGGTTTCTAAATCTTTGGAATCCGAAAAAATGCCCGTTGAAAAACCTCAGCCTACACAAAAAGACAATTATTTCAACAATAAAACTATTCTCGGCAGCATAACGGGACTCGGAATCCTTGGGGTTTGTATATGGAGAATGAAATCCGGTAAAGCTCCGGACAAAAAAAATACTCCTTCGCTTCCTCAGGTAACAAAACCGTCTGCAGAAAAAATTCAAGCTGAAATAACTGTTTTAAATGAAAAAATTACAAATTTAAAAAATCTTATAAAAAGTGACTATATTGCAAAAAGGAAGAATATTATTGATAACTTGAACCAATTTGATGAATATAGCTATAATTTTCCGTTTAGCAATAGAAATGACCTCAATAAAACAATTGAAAATTTAGAAAAAGATTATAATGAAACTTTGCCAAAATCAAACAAAATTATAAAAGATAACCGTGACGCAATAAGAAATACCTTATCGGAACTTTCCCAAAACCCTGAGTGGAAAGAATTAAAATTAGCAAGAAAAAACTTAATCAAAGTGCTTGAAGATGAAAATAAAACTGATGATGAAATTTTAATTGCAAATAACAAAATAAGCTTCATAAATGACTTACTTGTAAATCGTGCGCATCCGGATTTGTTGGCATCGTATAAAGAGATTTCGGCGATAGATGATGCTCAGGCTTTAGAATTAGTCCGTAAAAATTTTAAAGTATACAACAGGTTTACTCAAAAACTTGAGTCTATGAAAGATAAGGATGCTAAATTAAGACTCGACAAATCTGACAAGTATTTTAACCATACCGGAAAATTATCTTTATCCGATATTTTTCATGATGAAATGCAATCTATTAAAGTTCGTACAAAAACACTTAAGACTAAATTGTCAAAATTAAATGCGGCAAAATCTTTACGAGATAAGCTTGATATCGAAAACGGACAACTTGTTAAAGATTACAGAAATACCGAAAGTGTTAAACAGTTACAATCTCTGGTGAAAGAATTAAAAACATTGAAAAAATCTTTAGAGGATGCTGCTTAATTATTGTTGTGATAAAATATTAACAAACAACAATGGAGAACTCGAAATGAACATGTCTTTATTGAAACTTATAAGCATATTAAGTTGCTTTATAGGTTTTGTCTGCGGTATTTTATCGGTATTACCATATATAGGCAGCCTTGCTTTCCTTATATTGCTCTGTTTTTCATCAGTGATTGTAATCATGTTTTTAATGAGAACGGGAGTATTAAGGCTTGAATCAGTGCCTGAAAGTATTACTATTGGCGGAATTGTAGGCTTTATTTCATTTTTAGCATTTTCGTTAGTATATATGCCGCTTATAATTCTTTTGGTCAGAGTTTTTCATTATTCAAGTAATTATGGTGTTGCTATATTTTTAGGACACGCAAACGTTTTTATTATAACAGTTTGTGCAATATTTTTAGGAATTTTAAGTGCAACCGTAAATGCATTTTCAGGTTTTTTGATATACTACATTACAGAAACAATTAATAATTTAAGTAAGAAATAACCGAATGGAGAACAAAATGGCAGAATTTCAATCAAAAATAAGAACAATACAATGGACAAATAATTGCTCACGAATGGTAGATCAGACAAAATTTCCATACGAATATAAATATGTAGATATCACAAGCGGAGATGAAATGTTTCATGCTATCAGAGATATGATAGTAAGAGGTGCACCTGCCATCGGTATTGCCGGTGCTCATGGTATTGTGTTATATGCGATTGAACTCGGAAAACAAAATATTTCAAGAGATGAATTTATTTCCAAACTTATTGAGAAAGCAGATTATATGAAAACCTCTCGCCCTACGGCGGTTAATCTTATGTGGGCTGTTGAAAAACAAAAAGAAATCATAAAAAATTCCACATCCTCAATTGACGGAATAATTAAAGAACTAACCGATAACGGCATAAAACTTGAAAATGAGGATATTGAAATAAACAAAAAAATAGGGGGGTTCGGAGCTGAAGTTGTACCAAAAGGTGCAACAATATTAACTCACTGTAATGCAGGAGCATTAGCTACAGTCGGTTATGGTACCGCTCTTGGCGTAGTTCGTTCAGCTTTTGCCAAAGACAATACTATTCGAGTATTTGCGGACGAAACTCGTCCTCGTCAACAAGGTGCAAGGATTACAACACTTGAATTAACAATGGATGGCATCCCGACAACACTTATAACTGACGGTATGTGCTCTTATTTCATGAAAAAGGGTATGATAGATATGGTAGTTGTCGGAGCAGACAGGATTGCGGCAAACGGGGATGCAGCCAATAAGATTGGAACTTATACCGTTGCTATTGCAGCAAAATATCACAATATACCTTTCTATATAGCTGCGCCTCTGTCAACAATTGATACCTCTATTGCAACAGGGGATGAAATTGTCATTGAAGAACGTTCAAGAGAAGAAGTTACACACATCAACGGAAAAATTATTTGTGCTCCTGAAGTAAATATTATAAATCCGGGATTTGATGTAACCCCTAACGAGCTTATTGCAGGAATTATTACTGAAGTTGGTATACTAAGACCAAATTACAGGGAATCTATTGCTAAAGCCTTCTTAAAATAAACAGCTTAAATATTATAAATCGACAGAGTGTAAATCAGTTCCGCCTGTTTTAATTAAATTATATTTAGTTGCCAAATTTTCAATAGTATGTACTGTATGAAATTTTATAATTCTGCGATGACGTTTATAAGGATAATACACTTCAATACCATCTAAACCGTATGAGATAAGTTTTTTTACAAAACTGTCCATGTCAATTGCCCAACAACATGCCGGATGTGCAAGTACTGCTATTCCGCCTGCATTATGAATAGCTTTAATAAGCTTTTTAATATTTCTGCCCGAAAAAATTCTTATTACATCCCATTCGGTTTCTTTTTTAGTTTTTGCACAAAAGTTTTGTAATTCTTCATTATAAATGTCTATTCCATAAGCCAAAAGGTGCATAAATACATACCCGCACCATACATCAAATTCAACAGCCGGAATTATAATATCATCACTAAGGATATCCGTTGATAAATACGCATTAATTGTATTATGATCGGAAATAGCTATCTTTTTATAACCTTTTTCATGAGCCTGTCTTAATATATCTTGAGGGGTTGCTTGTCCGTCTGAACACACTGTATGAATGTGCAAATTTACCCTTTTTCCCTCATAATCTTCTTTTGTAAATGTTTTTATAAATTCTTTATAATTTGGCATTGTTTTTTTAATTTTATTTGTAATAAAATAATAACACAATTATAACATAAAAACCCGAGTACGACATGGAGTAGTTATGGCAAAGATAAAAGTTGAAAACAATTTTATATGGATAATATTGGCGGCAATTAGAATTTACAGTACAAATTTTTTGAGATTTTGCGGATACATGCTTTTCCCTGTCTTAGGACAAGTTTTAGGTTTAATGCTGGTATTTTCTCTCTCGGCACTGTTTACTGCATATTTGCCTGAATTAGCGGATAAATATGCATTTTTCCGTGATTATACAACTATGGTAATGAGTATTGTTGTAATTATTATTCCCGGACTTTTAATTTTTATGAAAGCTTTTTGGGATTATCTTGTTGCATATGGTGCAATAAATTCAATTACCGACGGATTTTTAACTACCGGAAAAATATATGATTTTCCTGCACATAAAGCTACTATAACAACTCGTTCATTCTCATATATAGGATTATGGATTTTATATTCTATATTTATATCTGCCTCTATTTTAATTCCTGTATTATGGCTTATAGGAGCGGTATTCTTTGTATATTTCGTACTTGTATTTCAAGTATTTTCATTTGAACCGGATAAATCACCAACAGGATGTTTTGGCAGAAGTTTTGAGATTATAAAAGGAAACGGCTTTAGAACATTGTTAATAATGGCAATAATAGGTATTTTTACCCATATATTGTTTGTTCAAGGATTTTCCGTAATATTTGATTTCACTAAATTGACACATTTTTTAGGACTTGTATTTGACAAAACTATTGTAGAACTTGTACCGATAGACATTATAAATGATAAGATTTTGATGTTCAATTCCTCCTTTAATCTTATTACACCGTCAAAAGTTTCTGAATTTTTTGTATATCAAACAGTATCATTTATTGTTATAGGGTTTACGCTTCCTCTAAGAAGCATCACCTGGGCATTGTGGTACAAGGCTCTTGCCGGAGATAACGGATATGAAACGGCAAATAAAGGCGGGAAAAGGATTGTTAAAAGAGTCTCCGCAGAAATTATCAACAGAGCTAAAAATCAGAGGGATTAATTTTGTTTATCTGCAAAAACTGTAAATCAAAAGATAAGTTTGAACTGATGTTTTCTCCTGATTATAGGGGAAAACGTGAGTTTGAACAATCATACAATACAAAAAATGAACTTCAGATATCAGTAGACGGTTACACATTTGTACCTGATTTAAGATTTATGAATGAACATGCAGTATGCAGATATTGCGGTCAAATATATATGTGGGACTACGATTATAAGGAATAAAAATTATGAGAAACGGTAGAAAAAATAACGAATTAAGAGAAATTAAATTTACAAAAGATTTTACTAAAAATGCGTTAGGTTCAGTGCTTGTAGAATTTGGTGATACAAGAGTAATAACAACAGCATCCGTTGAGCTTGGTAAACCCAAATGGATGGATAAAGATGACCCAAGAGGTTGGCTGACAGCAGAATATTCGCTTCTTCCGGCTTCCACCAATACAAGATGCCAAAGAGAAAGAACCAAAATATCAGGAAGAACGCAGGAAATTCAACGACTTATTGGCAGAAGCCTGAGAGCCTGTCTTGATTTAACAAAAATGACCGATGTTACAATAACTATTGATGCAGATGTAATTCAAGCTGATGGCGGAACAAGAACTGCCAGTATATGTGGCGGGTTTCTGGCACTAAAAATTGCAGTAGAAAAATTACTGGAAAAAGGTACTTTATTGGAAAATCCTATAATCGAGCCGGTAGCCGCAATTTCTGCAGGAATAATTGACGGTGAAGTAATGTTGGACTTATGTTATGAAGAAGACTCCCACGCACAGGTTGACAGTAACATAGTTCTCACTCAAAGCGGTAAAATTATTGAATTCCAAACGACAGCAGAAGGAGAACCTTATGAATATGACAAAATGTTAGAAATCTTTACAATTGCCAGAAATGGAATTGACAAAATTCTTGCAATGTATAATTCTATCTAGTATAATATAAATGTAAATGCGAAAGGGAAATATATGAAAAACATAGTTATAGTTTCTGTTTTATGCTCACTGATGATAGTACCGGCATTTGCAGAACAAACAGCAGGTGATAACAAAATATCCGAAGATGCGCCTCAATTAAGAGGTTCTCAATCATATGAACAACCGGGCAATTCCTCCGGTAGTTATTTGTCAGCAGGCTGGCAGGTAAAAGCAGAAGAAAATCGCGGAATGTGGGAGCAGCAAAGACGCCGCTTTGAAATGAGTAATGATACTTCATTTAAAAATTCATGGGACGAATATACTGCGGCATACCAGCGTTCAAAAAAAATTCATTAGTATATTGGGGCTTAGTAGCCCCAATTTGTTTAGATAAGGAGAAAAAAATGAAAAAAACATTAGTAGTTTTAATGGCAGCAGCCGTAATTTCAATTGGTTCAGCTCAAGCAGCTACAACAACAGGTGTTACTAATTGGTTAAATAAAACATCTGCAGCAATTACAAATACTGAAAACAGCTATAATCAACAAAAAGCTCAAGCAAAAGCTCAAAAAGAAGCTCAGAAAAAAGCTGCTGCAGAAAGAAAAGCTGCTGCAAAACAAGCAAAACAAAATGCAAAAAACAGAATTAATGAAGAAAAAACTTTCTGGAAGAAAATGTTCACTTGGGACTGGGATTAATAGTTTATCAAAAAAATTATTGACGGGACATTTAATAAATGTCCCGTTTTTTAATGCGAAAATATTTTACTCATAAAAAAAACCACTCAACTGGTGAGTGGGTCGTTTTCTGCATCCTAATGGTCTCTTTTAGTGTTTATTATTTAGGAGTTTATATGTTTTTGGGGTTAATGAATCTATTTATATTTAGTGTTTCGGCTACACTTAAATCTTACTCAATTATTATTGCATACAATATTTTTCTTGTCAACTATTTGATTTAATATTTTTTGTAATATCCGCAAAACCCCAATATAGTGTAGAAATTACACTTTACAAAACTTAACAGTGCGTTTTTTGTTAGTTTTTTTGTTACTTTACTACTTTTTTTTTCCGTGGTATAACGTTATCGTAAGCTGATTTAAACAGCAGTAAGAGTTTAGGGGGTCCACCCTTAGAAGAGCCGGCCGTATTTACACGGAATTTGTAATAGGTGTTGTATTCAAATATTCTGACTCTTCATAAAGGACAGAAAGAGAAAATATGGAAAAGAACAATGAAACTTTGCGCACGTTGAGACACTCAACTTCACACATTATGGCGCAAGCGGTACAGAGCCTGTTTCCGGCAGCAAAATTAGCTATCGGACCTGCGACAGATGAAGGGTTTTACTATGATTTTGACCTGACAGACGGGCATGCATTTACTACGGAAGATTTAGTAAAAATTGAAGAAAAGATGAAAGAAATCATCAAACAAAATCTTACTTTTGAAAAATACGTTATACCTGATGTAGATGCACAAATTAAAGAATTTAAAGAACAGGGTGAAGTTTACAAGGCAGAATTACTGGAAGAACACAGAAACGACAACCCTACATTATATTTAACAAAAGATAAAGACGGAAATGTGTTATTTAACGACCTTTGTGCAGGTCCTCACATTCCAAACACTTCTTATATAAAAGGAAATGCAATTAAATTATTGAAAGTTGCCGGTGCATATTGGAGAGGTAATGAAAAAAACAAAATGCTTCAAAGAATATATGCAACTGCATACTGGACAAAAGAAGATTTAGCTGCATATTTAACTTTTATTGAAGAAGCTGAAAAACGTGACCATAGAAAATTGGGGGCAAAACTTGATTTATTCTCAACAAGAGAAGAATTAGGCGGCGGCTTGGTTCTGTGGCATCCAAATCTTGCAATAGTTAGAGAAGAAATCGAAAATTATTGGAGAAGTGAACACAGAAAACGCGGTTATGTTACGGTATATTCTCCACAAATTGCTAAATCAAAATTGTGGGAAATTTCAGGACACATGGATCACTATAAAGAAAATATGTTCTTTGTACAAAAAGATGAAGATTCTGATGATCAGTATGTAATTAAGCCGATGAATTGCCCGTTCCATATCTTGATTTATCAAGCAAACAGACATTCCTACCGCTCTTTACCTTTAAGAATGGCTGAATTAGGTACGGTATACAGAAAAGAAAAATCCGGAGCTTTGTCAGGCCTAACCCGTGTTCAAGGCTTTACTCAGGATGATGCACATATCTTCTGTACGCCTGAACAACTTGTTGACGAAATCAATGCCATTATTGATTTTGTTGCAGACACAATGGCCATTTTCAAGATGGAATTTGAAGTTGAACTTTCTACCCGTCCTGAAAGCTACGTTGGAGAAATTGAAAATTGGAACAAGGCTGAAGCAGGATTAAAAGAAGCAATGGAACGCAGAGGCATGAAATATGACATCAATGAGGGTGATGGTGCGTTCTATGGTCCTAAAATAGACTTCAAAGTTAAAGATGCTATCGGCAGAACGTGGCAATGTGCAACAATACAGTTAGACTTTAATTTACCGGCAAGATTTGATATCAAATATCAGGACAAAGACGGTCAATTAAAGACTCCGTTGATGTTGCACCGTGTAATATTCGGATCTATGGAAAGATTCCACGGAATTTTGATTGAACATTACGCAGGTGCTTTCCCTACATGGCTTGCACCGACTCAGGTAAACATTGTTCCTATAAGTAACGATAAACATACTGATTACGCCGAACATGTTTATAAAAAAATGAGAGAAGCAGGAATCCGTGTCTCACTTGATGACCGCTCCGAAAGTATGAACTACAAGATTAGAGAAAGCTTACAGGACAAGAAAATTCCTTATGTTTGCGTAATCGGAGATAAGGAAATTGAATCCGGCTCTGTCGCTGTTCGTGCAAGAGGTATAGGACAAGTAGGAACTTTCAAGGTTGATGAATTTATTGAAATCCTTGAAAAAGAAATAAAAACTCGTGCAAACGAATCTTTTGCTAAAAAAGCAGAATAGTTAAATTGACAAAAAGTAAAGGTGCGCTATATTTGCGCACCTTTTGCAAATTAATTGGAGAATTTACAGTGGAAGACTACAAATCTTTTCTGGACAAGGGTATAGAAGAAATTAACAACGGGAAGTTTCAAGATGCAATCGAAAGTATCACCGAATCAATTAAATTAAAAAACGATTGGGCAATTTCATATTTTTATAGAGCTGTTGCATATGATGCCTTGGAAGAATTTGATGAGGCAATGTTAGACTACACAAAGGCTCTCCAGCTTGATGATAAAATGTGTGATGCATACTACAATCGTGCAAGGATAATTCTGTCAAGAAAAGATATAGAAAATCCTAATATAGAAAATGCGATAAAAGATTTGGAAAAAGCAATAGAATTGGATGAAAAATTTGTTGATGCGCTTTATGCAATGGCTGCCGCTAAAAAACGAATAGGGGACTACCACAGTGCGCTGGAATATATTGAAAAATTACTCCAAATTGAACCTGATGCCATATGGGCAAAAGCGCTTAAAAAATTAATCCTTCAAAAATATATAGTTTAAAAACATTTATATTCATATTTTACATATAAAACTTATGTAACTAGGATTTTATATCTATGTTAAAACTATGTCCAAAAAATTCTTTATCGGAAAAGCTTACATCATACTTGGTGATTCCGTCATATGACCCCCTTATATGGATGTTTGTGATTTTACCGATATAATTTTCATCATATAATTTATGGTTGCACCATTCTGCAAGGATTGGATTTTTTCTGTCTGTAATGAAGGCTAAACCTTCAAGAGAATTTCCTTCTTGTTTTAGTATATCAATTACACCCTCATCATTTCTTGTAAAATCTGTAGAATGATGGAGTTCACCGTCTTTGTATACTTTTATCTCATCAAGTTTTTTGCCGTCTTTGGAAAGGTATTCGTATGTAAAATCATTATTTTTAGCTTTGAGTGTAATTTTATGTGTGCCGTCAGCAAGAATTTCTTTTTCACCTTTTAATGCTGCAAAGCCTTCTTTCTCTGCTTTTTCAAAAATTCTTGTAAGTCTTGCAACTTCATCTTTCCACTCGATTGTGAGTTGTTTAACCATATCTTCTGCTTCAGGTATAAGTTTTTGCTTAGTTTCTGCAACAAACTTTTCTGCTTCGGCTGCAGCACGTTTTTCGGCTTCAATAGTTGCTTTTTCGACACTGTTTATCTTTTTGGCATCAAGATGTTCAAGTACCCATTTTGCCATTTTCCCTGTTTGTTCTCGTCCGCCGTTACCGCATGTAGCTTTATAGTCTATGTTTCTTTCAGTAAAGAATTTAATTTCTTCGGGTGTCAATTCATTAAAATGATAACTGCCTTTTTTCAGCAATTCTATTGCTCTTGATAAATCTTCATAACCTTTAGCTTTTACACAATCGGATATTCCGTTGAACAGATATTCTTGCTCGCTGGTAAACATTTGATTTTTCATTTTTTCTAATGTTTCTGAGGCAATTTTTATTCCCTCGTCAGGAGTACCTCTAAGAGCATGAAGTTTTGCTATTTCGCCAATAACGGATTCATTATGAGGAAATATCTCGTTAGCTTTTGTCATCATTTCTAAAGCTTTGTCATACTCTTTTTCAGCCTTATACGTATGTGACATAACAGCATAAGTATCACATTTTTCCCATTTTATAACCCCTGAATTAGTATCCATCAAAGTATGTTCACGGAAACCTTTTTTAGCATCCAGTTTAACATTGCCCGCTGAGATATCATCAAGGTATTTAATATATTCTTCGCCTGCTGATATTTTTTCTTTACCGTTTGATTTATCAAAGATGTTTTTCAAAATGGTTTCATATTCAATTGTATTTTTATCTGTTAATTTTTTAAGCTCATTCAGTTCAGACACAGACATTTCTTCAAACTTTTTCACAGTATTAGCGGTTGCTTTTTCCCCTGCCCCTGTTGCTGCGCTACCGGCTTTTCGTTCAGCATTACTTGTGCCGGCAGACGGTAAATTGTCTGCTAAATTTTGAGTGCTTTTTTTAGTCCCGCCTATAAGTTTTTGCATTGTTTCCCCAAGATGTCCTTTATATGCTAATACACCTAAAGCGACAAGTGCTGTTGCTGTACTCAAACCTATTGTCCAATTTCTTGCTGTATGGGGTTTTTCCTGTTCCTCAACCTCAGGTTGGGATACAGTTTTTGGCGTTTCTTGTTTTTGTTGTTCTATTTTTATATTGTTTATTAAATCAGCTGTAAAATTAATTTTTTCAATGCCCATGAAAAATTTCCCCTATAATTTTGTCTATATACATTTTAAAACATCAAAAATAAAATATTTGACACATTGCTTATTTATGTAAAGTATTTTTACGTACATAAATATTACTATTCAGCGGTATTGGTATTAAGTTACAATAAAATCTATACTCCTCAAAATTATCCGGAAGAGTATTCCAATATCTTAAAATAATATGTCCTTCCTGTTCCAATTCTTCAACTATTTTGTCGTTTTTGCTTAAAAGCGGGTATACAAAAGGAACATCGGCATTAGTAAGTTCAATATTTAATTCATTAATTCCTTTATATCTTTCGTGAAAAAACTTGAATTTTTCAAGCCGTTTAAGTTTTTCTTGTTCTATATTAATGCAGTCAATATATCTTTCTGTTGTGATTGAAATCAGCTTGATATCCTGATTGTTTAATCGTATTTCGTTTTCTTTCATATCTTCGTAGGTCAAACTGTCAAATGTTTCATAAAAATAATCGTCGAGGGCAAAATTTTCTTCACATAATTTAGAAGTATATAAATATGCACCATCTTTTACATTAAAAAATTTTCTTAATGAGTTAAAAGATACTAAACCGCAATCAGGCATATAAAAATTATGTGCATTGTCGACTATTAAATTTTGATATTTTAGAGATAACGCTCTTACATGTTTTGCAGAAATTCCAAAATAATTAGGATATAAAACATATGCTTCAGTTGGAATGTTTTCTGTATTTGGGCTGAAATCCTCATTTATATGATAAAACTTTATATAACAATTTTCTTTTCTTATAGCGGAAATAACTGTCGGACAAATATAATAAGGCAGATATATTTCTCTTATGCAATATGCTTTGATGACGTATCTCAAGCAGTTTCTGGCTAAATTTAGTTTTACCCGATACCTTTTTGTCATACCCTATTGTATAACAAATTTTTACTAATTTTCATGGTATAATTCATAAAAAACAGGGGGTTATATGAATAAAAATGTTTTAAGAAATTTATCCTATGGTGTTTATGTGGTTTCTACAAAGTGTGATAACCGCCCGACAGGATGTATTGCCAATAGCGTAATGCAAGTTACCCACGACACAATTGCATTAAGTATTAACCACGATAATTATACCAACAAATGTATTAAAGAACATAAAAAATTTGCTATCTCTATTTTAGGGGTTGATGTCAATGATAATATTATTCCGATTTTTGGTTTTCAATCCGGTCGTGATGTAGATAAATTCAAAGGAATAGAAACCTCTACAATAGAAGGTATTGAAGTCCTTAAAGATTCAACCGGATATATAATATGCGAGCTTCAAAACCAAATGGAAACAGAAACTCATACAATATTTTTAGGTAAAATTATTGACTGCGAGGTATGCAAAGAAGAAATTCCTATGACATACAGATATTATCATCAAGTTAAAAAAGGAACCAGTCCAAAAGCAGCTCCTACATTTATAGAGAATACACCGGCAAAAACAGAAAACTCCATTAGGTATAAATGTACAATATGCGGATATATATATGAGGGGGATATTTCTAAAGAACCCGACGATTACGTATGCCCTGTTTGCAAAAAACCTAAATCAGTATTTGCAAAAATTTAGCTTTTGATGTAATCTACTTTGTAGATTATGAAGAAGAGATTTACAAAATTTTTGTCGATACTTTTATTAATATCACTCCTTTACCCTATGAGTGAATTGTCTGCATACTCAGCACACAAGCAGCATAAAGCCAAACAAGTAAAAACCGGAGTAACAAAAGATACAAATAGCCATGAGCACGAAGAACTTTTTCGCAAAGCATATATTCAAAAGGGTGATGTATTAAGTGTAACTGATTGTGTGTCAATTGCATTTAATAACAGTCCTATTATAAGAAAATATAAATATCAGCTTGATGTTGCAAAAAGTAATGTCGGAATCGCAAAATCGGAATATTTTCCGGTAATAGGAGCAGGAGTAGGTTTTAGCAATATAAACAACCAAAATCATACTGATTACGTAAGACATTATCGTGAATTTCCAACTGTTGCGGTTACTATAAACAAACTCGTTTGGGATTTTGGTAAAACAACGTCTTTAATTAAGATGGAAGAATTTTACAAAATCGGGGCGGAATATGAATTTGTTGATAGCTTATGTGAAACATTATTTGATGTTAAAGAAAAATATTATACACTTCTATACAGAAAATCAAGAGTTGCCATTGAAAAAAAAGATTATGAATTAAATGAAGAATTATTAGACTTAGCCGAAAAAATTGCACAAAAAGACCCTTTAAGAAAAGCTGACGTATCCAGCGCAAGACTTAACCTTGGCATAGCAAGGGTACGATATCATCAGGCTGTAAACGATTACAAAAACGCTAAAATCGATTTAGACAACGCAATGTGGGTTGAACAACCCGAAGATTACACAATTAAAAGTACGGATACATATTCCTATAATAATGAATTTATTGATACTACCGTACTAAAAGAATTTATTCCGGAATCGTTACCTTTTGACAGAAAAACCGCACCTGAAATTGCCTATAAAAACAGTCCGGATTTAAAAGTGTTAATTGCAACATATAAGGCAATGGAACAATCTTTAAATTACATAAAAAGAACATATTTTCCTGAATTAAAAGCAAGTGCAGGTTATGGATTCAATAACACAAACCTTGAAAAATCCAATAGCAGTTGGGCTGTCGGAGTAAGTATGGATTCAAGTGTAAATCTTATGAATTTACGTCACAGTATTAAAGGTGCAGACGCACAATTAAATATAGCAGATAACGAAATTGTTTTATTTAAAAAGAACTTATATTACAAGGTAAATAGGGCTCTTAATAATCTTACAAAAGCGGAATTAGAATTTCCTATTACACAAGTAAGTGCATCAAATGCATATACACACTTACAAATAGTTATAGATGATTACGAGCACCAAAAAGAAGATTATGTTGCCATGCAAGCCGCAAGAACAAATTATCATTCAGCTCTGGTTGCATATGTAGAAGCTTTATACGCATATAATGTTGCATTAATTAATGTTGAAAGAGCAACACACTCTCATCTTATTGATATTCACCACAAAGGAGAACATGCCGTTCATTACCATAGTAATGAATTAGTTGAACATGTTACAAAATGGTTGAATTGTGATGAAAAAGAAAAACGTAAACGTCAAAGAAAAGAATATCAACTTTAATTAATTATTCATTAAGCAGACAGTGTATTTATAAATCTTTCAAATGCGGCTTGTCCGTTTTCGTCATGCTTGAATACCGCTGAGTTCTCCAGCATTTCAACAAATTCTTTTCCAACCTCATCTTGCAATATTTCCATAATGTTGTCATCTGAGATATCGTCATAATCCATTATAAATTTTTCAATCCATGCGGAATGCTTGAATGTAAGCTTATTATCTTTTATGTCATCCCCGCTAAGCAAACATTTTGCAATTGCTCTTAATTCATCCATTAATCTTATCGGTAAAATACCGTATCCTGAAACATCAAATAACTCAAGATTGGTATCTTTAATATTCATAAATTGTTTATGTACATTAAATAAACCTTTAGGATATTCCGGTGTTGCAAAATTACTTCTCAAAACTATATCAATTTCATACAAATCACCAACCTTACGAGCAATCGGAGTTATAGAATTATGCTGCTCAGCATTTGTCCTGTCATATATGTTTACTGTTTCATCAGTATACGTTTTCCACTTGTTTAGTATAAGTTCAGCCAGCGGAATAATTTTTGTATAGTTTTGATGTCTTAATCTTATCGTCGGAAGCGGCCAATTTACAATACCTGTTTGGACTTCTTCATATCTTTTAATTGTATAATATTTTTCCACATTGGCTCTTGAAATTGGAAGTTCGTAATATCCGCCGATTAAATGTTCGTGAAACGACATATCATCTCCAATTTCGGGCAAATCGGAATTAGCGCCCACAAAATAATGCGGAAAGATATTCAAAAATTCAAACATTTTTGTAAAAATATCTTTATCCATAAGCATAGGGGTATGCTTTGCATTGGCAGCTACGCATTGCTCATTAAAATATCCGTATGGCGAATATCTAAAAATCCAATCCTCTTTATTTAGAGTAATAGGTATCATTCTCAAATTTTGTTCTGAAGGGTAATTATCTCTTCCGGCATATCCTTCATTTGTGCCACAAAATATACATCTTGGATAATCATCATAATCGGAATCTCTTCTGGAAGCATCTTTATAATTTTCACCTGCTATATCAATATAAAATTCCATTTTTCCATATTTTGTTGATGCCATCCAAGACAAATTTTTAGTTATTCGTTCTTTTTTTACATAATTTGAATCTTGAGAAAGCTTGTAAAGCCATTGTGTCGCTTTTCTTGGAGCAATTTTATATAATTTTTTAAAATTATCAACGACTTCACTTGGTAATGGCATAAAAACAGCAATTAATTTTGCCTTTAAACAGTCAATATCAGATTGCCTGCGCCCTATAATACCACGTTCGGTTACACTATCAATTAAAACTTTTAGCGTTTCACTTAAATCTATATTGCTAAATTCCTCAGGCGGTTCAATATATTGAGGCAACTCAAGTATTTCTAAAATCCTGTTTATAAAGAAGTTTTTATTTCTTCTGTTTGCAATACCTTTTTCAAATGCATAAGTGACCAACTTTTTTATAGCTGTATTTATCATTTCAAATCCTTAATTATTTTATTAATAACTTATTCTAACATTATTTTTTAAATTTTAAAAGACCCTAAATACACATATAACTTCCCGAATGCCAATAATGAAAATCTTGCAATCGTTTTTAACATTTCTTAATATGACTGTATTGTACTAAACATAGCTGTTTTTAAGATTTTTTTATAATATAAAATCAAATTATAAACTTTATTTTTCACAAAAAGTGCACTATTTTCAAAAAATGCCGTATTATATGATAAGTTATTCTGCAAAGATAGGAGAAATTTATGTTTAATTCCGTAAATAATCCGTTTAACAGACGCATTGAATCTTCAACATCATCGGATAACAGCAGCAAACAACAACACCAACAAGAGCAAAAACAACCCGAAAGGAATCTGCTTGATGAAGAAGAACAAGATGAAGTTAAAATTGGAGGCAGACCAATTCTTACCGAAGATGATATTTTGTACCTTGTAAAGGACTATATTGAAAAGCTAAAAGCTGAACATCCCGAAGATGAAAATTATTCTAAGAAAGCAGATAAGTGGCTGTTAAAATTTGATGTAAAAAAATTTATGAAACAAAATCCCAATATAACAATTTCAGATTTTAATATGATAATGTTTTCTGAAACTGATGCCCTCAGATAAAATTAGTTAAAAAGCCTTTCAAATTTTGGCGTTAACCTATCTGTAATTTCCTGATAATTTACCGGAACAGGTGTTGGTTTTGCGGTCTTAATTATTGTCAAAAACACTTTCGCATTTTTTGGAGATTTTCCATCAAGAAAATATTTCGAATTTGCAGCATCCTGTCTTGCCGGTACAATCAAGCCGCTCTTTGCAAGCTGTTCTATATTGTTCTTTGATGACAAATAATTTATCAACTTGATTGCTTCAGTTTTGTGTTTTGTATTTTTTGAAATAGCCCACCCTGAAGCATCGAGTGGAACAATACTGCCCGCTGTACCATTTGGAAACGCTGCTATATCCCATTTAAATTTTGCTTCTTCTCTATATTTTGGAACAAGCCATCTGCCAGTAATATGCATTGCTATACGACCTTGCAAAAACATTTGTGCCATCGTTGCACTTGCACTCTCACTTGCCAACGGCGCAACATGGTATTTTTTTCTTAAATTTGCATAATAATTTAACGCTCTTTGAGAATTATCATTATCTATAATTAAAGTTTTTAAATCATCATCTAAAATTCCGCCGCCCTCACTCATTAAAAAAGGCAAAATATACATAGGTTTTTCTTCAAAGCTCACCCCAAATTTTCCATCTTTGGTTAATTTTTCAGCAGTATTTAAAAAATCGGAAAATGTCCATTTTTCATCAGGATATTTTACATTGTATTTATCAAAAAAGTCTTTGTTATAAAAGACAACAAGATTAGAAACATCTCTTGGCATAGCATAAAGTTTATTTTTAAAACTCAAAGCTTTCAAAACATTTTCATTATATTGGGAAGTATCAAAAACACCGTCTATTGGTTCTAAAACTCCGGCATTAGCATATATCGGCAAATATAAATTGTTTATAAAAATCACATCCGGCGGAGTATTTGAGGCAAAAAGCAAATGAATTTTTTGAAAATAATTTTGCGGAATATGCATAAAATCTACTTTTATATCAGGATTTTGTTCTTCAAATTTTTGTAAAATCGGCTTTATAATATCTATTTCTGACTTAGAACCCCAACTGGCAAATTGAACCACAGTACGAGTATCTTGTGTTGAACAACTACACAATAAAATTAACATTAACATACAGGTAAATATTTTACCCAAACTGAATTTTAAAAGCTTCTCTATCATCTATTGTGCCTATAACTCAATAAGGACACCCATTTTGTCACCGCTTATTTCGACAAGATAACGGTCAGAGCCAACTCTTACCATATAGACATTTTCATTATCTTTTCTTACTTGCAGTTTTATATTTTCTGAGTCATTAAATTCTTTTAACGTAGTAATAGAATCACCTACTCTGCCTATAAGTGATGCTTTACCGTTTTTATCCGAAATAATATAAAATCCGCTTTCTGAATCAATGTTATAACCCGCTTTAACATTCTTGTTTGCCAATATGTTGGCTTTTTCATGTCTATCAAGCGGAGATGCATAACCTGATGAGATTTTCGCTAATCTGTCAGCAACTTTATTCGAAAGAGATGCAGGTGCCGTAATTTTGCTTGAAGAATCTGTTATATCAAAAAATTCATCAATTGTAGACATTGAATAACCGGTACTGTTTTTTATAGGAGAGGTTACATTTGAAACTGATGCACGATTTAAACTAAACCCACCTTTTGCAATCAAATCCGCAGAACTTAAATTACCATCAGAAAATTTTCTTGCAGGTGAATATAAATTTGAATTTTCAAGATTTACATGTTTTGATTCAATATTTCTGCTTGAACGGATAATATCGGAACTGCGTTTCGGGAACGGTGTATTTCTTCTTGTCTGCTCTAATGCAATTTTATTTGCAAAAGTTGTAAGTTTACGCGATTTTCTCATATCGTCAGCTATGCTGTTTCCTTCGCTATACACTGTATCCAATGCTTGTTTTGCAGAAATATCCTTTTTTAAATTGGTTCTTTCAACAGAAGGAGACGACTGCAAAGTTCTTTCCAAAGAACTTTTAACAGATTTCAAACTCTGTTTATAACCTGATGAAGTATTATATCCGCTTGATTGCGTATCCGCTACCACTTTTAATCTAGGAGCTTTATCCGGAGTTAAACTTTGATTTTTAACTTTTTTTATCGGCTGCACTTTTTCCGGTGAAGAATTAAGAGCAGGTTTATTATAAGATTTAAATTTTAAATCTTTTTTAGGCTTCAATATTGCATTTCCGTCAGTATATTCAACATCACCAATAATACCGCTGTCTTCTGCTTTAACAAATTCGTATTCACCATTACCTACATGTCTAAGTATTCCGTCAGAAGGATTGATTTCTTCAGTACAACTAAGGAATTTTTGATATTTTTCCTGCCAGTTAAGACTCTTATCTTCAGTAATATTGCTGTAATCCTCAACTATAGGCTTTGCAGGTTGATGTGACAAGTTTTCCTTAAATGATTTTTTCAAAGTTATTGATTTCTCTATAGAATTTTTGACTGACTTGAAGAAAACTACCAAGCCGGCGAATGCGGCAGCTAAAATAATTAGTAATGTAAGCATATTATTATTATTTCCTTTATTACGTTGGAAGTTATTTGTTTGAGCAGTATTTGTACTTGTTTGTTGACTTGTTTGAATATTACTATCTGCATTATTTGCAGTTTGGTTTTTCAAGTTTTTATTTTCGTTTATTATATCTTGTCTTAAATTAGCCAAGGTATTATCTTTTTGGTTAGAAATTTTTTCTGTCAATTTTGTATCTTTTTTGACCTGATTGTTCAAGCTTTCTTTTGCATTAACCTTTTCTGCCGATGATGCATTACCCTTGTTGGTTTTTGCTACAGAAACTGCAGGCGCAGTAGCAATTACTTCTCTGACCTGTTCGATAATAGATTTTGGACGAATGTCCTCTTGAACTTTCTTTTTACTTTCAACAGGTTTTGCTGTCGGTTTTGTTACATTTTCTGCCGTAAATACCATAGGTTCAGGTTTGGCTTTTGGCTGAGGTACATTTACGGTTTGAACCGGTGCTTTGTATGTATTATTTGAAGAACTCGGGGTATATCCTCTTGTTTGAGCAATAAGATTTTTGTATGCTTTTTGTTCTTCTGTTAACGGGGTACTCTTTTTTGTTGAAGTAGAAATCGATACCGGCTTTGTTGTTGTAACAGTAACCTTTGTATATCCGCTAGAACCGTCTTCTACCGATTTAACAGAAACATCTGATACAATATCTTTTATTGAAGAAATATCAACATTTGAACTTGATGAGCCGGAAACATTCGGCATTAAAATAACGTATTTGTTATCCGATTTTTTTGAAACAGCAACATTTTCATCATACGGATTATCAGTATAAATAGTAACATTTAAACCGCTATTTGAAGTATTGCTTCTTTGGATATCCAACTTATTCAGGGTATTTGCATTTGCTGCAAGTGACAACATACTCAAACCGAGTATTAAACATAACGTGATATTATTATACTTTTTGTTCATATTTAACCTTATTGATATTTTCCCACTATATATGTATATAATACTCTGACACAAAAAAATTTGCCACATTGTTAAAAAATTTATACTTTTATGTTAAGATATGTATATGAAAAGTGGTTTTACAGCAATAATAGGACGCCCGAATGTCGGCAAATCTACCCTGCTTAACCAAATCTTGGGGCAGAAAATTGTTATTGCAACCGATAAAGCACAAACTACCCGCAAAAGAATTAAAGGGATTTACACAACTGAAAAGGGACAAATTGTTTTTATTGATACCCCCGGAGTTCATAAACCGCTTAACAAATTAGGCGAATTTCTTCTTGATGAAGCAAAAATTGCTGTTCCTGATGCGGACTTGATACTGTTTCTTGTTGATGGCTCAGAACCCGCAGGAAAGGGAGATAAATGGATTGCAAATAATATTCTTAAAACGGATATTCCCGTTCTGATTGTTATGAATAAAGTTGATAAAGTTAAAAAGATGGGAAAAATTGAAGAAAATCTGCTATCTTATAAAACGCTTTTTGAAAAAAACTATCCGGTAGTAAAAATTTCAGCAAAAACAGGCAGGAATATTGATACTCTCTTAAAAAATATTTATAAAGAACTACCAAATGGAGATTACCTCTATCCGGAAGATGTTGTAACCGAAGAAACAATGCGAGATGTAACAGAAGAAATTATTCGTGAAAAAATTCTTTTAAATACCAGTGATGAAATCCCTCATTCCGTAGCGGTAAAAGTTGAGAACTACTTTGAGCAGGAAGATATTGATAAAATTTATGCAACAATTTATTGTGAACAAAAAAGTCAAAAAGGTATTTTGATTGGTAAAGGCGGGTCTTTATTGAAAAAAATCGGCACCGAAGCAAGATTGGAGTTAGAAAAAATTACCGAGAAAAAGGTTTTTCTTTCTCTTGAAGTTAAGGTTGAGAAAGATTGGCGCAAAAAACAAAATTCTCTAAATAATTTTGGTTATAAAAGTGAAAAATAATTATTAAAGAAACTCAAATAAAACAGGAACCATAAATTCTGTTTTTTGAGCAAGAGCAACTATATTCACTACAACAATAACTATATTAAAGATTACAATAGCCGTACCAAATATCCATCCCAATATCCAGCCGATTACAGGAACAGTAAATGCTATTGTTATCAACAAAATGAGCAATTCAAAATTGAATAACCCCTTACATACATCATAAGTCCCTTCACTAAGATACTTTTTGCAAAACATAATTGCTATAAAAGCAGGCAAACAAAAAGCAAATAAAGAACCAAGTAAGACTAAAATAAAAATCAATTTATCATTATCGTTTTTAAACTCAACCTTATATCTTTTCATATTTCCCTCAATACGTTATATTCTAACAAAAACAGGATAACAACTTTTCCTTATATTGTCAAAATTATATGCTGAATTTTATTTTTCGGTAAGTGGAGTAAGCATAATATCCCCGTTTGAATTAACCTGAACACTGTAATCTTTACCATATAATTTTTCCGCATTCTGCTTTATTCTTTGAAGTTCTTCTTTTGAAAGAGCGTTCTGAGAGGTGTTGCCCATATTATCACCGTTTTCCCTCGTTATAGTTGTCCTGCTGTTATATATAATTACTCTGCCATCCTCGCCAACAATTGCATTATCTCCAAAATCGTACTTGTCGGCAATTTTTCTTAATATTTTATCAACCGAACAAACACTTGCATCTCCAAAGAAATCAATAAATTGTTCTCTTGTTACTTTCAGTGTTATCGAAGTATCCCAGGGGTTTACAAGATAGACGTATTCATTATCAGCACCAACAACGGAATATGCATGTTTTCTTTGTAATTTATGACTTGTTTTATCATCAGCTTCTGCTTCGAAATCGGATTCATCTGCTCTAAAAGGGTTTGTACTTGCTACAGTAACCAAATACTTGCCGTTTGTAAGGTACTCGTCAATAAATGCTTCCGTAAAAATAAATTTATTTGAATATACTGTTTCATTTAAAAATCCCCCTCTGCCCAACAAAATTTCATAGGCGTAGTTAGGATTACCTCCTTCTATGTTATTATCTTCCATTTTTAGTTTATGAAGTATATTATTAATTAAAATAGGATTCTCATCTAAATATCTTTTCACTGCCATTTCCAACGCCCTTACATCCAAATCTCCGGATGCAAGTTTATTTTCCGCTAAAATTTCATCTTTAGTAAATTTATATGTTTTATCAACATGAACAAGGTTAACCGTAACATTACCTTCTTTATCTACAGATATTTGTTCATTTAAGAGTTTTGCTGTTGCAGGATTATTCATAATAGTTTTTATTGCGGCTAAGAACCAACAATCTCCGGTAGTACCTTGCTCAAAATTGCCGTCAATTTTACCATTTGGCGCATCATTTATTTCTTCATAATAACCTTTATCAAATTCATTTTTCTGGGTATCTTCCAATTGTTTCATGAGCTTTTCAATTTTTTTGGCACTCATTGGAGAAAAACCGTCACGTTCTTCGTCAATCAATTCATAAAAAGTTTCTTTAAAGCCATCAATTCTGCCTATATAACTCTTTCTTGCTTCTATATACAAATCAATAACTTTTTTCGACAACTCTGCACGTTTTTCCGCAGAAAGACCTCGTTCGGTCATAATATCACTAATAAGACTACTTCCCGATATTTCTTTATAATCGGCCATTACCTCTTCTATATCATACTTTGTTAATTCACCCAGATGTTTTTCTAAATTTTTACCCGTAGTACAGATTACACCATATTTTTTTGCGGTTATATCTGCATATAATCTCTCCGGAATTACGTTGTGTCTTACCCCGTCAACATTTTTATAAGCAACCAATTTATCAAATTTACTGTCATACATAGCGTATTTTGCTTCTCGTCCATTTTCATCAAAATAAGTTATACTGCTAACGTCCCTAGGATGTTGAGGGTCTGCCAGAATAATTTCAATCACAGGACATCCTGTTTTCTTATCTATTATAGTAGTTTGACTTGACATTGGATTTTTAATTTCATATTCCGTTTCCGGATATCTTTTTTTAAGAGCTTCTCTTGTATAAAGATTTTTGTCGAAATATTCTGATGGAGTTTCTTTCATCTCATCTATATCAATTTCTCCATCTTCAATTTTTTGGATTAATGTTTTAAGTTCTGAATTTTCTGCAACAGAATTTTTCGTATCAGAATTGATACCATCGGCTTTATTTAGTAATCTTTGAAATAAATCATATTCTTCTTCGGATAACTTTCCGTCACCGTTATCTATAAGTCCGAATATTGTATTCAAATATTCATTTTTTATCTCTTGTTTTGACCATTCTTTACCTATTATAGGCTCAAATTTACCCACTTTCTTACTGTTTTCAAATTGAAAATCCATACAAAAACCTTTCTACATAATATTCGTATTATATAACGGCAGATTAAGTCGATTTCTTTAATAATATAAATTTTTATTTGTAAAAACCATTTATTTAATTTTTATAAATTGCTCCGAGTACATACAAATCATTTTCACTCAAAACAGAAATATTTTTTTTATGAGGAACATACATGATGTCGTCGATATCAACACCATGTCCTAAACCTAATGCATGCCCGAATTCATGCAATATTGCACAATAGATACTTAAATCAGTAGTTTCTTTTCCGGAAAATTCATTTGGCAACCCAACCTCTATTGAAACTTTTTTTATAGAATTACCTATAACACTCAAATATTTACACATTCCCTCATATACACGCCCAACTTTTACCCAATGCACCGTTACATCAGCCTGTTGAGGGTTATCTGATTTTTGAAAACAAAGATTTATTCCGTTTGATTTCAACGTATTATTCCAATAAGTTAATGCTTTATCAACCTGAGAATACAGAAAATTTTTGTTAGATATATTTGCACTAATCGGAGTAACGTATACATTAACAAGCTGTTTATCCCATCGACACAGCTGTCCTCGTATTTTTGAGTTTTCGATATAAACATTAATATTTTGTGCAACCGTCATAAAAGAATTATACTATATAAAAAATATCTTTTATCGTTTTTTATAACAAAAAAAAGAGCCTTAAAGGCTCATTGGAATTAAGAATAGTTGGAAGTATGAAAAAGATTTTATTATACGATTATTAAATTAGATAAACCAACAAAAAACAATTGCCCGAGTAGAGAATTTTAAATACGAAATATTTTATATTAAGTTTTGTAAAACAATTATATGCTTTTATTTTAAGATTTTTAAATAGCCATACGGCTAAAATTGAAATATACAAAATGAAAATGATATTATCCCATTTGCCAGTTATATTAAAGATATTATATATAGAACATATTCTTAACGAGAAAAAATATGTATAAAATACAAAAATAATACCCCTAAAGTTAATAAACCGCCATAGCCAAAAAATATAAAATATTTATAGAAATAAGGAGGGGAATAATTGAATATTAACACTGGCAGAAATTCTCGTGTGGAAGCAATTGTAAACCTTAGCCCACGAGAAAATAGCATATTGGAATATGCAGCACAAGGATTAGATAATAAAGAGATAGGACAAAAATTATATATCAGTCATCACACAGTAAAAGCTCACATGGCATCAGTAATGAGAAAACTTGATGCTAATAACAGAACAAATGCAATATATATTGCAATGAAACAACATATTATAAATTAAGCAACGTTCTAAAGCATACAAAAACGGCACCTTGTTCAGATGCCGCTTTTGTTGAGTTTGAAAAATTATCCTCTGATACCGAGTTTTTTAATCAGCGCTCTGTAACCTTCAAGGTTTCTGTCCTTGAGGTAAGAGAGTAATCTTTTTCTTTTACCTACCATCATATAAAGACCTCTTTTTGTCGCAAAGTCTTTTTGATTAGATTTCAGGTGTTCCGTTAATTCAGAAATTTTTGCACTTAACATTGCGATTTGAACTTCTGCAGAACCGGTATCTTTTTCGTTTGCACCATATTCTTTAATGATGTCTTGTTTGTTTTTCAAATTGATTGACATAATAATTTTTCCTTTATTTCGTATGAGTACATATTGGCGTAAGCACTCTACACGACAATATTAATATGGTAAAAGAAAAATTGCAATACATGATTTAAAAATATGTTGCAAAAAGTAAAACTAAGCTATCATTGCTTTTGCAAGTAATTTTGGATGATTTTTAATGAGTTGATCGGCAAAAACTTTTGCATCAATTTGAGTTATAACAATAGCCATTAAATCTTGAGGTAATTTATCCAACATTTTAATTTTTTCATCTTCATCAATAACCTTCATAGCTTTTACAACTTCAGGCTGGAATTTGTAGGTCTTTATCATATTAGTATATGCATGAGCGTCAAACTTTTCATACATTTCATCATGCCCGTGCGCAATCTCTTTGGTTAATTTCTGTTTTGCAACCGGCTGCATAGCCTCTAATGCATCATTAAATTGCAACGGATTCAATCCGCCGATTTTTTCCAATAACTCTTTTGAACTTACTTTATCAGAATCTTCTCCACTGACAGCTTCATACATTTGCGCAAGATATTCTTGCGGAATAAGCTGTAAATTATTCATTATTTTAGTTTTATCCAAATCGGGACTGGTAAGGAATTTATTTAACTCTTCTTCCGGCAGATAGGCCATAATTTCTTCTTCCGAAAACATCTGAAATACAGTTTTAACAAGTTGATCCGGAGGTAATTCTTCCAACATATCCAACAATTTTGTTAAATCAAAAAACTTCAAACCCTCATTAAGGTCTTCTTCTTCCATAAGAGGTAAAAATTCTCGTAACTGATCAAGATTCATTTCTTTTAAAAATTCCAATTTATTTTCAGGATTTGCAAGTTTAAAGATTTTAACAAGCATTCTCGGAGAGGTAAAAATTTCACGAGCAAATGCAACTGCTGCCTGATTGCCTTCTTCAGCTTCGGTCTCAACAATCTCCTCCATAGATTTTGAAGCATATACATCACGCATCTTCGCTTCGGAGATGTTAAGTCGTTGCATTATTAGAGTTATGTCGGATTCAATTACTATACTCATGTGTGAAAGACCTCTTATTATTTTCTACGGAATCTTTTGCAAAAAGTTTAATTTTTTTAATGCTTTTGTAAACTTTATTTACAATTATTCGGCTACTTAAATGATGATTTTTAAGAAATTAACATTATAATGTCAGTATGAAGAAGATTATTGCAATAATACTTATATCATTTTTTATGCCCGTAAGCTGTTACGGGGCATTTTTCAAGAACGACGGAAAAACACCAAATGTTGAAACCTCAAAAGGATATGTCGGAACTCTTCCTGATTTGACAAAAGAGCACGAGCCTTCAGAGCCTGCTGTTTCAACTCCGATATTTGATAAGACACAGGATTTTCATTCGGAAAATGCAATAAAACCAATTCCTAGAGATAATCCGACTTTTGTAAATATAATTTTAAAAACAGATAAAAAATCACCTTACCTTAATGATATTCAAGAGATTATAGACATACTCGAACAAATTTATGACTCCATTGAAACAGAAGAAAATGTACAACGATTTGCATCAAGAGTTTATTATCTGAATATGAGTGCAGACTATTTAAAGGACAAATATGAGGGAAAACCCGAAAGCGGATACACATCATTCAAACAAATTCAAACTGTAAGCACCCAAGCACAAGAAGTTTCTACATTGCGTTCGGATGCTGAAAAATATAAAAGATATCTTGCGTATTCGGATAGCGGAGCGCAGTATAGCAAAAATAATATAGACGTAAAAATGTTTAATTTAAAATTATCAGTTGAAAAGACAATAAATATCTTGAAAAATACAAAATAATATCCCTGAAAAAATAATAAACAAAATCAATAAATGTAAAATTATGTAACGATATTACTAAAAACTCTAAAGTTTTTCATAAAAACCTCCGACTAAAGAGAATGTAATGATAGTCATTAAAGGAGTGTGTTATGAACGACAAGAGAGAATTTGATGCAGATGAAATAATGGTAGATTATGCAGAGATGACCAGTTTTGATTTTAACTCAATGAGTTATAAAGAAATGCAGGAGCTGCATAGAATTACGGACTGCGAATACGATGAAAAACAGGTTCCGTTTAAATATGGCAAATTTGATTTAATAGATTTGTTCCATTCATTTATTACGCAAAAGGATTAAGAAAAACAAGAGGGGAATGTTGATTATGGATATGAAAGAATTATTTGAAAACGGGTGTTTTACACCGGCATGGACTGAGCGAGAAGAAGTTCCTGAGCCTGTAAAAGATGAAATCGTACCACAGAGAAAAGATGTAACCGTTTTGTTGGACGAATTGGCAGATATAAAAGATAACATGAATTCAATCAAAGAAAGGCTGTGGTACATACACAGAGCAAGAGAATATAATGAGGCAGGGTTCAACAAAGAATAACTCCCTGTTAAGAGGACGACTACCGAGATATGGAGAGATAGTTAAAACTATATATAGTTAAAATTAAATCGCTTGAAGTAATATCAGGCGATTTTTATTATTCTTGCGATAATTAAGCTTAATTATAAGAACAAAAACAAGCACTTGATTTTCAAAAATGTTTATAGTAGATTTGTACATGCGAGATAAATAGCAATGAGGGCTGCTAGCTCAGGTGGTTAGAGCACTCTGCCGAGAAAAACGATTGAGTATCGTTTTTCGAGAGGCCTGATAAGGGTCTCAAATGCTCAAGTTGAAAATTGAATTTGTTTATGTTAGAATGCGATAGCATTTGAACACACGTGAGGGCTGCTAGCTCAGGTGGTTAGAGCGCACCCCTGATAAGGGTGAGGTCGGTGGTTCGAGTCCACTGCGGCCCAGATTTAACAAGAGGGTATTAAAACCCTCTTTTTTAGTGGATTTATAGTATAACCTTTCAGGACAGTTTGGATGCGTTTTTATTGGCTATTATAGGTTTTCAGGACAGTTGTGATGGAAGTTTTATCGTAATTATGCCTAATTTTAGGGCAATAGAGGCAGATTTATAATCTTGAGATGTGCCGGACTATTCTTGCACTTTTGTCCCAATTTTTGCACTCTGCTTGTTTGCCGGCATTAAACGGGCACGCGGCGACAAAGTCGCCGGCTTCAGCCCTCTGCCGGCAAGCCGCTTTTGCACTAAAGACTTATCATCCTGAACATGTTTCAGGGTCTATCCCGCTTGGTATTTGATTTTTCGCAAGTGCAAATAAGTGCAATAAGTGCAAAAATAAATTATCTTTCAGTTTGATATGTGTCAAAATGTCTCTGAGATTGAGATTTAGGACTTGATTTATTCTGAAAGGTGAGTGATGAATGTGTGTGAGGTAATTTATTATGACAAACTTCACACCAGAAAAATGTAAACAAATAGCTTTAGCAAGATTAGACATTGTGCATAAATGGCTTGAATTTAGAAAGCAATCTCAAAATAAACTTAAAGCTGATTATGATTTTGTGAAATTGCATAATACTTCAAATTCTCACCTCTTTGAGATTTTAGGCAAGATTTCCCGTGGTAGTTTACACCGTTGGCTTGCAATGCTAAATGGAACTGAAGATTATACAAAACTTCTGCCACAATATAAATATTCAACTGTTCGGGAATACCGAACGGTTCTCAATGATGAAGAAATAAAAATATTTATGGGTTTGCTTCTGCATCCGAATAGACTTTCAATCGGAAAAGCAATAGCACTTACAAAGTACAAACTAAAAGAACAAGGACAAAGTTTTATTCCGGCTGATATTACTTTTAGGAGATATGCAAAATGGTTTAAAGATAACAATTACGATAAATGGATTTTAGCACGTGACGGTGAGAAAGTATTATCTGATAAAGTCGAACCGTATATAAAACGTGATGCAAGTTTACTTGAAGTCGGGGATATTCTTGTCGCAGATGGACATAAACTTGCGTTTCAGGTAATAAACCCGTTTACAGGTAAACCATGCAGAGCAACATTAGTCGGATTTTTGGATTGGAAATCGACAGCACTAGTCGGTTATGAAATTATGCTTGAAGAAAATACACAATGTATAGCTTCGGCTCTTAGAAATGCAATTATAAATCTTGATATGGTTCCCAAAATTGTATATCAGGATAATGGCAGAGCATTTAGAGCCAAATATTTTACTGACGATAAAGGATTCACCGAACTTGGTTTTCAGGGACTATATTCAAAACTCGGAATAGAAACTGTTTTTGCACGTCCGTATAATGCCAGAGCGAAAGTTATTGAGAGATTCTTTAAAGAATTTCAGGAAGGATTTGAAAAACTTTTATCGAGCTATATCGGTTCATCAATAAATAATAAGCCTGCTTATATGATGCGGAACGAAAAGTTTCACAAAAACCTTCATAACGATTTTATTCCTACAATTGAAGAAACGATAAAAATGATTGATATGTGGCTGAGTTTTAAGAATTCTCAACCTTGTCCGAACGCTCCGAATAAAACTATCGTGGAAGTTTTATCTGAAAGGAAAAGACAAAATATTGATATTAATATTCTTGATGATTTGATGCTTGCAACAGAAGTAAAAACAATTCAGCGAAACGGAATTAGATTCCTGAATTGTGATTATTTCGATGAAAGATTATACGGATTTAAAAGTAAAGTTTTAATAAAATACAATCTTTTCGACCTGACTAATATTAAAGTTTACACATCGAAAGGCGAATATTTATGCACCGCAGAACGAGTAACGGACACACACCCGATGGCAAAGTTACTTGGTGATGTCAAAGATTATGAAGATTACAAGCAAAAAATTGTTAAACAACGGCAACTAAAAAAGAAAACTGTTGAATCAGTTAAAAAATATCTGAAAACGGAAGATATAAAGTTGCTTGAAACAGAGTTAGAAACACAAAATGATTTACCCCCGTTCAAAACGGATTTAAAAAGGGTTCAAACGCTGTTCAAAAATAATTCAGAAAAATATGAATATCTGATAGAAAATGATCCTAATAATTCTTGGATAACAGAATTTAAAAATACAAAGGAGTATAGGCTTTTATATGAATAAGATATTTGTAAAAACGCAAAATGTGAAAAACTTTATTGGATTAGTTGAAAATCTGATTAACAAACCAAAGAATATTCCGAAAATGGGATTAGTATATGGAGAACCCGGATTAGGAAAATCACAAACGGCTTTATGGCTTGCGTGCAAGTATGACGGAATTTATCTCCGTGCATCAAACCTTATGACAGGGAGGTGGCTATTGGAAGATATAGTAAAAGAGCTTGATGAGATTCCCAGATTTCTGACTTCCGATAACTTTAATATCGTGGTTAAAAAGCTGAAACAAAACTCGCAGATAATTTTTATTGATGAGATTGATTACCTGATGAATAACTACAAAACTATTGAAACCCTACGGGATATTCACGATGAAACAGGCTGCCCGATAATTTTTATCGGAATGGGTTTGGCACATAGAAAACTTGAAAGGTATAAGCATTTGTATGACAGGTTTTCAGAAATTTTAAAGTTTGAAACATTTGGAGTAAATGATTTATCTCAGATTATTAATCAACTATCTGAAGTTTCATTTACTCCGGATGCTATTGAATACATCCACACAAAATTTAATAGGTTCAGACAAATTGTTCAATTAATAAACCAAATGGAAATTTTCTCAAAAGACAATAACATAACTGAAATAAATATGGAGGTCATAAGTCAAATAGTATGAATATTGAAAAATTGGTGCGACATTTAAAGGAATTTACCTTAGATGAAATAGAGATGATTGCGGAATGCGATTGTAAAACACAACTTGAACACCTTTTGAACGAGAATAAATTGGTGTTTGAACAAGGGAAATACAAAATTCCTGAAGAAAAACCTGACAGTAGTTTTGAATTATTTGTAATTCCAAAAAATAAAATTACTCCTATAAAAATTGAAGATGCGGTTGCATATTTTATGAAAGAATATGTCAAGAAGTATTGTAAATTCGAAACTTACAGGAATTATAATTCAATCTTTAATTTTAATATTCTGCCATATTTTAAAGGTTATTTTCTCAATAATATTGGGACTGATGAAATTAAAACCATTTACAAGGCTTGTATATTAAAGGGTTTGAAACCTCGCAGAATAAAAAACACAATGGCACTTTTAAATCAGCTTATAAAATACTTTCAAAATCTTGGAATTATTGAAAAAACTTGCAATTTTCAGGTAAAAAGATTGACTGATAAAAATAAATTTAGTATTAACAGAATAATTTTTGAGGTATAAAATGACAAAATTAGATAAATTAAAACAGGCAGAGCATTTGTATGTATATGAAAACCAACCGCTTGATGTTATTGGAGTAAAACTTGACCTTTCGCGCAGGACTTTATTTTATTGGAAGAAGGAATATGAATGGGATAAAAAGAGGTTTGAAAAAGGCAGAGAGCAGGAATTATTTAGTCGTGAACTGTTAAACTTTGCACAAAAAATTATGGATAAAATTTCAAATGACATCGATAATAACCAACAAACACCACAGGCAGAAATGTATTCATTGATGAATATCTTGAAGAATTTACCACAGGTAAAACAACAAATTATCGAGCCAAAACAAAATCAAAAGCCAAAGACTCTATTGCCGGAACATCTTAAACAAATTGAAAAAGAGTTGTTCGGGATTGAATATAATCTGCACAAATAATATTTTAGAATAGTTTTATCTCTTTACCCAATTTATTTGTTCTCTGTCTTTAAAATAAAAATCGGATACTTTAAATGTATATTTATTCTCAAAATCTAATTTTTTACATATATTTTTAAATTCTTCTAAATCGGCATTATTCATAAAATGAATTTCTTGTATATATTTTGTAGAAACATTTCCTTTAATTAGTACTTCTGATTGCACATCTTTTGGTAAATATGATATCTTGGAATCGTAAAACATATTTTCCAGAAATTTTGGTTGAGTTAATGTTTCTGAAGATAAGTAAGAACGGGCTTCTGTTGTTGCGGCATTGCAATATACATAGTATTTATCTTGAATATTAGGTAATAGCTTTTCTGCATCAAGTATAATTATGCAAAATTTATTATCTGTATTATTTATTAGTTTAAATAAATAACTAGTATTTGGATATTCAATAGAAAAACTTGAACAATCTCTTCTTCTATCTTTTCTGAGTGGATCATTGTATTCATATTTTATTTCATTTTCTCTTAAATATCTTCTTGTACATATTCCAAGTTGTAATATACTTTCAAGATTTTTAATATTAGTGAAATGAATTAAATTCTTAATTTTTCTTTTTTGAAGTATTCTTATAATTTTTGAATTTACGTATTCATTTTTCAAGATAATTTTTTCAGTCATAATTTATAATCTTTCACATAATTAAAAAGTTTAAGTAATTATTTTATTACAATTTATATTAACTCAACTATTATAATTTTCATCTTTAACTCCAAGTTTAATTCCAAGCCTTATAAATTCAGTATAATACTTTTTATAATTTTCAATATCACCAGATTTTTTAAAATATAATAAGCACTCAGTTAATTCATTAAAACTTTTATCTAATTTTTTCTCATAATTATTTAAGAATTTTTTATCCTGAATTTTATTCCATATATTAAATAATTCTTCTTCTGACATATTAATTTTATATCGCATTTAATTATATCTCCTTAATATTAATTTATTAAAGTTTGTATTGTTGACCTGAATACTATCTAATCAGGATTATTCAAATAGGAGATAATATCATCTCCAAATCGTTCTATATTAACAGTTCCCCAGTATTTGATAAGGAATATATCCTCTTTATTTCTAATTTTATTTCTATATTCTACTAAACTGGCCAATGCTTTATCCGTAAATATACAATATGCTGGTATATGATTTTCTTTTGCTAAAAAGAGCCTAAGGTCTTTCATAAATTTAATGAATGAATAGACTTCGATGTTCCTGCAATCAGGTAAATCTTCAATGTTTATAAGTTTGTATCCACACACCGGACAAAAATTAAACATTTCTTCGTGTGTATATTCACACTTTGGACACTTCATAGAATAGCTCCTAGTCAAAATATTAAACTAATAACTTACTTACAATAATACCACAAAATTTCGTTTATTTTTTCTGCTACCAGGTCTTTTTCAAGAATTTCAGGAATATCTGATTTTTCTATTCCTTTACGGGTTACACCTATTTTTAAGTTGGTAGACAGCAGAACTTTTTTGGCTTTTGGATTCAAAAATTCTACTATGTTATCAAAAGCCATAGCTAACTCATCACCTTCAACTAAATCCTCAGTTAATATTTTTGTACAAATTAAATATAATAATTCTTGAATCTCGTCGTCACAGAGTACTTCCTGCTTATTTATTGTCAAGAAATTAAGAAAATCATTAACTTTAAATTCGTATCTTTTATTATGTAAAGAATATAATGCAAATAATATATATGTAACTATTGATTTATCAGGACTGGAAACAAAATTTTCAAAATATTCGTATATTTTATCCAATAATTTTATTTTTGGCATATTATCTTTTAAGTAAGAGATTTCTAAATAAATCCTATCCTCAAGTTTCTCAAGTTTTTCAGTACTCATACGCATTTTCTTTGAAACATCTTCAAGCGAAAGATTTTCGATATATCTTAATTTAAGATATTTAATGTTATTTGGTTCTCGCTCAAACATATAAGAATTTGAGACAAAATCAAAATTGTTTCTTACAAAATCAATTTGTTCCGGATTAAGTTTATGATAGGGAGATGTTCGTGGGCGACAATATAGACGTTTCTCCGTGAGCCAATCCGGTTCTCCAAGACAACACATACAGTCTTCATCATAATCATCAAAACATTCATCATCAAAACTGCCATCAAAGGATATTCTAGGAAATTTCGATTTTATTTCGGCCAGAAATCCCCTACTTAATGTCGTTTCCTGATAAGTCGGAGCTTCGAGAACTTTATTTTCACGCTCGTAAATAGTCAGGAATGAAGTATATTTTGAATTGATATTGTATTTTTCCGACAGTTCAATTATCAAATCTTTATATGTCTGACTTTTCTTATAATCCTTACTATTACGGATATAATCTTCCAGTCTGTCTATTTCCATTTTGGCAAAAATAACTTCCAAATCCACATCTGTTTTGATAATTTCATCTTTATTTATCTGCCACGAATATTCTTTATCAATAATTCTTCCCTTTAAGGTTATATCACCATCAAGATTTTCGGTTTTTGCAAAAACATTATAAAATTCATAATTGAACAGAGCATTATCCTCTCGGATTTCGTCAATAAGTTTATTTCTGCCGTAATCAATTTTTAACTCTTCTAATAATGGAGTCTGTATTCTTGCAAAAGTTCTGATAATCTTATCATCAATTCTTTCGTGCGGCATAATGAGTTCTGCCTTACCGTTACCCACTTTTGCCAAATCTCTGAGAAAATAAGAATTTACATTATAATCTATTCCAAACGGGAAAAGCCTGCTTTTACCAATATTATTTTCGACAAAAGTTATAATTTCGTCTTCGTTACCGACTTCTCCGTCAGTAAAAAGCAAGATAACTTTATCAGTATCTTCTTCATATAAAGCAAATTTTATCGGTTCAAGAATTTCTGTGCCACCCTTATCTTTCAATGATTTTATGTAAAAAATTGCTTTCTCTAAATTCTTTTCATTATACTCGAGAGAATTTATAGACATCGATTCAAATCCACTCTCAAACGGAATTATATTAAATTTATCACCGTTATCGAGTTGTTTTAAACATTCAATAACTGCATTCTTTGTTTCTTCCAGTTTTTCTCCATACATTGACCCTGAAACATCAACCAAAAACAGATATTCTTTTTCACTGTCTTCATAAGAATCTGTTATTTCAGGCATAAATGACATATATAGAACATTTTTACCATCTTTGGTTTTTGAGGTTAGAGCAGTTGATGTCAGCTCATTAGCCAAATCAAAATATAATTTAAAATCTCTGGACATATCATAATTAAAGACTTCAACTTCCTGACCTTTATCTGTTATATTGACTTTAAATTTGTGTGTAGGACTTTGAATACCTGTGCAATTTACATTTTTCAAAATATTGATATGAAAATCTACAGTATAATCAACTTTATCATAATTTAATTTATCAGTAATTTCTGAATTGTACTTTGGCGGTACAAGTGTCGGAATGAAAACTTGTACCTGATTATCAATTATTTCAAATTTATCAATGTAATTGATTTTTATTTTTACTTCTTCATTTTTTGCAAGTTTTCCGATAGTTATGGCAAAAATATTGTCGGATTTTTCTTCCATAAGGTATGCACTGTTACCCTTTACAATATTTTTTGTATATTCCTTTTTAGCTTTGGAAGTTTCTTTGCACTGACCTTTTAACACTTTGTCGCCAATGTGAACTTCAAAGCCGACAACAGTTGCTGTTTCAGCAATAGGAAATGTATACCCGACTTCAAGAACTTTTTTGGTATTGTTTACAAAGGTTTGCTCTATTTCAAAAGTTCCGAATTTTCCGATGACATCTCCGGATATTTTTACATTTTTTAAAGATAGTTTTTTGCAATCAGTTAATTTCATCTGGTTAGTCCTCCAACATTTTTTCTACATATTTCTTGACATTTTCAATAATATATTTATATTTCTGTGCATTCTCCTGAGTACAATGAATTTCAAATATGTTACATATATTCTCTCTTATGTATATGTCTGTATCGGACGCAGGGGTATAAGTATTTTCTGTCTTTTTTATTTTGGGATTTCTTGGTTTCTCATCAGGAACATCGTCCAACATTTCTCCACCTTCGAAAATGTATTCGCGAATTTTATTTAGCGGCATATACTGAGCCTGAAGTTTTTTGATTAATAAAATTCTTTCTAAATGCGAATCGTCATAAGTACTTGCAATACCACTTCCATCAGGTGGCATAAGCAAACCTTTACTTATGTAATAATGTATGGTTCTTTTTGTTACACCGGCTTTCTGTGCCAATTCAGATACTTTATATTCCATGATAATTACCTCACAATTTTATTATGACATCGTTACGTAACGATGTCAAGTGCAAGAATTATTTTTGTAAAGATGAATTTTAGAAAACCGGCATAAAGTCTTTTAACATTTTAATTTCAATTGCTTAACAATTTCTACATTCTTTCGATATACCAGTTTGACATTCCAAAATGGTTAAAGTTCCACTGTAGTTCAAAATAAAAATTAAACTCCAAAGAGTTATCATCTTTGAAGTTCCAAGAATACTTATTTAGTTGGGTTTTACGGTAACTTTCAAACGCATCCTGAATTTCTTTTGCAAACTTTTTTCTGAATTCAGAATACGGAATATCCAAAGTTTCTTTTGTTAATTTATTTTTCAAAATCATCTTCAAAGCCCCTTATATTATCAAGTTCAATGTTGTATCGTTTGCCGGTTTTATCAACGCAAGTAGCAAAATCTACAGTTTTATCAGCATATTTGTTTTCCCATAGACAAATCAATAGGCCTATTTCCTGCGTTTTTAAATTCAAAATCTTTGTTCCGTATAATTTATAATCTTTTTCAACCATAATTTATCCTTTCGTTATTGTAATATCTGCGTATATCTCGTCCGGCTTATCAGGATCAATCAAAAAATCTTTATCAAATACATATTTTTCACCATTTGGTGCAACGCAGCCAACAATATTGTGTTCGCCAAAACAGACAACTGTAAACTCTTCGCTATCTTTTTCAAACCAACCTTTTAACTTTTTTAATCTGTACTTTTTACCGATTTCAATCATAGTATGCTCCTTTCAAGCTACACCATTCATTACTCTTTTAAGCAGAAACATCAACTAAATATGTTTAAAACGTATCATTTTGACACAATAATTTTTGAACACAATTAAAACGGCTTTTAAACACCTTTTAAACGGCATTTAAATCTTCAAACTCTTTTTCGTGATCAATAAAGAATGCATTTAATACATCCGCATCATTTCGCAGAAGCTTAATTACCGGCGCCAAATTATAGCATTCTTCAATCTCAGGCTGATTAGCCACAAAATAATCAATAACGACAGCGGTGTTATAAATATTTTCCGACCACTTACTCAACTGCTTAAACTCTTTTGGAGTAATATTCAATCCGACTTTTTCCATATACGACCTCCTTTATCGTGTCGTATTCATCACTCAAAACGAATTATAATGTAAACTAGATGTCCTATAAATTGTATCATTACTATACATTTATATATGTCCATTTTTGACGTAGCAGTATTGTAGTGTATATAATAGAAAGGAGTAAGATTATGAAAAAGATTTTAACTTTATTATTATTTGTTTTTCTGACTGTTGTTTCTGCTTATGCTGCGGACATTAATTACGGTTACAATCCGCATGGAGATTATGTTCCTACATCATACGGCAGCCAGCAAATTCAATACGGATATAATTCACACGGGCAGTATGTGCCGACATCTGTGGGCAGTCAACAAATCCAGTACGGTTACAACTCTCGTGGTGATTATGTACAGACATCTGTCGGCGGTCAGCAAATTCAGTATGGGTACAATTCCAAAGGTGAATATGTTCCGACCTTAATTGGCGGTAAGCAAATCCAATACGGATATAATTCCAAGGGCGAATATGTGCCGACTTCCGTTGGCGGACAACAAGTAAATTACGGTTATAATTCAAGAGGACAGTATGTTCCAACAGGCATTGGTAATTAAAATTTTAATCTTACAAAAATTAAATATTAAGAAAACTTAATATTTATTCCATACGACCGTTTTTGACATAGGAGTATGTTATCCTTATTTATATTGGTTTTCAGATAATATTTTGGTCATTAGCATTAACAGAAAGGATTTATTATGTTTAAAAATTTTACCCCAAAAGGCATTTTTGCCACCTGTTTTTTATTTAGCTTGTTACTTATTTGTATATGGAATTTTCCTATCAATAATTACGATATTAAAGATTTTTATGAAATCGAACAAGAACCCTATTGGTACCGCAAGCAATATGGTAAGGATACTACAGAAAGATTAAAGAAAATATATAAAGAGAAAAGACATAAAAATTATCGCGAACTTCTTTTATATGAATTGATGTTGGCTCAGACTGAGGCAAAAGATAGACTTGAATTTGACAAAGAACTTTTATCAATAGATATGAAGTACAATCCAGATATAATTAGTTCAATTATAGATGATTATATAGAACTTGGGATGTATGAAGAAGCTCTTGACGTAGCAAAAAATACAAAACTTGCAAAAGATTCTTGTTTTAAGAACTCTAAAACATTGGGCGAAGCTATAACTTGCAGAACTAATATACATTATTTTAGTTTTATACAGGCTTGGTATGCAAATGAAATTAGCTGTCATATAACAAAAGGGGCTTGTTATACTACCCCTGTATATTCAGATTACAAAGAATATAAAGACTACTATTATGATAATCAAAAACTTATAGAACGAGCATTGGATATAGATACCATAAAACAACAGATTAAGATAAGAAAAGACTCCGAAAAAAGAGAGGAAGAATATCATAAAAAGTTTTTAGAAAAACTTCAGGAAAGGCGAAAACTAAAAGGAATAGCCTCTAAGCCGATTGAGTAAGCAGAATAAGTTTATTTTAAAACAGATTAATGAAAGGATTTTATGGAAAATAAAATTTATAAAATTATGAATTTTTGTACTGATTTTAATTTTGCAAACCTTGATAATAATGTCGTAGCAATGCCAAACTATGAAAACGGAGAGCAAATCATCATTTTGCTCTTAAAGAAAGGTAATGAACACTTAGGTGTTGACTTAAAGAATACGTACCAAGAAACTTTTGGCTGTCAAATTTATGCATTTGAAATGACTTCTTGGAATGCAAAAGTCGGATTTTATACAATGCTCAAATTTAAGGAATAAAAACTATAAGGAGTGGATATGAAAAAGTTATTAAAATTATTTTTAGCGATATTTATTTTACTAAACTTGTCTTGTTTTGTATATGCGGATAACTATAGTTCTGATAATAATTCTGGAAGCACTAAGCATTCGGTAGCTTATGAATATATGATGACAGAGAAGGAAAAAGCCCAGAAAAAATATCCGGAAGGCTTGGGAACGATAATTCTTTTTATTGTTGTAAATATTTTATTTGCACTTCCATCTTTTATAAAATGGGATGACACTAGCGAGACAAATTAGATAAATTATATCAGATAAAGGATATCAAAATAATAGGATTACATTATAATATGCATATGAATTTGAAAAAATTTTTAATATTAATTATTTGTATAATGATTCAGACCATTTGCGTTGTGTCTGCTGAGGAAGATATTACTCAAGACCAAGCTTACAAAAATGCAATACAAAAATCAAAACAAATAAATTCTGGAGAACAGACTGTATCACAAACTACAAGTATATCTAGCGATTCTTATGCCAGAACCCAAACTGCACCACAGCCTGTTCCAAGTAATAATATGACAAACACTATGGTTGTTCCTACAATACCCCATGTTCAATATCCTCCTGTTGCTATACCGATGCATATCTCAGACAGGCAAATAAAATATAATAAAATAATAGAAGCAAATAGTAATTTATTTAAAAATAATAAAGAAGTAATAGAGGATTACATTAACGCCGTAGAGGATTATAGAAAGACTTATGGTGATGAATCATTAAAATACAAAAACATTAATAATTATGTTCCGATTTTGAAAAATCTTGGCTTAGCGTATGAAAACACTTCACGTATTAATGATGCAATTGCTACATACGAAATATTGCAAAAAGAAAAACCTGCTGATTTAAATATAAAAAAACATCTTTTATCTTTATACGATGAGATAACATCTTGTATAGATGCTGAAAATATGTTAAGCCAAATAAAACTGTATGAACCATCATATAATACTAATATGGTAAATTGTAGCGAGCCTGTAAAAGTACAGGATTTGCAAAATATCAATCATTATCAGAATAATGAATCAACAACTCCAATATCAAAACCCTCTTCCAATGATAACTACAACTGGAATATTATATATATGGCTTATTTTGGTTTGTGGGGGCTTATATTTATATTGTGGATAAATATAAATAAGATTGAACAATATTTTAAATCAGATGATTCAGAAAATACTTATTATATAAAATTTGACAATAATAATTGTCCAATAAAACCTACCATTGAGGAATTTGGGTTTAATCAGACAAGTTACGACCAAGTTATTGAATTGATAAATTCAGCTGGCAATTTGGATGTTATTAGTTATATATCCGTACCATTAACCATGATAATTATAACTTCTTTATTCAATGCACCGTATCGAATTTTACCAATCTTTAAAACAACTTTTGGGATTATTTTTGGTTTAATATTTTTAGTTATTGGGGGAATTGCATTAAGTAAAATTTTAAAGATTATTCATTCCCGCGCATTTGGTAAAAATATAAGAAATTATTATAATTATGTAAATGCAATTAAATTGTATGATGAAGCAAAATCCAAATATGACAAAGAACTCAAACGTATTGAGGAAGAAAAAAGAAATGCAAAAGAAAGAGAACGATGGAAACAAAAGGATTATTGGTACAATCTTGACCCATTTAAATTTGAAGAAAAAATTGGAGAGTTATTCAGAAATTTAGGGTACAATGTTACCGTTACCAAAAAGAGTGGTGACGGTGGTATCGATGTACTAATAAAAAAGGGTCATACTACTATTGGTGTTCAATGTAAACGATACAAGGATAAAGTAGGGGCAAAAGAAGTTAGAGAATTATGGGCTGTCAAGGATTATTTTAAACTAAATGGAAAAGTACAAAAAATAGATAGAGTAATTATGATTGCTTTATCTGGGGTATCTAAACCTGCATATGAATTTATACAACAATTTCCAGAATATGAATTATGGACTATAAATACAATTTTAGCCAATGCAAAAGAAGTTAATTATAGTTATACTCATTTTTAATTAATATAGCCAAATTAGATTTGACGCTAATTGTTTTTATAAAAATATATAAAATTGTAAAATTTTGTAAAAATTACTTAATAATATAAGAATTAATGTAGCTCACATTGTTACTATAATAATAGGAGAAGATATTTCTTACTGCTTTAAGCTGTAAAAATACTTTTAATGGAATTAGGTATATAAACACAAATGGTTTTATTTAAATGAATAGTTTGTGTTATTTTTACTTGCAAAATTTAGAGAGGAGGTGAAATAATGAAAAAATTAAGATTTTTAATCGTTGATATCGACGGTATAACTTATATGGTTACAAATTTCCGCAGTATCAAAGGAATTATAAAATTTAAAACTAAAGGTTTTTGGAAATTCCCTTACAAAAAATTTTCATCATAGAATAAGTCTGCAAAGCAGACTTATTTTATCAAGTTAGTATTTATGACATTATAATTTAATTAACAGAAAGGATATAGTATGGCAAAAGAACTAGATAATTTTATAAATAATGTATGCTGTGCGGACGAATGGATTGCAGGACCTGAAAATCATGATTTTGTTTTAAAAATGGCTGACATATTAAGAAAATCATACAGAGGTGATGAACTTAAAAGACCTGATGGGTATTATAAAGAAGAAAATAATGTTTATATAATTGAACATTTTGAATTTGATAGTTCAAAACCATTTAAAGGAAGCTTAAATAAAGTAGAATTGGACAGGGTAAATAAAGATTTTAATAAAGTTCAGAATACACAATCTATTTATCATAATCAACTAAATTGCAATTATACATACGACTTTTATAAAAAACGATTGGAAGAAACATATAATAATCATTATAAAAAAATAGATGGATATAAAGAAATATTGAAGAATATGGGTATTATAAATGACAACTCAATTGTAACCACAATATTTTGCATAGAAGACACAAGTGCATTAGGTTCTATTATTTATAAAGATAATATGCAACATATTATCTTACCAACACGCTGCAGGAGTTTTTTGGATTTATTTGAACAAGCTCCTGATTTAGATATAGTTATTTGTCGTTCAGAATATCGTAATCAAGTCTCATTTTTAGATAGAAATATTTTGGATTACTATCGAAAAGATCAACTTAAAGATGATGAGATTAAACTTGTTGATTGGGAACCTAAAGTTGCAGGATTTGCAATAAATATTTCAAATTATAAGAATGATTAGATTATGTAAATATATTATCTTATTTTTCGTAAGTAATAAAGAATGCGTTTAACATATCCGCATTATTTCTCAAATTTTTAACAACCGGAGCAAGGTTATAGCACTCTTCAATTTCCGGCTGATTACAAACAAAGTAATCCACAATTACGACGATATTATACACATCTTCCGCCCACTTGCTGACTTTCTTAAACTCCTGCTCGCTAATATTATATCCGCTAACTTCTTTCATATTTCCTCCTTATATCAGGAAACACATTGGCGTGAAAGCAGACATAAAGCACTGCAATCTTTACATAGCAACACAAAACACTATTTTGTTACTTGCCAATGACCGTTTTTATTAGCACCAATCCTTTTTATTAATCCGTTTTCTTGAAGTTTTTTCATATTGGCAGTTATGCTTTTCTTTGTAATTCCAATAATTTTAGCAAGCTCTTCCTGTGTTACATACGGATTTTTCTTAATTGCATCAATGATTTTTTGCTGATTTATGGTAACCTTTATAGTAACCTTTTTGGTAACCTTTTCTTCTGCTTTTATAATTTCTTCAATTGTATTTAAAATCAACGTAAGCATAAATTCTATAAATTTAGTGCTATTAGCAACACTATCGCTTACGCCAAGAACACTATAATATTCTTTCTGATTTTCTTTTACCAAAGTTTCAACAGGAAGCCAAGCAAAAACTTCTTTCCATTCTTTTAAAATGACGGTTTGCCACAAACGTCCCATTCTACCGTTTCCATCTTGGAACGGGTGAATAAACTCAAATTCATAATGGAAAACGCAGCTTTTTATAAGCGGATGGACATCGCTTGTTTTAAGCCATTCAAATAAATCAGCCATAAGTTCTGGGACCCTGTCTGCCGGGGGTGCCATATGTACAACTTTTTCTCCGTCAAATATACCGACACCATCGGTTCTATATTTCCCATTTCTTTCAACCAAATCCTGCATCATAAGTTTATGTGCCTTTAGCAAATCTTTTTCATTATATGGGTTAAGAGATAAAAGCAAGTCATAAGCCTGAATTGAGTTTTTTACTTCTTTTATTTCGTTCGGATTGCCTAAAACTCGTTTTCCCTCAATTATTGCAGTAATTTGTTTTAGACTTAAACTGTTGTTTTCAATAGCTAAGGAAGAATGAATAGTCTTTATTCGGTTTTCTTTTCTTAGTTGAATATTATATGGACTATCTTGAAGCGAATTTATCTCTCCAATTTTTTCCGAAATATTAGAAATAAGTTCAATTATTTTTGATGTAATTTCAAATGGTGGTGTGTACAAATTTATATATCCTTGTGTTATTAATACCACTTAACCTCTTTATTTTAGCATAAATACATTTATAAATTAATACGTAAATTTTTGTTAAAATCAAGGTGTACCTGCCTTTACAGATTTTGAAATAATTGCTATCCTTGTAACAGTTAATAGCCAGATACGAGGAAACATGTACAACTATCAACTTACGCCACAATTACAACTATTTAAAGACATGTATGACTATGCAGATGCATGCAGAACAATGCATAACCCAAGGAAATTAAATTTTGAAAAATTCCACGCATGCATAACAATAGGTCAGTTTTGGAATAAGTATATTAGATTTAATTAATTTTACTTTCCTGTTATTTTATCTAAGCATTCATACAACTCGGATAATTTCTTACATGCTGGTAATAAATTTTCTTCTTTTGATTTTTTCAGTATTTTAAACGCAGAATCTAAATTTTCTTTATCTTTTGGCATCGCAAAAGGGTCTGTTTCTGCATATGAAATGCTATGAACTTCTTCATAGTACTTTTCGTAATCAGATAAAGCCTTATTGTTGGTGACTAGAGAATCTAAGAAAAATTTAGCTGTTACATATAAATTGATAATACATGTTCTTAGTTCATTATTTTTTATTTTGCCAATATTGGAAGTATTAGAATTAAATATCGAAAAATAATCTGTCCCAAGTGGATATTCATAATTTAAATATGCCTCATCATTACATATTTTAGGCATAAATTCGTGTTCAAATATATCTTTTAAAGAATATAATTCTGTAATTAAGGCATTAATAATTGCCTCTGCCTCCATATCTTGCCTTTTTTCAAGTATTTCAAAATTATGTTTATGTGTTCTACTTGTAATTATCCAAGTTGATATTAACGAAATCAAACCGCCAACAATAGTTCCCAATAGCGAAGTTATAAAAGGGAACCATGCCGAGTTTGCAATATTATGATAATTTAAACACATTTATAATTTCTCCTTTTTTAATTATATGATTGAAAATTTTTTTGTTTTTTTTAATTCCAAATAACGTTTATAGCATATTTTAAAATATTTTGGTAATTTTTTAATGCCATTTTCATTTATGTTTTTATTGATCAACATTTCATCTGATAATAATTTTAATTTATGGCTATTCTTCCGAGTGTACACACCCTCTTTAGAATATTTTATTATTAATTTTACTTGTTCACCTATTTCTTCATAATAATAGTACATAGAAAATATTAATTCTTTATTATTATAAAAAGATTGTTCTTCTCCTAAATAATTATTACTATCAATATTTTTTATTTTTGGTGGATTATTAATCCATACATATGTTGAATTGAAATTGCTAAATTTAAAATAATTATTAGCTAAAATAATTTTAACTATATCATCCTTTAATTTTAAATCTTTTAAAATAAATAGTTCTAATAAAGCTTTTGTCGATTCAATTAATTCATATTCATCTATATCTTTTATTCGCCTATCATTACTTGAAAAACTGTAGTGTGTATAATAATTTCTTAAATTAACCAGGTCTTCCAATAGTTTAATTTTACCATTGTCTGTATATTTTAAATAAATTATATCTTGCACATTATTGTGTTTAATACAATTTAATAATTTTTCTTTAAAACTAAATAAACCATTTTTATTAAGTTCCTGTAATTCTTTTATCTCGGGATATTCTCTTTTTAGTTTTAATAATAATGTAATAAAATCTGAACTAACCACTTTTTTGTCATTATATTTTTTAGAATTTAAATATGCTTCTAATGCTTGTGTATATACAAGAAATTTTACTTGTGGATATATTTCATTTGGAACATCATGATTTCTTAAATATAAATCTATTATTACGGAAAAGTCCTTGTAATCTCTTTTTTGAAGTTTAAAATAAGTTTGAATAACTTCAGCAAAATTCTTTCTAATATTTGGGTATATATATAAATATTTATGATGCTTTTTTATCTCATCATACTCTTTATTTTCTATTTTATATTGAAATGGAATAATTGTCAGTTTAGTTTTTGCGGTATTATCTTCAGGGTTACTATACATATTTAATATAGGTAATTTATGTTTTAAACCAAGAGAAAAAAAGTTAATTAATTTTCTGATAATATAATTAAATTCATCTAAAGACACCATTTTCTTTGAAATAATCTGAATTTCTTTTACTAATGACATCTTTGAATTTTCGCCGCCAAATGTTCCTCCACCCCAAGATACGCTATTTAACAACTTTAATTTGAAATTATCATCAAGTTTAATAATTAATGGAGTTTTTGTTTTTATATATCTTAAACAAATGTCATCCGGATTTTTATAGTTATATTTTTCTATTCTATCAATTCCAATAAAAAATTCGTTAATACAAGGGAAAGAAAAATTTATTTTTTTAAACTTCAAATTATTTGTTTGCTCGATACATTTAAACCCTTTTATTAGCGAGTCGAAACCGGATATGAAATGTAAGCCCATATCATAAAAAACATTGTTCCATAATAGTAATATTTCATTGTTTAAGGTATAACATGTAAAATTTTCATTTTTATTAAAAGATAATTTGGTATTTCGCGTAGAAAAATGTATTAAAATGCCATTTCTGTATTCTATTTTTCCAAAATGTAAATCTTCATCATTTGGCAAGGTATATTTACATTCTATTGACGTTAGTTCTTTTTTGTTTGTCAAAATTTTACTCCATTTAGATAACTATGAATTTTCAATACAACTTATTTCATCTTCTGTTAATTGATATAACTTATAAACAATGTTATTGATTTCTTGTTCGTATTTTTCACATAAATTACTGTTATAATCTTGTTTTTGTTTTTCTTCTAATAATTTATTTACAAGATTTTCTATATCATTTTGTATGTATTCGGGAGCAATAATTATTGGTAAATTATCAACCTCATATCCGTTTACATTACTGTTCGTGCTTGAAATTTTGAATATATAATCTAATAATGAACTATTTAGCAATCCTAAAAGATATTTTTTATTAACGGATTTGCTGAAATTAAGGTAGTTTACAGAATTAGCACAATAAATGCCAGCAGGAATAATTGTCATTTTTAGTCTGTGGCGTTCATTAACTCCTGTTAAGCCTTGCATAACGATTCTTTCATAGTTATGATGCTGAGCTTTCTCTGCTTTTACTTCTGATAAATATTTTGATGAGTTTAAAAACTGAATTTCGCCTTGGCTCATTGCATTTCTTTTTAAATATCTATCAATTATTGCACCTTTTATCATTTCACTATCTTGAGGATTATCAGTTATGTATTTTGCGTTAATTGATATATCAATTTCCCCTGTGTAACAATGTGCTATATTACTTAATGGTGTAGATATTTTTCTTATTTTTCGTATTAACTCTATATCAGAAGCATTAGCAAGTGGTATTGTTAAATTTTCATCGAGTTCATTTATAATACCCAAATCTAATTTTGTCATTGGTATTGTTCCATCAACAAATTTATTATCATTTTTTCTCAATTTAAATGAATTATTTTTATTTGTGAGTCTTAACGCACTTACTATACAAACAGATACTTTTGCATGTTCAAATACTCTACGTCTTGTGCTATCTCGCTCTGGAAATGCTTCTATATCAACAATAGAATAATTATCAAAAACAAATTTCCTAAGTTCTTTTAAAGATGAATCACAAGCGAAAGCTAATGGGAATATCTGAATAAAGAAACCTTTTTGTCTTAAAAGTTTAAAACCTCTTAATATAAAAAATTTATATATATTCAACATTCCTGTTATTGCTGATTTATACTCGATACTATCTCTTAAATAGTCCGTAAAATCAGAATCCGTTTCTATTGAGACTTTTTGATTTTGTTTTTTATTAAGTAAACCATAAGGCGGATTTGCGATAATTATATCAAATCCATTAAAGACACCATTTTCGTCAAGCAGTTCGGGAAATTCTATCATCCATTCCATAGAATTAGCAAACACACCTTGCGTAGCTACATTTTCAAATATTTTTAATTGACGAGTTGGGAAAATTTTGTTTTTAATTGTTTTTATCTGTTCTTTTAATTCTGATTTTGAAATTTTACTTTCAGTATTTTTGTATTCTGCAACGAGATTTTTGTATTCTTTTATACTTTTTGCTTCCGCTGTTCTTCCGTCTAATGTTTCTAATGCACAATGTCCGACTTTTACATCATAAGCAGACACAAGTGAGTTTCCGCATTTGATATTTATATCAATGTTTGGTAATATCTGCATTTCGTCAGTATTGCCGATATAATATGTATTTTTAAGCAATTCTATCCATAACCTCAAACAGCAGATTTGAACGGAGTTTGGGTTAATATCAACACCGAACAAACAATTTTCAATAATCTTGCGTTTTTCGTCAAATATTGCTTTTTGAATAGTCAAAGAATTTTGATTATCGCGTTTGTATTCAAATTGTTTTTCTCCGTCAAGTTCATAAATCACAAGTGAATCGTTTTGTATTTCAACTTTGTTCGGTATAGGTAACAAGCCTAATTCACTTTTTAGTGCAACAATATAATTCAATACAGATACTAAAAAGTGTCCTGAACCAACTGCAGGGTCGCATATTTTTAAACTGTCAATTATTTCGTTATAAAAATCTCTGCGTTCTTTTATATGCACATCATAAGAAATTAAATGTTTTAAATCTTCAATAGTTGTACATGGTGCTTTTTCTTTGCCAAAAGCATTATTGAATTTCTGCAAAACAATATTGTTTATTGAAGTTTCAGCCATGTATTCGGTTATATATGCCGGTGTAAAGAATGAACCGTCCTTATAACCGTTCAGTTTTTCAAAAATCAAGCCTAATACAGAAGAATTGATGATGTCTTTTTTATCATCTTCGTCAGAAATATTTGAACTAAAACTGTACGCTTCAAGAAAATCAAGTAAGTATTTCAGTAATGTCGGATTTTTAGGATAATTTTTTGCTTTTGATAAAATACTGCCTTTACACAACGGCAAAGTAATTTCACTATCAAGATTTGCAATATTACCATATTTAGATTCAAGTTCTGACCTTTCAAAAAGTGAACTGTTTAAATATGGTATTTCGTGTTCTTCTCTTTCGCTTAACGGTTTTCCTAAGACATTAAAAAATAATCTGTTTAATTTGGCGAAATTTTGGATTTTATCAAAATTCAGAAATGCAAAAGTTTTATTGTTATCATTGAACGATATTAACTGACTTTCAAATAATTTTAAAAATAAAAGACGATTCAACCAAACAATAATAAGATTAATAACATCATCAAATCTGTTGCAGTTTAAATCATAAGCAATTCTATATCGCAAAGTCCCTTTATCATCAGATGCTACAATTTTCTTTTGGTTTTTGCCTTCTTCTTTTAAACCTAAAATATACAACAATTCGTTATAAAACTTTGAATTTAATTCGTTTGAGTCTTTTGGCGAATATTCTCTCAATAAGAAATCTGAATGTAATGCTTTATACAAGTATTGTAACTGTCTTTTGTCATTATCATTCAAAGAATTCTTTAAAATCTTTGATTTGTATTGAATTAAGTTAAATTCAGCATAATCAAACTGAATATCTTTTTCTTTTATTTTTGCTCCGATTTGGTCGTAAAGAGTTTTGGTATCTGTATAAGCAACTTGATTATTTCTGAATTGTAAACAAATACGCCCTAAATCTTTATTACAAAACTGCTTTGGATTAAAGAAAAATACGTGTTCTGTATCAGTAATAACAACATTCTTGATATTATAACTAATTTCTTTGCTGTCTTGATTGTAAAAATACCAAATAGCCTCCTGCAAAGCTTTTTTATTAATATCTTCATTATCTGCTTGTAGCATTTCGATTTTATTGTTAGGTGCTTTAAATTCAAAAATAACTTGTGTTTTGCCATCTTTTTTAACTGACAAATCAACTCTATTTTCGTTTAGCAAAGTAATATAATTTTTTAATAAATGCTTGTTAAAAACACCTTTTAATAGCTCTTCATTGGTTTTATCAACAGTTTCTAATTCTGCAAAAAAATCTCGCAAATTTTTTATAAAAGCATTAAAATCTTTTTCATCGACATTTTTACTTTTATATGCTTTGTTATAAGACCCTAGAAAATTATAAAACCTCTGCTTTGCCACACTTAATCCTCCTATGATTTGAGTTGATTATATCATGAACATTAACGTAATTCTTAATTTTTAGTTAATTTTTTCAGTAATTTTGAGAATTTATTGTACTATTTTAATAAATATTAAACCAGCATTAATGAGAGGAAAGATGACAATAAATAATCATATATTTGTAGCAATGCCATTTGGCCAGAAAAAAGCCCAAGGTAAAAGTTATAATATAGATTTTGATCTAATATATAATAATGCCATTAAACCTGCTGCCGAAGAATTGGGGCTTAATATTATCAGAGCAGATGAAGAAAGTGATAGTGGTATAATTCATGCCCTAATGATTGAACGATTAATATGCACAGACATTGTTATTGTAGATATTACAAATGAGAACCCAAATGTATATTATGAACTCGGAATTCGTCATTGTGCACGACCATATTCTACAATTCTTATTTATGATAAAAAAACAAAAATCCCTTTTGATATACAACCTCTTCGTGCTATACCTTATGAATTAGAAAGAGGTATTATATCAGAAGCTTCTGCCGAATTACTTAAAAAGGGTATTGTTGAAAGAATTAGATATTCACTACAGTATGGTTTTCATTGCGATAGTTTACCTTTTGCACTAATTGAAGATTTCCCCCGAAAAGACTTAAACCCAGAAAAATTATCTATATATAAGCAAATGCATAAACAAAGAACAATATTTAAAAATCAAATAGAAGATATTAATAATATAGATAAACTTAAAACTATTATTGCAGAAATTGATAATATCCATTTTCCATACAAATATTTGATTTATGAACTCATTGAAGGTTTTAGAAAAATAAAAGCTTGGGATGAATTAATTAATTTTATTGAAAATAATATAGACGAGGAGCTTAAAAATACTATATACGTAAAACAACAATATGCATTGGCATATAATAAACGAAATAGAATTAATGATGAACTTAATGCTATTAGAATATTAAAATCAATTATAAATAATTATGGAGAATCTGCAGAAACATATGGTCTACTTGGTGGAGCTTATAAAAGTTTAGCACTTAAACAAACAACTAATTCTGTTCCTTACAATAGTTATATAGATCACGCTATTGAAAACTACCGAAATGGTTTTGTGTTTGATTCTAGAGAGTATTATCCCGGTATTAATTTGGCGACATTGTTACTTTTAAAAAATACCACTGATTCAATATCCGAACTAAAAAGGATATTACCTGTAATATGCTATAATATTGAACTTAATGATTTCACAGTATCAAACGATTATTGGTTATTAGCTTCTGCATATGAATTATATATATTGATGCAGAAATTTGATAAAGCTAAAAATATACTTGGACTTATTTCGACATTAGATTCTAAACCTGAGGAATGGATGGTAGAAACAACTATCAGAAATTTAACATTAATTAAAGTTGAATATGAAAAACACTCAATATCTGTTGATTGGTATAAAAATTTTGAAAAATTAATACAAAATAAGGAGATATAAAATGACAAATATTAGAAAAGTTTTTATTTCGCATTGTTGGGATTATGAAGATGATTATGATACAATAAAAGATTGGATTAATAACACTCCTTATTATGAATTTTATGATTATAGTATTTCTGCTGACAAAAAACTTGTAGGTTTAAATAATTATGAATTGGCAAACGCAATAAAAGAACGTATCCGTCAGTGTAGCGTATTTATCGTTCCAACAGCCGTATATTCATCATGTAGTGAATGGGTTAAATTTGAAATTGAGGTTGCTGTAGCAATGAAAAAGCCTATTTTAGGTGTTAACCCTTGGGGACAACAACATTATTCTATTAATGTAACAACACATGCGAATAAAATTGTTGGTTGGAATTCTAAAAGTGTAATAGACGGTATAAAAGAATTAACAAGATAATTTAAGAAGTAAGAATAATATTAAACTGTCTAAAATTAAGAATGTTTTAAAATATATTATATAATATAATTTTATCTCAATCTCACAGATAATTTAATCTTGTTTTGAGTGTCAATTTACAGGCAGTAGGGCGAGAACCACCCGTTTGTGTGAATGCGTAAATAGTGAACTCTTCGCATATACGTTTTTATATTTTATAAATACAAGAGGATGTGTTTAGCATCCTCTTGTGAAATTCTTTATTTATCTTCAATAAATACATGGGCACCGTTCATTGTTACCCAATGTCCGTTTTCAAGATTTGGATTTGGGTTATGAAAATTTAGAATGCGGTTAAGTCGTTTGTTACTTTCATTATCTTTTGCTTTGAATTTTGCCCTTATTTCATCAGAAAACTTTTGGCTCGGAGTTTTAGGGATGTCAGTTTTCACTGTTGGTTGCGTTATTGCAGCTTCTTTAACAGGTTTACTAATAAGGGCAGCCTGTCCTGTTGATTTACTTGTATTTTTTATATACAATTTAGCTGCTTCAAGAGATTTATTAGAAAAATTATGCAGCATATGTGGCACAAATCTGGATTTATTTTCATAGCGAATTAATGAATTCAATTTGTTATTTTTTATATTGGATTAATTTTTAAATCAGGCACTAAATATATTAATCCTGATTGTTTATCTAACATTTTATTAAATAATTTGTCAGATTGCCTACCATAAGTCTTTATTTTTTTGTCATCATATGCAAAGTGTTCAGGATGTGCTTCTACGATATGTTTACTCCCGATGGGTGCAATAGCTATTGAGGGTAAACCTGTATGATGAGCAAGAAGGTTAGCTATTGAACCACCAAGAGAATATCCCGTTAACTCAATTCGTGCGTTAGGATATTTAGTTTTAACTAAATTATATAAATGTTCCGCATTGAAGTATTGCTCCGGGATATTATTTGAATATAAAATTTTTAAGGCATCTATATCATCTTCCTTTTGTGAAATGTCAGCTCCAGAAAAGGCTAAAACAATTCTATTATTTTGTTTATAGACTCTTGCATCAAAACTTTTATTTTTTATTATATTGTCAAATTCATGTAATGTTTGCCAATTTTGTATTTCTTTTTTATTTTGTGCACCATCACAAAATTTCAGACTTTCGTATGTGTTCATTGATTTTCTCCTTTTTTTATGATTAAATATTTGCATGAATTCCAAATTAAGAACAATCTTGCTTATAATTTATTTAATTTTTCAAATTCTTTTGTTGATATATCTTGCTTTTAATTTTATACTTCTTTGCTATGCTCTATGGTTACTATACGGATTAGGTGTAGAATTTTTGTATCAAAATCATTTAATTATTAAAATGTTGATTATATATGGTTTCATAATATTCGGATACATTTTCTGCTATTACCTTATTTATAGATCAGCAAAGGTTACAAAAAAAATGACAAATAATATACCTTTATTAAAATCAGAAAAAGTAGTGTTGTATCTTGCGGCAATCTTAATAATTGCAAATATAGTATTTGCAATTATATTGTTCCCATTTTCAAAGATTCTTTTTGATTATGGTATGTAGATACTTTGGTTAATTTATATAAAAACTAGCATGAATCCATAAAAATCTCCTTTTAATTTGTTTAATACACTAAATTCCATACACTACCAATTTCAGCTATATTCTTCTAAAAGTAAATCCTTTTCCAAAAATCCGGTTGACTAAGATACAGAAAACAAGTAAATGTATTAAATTTATGCTACTACTGTAACATACAAAACATGCTCGGCATGAATAATTAACGAAAAATTAATAATTATACATAAAATCTCAATCTCAAAGATATTTTAATCTCATACCGAGTGCTAAATAACAAAAAGTTCTATATTTGGGTTATAGGTTTTCAGGACAGTTGTGATTGGAGTTTTTAGGTAAATATGCCTAATTACAGGGCGATAGAGGCAGGTTTATAGTGTAGAGATTTGTCGGACTATTTTTGCACTTTTGTCACAAATTTTGCACTAATTTGCACTAATATTTAGTTATGCTGAATCTTGTTTCAGCATCTATTCCGCTTGGTATTTGAATTTTCTAGAGTGCAAAATAGTGCAATATAGTGCAAAAATAATTTATCTATCAAATTAAGATTAACAAAATTGACACAAAAATTGAGATTAGATTGTGGTAATTTATTTTGTAAATATAATAATTTTATGGAAAAGAATTTAAGAGAATATACAAAACTTGCAAAAACTTCTACTCAGATTATGCTAGCGGCAATTGATAATTTCAATAGAGTGTTTAGTGATTATAAAAATCAGACTACATTTATTTTAATTACAAATGCGTGGGAGTTAATTAGTAAAGCTATTTTATTAAAAAAGAGAAAGAATATATATCGAGATAAAGCAAAAAAGATTACTATAGCGGCAGAAGAAGCAACTTTAAAACTATATAATGAAAAAATATTAACTGAAAATCAAATTGATTTATTGAATCAAATTTTTTCAATAAGAAATCATTGTGTACATAATATTTGTCCTGAAATTCCAATAGAAATAACCCACCATCTATTTTTCTTTTCTTGCAAATTTTATAAGGATTTAATAATTAAATTTTTCCCAAAATATAAAAAAATAGTTGAAACAAATTTTATTTCAATTTCCTTTAGTGAAACACTAACATATGCAGATAAAGTTAAGAATATTGTAAGTAAATTAAAAACAGTAAAGAATAAAACGAATAAAGAATTAGTATGGTTATTAGAAAGAGGAATATGTTATAAATCAAGTTCTAGTTTTATTTCTCAAGCAGAATTTGAGAAAAAATATAAAAACAAAAATAGAATATTATCTAATTTAGAATTAAATAAATTTTTAAACTCAACTGATATGGTAAGAATTGTTCCGGTTCAAGCTCCAAAGAATTTTAGTGCCGATATTATCCTTAGAAAAGGGGATAAAAAACTTACAACTTCATTACCCGTAATTTACAAAAAGAGTAATGTGAATGATGATTATCCTTTTTTAACCAGTGATCTAGCAAAAAAGATTTCCAAAGATACGAATTATACAGCCAGACTTATTAGTAAACTCGGATTAAAAGGAGATGAAGAATATCATTATCCCGTCAAATCATCTAAAAATGGTACGACGCATAAATATTCAGAAAAGGCATTGTCATTTATTAAAGGTTTTTTAGAAGATAAACCTGATTATAATCCATACAGATAAATACACTTGACTTCTGTCTCAACAAGAGTGATGAATGTGTGTAATAACACTATCACGGAGTTTGATATATGCAAAAGCAAGTTGAGACAATTAAATTTACTCCCGAAAAATGTAAACAAATAGCACTTGCAAGACTTGATGTAGTTCATCATTGGCTCGAGTTCAGAAAGAAATCTCAAAATAAACTCCAAGCTGATTATGATTTTGTGAAATTGCATAATACTTCAAACTCTCACTTATTTGAGATTTTAGGTAAAATCTCCCGCGGAAGTTTGCACCGTTGGTATGCAATGCTAAACGGAACAGAAGATTATACAAAGTTATTACCACAATATAAATATAGCAGTGTTGATGATTATAGAACAGTATTAAATGATGAAGAAATAAAAATATTTATGGGTTTGCTTTTGCATCCGAATAGATTATCTATTGGAAAAGCAATAGCACTAACAAAATACAAACTAAAAGAACAAGGACAGAGTTTTATTCCATCTGATATTACTTTTAGGAGATATGCAAAATGGTTCAAAGATAACAATTACGATAAATGGATTTTAGCACGTGACGGGGAGAAAGCATTATCTGATAAAGTTGAACCCTACATAAAACGTGATGCGTTGCTTTTAGAAGTCGGGGATATTCTTGTAGCAGATGGGCATAAACTCGCCTTTCAGGTGATTAATCCATTTACAGGCAAACCCACCAGAGCAACTCTTGTTGGATTTTTAGATTGGAAATCAACAGCACTCGTTGGCTATGAAATTATGCTTGAAGAAAATACCCAATGTATCGCAAGTGCATTAAGAAATGCAATTATAAATCTTGATATGATACCGAAAGTTGTTTATCAGGATAACGGCAGAGCGTTTCGGGCAAAATACTTTACAGATGACAGAGGATTTAGTGAGTTAGGATTTAACGGACTATATTCAAAACTAGGAATAGAAACCGTTTTTGCAAGACCGTATAATGCGAGAGCAAAAGTTATTGAAAGATTCTTTAAAGAATTTCAGGAAGGTTTTGAAAAATTATTGCCAAGCTATATTGGCTCATCGATAAATAACAAACCTGCGTATATGATGCGGAATGAAAAATTCCATAAAAACCTTCATAGCGAATATATTCCAACAATAGAAGAAACAATAAAAATGATTGATATGTGGCTGAGTTTTAAAAATTCTCAGCCTTGCCCGAATGCTCCGGATAAAACAATCGCAGAAGTTTTATCAGAAAGAAAACGGCAGAATATTGATATAAATACACTTGAGGATTTAATGCTATCAACAGAAGTTAAGACAATTCAGCGGAATGGTATCAGGTTCTTAAATTGTGATTATTTTGATGAGAGGTTATACGGCTTTAAAAGCAAAGTTTTAATAAAATACAATCTTTTTGACCTTACAAGTATTAAGGTTTACACCCCGAAAGGCGAATATTTATGCACTGCAGAGCATGTAACAGAAACACATCCGATGGCAAAACTCTTGGGTAATGTCAAAGATTATGAAGATTACAAGCAGAAAATTGTAAGACAACGACAGTTAAAAAAGAAAACAGTTGAATCGGTTAAAAAATATCTGAAAGCAGAGGATATAAAACTGCTTGAAACTCAGATAGAGCCCAATGAAATCCAAATGCTGTTCAAAACGGATTTAAAAAGGGTTCAAACACTGTTCAAAAATAATTCAGAAAAATATGAGTATTTAATAATCCATAATCCACAAGATGAATGGATTGCAGAGTTTAAAAAGACAAAGGAGTACAGGCTTTTATATGAATAAGATTTTTGTAAAAACGCAGAATGTGAAAAACTTTATAGGATTAGTTGAAAACCTAATCAACAAACCAAAGAATATTCCAAAAATGGGATTGGTTTATGGTGAACCCGGACTTGGGAAATCTCAGACAGCATTGTGGCTTGCGTGCAAGTATGACGGAATTTATTTAAGGGCATCAAACCTAATGACAGGTCGCTGGCTTTTGGAAGAAATGGTAAAGGAACTTGATGAAATACCCAGATTTTTGACTTCGGATAATTTTAATCTTGTGGTTAAAAAGCTGAAACAAAATCCGCAGGTCATTTTTATTGATGAAATTGATTACCTGATGAATAATTACAAAACCATTGAAACCCTCAGAGATATCCACGATGAAACCGGATGTCCGATTATATTTATTGGAATGGGATTGGCGCACAGGAAACTTGAAAGGTACAAACATCTTTATGACAGGTTTTCGGAAATTCTAAAGTTTGAAACTTTTGGGGTAAATGATATCAGGCAAATTATTAATCAATTATCAGAAGTTACGTTTACTCCCGATTCGGTTGAATATATCCATTCAAAATTTAATAGGTTCAGACAAATTGTTCAACTTATAAATCAAATGGAAATATTTGGCAAAGATAATAATTTAGTAGAAATAAATATGGAGGTTATAAGTCATATTTTATGAACATAGAAAAATTGGCACGACATTTAAAAGAATTTACTATTGTTGAAATTGAAATGATTGCAGAGTGTAATTGCAATACAGAGCTTGAACACCTTTTGAACGAGAATAAATTGGTATTTGAACAAGGTTTGTATAAATATAAAGAGCCGGAGCACTTAAAACTTTTGATATTTTTGAAAAACCGATTTATAAAAGCTGTGAACGGATTTTGTTTAAGAATATGGCAATTATGTATTTGAATAATCGCAGACTTACAAAAGATACTTTAAAAGGCTACCGTTCACAGTTAAAATATAATATTATTCCGTTTTTTGAGGGTTTATATGCTGATGAAATTACTTATGAAAAGATATTAGAATTTGTTGAATTTATGAAGAAAAAATTTAAACCGAAGACTGCAAGTAACGGAGTAACCTTGCTGGGCAGTATTTTAAAATATGCATTTATGGAGGGTTATATCAAAAATAATCCGTATTTTGGTGTTAGAAATTCAATGTGTAAATAAGGAGACATTATGACTAAATTAGATAAATTAAAACAGGCAGAGCATTTATATGTTTATGATAAACAACCGCTTGATGTGATTGGCGCAAAACTTGATTTATCGCGCAGGACTTTATTCTATTGGAAAAAGGAATACGAATGGGATAAAAAGAGGTTTGAAAAAGGCCGAGAGCTGGAACTATTTAACCGTGAGCTGATGAAATTTGCTCAAAAAATTATGGATAAAATTTCAAATGATATTGATAACAATCAACAAACACCACAGGCAGAGATGTATTCGCTGATGAATATCTTAAAAAATCTGCCGCAAGTAAAACAGCAAACAACAGTACCAATACAAAAACAAAAAACTCTTTCACCTGAGCATTTTAAACAAATAGAGAAAGAGCTGTTTGGGATTGATTTCTAAAGTCGTTCTATATACCAGTTTGACATTCCAAAGTGATTAAAATTCCAATGGAGTTCAAAATAAAAATTAAACTCCAAAGAGTTGTCGTCTTTGAAGTTCCAAGAGTATTTATTTAGTTGTGTTTTGCGGTAACTTTCAAACGTGTCCTGAATTTCTTTTGCAAACTTTTTTCTGAATTCAGAATACGGAATGTCAAGTGTTTCTTTAGTCAATTTATTTTTCACCTTCATTTCGCTTCGCTCCATTACAGATACAGGCTCACAAGTTTCGGCTTCGCCTTAACTGTTCGCTTTGTAAAAATAATCTTCAAATCCTCTTATATTATCAAGTTCAATGTTATATCGTTTGCCGTTTTTATCAACACAAGTTGCGAAGCGGATTTCTGTACGGCAACGACCGGATAGCGAGCAGATTGAGCGGACTATGCCGTGAGGCATAAAAGCGAAACTCTGCGAGCGTGGAAGAAATCCAAGACAATCAACGGTTTTATCGGCAAACCTGTTTTCCCATAAACAAATCAACAGTCCGATTTCTTGTGTTTTTAAGTTTAAAATCTTTGTTCCGTATAGTTTGTAATCTTTTTCAATCATAGTATGCTCCTTTCAAGCTACACCATTCATCGCTCTTTCAGATGGAAAAATCAACTTAATGTGTCTAAAACGTATCATCTCAACACAATAATTTTGAACACAAATTGAACGGCAATTAAACGTATCTTGAATGAAGGATTGACAAAATCATTAAAATAGTAAATAATGATATTAGTAACAAAGATATTAACAAAATTATTAATTAAAAAGATATACTCGCCATAGATTTATTCTATGGTTCAAATGACAGGCTTAATGCCTGTCGTTTGCGTTATATTTGGATTTGCAGTATAATTAGAAGCATGAAAAAGATTTTAGTTCTTATAGATGGCTTTAATTATTATCACAAATTGGCACTTTATCAAAAACATCAGCAAGTTTGTGTTAAGTGGCTTGATTACAAATCATTATTGACATCAGCTATAAAAAGTCACCTAAAATCAGATGATTTTGAACTTGAAGTTATTTTCTTTTCAGCAATTGCCAAGCACAGAAGTCCTGAATCACAAGCGAGGCACAGAATTTATCTTAAAGCTCTAAAAGCTTCCGGGGTAAAAGTAGTTTTAGGAGAATTTAAAGAGAAATACATTTATCCTTGCAAAGATTGCAAACAAAAGAGACCTGATGAAAAAATATTGAAACACGAAGAAAAACATACAGATGTAAATGTAGCAATAACATTATTAGAAAAAGCTATGACAAATAGTTTTGATATGGCATATTTATTAAGTGAAGATAACGATTATGTACCGGTTGTAAAAAGAGTTAAAGAACTATATCCGGAAAAGAAGATTGTTATTTGTCCACCACCACAGAAAAAATATTGTGTACATAATTTGCTATCTGCCAGCAGGGAAGATGATTTTTACCGTTTTAAATGGAATCAAATAAAACATTTCCAATTCCCAGATGATTATGCTGATTTAACTAACCCATGGAAAAATTAGTACCAAATCACAGTTTTTAAATAGTTCTTTAAATTTTCTGTGTAGAAATACTAATTGTAAAGTTTATATGCACAAATACATCATATCAAATCAAATCCGAAAGTGCTTGTAAATACGGGGTTTTAAGTATTAAAACCAAAAATCTTTTGTATATTTTAGAAAACAACAAATCCTAAAAACCATTATCAGTAAATGGTTTTCACTGTCTTAGTAAATCGTTACACTAAGATATGTTATGATTTGGGTTTTTAGGGTTTACAAATGTAGAAACAAAGTAAATAATAAAAATATAAATAAAAAAGCTTTTTGAATTTATAGGAATTTTTAAAAAATTCCTTTTCTTTAAAAATTATAGACACACTATGGCTGTATAGTCCGTAGGGTGAGTGTCAACGCACCAAAACAATTAATTACAGGAGAAAAATTATGACAGAAAACTTTGATACAGAAGAAACAAAAGAAATATTGTTTCCGGATGAGGAAACCTTAAACCGACCGGCGAGTGAAAGTTTTAGCGAGCAGTTGAGAAATGAATTTGCGTATAAACAAATTGAAAGCAATTCAAAATTTAACCCCGAACTTGCAGAAATTGCAAATGAACACAAGATTTATACAGAGCTTGCGGAGTTTATCCGAGAACACATAAAAACCGTCGGACAAGAACAGGCAGTAAAAGATTTCCAAACAGGATTGAATTTGTTAACGGGCTACAAAAAAGAAACCGTACTAGAAGAACAAATCCGGCTTGAAGAAGATGCTGATTTTGGAGATAAGACTTTTGCAATGTTCCAATCCGTACTTGAATATTATCCGTTAGAGGTGATAAAAGAGTATATCAAAATTGGAGCTTCAAATAATGCAGTATGGGAAACAAAGGATGATAGCCAAATTGATACAAATGAATTTGTAGACGAGGTAGCAGAAAACTTAACTGAGGAGGAAAAATAATGACAACCGAAGAAAATACAACGACTTTATACGGAAACATTGAACAAAACGACTACTATTATTTATGGCACTCAGAACCCGGAGCGTGTGAAAAATGTCAGGCACTCGACGGAAAAACTTTTGATGATGCGAATACTATACCTGATAAACCACACCCTAATTGCAAATGTTGGATAGAAAGAAAAAAGAATCCGTCAACTGACCCTATACAATACCATAGAGATAAAATCCAAGAACAAAAAAATCTTGAACTAGAGTTTGAAAAGTTAAAAGGTGATTTAAGGTGCCTTGAAGCTGAGTGTGATAAAAGTATTAAAATTATAGATAATGAACTGGATACTATTGAACAAGTAGAATATACAATAAATCCAGAATACCTTAAACCTCTTGATGTCGAAAAAATTCAAGAAGTTAAGCAAGAGTTAAAAAATAATAAACAAGAAGTTATTAAGACTAAAATTTCTATAAATAAATATAAAGATAATTTTAAACCTATCGGTACGATTAAAGAAATAAGTACTCTGGAATTTAGAATAAATGAATTAAAAGAAAAGTTAAATAATCTTTATACAGGAATAAAATTACATGGATTAACCTATGGAATATGGTTGGTCGGTATATTTGAAAAAGATGCGGCTGCGTTATGGGATATGTCTATAACCGGTATACTAGAAAATGATCCATACATTCAAAAAAATGGTAAATTTTGTTTTTATATATCGGAATTGAAAGATAAAGATTTAGAGAATAAAATTTATGATAAAGTAATAAAACAACTGGGTAAAGAAAATGCAAAAGGAGTTGTTTTTAATAATAAAAGTAGCATTGCAAGAAATATTCAAAAATCATCAAACTTTCAAAATAAAATATCTGAAATGAAAAATGAATTGATAAAAAATCATCAGGTTGAAGATACGACAATAGAGTTTAAATCTGGGAATTTATACCATGCACTTCATTTTGTTGATTTAATGAATATACATATAGATGAAGAGGATAATTTATGTTTAAAAATACTAGATACATATGATTTTAATCCAAATGAAAAAAGTATACTTGTACAAACAGCTAGGGATTTACAAGAAAAAGGGAAACTAGAAACCTTTTATACAATAACAGAAATCAAAATACCATATGATAAATGGATAAATTATTAATAATTCATAAAGGCTTGTAATAAACAAGCCTTTATTTTAATATAGAAGTATGCAAAAGATTTTATTTATAATATTAAACGTTATCCTTTCTTCAAATATTATTTGGATAATATTTGTTTTACCTTTTTATTTTTTGCCTGATGATAATGGATTTTTTATATTTGGATATGGCACTTTGTTATATTGTATTTTAATTTCTATTTTAAAAATTATAATAATGGAGTACTTATATAATAATAGCAAGAAACAATCTTTTATATATAAATTTTTAAATGAACTAAAAAGTAACTTGAAACACAGGATATTATGGCTTAATTTATTCTTTTTCTTTGATTTTATATTATTAATAATCTTTTATTCCTTATATATGTATTTTTTAGAAGATAGTATCACCCCGGATAGTATCATATCAAATATTTCTTCTATACTAATCTTCTATATATTCAGTTTAGGAGGAGTTTTTTGTAGCTATATTGCCTTTTTAATAAAGCCATGGATAAATTCAAGATTTGAAGATGCATCTTAAACTTTTTTATATAATAAAATTATGAAAACAAAAAAATTTTAAAATATTACAAAATGGAACAATATTATGAAAGAATATGATGATTCAATTTACTATGTACTGTACAAAATAAATATATTAATTATATTTTTATTGTTTTGTGTAAATTTTGGAAAGCATAGCATACAATTAAGTAATATTCAAATTTTTTTAGGTTATTTTATATATATTATTGTATTATCAATACCGCTAATTGTAATGAAAATATTTCATATTTTAGCTAAAAAGTATATATGGAAACCAGTAATTAATAATACTATATGTGCTATAATAGAAATAATTTCAGTAATTTTCTATTTATTAATAATATTAGTTTCATCAATAGGAAATGAACTCTGATACGACAAATTAAATACATACATATATTCTTATATTACACAAATACCTTTTATAACACCTCTTTCGGTTTTTGTTCTTCTTGTTTTTGGGGTTGACCGCCAAAGAGCCATTTTAAACCTAGCGTTCCGCCGACACCGTTACGTCCGCCGTTGCGGATTGCGACTTGCGCAAATGCCGTAAAGTTATCGCTAAACAGTTTTTGAATACCTAAACCGTAATGAACATAAGGTTTCATACTCAATTCAGGCAAAGTCGTATCTGCCGCTTTAAAGTGTCCCGAATCCATAATATTCCAATTCATACCAACAAAAGCGTACGGCTGCCAATGATTTTTTGTATTAAATGAAAATCTTATGTTCGGACTGATTTGTACTGCATGAAGTGGTGCTGTATCAATTTTCACCCCTGCACCGTTTTTGTAATCAAATGTATTTACAAACGTGTAGCTGACAAGCAAACTTGGTTGGATAATAAATTTGCCGTCTTTAAATTCGATATTGTAACCAGTTTTACTTGCAACACCTGTTGTTAACATCGGGAAGTCCTCGTTACCGTACATTGTGTTTGCATCGGTAATATTAGCACCCACACCTGCGGTTAAGCCTGTGAAGAAGTTGCCTTTATACAATGTTCCTGTAAAACCGAGGGTACCGCCATTTTGGTAAACACTGTTACCCGAATAGTGCTGATGCGCACCTTGATACGAAATATACGGGCTAAATGTACCATACATACCGTTACCAAAATCATGCATACCAAAATCACCGCCGATAAATGAGCCATAAGATAAGTTATGAACTTTCGGGCCGTGTTTTAGTCCGACACTATCGTAACTTGTGTAAGGTCTAACCCAAATGCCGTTAGTGTTCGTTTCGTTGCTTATGTAAGTTCCGCCTCTACCGTCAGCGATAGCGTATTTGTTTGCGTTGAGTTCAGCTGCTCGCAAGTTTTTCGGTTTTAGCATATACATATCCATATGATTAAATGCATTGCCGTAATTATCCAACATACCTGCATAACCGCCTAATTGAGCGGCAACAGGAGAAGCCATGATTGCAGGGTTTAAATCGTCGTATGTCGGTTGTGGATGTGGATCATCACCGCCGGAGTTACTTCTTGTGAATTGAAATTCACCGTTATTTGGGTCATATTTCACACCGTACTTATAAATCGGAGAATACTCAACCTCAGAAACGCTTGTTGTTACGTTGTTTCTCAATTGTTCGTCCGCAAATTCAATATCAGTTCTGACTTCTTTTGCGTCAGACAGCAAGTTCATTTTGTTGACGTTGACTTTATGGTCGCCAAGGTTGTATGTGTTTGCACTAATTCTATCCATAGATTTGTTTGCCAAATCAACATCAACACCGAGGTTCATATTGTCGTTTAGGGTTAAACTGTTCAATTGCATTGTGCCGACTGAATTGTTTATCATAGAAACATTTGATGCACTTGCAACTGTCAAGTTTTGACCGTTAAATACGTTGTCCGCTTTCAGGTTTGCCGTTGTTCCGTCCATATTGATATCAAGGTCGGTAACGGATTTGTGAAATTCTACCTGACCTGCTTTTAGGTTCAGTTTTGCACCCGAAACTCCTTTTAATTTGTCTTTGAAAGTTACGTCATAACCCTCGCCGTCAAGACCGTTCAAGGTAATTATAGAATTTTCATCCGTAACTTCAATGCCGTTGCCGTTGTTGTCAAAAACGGATTTGCCGCTGATATTTACAGAACCTGCTGTCGTAATTCCGCTTGCGTTGTTCTTTAATTCGGTGTTATTCATATTTATAACGGCATTTTTATTTGTGCCGGATACGACAGAATTTGCACCCTGAATTTTTACGTTGTTAAGGTTCAAAGTCGTTGGATTACTCAATGCAAACATATTGTAGTTATTGCCGTTAATGGTAGAACGAGTTTCACCTGACTTAACCCCGTTGACATTCATTGTACCTGTCGAACTTGTACCTAAGTCGGACTTAACTTCATAGACATCATTTGAGGTATCAAAATTAAAGTTTCTGTTTTCTTCTGTTTCAAGCTGGTTTACAAGAGCTAAAGTATCGCCCATAGAACCGCTAACAGCTTTTTCATCCCACTCGGTACTTGTAACTTTTAATTGCAAACTGTCGTTTGTTGTGTTGGTGGTTGCAACATCAATGTTACCGTAGTTTGTGCCGTTTTGGGTGTATTTGTTAAAAGTCTGATTCCATTTTGCAGTCGGGGTAACCGTATCCTCAGAAGTTCTTGTTACTGTACCAAGTTTATGGTTTTCGCCTGCAATGCTTGAGTCAACGGCAAGCTGAATATTATCGTCTTGAGCATTAAGGACTTGTACCGTAAATTCATCACTCGGACTATCGCCGTTTATAAAGTTGATTTCAGAAACATTAACCGTACCGCTTGAACCTGTTCCGACAGTTAAAGTATCGGCACCCGAACCCGATGAATCAACTTCAAAAATCCAATTTGTGGACTCGTCAGAGGTTAATTTTCCGATGTCGTAGTTTTCTACCTGACCTGTAACAAGGTCAACCGTGCCTGATGTAGTAGAAAACTCGGCATCTTTGAAGGTGTCTGTGTTAAATCCTAATTCACCGCCACTGTGGGTTGCGTTGGCTTTGCCTACTCCGCCATTGATTATTGTGCGGTCGGACGTGTCGCCTGTAATGTTTAAAGAGTAGTTGTTTTCTGCGGCAATACTTCCGTTAAGGTCAGCGTTTTGTAAGTTCACAATGGCATTTTGGTTGTTGACAGTAATAAGAGTATCGTTACCCGTAAGCCTTGTATCGTTGACGTTTAAAGTTGTTTCATTATCCAACTCAAACCCCTTGTGTCCGTTGAGGTTGATTTCAGAACGGCTTGCCGTTCCCTCAGTAGCGGCAGAAACCCCGTTGATAGATAATTTCCCCGCCGTAGTCTTGCCTAAATCCGATGACGCATTATATTTGTCATTCGCCGTATCAAACGTAAAACTCCTGTCCTCAGTTGTATCGAGCTGATTAACCAGTGCTAAAGTGTCACCAAGAGACCCAGTTGCAACTTTTTCACCTTCTTCTACATCTGTTATGGTTACATTTAATGTATCATTAATTGTATGTGTATTTGAAAGTGTTAAATCTGTTGTATATACATTTGTCTGTTCGTAATTATTAAAAGTATCTGTCCATTTTACTTGAGGAACAATTATTTCTGCACCGGTTATAGTTTTCAAAACATACTTATTGATATTATCAGCTATTGCTAATTGAATATTATTGTTATTAGCATTAAGTATTTGTACGCTGTAATTTTTTATATCACCTATATAATTAATATCAGAAATAGTAATATATCCGCTTGAACCATTACCAACAGTATATGTATCAGAGGTTGCAGTATTCCCAGTTAAATCAATGTCTATGTTATATTTTGTATTTTCATCAGATGTTAAAGAATTAAAAGTATAATTATGAATATTATTGTTAATAACGTTAATAGTAGTATTTGTTGTTTTAACATCAGTATTGTTTATATCACTATACAAGTTTATAATACCAGTTCCATCACCTATAAATTTAGTAATATAAGAAGAAGAACCATTAATATCGTCATATAGGAATATTTCACCGTTGTTAATTGCATTAAATGTTAAAGTTGAACGATAAGCACCATGAGGTGTAATATAAATAGCATTTGAGGTTTTATTTGCTCCTACATAATTACCTTTGAATACGGAAGTTCCGTTATCTGCAACAATATTCAAGTCATTTTCTGTATATATAGCACCCCCTGCAGATCCACCAACTACATAATTATCATAAAAATTCGAATTTACTATATTATCGATATTTCCCATGTTAGAGATTGCACCGCCTTTAGCGCCAGAGGTACTTTGTAATGTATTATGATTATCGGCATAATTACCGATAAAATTACCTTTAATATTATTTATCGAACCAGTCCTAAAATTAAAAATAGCCCCACCATTTGCGGCATAATTGTATGTTCCCATATTTGGGCCCATAGAAGCATTATTATTGATAAAATCACCAATAATAGATTTAATGGTTCCAGAATTGCATATAGCATTATTATTTGATATAAAGTCACTTGCTATATTATCAATTGTTCCACTATTATATAATGTACTCATTCCCACATTATCGTGAGTTGCTACATTAGATAAAAATAAACCTGAAATATTGTGAATGGTACCTGCATTATAAATTGCACTACCTCTGAGTTCTGCAGTATAAGCATTATAAATAAAATTATTAGTTATACTATCAATAACAGATGCAGAACCTTCATTATATACCCTTTGAAATAAGGGTATATCATTATTTAATGTATATTGGTAATATTTTATTTGATTATTCGGTAAATTAACCTGAATAGTATTATCTCCTGCACTAGAAACCTCTGTCCAGGTTAATCCCTCAGGGGATACACCATTCAAATCGAGATTAATTTTGTAGTAATTTGTTGTCGGGTTCCCACTATTGTCATAGGATGTAGTAGTAAAGTTGTAATCAGTAGAAGTACCCTCAGAAATAGAATACGCACTTTGCGGATATACTACAGGAGGGTCTGTATTAGGTATAGTTTCCCCAGCATCGTGTAATTTTGTCAGAGTAGGAACAGGAGCATAAATATCTTCAGCATTTGCTTTATTGCAGCCTAATCCAAGTATTGCCAATGGCAATAACAAAGAAACCTGTAGCCGTTTTCCTACGCTTAAAGCACTCTTTTTCATAATGTCTATCCTTCATGTTTATAACTTTCTAACAAGATTATTGTTTAGTTTATCAATGTTATTTGTAAATATATTACATTATAATGCGAAAAATTGCAAGTTTTATTACAAACAAATGTGTTTATGATTATTGGCAATCGATTAACATGTAAAGGGTAGGTATTTATGGAAATAAAAAAACGATTAGACCCTACAGCCGAAAATATGGAAAAATATGCAAAAGCATTTAATGTAGACATATCCGAAATGCTTGAGATTTCACATATAAAACCTAAAGAAGAGCTTTTATCCGACCTAATCAAAATCCTAAAATCCGCCAACGACACCGACCTAACAACTATCTACAAAATCATCAAAGGCATCGTGCATTGAGTAAAACCGTATAAAAATATTTTAAGGAATAGTTTATGGAATTATTAATATTGATTTATAAGAAAATACTAATGAATCAGATTTTTTTATCATTACTGTCTGGCTTAATTGGAGCGTGGTATGGAGGTAAAAAAACATTAGAAGCCTCTGAAAAAGCATATAAGAATAATTTAGAATTAGAAAAGAGAAAGCTTCAAGATATCGAAAAATCTGTAGTACTATCCATAATGGAAGAATTAAAGGTATTAAAATACACATATGAGCAAGATATGGATGAAATGTTCAATGATTTAATTCCACTAGATGTTGATATAAATACAACAAATATTGAAAATAAGTCAATATATATTGAATCATATTATACGATTACTCAAGACTTTATGACAATATATAATAATAATGCAGACAAAATTGGTTTAATTTCTAATACAAATTTACGAAATAAAATAATAGAAACATACACATTATTAAAAAAATACATTGAAGAATTATTAAATTATAAAGATATATTTGACAAGTTTATAAGTAATCAAAATATATTTGTAGCAAAAGTTTATCCTAGCCAAATAGATAGAAGTTGTTCATCTGCAAATACTAAAGCAAATATAGACTATATAATTAATGAAGTAAAAAACAATCGATGGCAATGGTTAAATTCACCATATATAAATCCAGAACAAGTTAAAACTTTTTTGAAAAACAATTTCCAGTCTGAATATGAATTAAGATTTTTATCAAATGACTTAAAAAAAGAATATTTTGAATTAAAAAAATTAATTGATGATATTATAAATATTGTAGATACACAATATTAAAGTAAAATGATATGAATATACAAGAAAGCAAAAATATAGATATATTTGAGAATCTAGAAAAAATTGATAATATAGAAGTTTTACGGCATTTGATGAATTATTACCAAAATGAACACAGTAATTTTATTTCAGACTTTAATAATGTAAATAGTAAAATTGCCGGGATTTATAATTTAGCAGCAGTATTTTTAGGATATTTTTTTACTCTAGTAATTTTTCTATTTACGTCTAGTTATATATTATTTGATACTTGTATTAAGGCAATATTGTTTGAAGTTGTTGTTATATTTATGATGTTACTTTTAATTTTTATTGCATATGTTTTTGGACTTCAAAAATTTCAAAAAGGGTATATGAAAATGAATGTTGATTTTCCGATAAAAGATGCATACACTAAATCTTCTTTTTGGGCACAGAATAATGAGAAGGAATTTTTATGCCAGATGATTTATAACTTACACAAAAACAACGAAATTAATAATAAAAAACTAAATAAATTAACAGAAACTTTACCTTCACTGCATATTGATTTTATTTTTATTATTTCTGTTATAATAGTGAGTATAGTTGGAATTATAATAACAGGAAAGTGATATGGCAACTCAAGATAATAAAAAATTTAATAACAATCAAAATGGTAAGAAAAGTAATTTAAAAGCTGAAAATTCAGCTGGTAAAACAGTACGAATTAATGAAGGTGGTCCAAAAGAAGGTGGGCAGCCTATTATTAGAAATAATAAAATAAATAATTGTCCAAAGAACTAAATGGGTAGGATAAAATTAAAAATTAAAATTTATGAAAAAGATTAGTAGCAAATTAAATAAACAACTCTATGATGAAGCATTTGATAAGGCGGAAAAATTTCAAAAAAATAAACAATATGAGAATGCTATTCTAGCATACAAAGAAGCGATAAATATAGCTCCAGAATCATATCTTGCCTACAATAATATGGCTATAGCTTATGCAAATACAAATGATTTAAAAAATTGCGAAAAAGCCTTACGTAAGGCATATAAAATATATCCCGAAAATAAAACAACATGTATAAATTTAGCAAGTTGTTTATATATGCAAAAAAAGTACAATAATGCTGTAAAATATTATAAAAAAGGAATTTCCGGCAGAAATTATGATAATCGTCTTTTAAAAGTATTTTGTGATGCTCTTTATCGTACAGGCAAGTATTTAGATGCTGCAAAATATATTGAAAACTATTCAATTATGGATGCTAATACTGAATTATATATAAGAATTGTTGATAAATTAATTGAGCAAGAAAAATTCACTGCTGCAAAAAAAATTTTAAAAAAGATTTCATTATCTGATAAAAATTCAATAACTGCATACAACCAGTCTACTTTAATAAAACTAGGCATTGATTACAATAAAAAGTATAAAGTAAAAAATAAGAAAACAATAAACTCATTAAGTGAATTTATTGAGGAAATAAATGAAATAAAAAATAGCAGTCCAGAAGGTATCTTTATTTATCGAGGACAAAAAAACAAATATTTACCTTTAATTCCGTCACTGTATAGAAATAAATCCTTAATAGTTAACGAAAAAAATATTATACAGGATTTTAATTTAAAAGCAGAAGCTTTTTTTAACCGTGATATGGAATTATTTGATAATATAGACAAAATTGCATTAATGCAGCATCACGGTGTACCTACCAGATTATTAGATTTTTCAGAATCACCTTTAGTAGCATTATATTTTGCCTTAGAGAATATAACTGAAGATACTAATGACGCCCCATGTGTATATGCTATTAATTTAAAGGCATTTGATCATAATACGGATGGGTATCTATTATCTTCAAAGCAGATTAAAGCAAAAACAGAAGATGATATATTTAAATATAAAACTGGAACATGTGCGTTTTCTCCGAAATTGAAAAATAAAAGATTAACTGCACAAAAAGGAGTTTTTGTACTTTTTAACGAGAATACTGCATTAGAAAAATGTATCCAAGATGAATATATTACTAAAATAGAAATATCAAATACTAATATACTAAAAATATGCAAAGAACTAAATAATATAGGAATTACACCTTCAACTGTATATCCAGATTTTATGGGATTGGCTAATGAAGTAAAAACCCCTCGCAAGTTTGTTAGTTCTGATAAGGATAACCTAACATTATCTAGTGTAGATTTTTCTAAAATATACAATAACATATTTAAGAATTTTATGAAGTAATAAAAAAATTCTTAATAATATTTCCTTTTATTTGATTTTTTGGTATAATTAAAGTATGAATAGTCGTTGTGAAGCATTGGAAGTATATTTTTACGCAACAGATTCCGGCAATGAACCTGTTAGAGAATGGTTGAAAGAGCTTCCAAAAGAAGATAAGAAAACTATTGGTTATGATATCAAAACCGTTCAATATGGTTATCCTGTTGGAATGCCATTAACAAGGGTATTAAAAGGAACAAACTTGGAAGAAGTTCGCTGCAAAATTTCTAACGGCATTGCAAGAATAATTTTTTGTGTTGAAGATAATACAATCGTTTTGCTTCATGCATTCATAAAGAAAACCCAGAAAACACCGCAAAAAGAGCTAGATGTTGCAATTAAACGCTATAAAGAATTATGCAAAAGATAAAACAATGCGTTTGCCTAAATATTTTGCAACTTTTTCAATAGTATTCAAAGTAATAGAAGTATTTTCAGGGTCTAAAATACGACAAATAGCAGTTCTTGAAGTAGCAAGTTCTTTTGCAAGACGATTTACAGAAATATTTTCATCAATCATTTTTTGCTCCAAAGCATACGCTATAACTCTTTTTATTGCAATAGCTTCTGATTCTTGAAGTATATTTTCTTCTTCAAGAAAACTATCAAAACTAGAACCTATGTGCTTTTTATCTATCATTTTTGTTATCCTTTTTAATTCAAAATAATCTCTATTTATATTGTACCAAAAATGGTACAATATTTCAAGTATGTATCTTGTAGATAATGTTAAGTGCATTTTTATATTGTAATAAGTATTTTTATACTATAATAATGAAAGGCAAGAGGTATTATGAAAGATAAAAACTACATTTCTAAAATAATATTTAACAATAATGAGTCAATAGATATTAATAAAGATGATATTGTCATTTTTGTAGGACCAAATAATGCTGGTAAAAGTCAAGCTTTAAAAGACATATATATGTTATCTTCGAAAAAACAACCTAGCATAGTAATTTCAGATATTGAAATTACTAAAGTACAATCATCTATTACAGAAATATTAAATAGTTTATCTGATTGTAAAGATGAAGGCAATATTAAAAGATACTATTGCATGGGAAATAATTTCAATATACAAAAAGAATCCGACCAATGGTACATGCAAGACAAATACTATGGGAATTATAGAGATTTATTTATAGCCAATTTAAATACAATAAATAGGTTATCTATATGTGAACCGCCTAATAACATATGTAGAAATGATTTCAAAAACCATCCTATTCATTATGCAGCCTTTAATCCTCCATATAGGAAATGGCTTACTGATAATTTTAAAAAAGCTTTTGGAAAAGAAATTACACCTAATATATTATATGGTGCCAAAATACCACTATGCATAGGAGATATAGTAAGTTTTGACAATAATAAATATGAGAATGAGCAGGAGCGCCAAGAAGCTTATGCCCAAATTCTTTCTTCGTATAAACAGGTGCAAAATCAAGGTGATGGTGTAAAAAGTTTTACAGGAATTTTGCTATATTTAATGTTAGATTACTATAGTACATATCTTATAGATGAACCTGAATCTTTTTTACACCCCCCTCAAGCAAAAATTATGGGTAATATAATTGGTCAATCGTTAAAAGAATCAAATCAACAAGCTTTTATTTCTACTCATAGTGAAGAAATAATAAAAGGGTTGATGGAAGCTTGTCCTGATAGAATAAAAATTATTAGAATTACACGTAGTGAGAATGTCAATTCTTTTTCAATTCTAAATAATGAAGAATTTATGAATGTATGGAACGATCCTTTATTAAAATATTCAAATATAATGTCAAGTCTTTTTTACAAATCAGTAATACTATGTGAAAGTGATTCTGATTGCAAAATGTACTCAATCATTTTAAGTTATTTAAAACAGTTGAAAGGACAATATTTAGAAACACTATTTATACATTGTGGCGGTAAACAGCGAATGTATAAAATTGCAAAGGCATTAATAAGTTTAGGAATTAAAACAAAAATAATTACGGATATTGATATTTTAGATAATGAAACTAATTTAAAAAATTTGATAGATGTATTTAATATTGAATGGTCAAGTTTAGAAAAATCATATAATATACTATTATCTAATTTATCTAATCCAAAAGAAAAAATAGAGAGGGATATTGCAAAAACAAATATTAATAATATTTTAAATGATTCGACTGAAAAATATCTATCAAATAAAAATATTTTAGATATTAAAGCTGCCATTGAAATAGTTTCTAAATGGAAATATATAAAAAATGCAGGGAAAACTGCAATACCCGCAGGTGATGCTACTTCTACATATAATGATATAAACTCCCAGCTAAAAGATGTAGGTATATATATTGTCCCTGTTGGGGAATTGGAAAATTTTGTTAAAGAAATTGGAGGACATGGGCCAGAATGGGTAAATAAAGTTCTTGAAACATATCCCCAATTAGATAATTCTATATACAATGATATAAAGCAATTTATGGAAGAAATTGAAGTATAATATCATCTCCATCTCATAGTTAATTTAATCTTGTTCTGAGTGTTAAATTATATCAGGACAGTTTGGATGCGTTTTTCCAAAATCCGGTTAACTAAGATACAGAAAACAAGGAATCGTATTAAATTATACTACTGTTGTAACATACAAAACATGCCTGCCATAAAAAATTTACAAAAAATTAATAATTCCTCAGAAAATCTCAATCTCAAAGATAATTTAATCTTATAACGGGTATTAAATTAAATTTACAGTATGGGCATGCCTATTTACGGCAAAAACTAACATAAAAAAACAGTTTTGTAAAGCTTTATTGATGCCATGTTTATTTAAATATAAAGTATTATTAAGCATCAAAACCTTTTAAACACAAGCAATATACGATAAGAACACTGATACAAACAGTGTATTTTTTCTTAATAAGTTGAAACTTTTAGCTGAAAAAATTAAAATATATATAGAAACACTTGTAAAAATCAGAGGATATTTTTACAGATGTTTCTATCCGCGGAAGAATATAAAGATAAAGAGAATTTGCTAATTAGTATGAACAGAGGACAGACAGAGACATATATCCCAAACAATATTACTGAGGATATCCTTAACAATAAGGATACTGTTGGTGTGTCTTGTTCTGATTTACCCCAAGAAAAAAATACCCCAAAACCCGCACGTAATATATTGCAAAGAACCAAAAAGCGAAAAATTATTCAAAAGATAATGAATATTGCGGCAGCACTTGCCTTGACTATTGGCGCAGGAACAATGGGCAACGACAGTCGAGCAGAAGCCATAAATAGTTTTGCAAATATTACAAGCGGCAGTGACGTTGAAACTCAGATTTTGCAGGAGCAAAACAAACATCGAAAGTTCTTGCCAAAAGGAATCGGCTCAATTAACGGGAACAGAAGTTTCATCTCCAATACTCTGAGCGTAAACCCTAAATTTACGTCAGAAAAACAATCTGCCGGATTACTTCGGTTGTCAACAAAAAATACAAAGATAGCCGGAACACCTACGGGTTTTGCGGCTTCACCGATTGGAAGACAGGTGGTTGAAAGCGGTGCCACTGTTGAAGAAATTAACGGTACATTTAATGGTCACGATGATAGTAATTTGCTCGGTCAATTTATAAACAATAAAGGTACTATCGAAAAGCTTATAGCAGAAGCCACAGGGAATATTCTTAATCTGTCTGGAGGTTATTCCGGTTTAATATACAACGAAGGAACAATCAGTAGCCTGACCGGCACATATTTGAACAATACGATTAATTCTACGGCAACCTCCGGTACGGTAGAAGGGGCTGCAATTTGGAACACCGGCACTATGAGTATCAATGCCGCTAATGCTGATGTTTTATTTTCTAACAACAGTGTTCAAAACGGAGATATAAAAAAATACAATGATGTCTATAACCAAGGTACAATAAATTTAAACGCAGGCACTTATGTTGAAGATGAAGAAACAATCCAACGCAAAATAACATTTGACGGTGCAGTTATCGGAGAGAACGGCAAATTAGTCTTAAACAACGATTCAGATGTCAATGGCGGGGTTTACGAATTTAACAGTATTCTTGGCGGCAAGTTGGAAATGCATAACAGTGCTCACCTCAAACTCGGCAAAAAAGAACAAGCAGACGGCAGTACGACCTACGGTGTTCTTGCTCTGAAAGAATTTCATCCTGTCGGGGGTACGGTTATACTCGATTTGAGGAACGACCACATTGATACACACCACTTTGGGGCAGTTACGCAAGATGCTTCCGTAAACCATTTACTTGACGTTGATTTGGTCAATATTGCTATTGATAATTTTACTGCGGATTCAACAACAGCTGAGTCAGGTAACATATTAATCGGAGCAATAAACTTGATAGCAGGGGCTAAGGATGCTCAAGGTAACTCCCCTGAAATGAGAATAAACTTTTCAAGAAATTCTTTCAGATTTGCAACAGCTCTGACACATGATATTATGGATAATATCACATACGCAACCGGAGTAGATTATATTGTTGATACCTTAGATTATGATTTATTAAGCGGTGATTTGATATTTAATGCGGCAGAATTTATACCAAACGGCGGTTCTGTGGACAAAGTTTATAAAACAAGCTCTGAGTATCTTGCACTTGAAAATTGGGAACACGCACAATATCATAGTGCAGACATTGTAGATGAACCGCAGGAAGGCTATTATATTGTAGTTCTTAACGGAAAAGTTTACTATTTCAAACCTGACGAATCAACAGACGAATTGAATAATGCCATTATTGACCTGGCGGCAACAGGTTCTATGGCTATTAAGGAAGTTGACGAGGATGATAACTATATATTTGAAAAAGACGGCAAGTATTATACATATAGTAAAACATTTTTACCAAAATCAGTTTGGGAAGATGCTCTGACTGATTCAAGCAATTACAATTATTATGAAGCAAACGGCACATCAGAAAATTACTATAATATATCTTTGCGTGAAAAATTCATGAACGCAATTAACACAACAGTTTGGACACCGTCTAATAAGGCAACGGCAGACACCTACACATGGCCTGATGGTAATGTTCCTCGTGCAAGTAATCCAGAGTATGTGACCGAAGGAGAAGGAGATGCACTGAAACTGAAAAGTGTTAACGGTATGATTCGCTTTTATATGCCGCATAATAACACCACAGAAACAAAATATTATAAATATGAATATACGGTTCCTTCTGATTACACAAAAGCAGACGGAAGAGTCTCTGCTTTAACCAGTTATATTACAAATCAGTATTTCTACAAACTGCCTGATGCTACTAACGGCGGCGCGATATATAACAATACCAACGAGCACTATAGCATCAATGCTGATTTTATCGGAAATCAATCATCAACAGGCACATCAGCGAAGGATAAATTTTATGGTGGCGGTGCTATACATAATGCAGAAAACAGTACATTAGGCTACATATCCGGAACATTTATAAATAATACCGGATTCGAAGGTGGAGCCATTTTAAACAATAAAAGCGGAGATATTACAGCTATACTGGGTGATTTTATAGGAAATTCCTCTTCAAAATCAGGCGGCGTGCTAAGAAATGCTAACGGTACTATTGGCTTAATACAGGGTAAATTTATCGGCAACAGAGCCGGTACTAACGGTGATGGTTGGGGCGGTGCAATATCTAACAAAGTCTACCCTAGTGACGGTTCTCCAAAATTAGCAACAATAGCTATTGTCTTAGGTGATTTTATAGCCAATTTCGCCAAAATAGGCGGTGGTGCTATTGATATGAACGGGGAATTAGGTACCGTTATTGGCGACTTTATCGGTAATAATGCAGAGGGTAAAGACGGTGGTGGTGCTGTCCGTGTAGACGGTGGTTATATAGGTTCTATTACAGGTGACTTTATCGGCAATTCGGCAAAAATAGGTGGTGCAATAATTACACAAGGCTCAGGATTAAAAATAGGCACGGTGTATGGTGACTTTATCGGCAATAGTGCAACAAGCGGTAATGGAGGTGCCATTCAAAATGCCACCAATGATAAAGTTAGTATCATAGAGGGCGTATAGGGGAACTTTACAAACAATACCGCAAGTGCCAACGGTGGTGCTATCTATAATTTGGGTAAAATAAACAGAGTATCGGCAAATTTTACCGCTAATAGAGCAAATCAAGGCGGTGCGATTTATAACGACACCAATAAGGCATCCCTTGAATTGATTGCTGATACCTTCGGTGACATCTTATTCTCGGATAACAAAGCAGGTAGTACATATAATGATATTTATAATAAAGCCGGTACAATAGGCCTTAATGCCGAAAAATATTTTGACCCGATTGATGCCAGAACTAAACAACACTCAATCACATTTAACGGTACTATTGAAGGTGCCAGCGGCATATTACACGTCAATCGTGGAATATACAATAACACTACGGCATCTTACGACACAAGCAATACAGGCGGTAAATACATCTTTAACAACGTTATAAGCGGCAACACGATGAGCCTTTATAACGGTGCAGATGTAAAAATCGGTTCTCAACTTCAAGCAGACGGAACATCAACAACATATGGTACGCTGACTCTCACAGGATTCACTGTTGATGATGTTGATGGTTCAAAAATTGATTTCCAAAATAGCCACATTGAGTCTAATACTCTTGGTGCGGTTACTTTGGACAGCAATGTTACCTTAAATATTGACTCTGACCTCTCTATTACAAGTCAGGATTTGAGAGCAGATAAATTTGGAGCAACATCAATCACTGACGGAAACGGTAAGTTTGTTATCGATTCAATTATTGTACATGGTGATTCTACTAAGAATTACACAAGAGCAGATGTTGCTGACAGTATTTTGAAATCTCGCTTTGATACAACCGGTTCCGCTATTATTAATGCCACGAGTGCATCGGAAGTAACCGGCACATATAGAGCAAAATATATAGCTGACGGCGGTTATTTGGTATTTGACGACGGTAGGGATATTAATCTTGTAACTGCTGCAAGAGATGAATACGGTTTTATAGGAGATGAAAGAACATATACCTTGAGTACAGATGAAGATGTTGCAGCTGATTTAGTAAACTATGGCGACAGCTCTTATGCCGATACATCCGTTGGACCTCTTGGCGGAACCTCTCTCGTTGTTGACGGTACGACTGCTAATAAATTCAAAATCAACGGTAACACGAAAGGCGGTATCTCCGTTGCTGACGGTCAAACCTTAACTATTCAAAATGTTGGTGATGTTTATGGCTTCTCAGGTGATGCCGTTACTAATGCCGGTACT
>CACWLL010000004.1 GCA_902761735.1 uncultured bacterium
AACTATGGTGACGGTACATTGACAGTAAACACCAATATAAATAACTATGGTGACAACGGATATATTGATAACGCAGGAACGATACTTGCACAGAATATCGATAATGCTGCAAAAGTAGACAACGCAAACGGAGGAACAATTACAGCAACCGGTACTTTAACGAACTCCAAGACGTTTAATACAAACGGAGAGGTAAATGCAAATGCGTTAACAAACACAGGAGCGTTAACAATCTTTGAAGATGGTGTAGTTAATGTAAATGAAACATTAGCAAACTTTGGTGACAATGCAAATATTGCAAACTATGGTGAAATAAATTCAAAGGATATCAATAATGCAAAAACCATAACAAACTATGCAAATGCAGAAATCACAGCAACCAATAATTTTATCAACTCAGGAACGTTAACAAACCTTGCAAATGGTGAGATTACCGTATTGAATAAGATAACTAACTTAACAACAGGTGATATCGAAAATGCAGGAACAATCTTGGCGGCAGAAATTGATAACTCGGCGCTTGTAAACAATGCAGCAGGTTCAATAACTGCAACAGGAAAACTAACGAACTCTAAGACGTTTAATTCAAATGCAACAGTTGCGGCAAATGCAATGGATAACACCGGAACATACACGAACTACGGTGACGGTACGTTGACGGTAAACACCAATATAAATAACTATGGTGACAACGGATATATTGATAACGCAGGAACGATACTTGCACAGAATATCAATAATGCTGCAAAAGTAGATAACGGAACGATACTTGCACAGAATATCAATAATGCTGCAAAAATCGACAACGTAAGCAGCGGAACAATCACCGCAACAGATACTTTTGGTAATTCAAATGAAGTAAATAACAGTGGTGATATCTTAGCTAATGCGTTGAACAACACAGGTGCGTTTACAAACACAGAAGAGGGAGATATCACTGTTAATACGACGATTCTAAACGATACGAACGGTACTTTTGATAATGCCGGGGATGTATTAGCTTTGGATATTGTGAATAATGGAACTGTTGACAATGCTAACGGCGGAACAATTACCGCAACAGATAATTTGAATAATACAAATATATTTAATTCGGATGGTAATGTTAATGCTGATTCACTTGATAACTCAGGTGTATTCACAAATAACTCAAACGGTATTGTTAATGTAAATACAGTGTTTGATAATACAAATCAGGTAAATAATGCTGGCACTGTAAATACTGAAACATTTGCAAATGAAGCATCCGGGACATTAACAAATGACGGCATCGTTAGTGCAATTGAAAACTTCAATAATGACGGTATTGTTAATAATACCGCTGAAGGACTTGGTACATTGAATATCAAAGACGGTTACAGTAATGACTCAATTACTCAAGGCATAATTAATATTGCCGGTGATAATACCGCATTTGATAATGATGCTCCAATGACCGTTGAACAATTGTTGAATAATGATGGTACTTTGAATAATACATCTGATATAGTTGTTCATAATACCAACGATGATGCAACTCTCGATAACAGCGGTACAATCAATACTGATGCAGGTTCAACAATTACAGCTGACAGATTGATTAATGATAATGCAACAATCAACATGACTCAGGCTGATATGACGATAACAGCACAAGATCAGGATATCAACGGTACGATAAACGTATTGGGAACTGACCCTTCTGATGTTTCTACATTGTTTATTGATGGTACTACTCCGAACTTTGCAGGCGAACTTAATATCGGAGATTTAACTGATCCTTCAGTTAAAACAACATTAGAGTTCCAAAGCGGTTCAATTATTGATCAGGCTGTTATGAATATAGCACCGGGTAATGTCCTTAACATTGCCGAAGATCCTGCAGGGGATGCTCATGTCGTATTGAATGAGAATGATGCATACCAAGGTGATATTCTTCTTAATGACGGTACGTTAGAAATGAAGAATGTCAACTATACAACCGGAACTCAATCAACAACTGCCGGTGGTACTTCACCATACTATGAACAAACAGGTGGTGATTTGGTATTGACAAATTCTACATTAACAATGCAGGATGCATCATTAATAAACGGTGGCGATATGCTTGTTGATTCAAGTTCCGTTTATAATTCACAAAATAATGCATTTAATGTTGACAATCTTACTAACGGCGGTTTAGTAAATGCTATAAATGGCGGATACGAAAACTACGGTATCAGTGATAACTTATATGCAGGTGACGGAGCTTCAAGTACGCAAGGTAATTTCACGCTTGACTTGTATGCAAGAAGTAATGATAATAAGAACTACGATAGCTATGGCGGTCCTTCAACCAAGATACAAGCTGCAAACGGTACAAACGGTACATTATACATTTCCGATTTTGATTTGCACGGTGATATCTTCGGTGCCGATGCTCCAATAGATAGCAGTATTAAATTAGACGGCTTATTTGGCGGTAACGTCGTACCAGGTCAAAATATCATATTTGCCGCAACAGATAAAGAAATCTTAACACCTATTGCGTGGTATAAGATAAACAGCAAAGGCGGCGGTAATTACGCATTTGAAATTTCCAGATTTAATCCGGAAGCGTTCAGAGGCCAAGTTACAACAATTGCTCAGTATCAAAATCAATTAGCAATTGATGATATGTTATTTAATCACACAATGCTTGATCAAGGCTTCAAGGGTAATGATTATTTGGCAACTCATCCAAACAGATATGCTTCAGCAGGTGATTTGTATGCACCATATCAATACTCAAGAAAAGATGGTGGAGTATGGGTTAAAGCGTATGCTAATTTCGAAAAACTCAATATGAACCATGGATTGAATGTTGGTAATAATGCTTATGGAACAATAATCGGTGCTGATTTCGGATTATACGATTTGAGTCATGGTTGGCAGTTTATGCCTACGGCATACATCGGTTATAACGGTGCTCACCAGTATTGGGATGGAACCAGTGCATATCAAAATGGCGGTCAAGCCGGCTTTATGGGAACGTTCTATAAAGACAACTTCATGATTGGTGCATTGGCATACGGTGGAATTTACGGTAACGAAATGCACACCCCAAGAGGAACAGATCATGCATTTAACTACTTTGCAGGTGGTTCAGCTAAAGCTGCATACAATTGGAGGTTTGCTAAGGATTGGTCATTACAACCAAACTTGTTAGTTGCATATAACTTCTTTGGACAAGAAAATTGGCATACTGACTTTGGTCAAATGGGTATGATGTCAGGGATGTTGCATGGTATAAATGTTGCACCTGGCTTGAACCTAATCTTTGAAAAGGAAACCTTCAGTGCATACGCTACAGTCCAGTATATGTATAATATAAATCAATCTGTTGGTGGTCGTGCCGGAAATGTTAATTTGCCTCACGTTCATATGGATAGAGGTTACCTGCAATACGGTATCGGTGTAAACAAGAAGTTCACCGAAAGATTCTCCGGATACTTGCAAGCTGTAATCAGAAATGTCGGCAGAAACGGTATCGGATTACAGATGGGCTTCCAATGGATGTTGGGCGGCGGCTCAAAATCTAAAAACAAAAAAGGTGACGTAAACGGTCAAAGTTCGGCACCGGAAAAAACGGTTATAAAAAGTAAAAAATAATTGTAATCAGATATAGCCAAGCTAAGAGGTGCGTTTTGAACGTGCCTCTTACTTTATTATTATAGTATTTGCAATTCTGATGTATATTCAACTGATATAAGTTTATTTGCTTGTGTCTGTAAATTTTTGTAACAAAAATCGGAAAACGGAAATATTATTAATCAATTATTTGCAGGCTCTGGGTCTTGTTGTTATAGTAATTAGGTAGGTGGTATAAAATGAGGATTTCTGATATGAATATCAAGATAAATAAAAATTTAAGGAACTTGCTTGAACCTGAATTAGATATCATGAAACATGTTGCTCAAGGTAAAACTAATAAACAAATAGCAAAAGAAATTTATGTCAGTGAGCATACTGTAAAAGCTCATATCGCAAAAGTCCTGCATGTTATGAATGTAAAAGATCGTACAGAAGCCGTTTATAAGTTAGCAAAATTTGGGCTTATTTAGTATTAATCTTGATACAAAATACTGTTTGGGCTATATTAATTATTGCTATTTTGCAATATAAGAATTCTAGAGGTTAATATATGTTGAGTGATAACATAAAAAAAGGATTGGCAAGGACTCCGCATAGGGGTTTATTGATGGCAACCGGAGTGAGTAAAAAAAATATAGATGCTCCTTTTATCGGTATTGCCAGTGCGTTTACCGATTTAGTTCCAGGACATATCGGAATGCGTGATTTAGAACGTCAAATAGAAAAAGGTATTCACACAGGAGGCGGACAAGCTTTTATATTTGGAGTGCCGGCTGTTTGTGATGGAATTGCAATGGGACATGGCGGAATGAGATATTCACTTCCGTCGAGAGATTTAATAGCGGACTGCGTTGAAACTATGGCAGCAGCTCATCAATTGGATGGCTTAGTTCTTCTTTCAAATTGCGATAAAATTACTCCCGGAATGATTATAGGTGCATTAAGGTTAAATATTCCGGCTATTGTTGTAACCGCAGGTCCGATGTTGGATGGAATGTGTCGAGGTGAAAATAAATTAACTATGGTGACGGGCTCTTTTGAGGCTGTCGGGCGTTATCGAAACGGCGAAATTGATGAAGAATACCTGATTGCAATGGAAGAAAATTCTTGTCCGTCGGCAGGTTCATGTCAGGGGATGTATACGGCAAACACTATGGCATGCTTAACAGAGGTGCTGGGTATGAGTTTGTCTTATTGCTCATCAGCATCTGCAGTATCTTCTCAAAAACGCAGAATCGCATTTGATAGTGGCATGCGTATTGTAGAACTTGTAGAAAATCAAATTAAGCCTTCAGATATTATTACAAAAGAAAGCATGACAAATATGATTAAATGCTCTTTGGCGATAGGTGGCTCTACAAATACATTTTTACACACTCTTGCTATTGCAAATGCTGCGAATATAGATATTACTTTAGATGATTTCGATAGATTAAGCCGAGAAATTCATCAGATAGTGAAAATCAATCCGTCATCTACTCTAACGATGACTGATTTTCATCAGGCTGGCGGTATCCCTGCAGTGTTAAAGTCAATGTATCAAAGTGCGGACTTGTATGATTCGAAAACTGTTTCAGGGCTTTCTGTTTCTCAAATCGCAAAAAGTGCGTATGCTGATGAAAATATAATTCCTAAATATGATAATTCAACGTATACTCAAGCAGGACTTGGTGTTTTATATGGTAATTTGGCAAAAGACGGTTGTGTTATTAAAATATCCGGAGTCGATTCTGAGTGTTATACGTTTGAGGGAGTTGCAAAAACATTTGATAGTGAAGAAGCAGCTATGCATGCCTTGGAAGGTGATGAGATTAAAGAAGGTGACGTAATTGTAATTCGATATGAGGGTCCAAAAGGTGGCCCGGGTATGAGGGAAATGCTTGCTCCTACATCTTTATTGGTAGGTAAAGGTTTGGGCAAAAAATGTGCGCTTATTACAGACGGAAGATTTTCCGGTGCAACAAGAGGTATTTGTATAGGGCATGTATGTCCCGAAGCGGCAAACGGCGGAGTGATTGCACTTGTTGAAAATGGCGATAAAATAAAAATTGACATACCTTCCCGTTCTGTTAAGCTGCTTGTAAGTGAAGAAGAATTGCAAATGCGCAGAGCTACGCTAAAACCGTACTTGCCAAAAGTTACATCAGGTTATTTGGCAAAATATGCAAATACTGTTTCTGATGCGAGTCACGGTGCGATAGTTTAATAATAAATTATATATTAAAAGGGCTTGTTATCTGATAACAAGCCCCTTTTTTTGTCGAATATATGATTTGGCATTTAAAAAAACTAATTGTAACAATATGTAACATATATATACTTGTTACGCAATTTTTAAATACAAAAATACTTTATATAAATATAAGAGATATTTAATAGGAAATAAAACACTGAGGTAAGTCTGAATATGCAATATTAATTTGAAAAATGCTGATAAATCATTAAAGGTTTAAATAGCAAAACAAATTGATAAACACGTGAGTAAATGAAAAGGAGATTCAATCATGGCAACATTTGATTATGGAAACTACGGGAAATTAGATGCAAAAAGCAACGCAACAGAATTAGCAAGATTAAGAAAAGAAGCAGCAGAAGCACAAATTGCGCAAACAACCAATAGAGATGTGGCAGCTATTAAATTCCCGAAGAGTGCGGAAAAAACGGCTCCGGCAAGTGCAAATGAAGCATTAGGTTTATATGGAGTTGCATTAACCGGTTTGGGTACAAGGGTGGATGTTTCAGCTCTTGGTTTAACCCCTCAAGCTATGTCTGTTATAAATACATATGTAACTTCGGAACAACAGGCAAATATATCAGCAGATATGCTGGGATTCATGGCAATATCATAAATTAAAGACTTATAAATATACATTTACTCACAAAAAGGGTTGTCTTATTAAGACAACCCTTTATATTTGTAAAATTACAGTATTGTAAATAATTGTAACAAGATTTTAGGTTTAATTAAAGTTGCTTGAAAAAAATCCGTTATTAAATATGTGAGTAAATAATAGGAGATGTAAATTATGTCAACATTTGATTACGGAAACTATGGGAAATTAGGTGAGAAAAGCAATGCTGCAGAATTGGCAAGATTAAGAAAAGAAGCAGCGGAAGCACAATTAGCAAAAGCGCCGAAGGAAATTAAAAAAGAGGTATTTAAAAATCCGGAATTGCAAACTGCAGAAGCCAGTTCAAATGAAGCATTAGGTTTATATGGTGTTGCATTTGCCGGTATGGGTAACAAAAAAGTAAACATTGCAGATTTAGGTTTGCCGGCTGACGTTCAGGCTATGGTTAATAAATATATTACACCTGAGCAAGAAATGGCTATTGGCTCCGATATGCAAAAATTTATGGATTTAGCATAGATATTATAAATACACATTTACTCACACTGTTTAGAGGTTGTCTTTTTTTAGAGGCAACCTCTTAGTTTTGTTTATGTTAAAATTTTATTGTAGGCGGTATGTGTGTATTATCGTTTAAATAATTGGTATAAAGAAGGGAAAAGATTATGAATAAAGTTGTAGTTGGAGCTCAATGGGGCGATGAAGGTAAGGCGAAAATAACTGATTTGCTTGCACAAGAGGCAGATTTAATCATTCGTTATCAGGGGGGATGTAATGCCGGTCATACCGTTGTAGTTGAAAACAAGACTTTTAAATTTCATTTGATTCCTTCAGGTATTTTGTACGGGGGAAAAGATTGTTTTATTGGTGCGGGAACTGTTATTCTTCCGGAATATTTTGAAGAAGAAGTCGGCGGACTTATAAAAGACGGTATTGATGTATCAAGATTAAAGGTTAGTCCACTTGCTTCAATTACTATGCCATATCATACAGAAGTTGACGGATATACGGAAAATACTGCAACAAAAGGAAAAATCGGTACTACCAAAAAGGGTATAGGACCTACATATACTGATAAATATGCTCGTATAGGTTTAAAAATCCAAGACTTATACTCAAAAGAAACATTGAATGAGAAATTAGATGTAATTTTACCGTTAAAAAATAAAACATTAGAACAAGTTTATGGCTTAAAACCATACACAAAAGAGCAGGTATTGGCTTTGTGCGAAAAATATGCGAAAATTTTTGAACCGTATGTATGTTTTGAGTGGCAAGAATTATTAGAAAAATCAAAGGGTAAAAATGTTTTGTTTGAGGGTGCTCAAGGCGTAATGCTTGATGTGGATTATGGTACATATCCATTTGTAACAAGCTCGAATCCTATTGGCGGAGGCGCAGCTGTTGGAAGCGGTTATGGACCTAAGATGATTGATGAAGTCATTGGTGTTGCAAAAGCATATGTTACAAGAGTTGGTGAAGGACCGTTTGTTTCAGAATTAACTGATGATATCGGGGTAAAGATTCGTGAAGTCGGGCATGAATACGGCGTTACCACGGGACGCCCTCGTCGTTGCGGTTGGTTTGATGCAGTTACTATGAGGTATGCGGTTCTTGTTGGTGGCTTAACTACAATTGCACTTACCAAAATAGACGTATTTGACGAATTCGAGGAAATAAAGGTTTGTACGGCATACAAAGATACTCGTGACGGCAAGGTTTATACATCTTATCCTACAGATGTTTATATGCATAAATATCTTGAGCCTGTTTATGAAACACATAAAGGTTGGATGGAAGATATTACGAAAATAACCGAATACGAAAAACTTCCTGATAACGCAAAAAAATATCTTGCGAGATTGGAAGAATTGTTGGGCGTTTCTATTTCTATAGTAAGTGTAGGGCCTGACAGGACTCAGACAATATTTAGAAAATAATTTACATTAAAATTTCCCATCTGCGGCGTTGAGTTTTATATTCGCCGAAATTTTTGGATGTTTTCATACGTTCTTCAAGTTCTTTCAGAAGTCTTTTTTCTGATGCGGTAAGCTCCGGCAGAATATATGGTCGAGTGCTAAGAGGGGAAAGTTTTTCTTTTGAAAAATATTTGTTGTAAAGCTGTGCGAGCATGTGGTTATATTCCTCCATTAATAGTCTGATATCTTCAGGGGGGTGGGGTATTCCGGCAGCTAAGATGCTTGCCGTTGAAAAATCATTACAGCATAAATTGTAATTCATATTACCTTTCACTTCACCTTTGTAATTATAAAAAATTTTTGAAGCAGCAAATTTCACACTTTCTGATAATCGAAAAATTTCTTTACATAAAATATTATGTCCATGGTACAATATATACAAAGACAACCAAATTTGGAGAGGATAATTTAATAATGCTAAACTTGCTAATGAAAGTATTAGGCGACCCTAATGAAAGAAAAATAAAAAATATGATGGGTATAGTCGAGCATATTAATGCTTTAGAACCCCAATTCGCTGAGATGACAGATGATGAATTGAAAGCTAAAACTGCCGAATTTAAGGAAATATTGGCTCAGCGTCCGACGTCACCTGATTTTAAGACTGATAGAAAATTGGAAAAAGAAGCCTTGGACAAAATTTTGCCCGAAGCTTTTGCGACTGTTCGTGAAGCAGGGAAAAGAGTTTTAAATATGCGCCATTTTGATGTTCAGTTAATAGGCGGATATTTTTTGCATAACGGTCATATAGCCGAAATGAGAACCGGTGAAGGTAAAACTTTGGTTGCCACTCTTCCTGCATACCTTAATGCCTTGACAGGTAAGGGTGTTCACGTAATTACGGTAAATGATTACTTGGCAAAACGTGACAGTGAATGGATGGGGAAAATATATAATTTCTTGGGGCTCTCTGTTGGTGTGATTTTATCAGGTAACAGAACAATGGATGACTACATTGATAAAAAAGCGGCTTATAATTGTGATATTACCTACGGTACAAATAATGAATTTGGTTTCGATTACTTAAGGGATAATATGGCACAGAGTGCCGATGCTCTTGTTCAAAGGCCGTATAACTATGCAATTATAGATGAAGTTGACAGTATTTTAATTGATGAGGCGAGAACCCCTCTTATAATAAGCGGTCGTTTGGAAAAATCTGCAGAAACATATCAAATGATGGCAAAAGTAGCACCTCAATTGAAAAAAGATATTGATTATGAAGTTGACGAAAAGAATAAAAACATAATTTTGACCGAGGACGGTATCGATAGAGCACAAGAAATTATTCAGGTAAAAGACTTGTTTGATTTGAACACCCAATATGCTCATCATTTATTACAAGCGTTAAAAGCAAAAGAATTATTTGTAAAAGATACGGATTATGTAGTAAGAAATAATGAGGTAATGATTGTTGATGAGTTTACGGGCAGATTAATGGAAGGGCGTCGTTGGTCTGACGGGTTGCACCAGGCTATCGAGGCAAAAGAAGGCGTAAAAATTCAGGATGAAACTCAAACATTGGCAAGTATTACTTTCCAGAATTTGTTCAGATTGTACCCGAAACTTTCAGGTATGACAGGTACTGCAATGACAGAAGAAGCAGAATTCGGTAAGATTTATAACCTTGAAGTTACTGTTATTCCGACAAACAAACCTGATATCAGAATAAATTATCCTGACGTAATATATAAAAATGAAAAAGGCAAATTTGATGCAGTTGTAAGGGATATTATTGAACAAAATAAATTGGGACGGCCTGTATTGGTAGGTACTATCAGTATTGAAAAATCAGAATACGTTTCACATTTATTGAAACAGTTAAATATTCCGCATAATGTTTTAAATGCAAAACACCACGAAAAAGAAGCTTATATAATTGCACAGGCAGGTCGTGTCGGTGCTGTTACAATTGCGACGAATATGGCAGGTCGTGGTACCGATATTCTTTTGGGTGGTAATGCCGAGTATATGGCAAAGGAAAAACTTGATGAAACAGGTTTGACTCCGGATACTCCGGAATACGAAGAAATGAAGAAAAAACTTTTAGATGAAGCTACAATTGTCACAAAAGCAGAGCACGAAAGAGTAGTTGCGGCAGGCGGGTTGCATGTTATAGGTACAGAGCGTCATGAGTCACGTCGTATTGATAATCAGTTAAGAGGGCGTGCTGCTCGACAGGGTGATCCGGGCTCAACCAGATTCTTTTTATCATTAGAAGATAATTTAATGAGAATATTTGGCGGGGATAAGATTACGAGCCTTATGAATGCGTTGAATGTTGATGAAACAATGGCGATAGAACATCCTCTTATTACAAGACAAATTCAATCTGCTCAGAAAAAAGTCGAAACTTACCATTTTGATATAAGAAAAAATGTACTTGAATACGATGATGTAATGAATATTCAACGTGAAAAGTTTTATGCTCAACGCAGAAGAGTGCTATTTGGTAAAGATTTGACTTCTGACATATATTATATGATTGAAAGAGAGATTGACAGATTGTTGAGAAGTTACATTGCACCTGAGCAAAATCCTGATGAATATGAATTTGATGATTTAAATACAATGGTAAAAGAAGTACATTCCGTATTTCCGCAATTGTCTGCTTTTGGTATTTCGGATGTTCAGGGTGTCAGATTTGATGCTTTATATGATAAACTTAAAAATTTGGCTTTCCAATCATACAGAGATCATGAATTAGAAATAATAACATTTTATAATAATGTATTATCTCAGTACGATCCGAATTTTGTTCCGCAAGAGCCGTTTTCTTCCGATAATGTAGTGAGAAATCTTGAAAAAGATGTATTGTTACGTGTTGTAGATAACAAATGGATAGATCATCTTCATAATATTGATATGTTAAGAGAAGGTATAGGCTTGAGGGCTTACGGGCAAAAAGACCCTCTTATTGAATATAAAAAAGAAGCTTATGATTTATTTAATACTATGATGTTTGAAATTCAGTCAGATACGGTAAAACATCTGTTTAGAACAAAATTCGGTATCCAAGTTATGGATGACGATTCAGAAGATATTGCTTAATATATAAACTATGTAAAAATTTGTTTTTCCATAATATTTATTTCATATAAATTTATGGGTATTCGTGCGTACAATGCGGATATAATGGGTAATGCTGCTCACTGAGCGGCAAATTATGAGATAAATATCTTCATTCTTAGTTTATAAAAATTGACTTTTGGGAATATATCGTTAAATATATCATACGTTTAGATGTTTATCATCTTGCTGAAGTCAGTCATAATGTAAGCAAGAAAGTGTAGTCTAAAATGCCTTTTCGATACAGATTGCAAAAAATATTGGATTTCCGAATCCGCAAAAAAGAAGAACAGATGTTAGTAGTACAAAAAGCTCAGCAGGCAGTCTTTATTGCAGAAGAGAATATCCGCAAGAATAACGAAGAGATTGAGGCTACAAAGGTGAACATGCGACAGGCTGATCCTATGATGTATGAGGCATATGACAAGTACCTGATTCATCTTTGGGAAAAAGCCGAACAGTTAGAGTTGGTGCGTCAAGAAAAGCAAGCCATACTTGATGAAGAAACTCAAAAACTGATTAAAATAGAGCAAGGTGTTAAAGTTCTGGAAAAACACAAAGAAAAGTGCCGTGATATGTATCTGGAAGAAGAGAAAAAAGCGGAGCTTAAGCAATATTCGGAACTCGGGGTAACAAGATTCTTTGCTCAAAGTAAAGAAAGAATGGCTGAGGAAGAACAAGAAATTCTAAGACAACTCGCAGAATTGGAGGAATAATGAATTTAGAAACAAAATCAAGCGTAATGAATAATATCTACACAAGTAATGAGTTGACAAAAAATATTTCGAACACTCAAATAAAAAGATATAGCGATTCTGCAACATCTTTTGCTTCAGAGATGAAAGCTTCTACGGAGCAGCAAGAGGCACAAGAAGCTCCAAAGAAAGAGGAAGTGAAAGATACGGCTATTAAAACAGAGAAAGCAGAAGATGTATCAAAAAAGGATGAGCCTAAAAAATCTGAAACTAAAAAGACAAGTAAGGTTTCAAAGGACTCTAACGAAGATTCTAAAACCCTAAACGGCGAGATTTCTCATGATAGTTTTGAAGGAAATCACGCAGATCAAATGTTTCAGGGCGGAAGCACTCAACAGAATGAGTATACTTCGCTGACAAATAAAATTCAGGCTTATATGAATGCCAATGGTGTCGATATGAATTTTGTTACGGTGAATCCGATGTCTGCAACTTCTCGTTCTCAAATTTCAGGAATGACTCCTGTTGTTGATTATTCATCTATTCAAATGTCTGACGGAGATGCAAAATTCTTTGCCGATTTAGTCGCAAAAACTGATATGTCGGCAGCTTCAGTTGCTGCTGAATTTGAAAAACAGATGCAACACGGAAATATTAAAATGGTACAATCAACTGCTAAATCAAGCATAGCATTGATTGAAGCGTTAAAAGAATCCTCTAAAAATCATCAGGCTTTCAGAATTGATTTTGACAAAGATATTTCTGTTATTATGCAAGTTGATAAGGGTGGAAAAATTAATGCCAACTTCATTCCGGGAGATAAAGCAGTAGAAGCATATCTCAGAAATAATATAGATTTTCTTCGCCAAAGATTTGATGAAGAAAATCTTGCATACGGAGATTTAACATATTCTCAATCCCGTCGCCAAAAACAAGAACAAGAAAATAAAAATAATAAGGAGAACGCTCATGAATGATTCATACGTAACAGCCTTAAACACCCGAAAAACAACCGAAAATTGGATGGACGTTATCGCAGATAATATGACAAACGTTTACACCCCGGGTTTCAGAGAAAAACAGGTAAATTTTAAAACCTTTTTAGGCGGAGCAATTGCAGATGATTATGCAAAAAATCTTGGGCAAGGTAAATCTACTCCGGGTACTGCAAATGAGAACTTATTTCTTGAAGGTAAAGGTTTCTTTTATGTAAGGACTCCTGAAGGCAAAAGTGTTTATACCCGTCTTGGAGAATTTACTTTTGACGGAGAGGGTTTATACAAAGATAAAGCCGGGAATACGGTTCAGGGTTACATCTTAAATGACAAAGGTGAAATCATGCAAGGAACAAAATCTATAACTGCCGATTTATATCAGGAAACTGCTTTAAAAGGCGGTTCATTGGATGTTCCTACAACAAATATAAAAATGTGGATTGACCCAAACAACGGGAAATATCTTGGAAAATATGATGATTATGAAATTAAAAACGATGGTACAATATACGGCAAAGCCGATAACGGAAAGAAAACAGTACCTTTGTACAGAATTACAACCAGAAACTTCCACAATGCTGCAGCATTGTATGAATTTAAACCGGGGCAGTTTGTAGAAACGGAAGAATCAGGTAAACCGCTTTTGGGAGTTGGAGAAATTCGTTCCGGCTTATTGGAATTATCAAATGCGGATTTTAAGGCTAATATTTCATATTATCAGATGGCAAAATTACAAATGGAAGTCGCAAACAAGCTTATTGACTCAAACAAGCAATTGCTTGAGGATGCTCTAAGGCTTGTCGGCTCATAGTAAAATAAAATTTAAACTCCATTTTGAATACTTTAGGGAACGAATGTTCCCTTTTTATTTTTATAAATCGGTAAAAATTGCCCTTAAAAGATATTCTTCAAGTTGCTTTTTGTCTGCCGGACTGGATTTGTGATCATTAATCATTACGGCAAAAGCATAATTGTTTCCTCTTCTTGTTGTAATATATCCGGCAATAGCGCTTACGTCAGATAGTGTTCCGGTTTTTGCTTTAAGATTATCGCCAAAATAGAGCATTCTGTTTTCCAGCGTGCCTGTTCCCGGAGTTGCCATTAATTCAGAAAATTTTTCAAAATCTTCATTTTTAGATTGTGTTTCAAGAAAATCAGTCATAAATTCAGCTGTCATTAAATTGTTCTTTGAAACACCACTGCCATCAACAACCCTGATATCTTCAAAATTAATTTTATTTTTTTTGCAGTAATTTTTTAACATATCTACTGCAGAATTTATAGAGCCTGTGTTATTTACATATTTCCCGCCGGCTACTTTGAATACTGTTTCCGCAGCCATATTGTTGCTATTTTGCAGAACATCTTTTGCAATTTCCGATATTTCGTGTTGGACTGAATCTACAAGATATACATTTTTATCAGGTAATTTTTTTTGTTCATATTTTCCGTAATATAAAATTTTTGAATCGCTTACGGCATCATCCATTCTCAAGCGAAAATACAATTTTATGTTTTCAACCGGAATCATTACTTCAGTATATTTTGATATAGTGCCGTTTACATCGAGTAATCGGTTAGAAATAGTTTCATTATGCGTAATTTTTATATCATCCCTATCTCCGGTTTTTGCAAAGTTAACAAACCCAATCGGGTAAAAATCTTGGGAATATACTTCGGCAGGAGCATTTTTTCTCGTTGGTTTTATGACTATTTTTAATAAGTTGTTATCCAAATTATAAGAACCGAATTTGCTCATTAAAGGGCTTAAATCGTCGTCCCATTGCCAGCCTTCTCCCCAGTATGCGGAGTCAAGAACATAGTCGTCTATATAAATGTGTTTAGGTTCAATAATTTCTTTATCTTTGGCTGTTGCAAGTAAGTTTTTTAAATCTTTAGTTGTTAAATACGGATCGGCAGCAAGCTTTAAGTATAAATCATTATCTGTCGTTTTGTATAATTTAGTATCAAATAAAAAATCATACCCGAGAGTATCCAGTGCTGCTGCAGTTGTCACAAGCTTTTGAGTGGAAGCCGGATTAACAGGCTTTTTGCTGTTAAGTTTGTATACTTCTTTTTTGGTTTTTAAATCTCTAACAGAAATAGAAACCGCACTTCTATTTATTCCGGATGAGCTGAGAGCTTTATTTATAGAACTTGATGCTTGAGCACTCATTGCTGATAACATAAATATTATAGCCGTAAAAAAGCTTACTAGTTTTTTCATATTACCCTAACCTCGTATTTATCTTTTATATCATTAAGTATAGTACAAGTTTGTCGATATTCATACATATCATTAAGACTTATTTCACATTTCATTAAACCTTCTTTTTGGTCTTTAATTTCAGCTATCGTTTCACCCAAATAATCATAAATTCTTGAGTGACCTATATTCCATTCGTCATCTTTAATTTGTCCGGATTGTGTTAATCCAACCATAAAACATTGATTTTCTATTGCTCTTGCACGAGTTAATGTTTCCCACGGAATTGGTTTTTTGCTACCCCATGCTGCCATATTAACAAGCAAATCAGCATCGGATTTTCTGTATTCTCGGAAAATTTCAGGGAATCTTATATCATAGCATATTGTAAGACCCGTTTTAATCCCGTCCAATTCGACCATGACAGGTGTTTCTCCTTCAGTAATATATGTTCCTTCGGTGCAGCCGCAATATGAATATAAATGCATTTTTGAATATTTTGCGATAACTTCTCCGTTTCTGTTGATAACAGGGCAAGTATTATATAGTTTGCCGTTATTACTTTTTTCAATAAAACTGCCGCCTAAAATATTGGTATTATATTTTTTTGCTATCTCAGAAAGCATTTTTATTGTTTTACTTTCTTCAAAATTTTCTGCGGAATTTTGAAAATTTTCACAAGACCATCCTACTGTCCAAACTTCGGGTAATATCAAAAAATCCGTATTGTAATCCATTTCTTTTTTTAAAAGAAACTGTACCTTTTCCCTATTTTCTGAAACTTCCCCTACGATGGAGGACATTTGTAGTGCAGCAATTTTGTATGTTTTGTTATTTATTTTTTGCTCCATGCCTTATTGCTCTTTGCTTTTTTATATTCATCAGGTAATCTGCTTTGCAGCTCTTCAAGAGCGGATTTTAATTTATTCCTGTATTCAACTTCTTGCTCTTGAGGAGTGTCTTTAGGAACATAAATCGGTTCTCCGTATAAATTAATTATATTACATTTCCCAATAGGAACTGTCATACCGTCCCATGACGGAAGCTTTAAAAAATTTATCTGAGGGCAATACCAACAGACAGGAACAATCGGAGCTCCGGAGTGTTTTGCAATACGAATAATCCCTTTTTTAACAGTGTGTAAAGGTCCGTTCGGCCCGTCTATCGTTATTGCCGCGCTTTCTCCTTTTTCTAACAGTTCTACCATTTTTAAGGTGCCCTCAATTGCACCGCCTCTTTTGCTGGAGCCTCTAACTGTTTTAAAACCAAGCCCTTTTACTGCGTAATCTACAATATCACCGTCAGCAGAATTGCTTATTAATATGCTTAAATGAGCTTTATCTTGAATGCCAAATACGCAAAACTGATCAGAATGCCATAATGCGTATATACAAGGTTTCATATTAGAATTATTTATTTCGTGGATATGCGTATAATATTTTTGAATTTGCATGTAGCCACTGACTAATTTTTTAAAAATTATAACGTTATCTTTATTTATAAGTCTTACCATATCGTATATTGTACCACAAATTAATGGTTATGTCTTTTTGTAACTTTGTCATTTCTGATGGGATTTGTAAAATATTGGAAATTTTTCCTGAATATTATATAATTATGTTATGAAAAATAAATTTATATCCATATTAATATTATTATCATTTTTGGTGATGCCTCTTGCCGGTTTTGCTAATCCTGTTTTGCAAGGCGGGGTTCAACAAAATGAAGAAATAAGAAAAGATATCGAGAGTGAACTTTTTACCGGTAAAATAGAACATTTGGAACGTTCGGATGTTATTCATATGACGGTTTCCCAAGTGCTGGATTCAAATATTAATATCGAGGGAGATGAATTTTTTGCTGAAGTTGTAAATGATGTCAAAGGGGATACCGGAGTTATTATTCCAAAAGGTACTTTTGCACATGGCAAAATCTCAAAAACAACTGAAGCAAAGAAACTTGGGCGTCCGGCTACTATATCATTGGATTTTGATTATTTAATCACGCCTGACGGACGAGAAATCCCCATAGAAGGTAAAATGTCAACCCAATTGCATCCCGTTGCTTCTGTTGCAAAAATCGCTGCTCAAGATGTAGGATATACTGTTGCAGGAGGTGCAGTGGGTGGTTTTCTTGCGTTAAATTGGCTGGGTATTGAAGCTGCGATTGCGTCTCAGGGTTATACCTTAGCAGGCGGCGCGGCGGTAGGTGGCGCTATCGGGTTGGCTGCCGCATTAATGAGGAAAGGTAATGATGTTTTAATTGCTCCCGGTGATGAAATAAAAGTTAAAATTAACACAAGTGTTCCGCTTCCTGTTTATAAAGATACGGCATTATTACAGCACGAACTTTTGTATCCGGGGTTGGACATCGCAATTACTAACATAAAACATGAAGAAGACCCGTTCGGGGAAGCAAACACAATTACTCTTACCGTAATGATTACTAATCGTTCGGACAAAACTGTTTCCGGATTGGATTCTGCATTAGTTAATGACTATAATGCTGTTTTCAGACCATCGGTATTTGGTGATACAAAATTGATGTTTAAGCAAATTGCTCCCGGTGATAGAGTTGTTGGGGATATTTCGTTTGCTGTTGATAATATTAACAGAAAATTTTGGTTAACATTTTACGATAGAAGAAGTCGTAAGGCTCTAACAAAAATTTCAATTGATAATGCATATAAAAAAGTTTCAGAAAAAATTAAAAAGAAAAATGATAGAATAAGAACCCGCAAAACTAATTATAAAAAAGAGAGGGATTTGTTTGATGAGTTCAGTTAATGCGCTGCATGTGCTGTTTTTATAATCCCAAATGTTAACTTTTGTAAATCAACTTTTGCCTTTCATGCAATTTAGCAATTTGCAATGTTTTTATATAAATGTAAGGTTAGTTATTAATTCTTAATGGTTAGTGAAAGGTAAAAAGATAAAGGTAGGGTTAAAATGTATTTATCAGCGATTTTAAAAAGGAATGAGCTCACAATGAAGATTGCGGACTATCAGCAGCAACTTACTGACATTGAAGAGCAACTTAGTGATTTACAGTCATATGCCGGTTGTATTGCTGATGGCGGAGTTACCATAGGAGAACTTATGAACACTCCGACATCCATGTATAACAGGTATATAACATTTATGAACACATCTCAGGCATATTCACAAATGACTGCAGGTAATCAACTTCAGCAATTGATTGGTTCATCACAATATCAACAATTAATGATGCAGCAATCCGGAGGAAATCCACAAATTGAACTCTGGTATAGAAATGCTGCTTACCAAAAGTTTTTTGAACAGGCTCAGAGTTCTTTTGTAAGATATGAAAAGAATTTATTACATCAAAAGGAAAAAACCTTAATGCAACGTAAGAATGCATTGCAAGGTACTATTGCATCATATCAAGAACAACAAAAAAGATATGAACAAGAAATTCAAAACGGCAGACAAGAGCTGTTTAGTGCGAAAGCTTAAAGTTATTTAATCCCTTATTTATAATACAAAAATAATCCTAAAATCCTTAATCCTTAAATCCTTAATTTAAGGCTCCGTGACCCTGCGGAGCTTTTTGTTATTTGTAAATTACCTGATTACCTGTTAAAGAGTCCCATAAGCCACGATTGATTTTCTTTATAGGCTTCTTTTTCCAATAGATTTGTTCTGTATTTTGAAAACGGATTATAAGCACTCCATGGTGTTGGTGTCTTATATTCTATAAGTGCGTTGTAGTATTTTTCTGCTTTATCTTCTTCTTGTAGCGTAAGCGGGGCACTATTTTTTATGATTTTATTGTAGTGATTTTCGTTGATTATTATAGGAATATCATTGTACGTTGCACTTGGATTATCAATTAAGGTATTAACGGCAATTATATAATCTTTGAAGTTTACGTCGGCATTTGAACTTCCTAATTTAAAGGTTATATTATTGTACTTGCCTGTTTTATCATTTTTTATATCATATAATATCTGTTTAAATTCTCCGGCCGCTATGTCATCCATGTGACGGCTTCTTATTATGTTTTGCAAAACTCCGTAGTTTAACTTCTTGACACCGTCTTTAGAACGAGCTATTGTTTCAAATTGTTTTGCGTGTACAAGTTCATGTTTAATGAGTTTGAACATTGTGTTGTTATATATTGGGTCGTTTAAAATATCTCTGTTTATATGAATATCTCCGGTCAATATGTCATAATATGCACCGGTGTACATAGAAGAAAATTTGTCATCAGATAATTTAGCGCCGGTTTTATTTATTTTTTTAATTTTATCATCCAAAGTCTTAAGGTTTTTGTTTTCTTGCAGCTTTAATAAATATTGTATTCCTTGCATAACACCTAAGCCGATAAAACTCCATAGTGTTAATTTTTTTATATGACCTTTTTTATACTTTTTTAGTAGAGGTAAATTTCCGGAAGATTTGAGTTGTTGGATTTTATATGAGTTTAGTAGCTCATAAACCAATGGAACAGATGCTCCTGCCAATGATGCCGAGGTTGACCAAAAATATTTGTTTAATAAAGACCCTTCTCTTTGCTTTTTGCTAAATTTCTCCACATCAATCAAAAATTTATCAGCAGTATTTTGCGGAACATTCGTTTTTAATTCGGATGTTTTCACTTGTTCCTGCTTGCCGATAAATGCAGGTGGCATATTATATAATTGTTTCCCTACCAAATTTATCATAAAAATACTGCCTGATTATATTAAATCAAAACAGTATTTTTTTTGCCATTATTGTTAAATATTGTTACTGCGGTTTATTATGCAGAAATTTCTTTTGAGGAATCTTTTGTTCTTAATGGAATTAACTCTCCTGAATTTCTGTTTTTAACCATTTCGGCAGTAATAACAAGCTTTTCTGAATGTTCTTTTGACGGAACATCATACATGACATCAAGCATTAACTCTTCAACAATTGAGCGTAATGCTCTTGCACCTGTTTTACGTTTAATAGCTTCTTGAGCAATAAGATTAACAGCTTCCGGCTCAAATTCCAAATCAACTCCGTCCATTTCCAACAAACATTTGTACTGTTTAAGAACAGCGTTTTTAGGTTCGGTTAAAATCATTTTTAATGTCTTTTCGTTTAACTGATCTAAAACGGCGTAGGTTGGAACACGTCCAATAAATTCCGGAATTAAACCAAATTTTAATAAATCTTCAGGTTGGAGCTTTTTCAATAATTTAGCAGCATTAGCGTCTTTTTCAGCTTGCGACATTGCTGCTTTTGCACCAAATCCAACAGTTTGACCGACATCCGCTCTGCGTTCGATAATTTTTTCCAAGCCCACAAACGCACCGCCAACAATGAACAGAATATTACTTGTGTCAATATCGATAAATTCTTGATGCGGATGTTTTCTTCCGCCTTGCGGAGGAACATGGGCAACCGTACCTTCTATCAGTTTAAGCAGTGCCTGTTGAACCCCTTCTCCTGATACATCTCTTGTAATTGAAGTATTTTCTGATTTTCTTGAAATTTTATCAATTTCATCAATATAGATAATACCTCTTTCGGCTTTTGACGCATCATAATCAGAGTTTTGATAAAGTCTTAATAGAATGTTTTCAACATCATCTCCGACGTAACCGGCTTCGGTTAATGTCGTCGCATCAGCTACTGCAAAAGGAACATCCAGCATTTTTGCTAATGTTTGAGCCAACAAGGTTTTCCCTGAACCTGTAGGGCCGACAAGAAGAATGTTTGATTTTTGGATTTCCACATTGTTCTTTAAATCGGTATTCTTATTATGTTTTAACCTTTTGTAATGGTTATAAACGGCAACGGATAATACTTTCTTGGCATCATCTTGTCCTACGATATATTCATCCAAGTATGCTTTGATTTCGTGAGGTTTTGGAATAGGTTTTTCTTCCGAAGTTTTATCTTTTTCGTCGGTATCCTTTTCCTTCCCTTCCAAAAATTCTTCATCAAGAATTTCGTTGCAAAGCTCTACGCATTCATCGCAAATATATACTTCCGGACCGGCAATAAGTTTTTTTACCTGATCCTGTGTTTTTCCGCAAAATGAACATTTTAATCTGCTATCGTCGTGTTTTGGCATAAACTAATATTCTCCTATTGTAACATCAAACTTATACAGCATCTCTTGATATGACTTTATCAATCATTCCGTATTCAAGAGCTTCTGCAGGAGTCATAATGTAATCTCTATCTGTGTCTTTTTCAATCTTTTTGATTGATTGCCCGGTATTTGCTGCAAGAATTTCATTTAATGATTTTTTAATTCTTAAAATTTCTTGAGCCTGAATTTCTATATCGGTTGCTTGACCTTGAGCACCGCCTAAAGGTTGGTGAATTAAAACTCTGGAATGAGGAAGCGCTAATCTCTTACCTTTTGCGCCTGATGATAATAAGAATGCCCCCATAGATGCTGCTTGTCCCAAACAAATTGTTGAAACATCAGCTCTGATATGCTGCATTGTATCATATATTGCAAAGCCTGCAGTAACACTACCTCCGGGACTGTTAATGTATAACATAATATCTTTTTCAGGATTTTCACTATCCAGTAACAACAGTTGCGCAACAATTAAGTTAGCCACCATATCGTCGATAGGAGTCCCAAGAAAGATGATTCTTTCTCTTAACAATCTTGAAAATATGTCAAAAGAACGTTCTCCTCTGCTGGATTGTTCGATTACTACAGGTACAAAACTCATTTTAATTTTCCCTTTCCTTATTTAATTATACGAATTTTCTTATTATTCTTCCACTTTACTTTTTTTAGATTTCTTAGGCGGAACAATTTCAACTTTGTTATTAGTAAGTAGAAATTCTCTTACCTTATCATTCATAGCTTGCTGAGAAAGTGAAGAAAGAATTTCAGGATTTTTGCTGATTTGTTTGTACAAATCTTGTTGTGAAATTCTGTATGCAGCACTCAATTCAGCAAATTTTTTATCCAAATCGGCTCTGTCAAGATTGATGTTTTCAACCTTTGCGATTTTGTCGATAACAAGTGAATTTTTAATTCTTGTTTTTGCATCTTCGTTAAGGTTTTTGGTTAATTCTTCGTCACCTTGAGCCTTAACTACCATTTCCCAGCTGATACCTTGAGCAGCAAGTCTGTTTTTATATTCTGCAAGTAAAGATTGAGCTTCTCTGTCAATCATTGCTTGAGGAATTTCAACAGATGCATTAGCAATTGCAGCTTTAAAAATTTCGTTTTCGGAATTGTTTTTATTTGTATTTTCTCTTGATTCATCCAAATATTTTTGAATGTCAGCTTTTAAATCTTCAACTGTTTTGAACGGTCCGACTTTTGCAACAAATTCGTCATTCAATTCAGGAAGTTCTTTTTCATTAATTTCGTTAATTTTTACTTTGAAAACGGCTTTTTGACCTTTAAGATTATCATCGTGATAATCTTCAGGGAATGTTACGTCGATATCAAATTCTTCCCCTACATTTCTGTCCGCCAATTGTTCCGCAAACCCCGGAATAAAAGCAGAATTACCCAAATCAAGCGGATAATTTTTGCCTTCGCCGCCTTTAATTTTTTCACCGTTTACATAACCGTCAAAATCAATTTTTACAAGGTCTTTATTGTTTGTTTTTCTGTCGGTAATAATTTTAATTTCGGCATGCTGATTTCTTAAGTTTTCAAGAGCTTTATCTAAAGCTTCAGGATCAACCGGAGAATCTTCAACCTTTAACTCTAACCCTTTGTATTGACCCAAAGTAACTTCAGGTCGGGTTTCAACTTTTGCGGTAACCTTTAAATCTTCTCCGACATTGAAATTGTAGGAAGTAATGTATGGTTGAGTAATAACATCAAGCTTATTCTCATCAATAGCTTGTGATAATAATCTTGGCATTATTCCTTCTAAAGCTTCTTGTTTAATTCTTTCGACTCCTATTTGTCTTTCAACGAGTTCTCTCGGAGCCTTACCTTTTCTGAATCCATCGATGTTTACATATTGCGATATGCGTTTAACTGCGTTATTATATGCTTCCGCAGCATCCTTTGCCGGAACTGTGATGTCTAATTTAACTACATTGTCTTTTTCATTTTCTAGTGTAACTTGCATTGATAATTTCCCTTTATAATTAATTTCCAATATCTTATATGATTATAGCACCAAAAATAAATCTTGCAAGTCAGCTAAATGTAGTATATTCTGTTTTTTCGCCAAAAATTAATTAAAAGTAACATATTGTAAAATTTTGCCTGAAAATAGCAAATTTTTTCCGGAAAATGTTTTATTATATATGTGTAGAAGTTAATCTTACTTATGGTGTATGTGTAAAATAATTTAAGGAGAATTATGTACAGTCCTGAATTTATGAAGTTTTTAATTAACTATCAAAAAGATGAGTTTACTCCGGAACCGACTCAAAAGGCAGTATACTTTAAAAAACCTCGTCGTGGTCGTAAGATATTGGCAACAGTAGTATTGCCGGTGCTAAACAAATAAATTATAGTAGAAGCGGCAGGCAGTTCCGCACTCACATTCTAATTATTAATGAGGAAAATTGCCAAAATATTGTACATCATGACAATTTTATATTATAATTGAGACAGGTGAATGTGCCTGTAGCTCAGTTGAATAGAGTGTCGGTCTCCGAAGCCGAAGGTCACGGGTTTGACTCCCGTCAGGCACAATTTTTATTTGTGATATAATAAAAATATAAAAGTGGCTTCGTAGCTCAGTAGGATAGAGCGGCGGTTTCCTAAACCGCGTCTGCCGCGCGTTCGAATCGCGCCGGGGCCATATTTAATAAAAATAACCTTTATTGTGCGATAAGAACATACCGAACATAGCAGTTTAATATAAAGTCATTTGCAATATTAGTAGTGGAAAGGGAATAAAGAATGAAAAAAGTAGTAACAGGATTATGTGTATTAGGCGTAATGTATACTTTTGTGCCAGCGGCTGGTGCTGCTTGGGTTAATGATTCTACTCCTGCCCCATATGTATACAATGACAATTCGCTTTTGGCACCTCAACCTGCCAAAATATTGAATAACGACGGAATACTTTATTATGATTATTCAAGACGTAATAATATAATAAGAAATGAAAGAACTCCGGAGCATAAAAAGCTTCCGGTTAAAGGAAAACAGAAATTTATGTGTTAGAGATTTAATAAATATGAAATAAGCCTTCAATGAATATTGAGGGCTTATTTTATTTTGTGGTAAAATTTTTTTATGTTATCTGACATATTAAAACAGGGAAAATGCTTTAAACTCGTATGCGGTGCGGGTAATGAAGATGCAGTTGAGGTTGAAAAGCTGGTGTATCTTTATTCAAAAGCGGGATGTTCACTCTTTGACTTATCTGCAAATCTTGAGGTTGTTCAGGCTGCAAAAAGAGGTTTAGAGCGTGCCGGTATCCTTGATGACAGATATTTGTGTGTTAGTGTCGGTATAGAGGGCGATCCGCACATCGATAAAGCTGAAATAATTCAGAACTTGTGTGTAAAATGCGGCAGGTGTAAAAATATTTGTCCGCAGAATGCTATATTTGAAAACGGCCGAGTAAACTATGTTAAAAACAAGCGTTGTATAGGGTGCGGGAAATGTGTTGATATTTGCGAATTTAAAGCAATAAAAATGTTTTCTCAGGATGTAGACTTAGCAAAAGTATTACCTCCGATAATAGAGGAAGGGATTGATTGCTTGGAGTTTCATGCTCTAATAGAGGATGAAGCGGCTGTTATGCGGAAGTGGAAAATTTTAAGTCACTTGTATCCTAATTTTTTAAGCATCTGTGTGGATCGTTCAAAAATCGGTAATGAAAAATTATTGAATCGAGTGAAAAAGATGATAGAAAATAGAACCCCATATACAACAATTATTCAAGCTGACGGAGCTCCGATGTCAGGCGGTTGCGATGATTATAAAACTACGTTACAGGCAGTTGCTATGGCAGAAGTTTTTCAGGATGCAAAATTGCCGGTATATATTTTGCTCTCAGGGGGTACAAATTCTAAGACTATGGAATTGTCCCGTCAGTGCGGAATTATGCCCAATGGTGTTGCAGTAGGGTCTTATGCAAGGAAACTTGTGAAAGAATATGTATCAAGAGATGATTTTTTTGAAAATACCAAAGTTGTTAATGAAGCATTAAGCAAAGCTAAAGCCTTGGTAAATAGCGTATTTTTGCAATATAATATGCGTCAGGAGAAGAAATGTCAGAGATAATTGATAAAATAAAAAACTCATTAATTGAGCTCAAATCAGATTACGGTATGCTTGGTATCAAATCGGAACTTGAAACAGAGGGTGCCGATTTTGAGGATATTAGAATTTTAAAATCTTTGGCTGACAGTATTGGAACCGATTTGGTTGTAAAAATCGGCGGATGCGAAGCCGTAAATGATTTAATTCAGCTTAAACAATTCGGAATAAAGAGTATTGTTGCTCCAATGATTGAGTCCGATTATGCCGTAAAAAAATTTATTACCGCAATTACACGTATTTATACTCCGGAAGAAATTTCAAATATGAAATTATATATAAATATAGAAACTATTTCCGGATATAAAATGCTGAAAGAAATATGTAAGGTCGCAAGCGGAGGTAATTTATCAGGTATTGTTTTGGGTAGAACCGACATGGCCGGCTCAATGCATTTGCCTGGTGAGAAAATTAACGGTGATGAAATGCTTAATATTGCATCCGAAATTAAATGTGCGGCAAATAATTTCGGATTAGATTTTATTATAGGCGGAGGGATTTCTCTTGATACAGAGAAATTTTTGAAGGGATTACAAAATTTAAAAATGTTTGAAACAAGAAAAGTATTGTTTGACTATGGTGTGTTAAGCGAAAACGGTTATGCAAAAGCTATTACAAGAGCAATAGAATTTGAAATTTTGTGGCTGGAATATTTGTTAAATTCAGGGAAAAGCCTTGAGCTGAAATATCAAAATCGTATATCGCAACTCAAGAAACGTTTGCTTTGTTCAATGTCTTGATTGCCGTTTTTTATCTGCATATTGTCACAAATATTAATATTTAAAATTATTGCTGGTTTTTTTTTATTATTTGAAGTATTATAAGAGTAGTAAATCAATTTACCTTATAGGGAGAAATGTGTAGAATGCAAGCTGAAAATAATGAAATGGTAATAGGTATCCCGAGAGCCATGAGCTTTTATAATAACTATCCCTTTTATTACGGGTTTTTTACAGCGTTAGGGATAAAAGTTGTATTATCTGATATTACTACCAAGCAGACAATGTCTGATGGCTCTGCCCTTGTAGTTACCGAAACCTGCTTGCCGATAAAGATATATGTCGGGCATGTGCTGAATCTTATAAACAAAGGTATTGATAAAATTTTTGTACCTTCTATTCAGTCAATTGCTCCTAAAATTTATAATTGTTCTAAAATCAGAGGATTGCCTGATTTGATTCGTAATGTTGTAAAAAAGCCTTTTACGATGGTTGAGGCAACGTTGGATAAATCAGAAAAAAATCAGGGATTATATGAGTTTTTATCAGAAGCCGTAAAGCCTTTTGGTATTACGGATATGAATAAAATTAAAGAAGCTGCGAAGAACGGTTGGAGAACTTTTAACAACTTCCATATAATGTCAAAATCGGGTATGAGCTATAAAAAGGCTTTAAATTATGCTTTGCAGGGCAAAGTTTTCATAGAAAATAATACAAAAGAATATCCTATATCTATTGCTTTGGTATCTCATAGCTACAATATATTTGACGACAGGGCTTGTATGAAAATTATTGAAAAGCTTGAAGCGATGGATGTAAAAGTTTATACTTCTTTACAGCTTTCTCATGAACAAATTGTTGAAGGAATCAGCACTTTGGGTGAAAACAGCATGTACTGGGCTAACGAAGGAGATATGACAGGTGCAGCAGGTCATTATCTTAAGGATAACAAGATTGATGGCATGATTGCTCTTAATGCTTTCGGGTGCGGTCCGGATTCGTTGATGGTTGAACGAATTATAAGAAAAGCTAAGCAATATAATAAACCTATAATAAATTTAACTATTGATGAACAAACAGGTGAAGCAGGTTTTGTTACCCGACTTGAAGCATTTGTAGATATGCTTTTCCGTAAAAAACGTGCAAATATAATTAACAAGATTGACATTGGTTCCGAACAATCAAATTACAGACCTAATATAGAGTACATAGAAACAAAGTAAGATTAAAATAAAAATAAAAACACCTCATCTATTATTGTGAGGTGTTTTTTTATTTAAAAATTTTTTATGCACAAATATCATGTAATGTTTTAAATATATTATCAGTTATTTCTTGTATATATTCTTGTGATACAAGACCGTTTATTACGGCATCCGAAATTTGATATGTCGGACGAATATATTGTTGAGCTGTTTCATTGACATCTTTAAATTGTAAATCAGCTGCAGTACCGGTTTTCCCGCGGCTCGCCGCTCTTTTATACCAACGCTCTTTAATAACTTCAAGGGGTGTATAAACATATACTTTCACGTCCATAATGTCGCGTACCCCTTCGTTAAGTACGTATAATCCTTCGGTTAATACGACTTTTGCCGGCTTTTTTATATCTCCGTCAGGGTGAGATTCACAGGTTACAAAATCATATCTTGGAGATACTGCAGTTTCTCCATTTTTAAGTTTTAATAAATGTTCTTTCATTAATTCAAGATTAATAACTTCCGGAGTGTCAAAACTAAAACCGGTTTTAAACAAAGCTTCATAACTTCCGGCTTCCCGTAATTCTTTTGAAGTATCTTTATAGTAATCATCACAGCGAATTACTGTATAAATGCCTTCTTTTTTTTCTTTTATGCAAGCTTTAATAGTATTATCTACAAATACGGTCTTGCCAGAAGCACTTTCGCCGGTAATACCTATCAGGAAAGTTTTTTTCTTTTCTTGTACGACTTTTCTTGCGATGTTAAGTATCAAATTATCAGAAGTTCTTAAAAACAGAGGCTGAATTTGTTTTTTGTCTTCTTCAAGTATTTTATTAAGAGCCTCTACTATTGTAGAAATAAGCTCCATATCTCCCCTGTTTGAATAATAATTATAACTTGTCAAATCGTAGCTTGTCATCATAATAAACCTAACTCTGCTAAATTACTATTCTATAATTGTACTTTAAAATAAATAAATTATTCCATTTTTATAAATTTTGTAACAAAATTTTTAAAATAATTAAAGTTTTGATGAGTATAGCCGTAGTATATACTGTTGATAAAATTGGGAGCGAGATATATGAATTATTTATCCGAACAAGAAAGAGCTGAAATGAGCGAAGTAGTTAGCACAGAGTTAGAAAAGTTTTTTAACAGCGTATTAGAGTGTATAATTCTGGAAAAATAATCTGAAAATTTCTGCATACAGATAATAAAACTGCTACAAGTTGCTTTTTAAAAAGTTTTGTTGTACAATTCAATCGTGCACTAATACAAGACCATTAAAGGTGGTGAAAATATAAATGGCAGAAGTTAAAGTTGGCGAAAACGAAAGTATCGAAGTAGCATTAAGACGTTTCAAAAAGAAAATCCAAAAAGCAGGTATTCTTTCTGAAGTTAAAAAACGTGAAAGATATGAAAAGCCAAGCGTAAAAAGAAAACGTAAATCTGAAGCTGCTCGTAAGAGAAAAGTTTAAGATTGTAATAAATTAACAAAAAGCGGTTGATTTATATCAACCGCTTTTTGTTGCAAATTTAAAATTAATTATTTTTTATTCTGCTAATAAGGTCTTTAACGGCCTCGTCAGGAGTCATTTTTAAAGTTTCTTCCGTTTCTCTGATTTTATATTCCACAAAGCCTTCGGCTAAAGTTTTTCCGGCTGTTACTCTAAACGGGAATCCGATTAAATCAGCATCTTTAAATTTAACTCCGGCACGTTCATCTCTGTCGTCCAATACAACTTCAATTCCGGCTTCCAAAAGTTTTTCATACATATCTTTCGCAACGGTCATTTGTTGTTGGTCTTTTATGTTAACAGGAACGATAACTACGTGATAAGGTGCAATTGCAATAGGCCATTTTATTCCGTGTTCATCATTATGCGCTTCAACAGCAGCAGCTGCTGTTCTGGATATTCCTATACCGTAGCATCCCATAATATAAGGTTGAGTTTTGCCGTTTTCATCCAAGTATACCGCATTCATAGGTTTAGAATACTTAGTGCCCAATTGGAAAATATTACCCACTTCAATACCTTTTGTAACTTTTAACGGTTTCCCGCATATAGGGCAATAATCTCCGGCTTCAACAAGTCGAATATCCGTATAATTTTCTATTGCAGGAATGTCTGATAAGTTTGCACCAACAAGATGCTTATCGGTTTGATTTATTCCTACTACAAAGTTTTTCATCTCTTTAACTGTTTCATCTGCAATAATAGGAATATCCGTCATACCCTTAGGGCCTATGAATCCCGGAACAGCATCAAATCCTTTTTCAGCCATAAGCTCTGCAATTTCTGCAGATGATGCAATTCTGATATCAATTCCGCCAACGGCATTCATCAGTTTTGTTTCTTCTACATTTTTATCCGCTCTTATTAGAGCTATTACCGGTTTTTTATCAACAATATAGACCAATGATTTAAGAATTATTGAGGCAGGAATGTTTAAAAATTCGCATAATTCATCGATTGAGTGTGTGTTTGGAGTGTCGACAATTTTGGTTTCACTAAAATATTTTGAACCGTCAGTCAGTACTTCAGGCAATTTCGAAACAGCGTGATTTGAATTGGCGGAATAATCGCATTCACAATAAAATACATCATTCTCTCCGGCATCACCGTCTGTTATAACCATAAATTCGTGGCTTACACTGCCGCCGATAGCTCCGGAATCCGATTGTACCATTTTTGTTTCTAATCCGCAGCGATCAAAAATTCTTTTATACGCATTTGCCATATTCTCATATTCTTTGTCCAGACCTTCTTGAGATTTATCAAAACTATATGCGTCTTTCATAATAAATTCACGACCCCTTAAAAGTCCATAGCGAGGTCTGACTTCATCTCTAAATTTAGATTGGATTTGATACAAATTTACAGGCATTTGCTTGTAGGATTTTATTACATCTCTGGCAAGTGCTGTTATAATTTCTTCGTGAGTCGGACCAAGACACATAATTCTGTCGTGGCGATCCTTTAAACGCATAAGTTCTTTGCCGTATGCATCCCATCTGCCTGATTCTTCCCATAATTCTTTTGGTTGGACAAATGGCATAAGTAACTCTTGAGCTCCGGCTCTGTCCATTTCTTCTCTTACAATATTTTCAATTTTCTTTAGAACTCTCCACATAAGCGGCATATAGTTATAAACACCGCTTGTAAGTTTTTTTATAAATCCTGCACGAGCAAGCATTTTATGTGAAATTACTTCCGCATCAGACGGAAACTCTCTCAGGGTTTGTACAAACATTTTTGACATTTTCATAAGTCTAAATCCTCTAAACTAATTTCAATTCGTAATTCAATTCTATCATGTAAAAATAAAATATACAGAGTTTCAGATAATATTTTTATATATAAATCTTGATTTTTTTAAAAAATACATTAAAAGGTTGATGTTATACATGTGAAAATACTCTATTGTATTTATGGGAAATATTATACGACTTGGATAGAGGGATAAATATTGGCAAAGAAAAAGACTAAAAAAAAGGTGAAGATAGAAAGTCCGAGCCTGTTATATCAGGAATACGATTGGTATGAAAACCTGTTTCCGATTGCTTTGCAAAAATCAAGCGACGGTTTTTTCTTGCCGGGTTTAACCTTTTATATGATAGGAGTAAGTAAAAATATTAACTTATTACAACTCAGAGAAGCTCATTTTGTGACGAAAGTCCGTATAGATAAGTTTTATGATATGTTTTTGCGTATTTCTGAAGGTGCTATTGCTTTATTATTGAATAAAGGCTTAGGCAGAGCAGGCAGACCTTTTAATATTGAAAATGTATCAGATTTAGAAAAAAATATGCTAACAGGCTTTAATGAGTATGTTTCAAGGATTATCGTTCCGTTTTTAGAACCGCCGCCGGTTGTAAATTTTGTAAGAACAAACTTTGATATGACCCATATTACGTTTCTTGTAAAGGATGAAGAGGAAGGAACTTTTGGCAGATTTATTGTGTCGGTTCCTGACGGAAGAATGTCTCCGGAAAAGATTGAGAGTCTCGGGGATAAATTTGAATATACTGAATTTTATGAATGTCATACTGATGCAAAATTAGTTCTTGGTAAAACAAGATTTTCGGTTGACGAGTTGAAAAGTCTTGAGGAAGGGGATTTGGTTATTCTTGAGGATAGCGATATCAGGAACTTAACCCTTTACATTCAAGACGAAGTTAAAACGGTTCATATAGAACCAAATATGGATATAGAATTACCATTTGATAATGATAACGGAGGTGAGACAATGACTGAAAAAGCTGTTCCGAAGAATTTGTGGGATACTATTGAAGTCGATATGTATGCAGAACTTGACCCTGTAAAGATTTCTCTCGGGAATCTCAAGAAAATAGAATTGGGGCAAGTTGTAGACGTGGCAGCTCTTTATGATAATCAGATAACTCTTCGTGTGGAAAATAAAGTTATAGGACATGGCGAGTTGGTTATCGTTAATGACAGATACGGCGTTAAGATTGCGGATATTCTGCAAAAATCAGCTTCTATGTCCGGTGAAGCTATGGGTGACTTTGGTGAAGGTGCAGGATTAAATCTTTTAGACCAGAGTGAACAACCTCAGCCGGCAGGTGCTCAGCCGCAAGCGGAAGCACAACCTGTACCTCAACAGGCTACAGCTCCAGCGCAGCAATCTGCTGAAGAAGGCGGAGAAGAAGAATTTGATTATAGTGATTTTGAATTAGATGATTCTGATATATAAAAACAGTATGAGAGGGATATATGGGCGGATACTTAGTTAATTTTGCAGTATATACAATGGCTATGACGGGTTTAATATTTTTTGCCCTCATGGTTTATAAAAAATTTACTCTTGGTTCTGTTGGTAAAAAATCCAAGAGTTCGTTATTGTGCGTAGAGGAAACTATTTCAATAGCTCCGAGAAAGACTTTGTATGTGGTAAGGGCAGGTAAAGAAAAATTTCTTATTGCAGGGGATGTTGATAAAACAACTTTGATATCAAAATTAAATTCAGATGCGGGTGATGAAACGTATTCGTCAGACACGGTTCAGCGCCGTGTACCGAATAAAAAAACAATAGCAAGAGTAAATAAAGAGATTGTATCCGTAAAACCCGAAAAATCTATAAAAGCATCTCATTCCTCAGAAAGCAGCAGTGTTGATGATTTGCCTGTAATTGTTGATTTTAATAAAAAGACAAGGACTCAAGAAAATGTATTACATAATATGCTAAGGAAAATAAATGAGTAGAGGGATATAAATGGAAAACGTTTTAAAAGATATAAATCCGATAGTTCAAATGTTGGTTGTAATGACGGTATTTTCATTGATACCGTTGGTATTTTGTTGTATGACCAGCTTTTTGAGGTTTGTTATAGTTTTTTCAATGTTGAAAACAGCTTTGGGTACTCAGTCGGTGCCTCCATCTATTGTTATTATCGGTTTGTCAATGATTTTGACATTTTTTACAATGGGTCCTACATTTGAAAAAATGTACGAAATGGGGAGTGTCCCATATCAACAAAACCAAAATATGATACTTGCGATTGAAGAGGGTTCAAAACCGCTTAAAGAATTTATGATGAAGCAAACCAGAGAAGATGACTTAGCGTTTTTTGTTCAACTTTCACATAAAAAGGCTCCAGCAAGTCCGGATGAAATTACTGTTTGGCAAGTTGCGCCGGCATATATTATGAGTGAATTAAAAACAGCATTTGAAATCGGATTTATTATATTTGTTCCGTTTATTGTATTAGACCTTGTTGTAGCGAATATTTTGCTTGCACTTGGTATGTTTATGCTGTCGCCTACGATTATTTCACTTCCGTTCAAACTGCTAATATTTATTGCGGTTGATGGTTGGGCATTAATAGTTCAGGGACTTGTTACAAGTTATAATTAGCATTATGTGAGGTACGTATTATGGTAGAAGTTTTAGCAGAATATTTAGCAAAAGGTTTTTTGACAATGTTGTCTATATCTATGCCGTGCGTACTTGTGGCAGCAGGTATCGGTCTTGTCGTCGGTATTCTGCAAGCCGTTACTCAGGTGCAGGAGCAGACAATTGCTGCAGCACCGAAAATTTTGGGTGTATTTTTGGTTATTGTAATAGGTGGTTTTGGGTTTATAAGACTATTAAATAATCTTTTTATCGAAGGTTGTGCATTAGCGTTTAATGTTGTCCCTAAAAATGATAAATATGTTTTGGCCGCAGATTATAATCAATATACCTCTGCATATGGCTCTTTATCTCCGTTAAAATTCAGGGGCAGAACGGATATCGACTATATAATGAAAAATCCGAATAAAGTTCCTTATATTGATAATCAGCAAAAAATCAAAACCAGACGTTCAAATAGAATTGATAATCCGCAGCCGGATTTGTTGGAAACAAGGACTATAAACAGGTCGATGAATAACGGGAGATAGAAAAAGTGGACGGTTTTTATGTAGAACTTGCAAAACTTTTTCCTAACATAAATGCTTATTTGTTGTCGGGTATTTATGTTTTTGCTCGTATTCTCGGGTTTTTTAGAATGGCTCCTATATTCAACAGAAAAGAAATTCCGGGAATGGTAAAACTTGCGTTAGCACTTTTGTTTACCGTGATATTAACCTCGTTTTTAACTCCAAAAATTCCTGATATATTGGCAGTAAAAGAATCAATGTTACTTTCAATAGTCTTAAACTTTGTTGTAGGCGGAATAATCGGGTATATGGCGCAGTTGATTTTGCTTGCCATTGATGCCGGTGCTGACATGATTAATATGCAAATGGGTTTATCCTCAGCGATGGTTTTAGAGCCTACAACATCATCTCAAGTTTCAATATTAACAAAGCTTATTTCGCTTCTCGGTATAATAATATTTATGCAAATTGGCGGGATTTATTGGCTTGTACATGCTCTGTTGAGAAGTTTTGAAATATTTCCGTTATATGCAACTTCAATTCCGCTGGTTAAACTTGTAAATATGGATTATTTAATAAAAATGACCTCAAATGTGTTATATATGGGGTTGCAAATTGCATCTCCCGTTTTACTTGCTACATTGGGGCAGGATATTATACTCGGTGTTATATCTAAAACAGCTCCGCAAGTTAACGTATTCCAATTAAGCTTTTTATTCAAACCGGTTTTTGGTGCAGCAATATTGGTTTGGATTATGCCGATGCTGATTAATGTAATAAATGATTATTTCCTTACGTACAAAAATATATTTTAATTCGTATAATAAAAGCGGTTTCGATAAATTCAAAACCGCTTAAATAATATAAGAAATGAGAGCATTTTAATTATTACTCAATACTAACTTAAATGTTGCAAGATTTTTGATGGACAACATTGTGTGTTTATTGTGTTGCTCATCTGATATATTAAAAATTCTGATAATACGTTGAATTTCTTCCAAGTCTTTTCTGTTTCTAATTACATAAACGTTGCTTATAGGGTCTGAAACTACAGACATCATTGTATTTAATTCTTGTTCTTTCATTTTTGAAATCCTCATTTCCTTACATTTAAATAAAGTTTTTTTTGCTTTAAAAATTGCTTTTTTTAAAAAAAAACACGTTACAAAATTTAACATTGTAAAAAGCAATTTTTGTACATTTTATGTTTTAGTATATAAGTAGACGGTTTTTAAAAAGGTAGGAAATGTCCAATTTTATAAATAACTGTAATTTAAATTTTGGAAATAAAATATATTCGCTGAATAAATCTCCGAATATTCAACCGTCTGCGTGCGGACAGGGAGAAAGTAACCAGAAATCAGCGGACAAACTTCCAAAAATCACTAACGATATGGGTATTCGTGTTCCGATTTCTTATGCGAAACTTGGGGAAAAAGATTTGCCTTACGGGTTAAAAGCACATTTTTATAAGCTGTCAAACGGTCAAAAAGTTGTAGTTTTACCTAAAGAGGGGAAAACGGTATTAAGAAGTTACGTGAATACGGGTTCGTTTAATGAACCTGATAATATACGCGGAATAAGCCATTATATTGAGCATAACTTATTTAATGGGTCGGAAGGGCTTGAGGCAGGTGAATTTTTTAAAACGGCTGATAAAATAGGTGCAGATACCAATGCAAGTACAGGGTTGGCAGAAACAAATTACTATATTGCGTCAAATCTTTTGAATGATACAGATTTAGAAGAAGAAATGAAAATTCACGCTTCAATGCTTGAATCTCCTCGATTCGCTTTGGATATGCTTGAAAAAGAAAAAGGAATTGTAAATTCTGAAATAAATATGATAACCTCAAATCCGGAAAATATTGCTTATAATAATACAATAAAAACTCTTTTTAATATAAAAACATCTTCAAATGATGTGATTGCAGGAACAACAAATAACATTTCAAACCTGACCAGGGATGATGTTGTAAATTATTACAGTAATAACTATTATCCGGCAAATATTGTAACGGTGATTTCCGGTGAAGTTGAGCCTGAAGAAACAATGAAGCTGGTTTCAAAGTATTTTAATTCGACAAAACTGCCTCCTAAAAACAGACATTTTGAATCTTTGTTGCCAATAGATAAAACTAAAAGGCAGGATATAATCTCGGACAAAACTCAATCCGCATTTGTCGTTATGGGTTTTGCGGGGCCTGAAAACAAAAATTTAAAAGACAGAATATATTCTCAAGCTTTATTTAATTTGATGTTTCAATCAGGTGAAGCCGGTGAAAAATTTAGACCGTTAAATGCTATGGTCATGCCTATGGAAGAAAAAATTTTATCGACTGATGATGCGCCAAAAGCTTTAATGGTGGTTGCAAATTCCTCTGAGGAAAATAGTGAAAAAGTTTTGAAAACCTTGTATTCCAGAATCCAAAAATATCAGGATGTCCCTGTCCCGGAAGAAGATTTAGCTACGTTAAAACGTAACATGAAAAAGAATTTTACTGATATGTTTGAATCTTCTTTCGAAGTAAATAATTTTATAGGTACTTCAATATTGGAAAATTGTGTGGATGATATTAATAATTATGAGAAGATAATTGATTCTATGTCTGCGGAAGACTTACAGAAAGCAGCAAGAAAATATTTTGATTTGAATAAGAGTGCAATTACGGTGTTACATCCTTCAACTGTCAATAACGAGCAAATTATAAATAATTATAATAGTGTCAAAGATATATCTTTTGCCGGGACATTGAAGAAAAATGCAATAAATACAGATAATATAAGGCAGTACCAATTCCCGAACAGTTATAGAGCGGCAATTTATGAAAGTAATTTTCCTAATGTGCATTCGGAACTTATGCTAAGAAGTGAAAAGCCTATTTTATCCAAAAATCCGGCTGCTTATTATGTATTAAATGAAATATTTTTAAACGGCTCAATGAATTTATCAAGAGATGAATTTGATAAACAAGCCGAAAAAGTCGGTGCTACTATTGCATTAACATCTGATGAGTATGGACTTTGCGGATTATTATATTCGGGTAAGGATGATTACGATAAAGCTCAGGCTTTATTTAAGGATGTTCTTCTGAATCCCCGTTTTACAAAAGAAACCTTTGATACTGCGGTTAGAGATGTCAAGGATATTATTATCCGCTCGGAAAAAACACCTTGGAATAAATTAATGCCCGAGCTTTATCCTCATGATTATACAAAAGAGCAAGTTTTGGAAGGCTTAAATACATTATCTTTAGATGATGTAAAAGATGTGTATGCAAGATTAATGCAAAATTCACATGGGGTGGTTTCTGTTGCAGCACCAATAAAAGACAATGAGGGATTGAAAAATTCTATTTTTAATTCGATAGTTTCATTGCCAAACGTTCAACCATACAAAAATGTTCTGAGAGAAGATTTTAAACCGGTAGAAAAATCCAAGGTTTTAACGGATGTAGATAATAAAAATCAAGCAAGAATAGTTATGTCATACAAATTCAGAGCAACCGGTAATATAAAAGATAAGGCTGCTTTGGAATTAATGAACCATATCTTGGGTGGAGGTCCTTCTTCAAGATTGTTTGATGATTTAAGAGAAAAACAAAAACTGGCATATTCGGTTCGCTCAAGGGTAAACAGAGAAAATACTACCGGTGTAATGAGTCTTATTATTGGTACTACAACCGATAATAAGGAAACCGGTGAAAAAAGTTATGACAACATACAAAAATCCATTGATGGGTTTAAGGCAAATATAAATAAAATAACAACAGAAAAAGTAAGTGAGGAAGAGCTTGCAAAGGCAAAACTAGCAATGAAAAATCAAATACTTTCCAATAATGAGTCAACCTTGGGTAAAACATCTTCCATTATGAAGGGCGCAAGTAATTGGTATGGAATATCATATTACAATGATTTATTGGCAATGATTGATAATATTACCGTTGATGATATATATAATACGGCAAATTATGTATTTAAAGGTAAGCCTATCTACTCAATTGTCGCAACTCAAAGTACACTTGATAATAACAAGGATTATCTTGATAGTTTAGTAATTTAGCTTGACATTTTCGGAAAAATCGTTAAAATATATATGGATTTACAATTAGAGAGGGTTATTTTATGACAAGTTCAGGCGGGAATTCGCTATTGGCGGGTATATATTCAGGACTTACCAATACATATTCTTATCTTTCGGCGCAATCTCCAAACGGAGTGACTATTGATAATATAAATAAAATTCGTACGGATGCAAAGACTGCAAATCTTGTGAATCAGAGTTTTGCATCATATCTGCAAAACAATTTTTCAAGTATTGATAAAGATAAAGATGGTATTATAAGTGAGAAAGAGATGTCCACACTTACGGACAGAATGACGAAACAAGGTTTGTCAAAAGATGAATTAACTCAGTTGTACGCATCGGGTGCAAGTGGTTTGTCTGAGAGTACAATGGAGAATATTTTGGCACATTTCGATGAGATGGATGCTAATCACGACGGAAGAATTACAAGTGAAGAAATCGCAGGATATGACCTAACTTGTGCAAGACAGAAAAAAGAAGATGAATTTAACAACCGTAGAGCAACAAATATGTCTGTTTTTTACGGTAACGAAGATGCTTCTACTGATTCATACAGTATATTGAGTTATAAATACAGTAACAGGACAAACAAATAGAGTTTAATTTTGACTTATTCTTAGTAGCATATTGCTGAAAAGGGAAAGTTTAACCGAACCATAAATAGGTTCGGTTTTTCATATCTCTATACTCTGTTTGGTATAAATTTCTTTACTCAATACGATATTTGTGATACAATTAGTACAAGAAGTAGGAGAGAAAAATGGATCAAGATACTTATATGAAAATTATGGGTTATGTCCCGACAGTTATAGAAAATTCTTCAAGAGGGGAACGTTCTTTTGATATTTTTTCAAGATTATTGAGAGAAAGAATTATATTTTTAGGTACAGAAATTGATGATGATGTTGCAAATTCTGTAGTTGCTCAATTGTTGCTTTTAGATAGTGAAAACAATGAAAAAGATATAATGTTATATATAAACAGTCCGGGTGGTGTAATTACTGCGGGTATGGCTATTTATGATACTATGAATTTGATAAAATCGGATGTTTGTACAATTTGCCTTGGTGAAGCGGCTTCAATGGGTGCGTTTTTGCTATCCGCAGGCACAAAAGGTAAAAGAATGGCTTTGCCGGGTGCAAGAATCATGATTCACCAACCTTTGGGTGGTGCAAAGGGTCAGGCAACCGATATTGAAATTGAAGCAAAAGAAATTATGCGTATGAAAGATATGCTGATATCTATAATGGCTGAAAATTCAGGACAACCTTATGATAAAGTTAAAGAAGATTGTGAAAGAGATCACTACTTGTCCGCATATGAAGCAAAAGAATACGGGCTGATAGACAAGGTTGTTGAAAAAATTGGTGAAAATAAATAAGACATATAAAATAATTCAAGTCCACGGATTTTAACCGTGGACTTTTATTATTATAAAGCAGCAACAATTTCTCCGACGTTTTTGCCGTGTATTGTTCTTATTGTATTGTCATATTCAATGTTTGCCCAATGCATATTTTTCAAGGCTTCAAGAGTAACAACTTCTCTTGCTTTCATATTACAGTCTGATATTTTAACAACAAGGCATTCTTCAATTTCTGTATTTACGACAATGCATAAGCCTCCGGCACCAACTTTTGCCACAAGAGCTTTGGAGTTTTGTATAATTTTGGTATCAGTCCTGTCTTCTCCCCCAATAATGTATGGGTTATTTAAAAATGCATTTTTTATTTTTTCATATTTATTGTTGCAAAATAAATTAAGGTAACCTTTTGCCATATTTTCTAACGGCATAGCATATATCGGAACTCCGCACCCGTCAGTTGTTACAGGATATTGCTTTTTTAATTGACAAAGCTCATATATTTTATCTTTAATCATTTTTTGCAGCGGATGATTGATTTCATCGTATGTTTCAGTATCCCAATTGTTCATTTTGCATAATCCAAGCATCATAAGATGTTTGCCGGAACAATTATTATGCAGGACTGTCGAATTCTCTCCATTAAGTAACATTTGTTTTTGTTTTGTTTTGGATAACGGTTCGTGTATACCACAACGCAGCATCTCTTGACTTATTCCGAATTTTTCAACAAGTTTGTTCGCTATATTCAAATGGCAGTCCTCTCCTGCGTGAGACGCACAACAAAGAGCAATTTCTTCTTCTGCCAAATCATATTTTTCGTCGAGCCCGCAGTCTATAATTAGTGCGGCTTGTAAGGGTTTTGCACATGAACGTAAATAAAACGGATAATTGCCGCTTTCTCCTATTCTATCAACGATGTGTATTTTATTTGAAACTAAAATGTACCCGAAATGTTGTTCTTCTACAAGTCCGTCACGAATATATTTTACTAATGTAGCAGGGGAGTTAAATATCATAAGTTTTCACCGCATTAACAATTTTAGTCATAGTTCTTTTAAGAGCTTTGTTTTCCTCTTTCAAGTTCTGTATCTCTTCTTTATATTTATCAATATTTTTTTTATCGTCATTGTTATCAGGTAAAGTTTCTGGATTTATAACAAAACGTTTTTTAGCATCTGTTTTAAGTTTAAATATTGTTTTGATTGTTGCTTCCGTAATATAACCGAGTTTTACAAAAAGTTTGCCTAATAGAATACTTTCACCTTTTTCAATGGCTTTATGTTGTTCGGCTAATGCCATGTCCAATTGGTCTTGTTCTATTGACCCGATTTTTAGGAGATACTCTCCTATCATTATTCTTTCTGAGATGAATTCAGCCATAGCGTGCAGTTCAATTTGTTCCGGAATTTCAATAAGTTTTTGTTCACAACAGAAAAGGTAAAGTTTTGAGATTTCTTCCATTGACATAAACATATTTAACGTAATCTCAAGAATATTATATCCGTCGTGGGAAAATTTTAAAAAATTATAAATATTAGCATCAAGACCGCCTTTTTTATCCCATAACTCCTGTTTGCCTCGGAAAGTAAGCGTCGGAATATGCATTGCAAAATTTTTATCGGGATGGTTTATGACGAATCGGTCGCAGTTTTGCTCATTCATATTTTGCCACAATCTGTAGAATACAACTTGTTTTACCCATAAAGGGTACGCAAGAAATTTATTTAAAAACAATTTAAAAATATTTCTTTTCATATAACCATCCTCGAAGTCTTTCAGGTATTTATTATACAATAAAATGTGTATTTTTCAATATTGTAATAAATACTACTTTACTCTATTGATTTATTCTTTCGGGGAATGTAAAATTAGGTGTAGGAATAAGGAGAAAGTTAATGGAAAAGACTGCTGCATTTTATAAAAAACTTGCAATTATGTTAATTGCATTTGTGGGATTTTTGACAACAATAAAATTAGCGTTGATATATTATGATGCAAATTTTAATCCGTATGCTCTGCCGAGTTTTTGTTCCGTGAATGAGTTTATTGACTGCGATGGAATAGCTAGAACTACGGAATCTCAATTTTTTGGTGTGCCATTGGCATATTGGGGAATGTTTTTATATTTGTTTATAATGTTTTTAATTGTTGCCGACAAATTAAAAAACTTTTTCTTATTTAAATTTTGCGAAGTGTTTAAAAACTCACTTGATTATATTGCGGTATTAGGTGTGTTTTCGTTTGCAATATCTATGTTATTATTAGTTTTGAGCCTATTTGAAATAAATAAGTTATGTGTTTTATGTGCATTTACATATGTATTGAATTTATTGATAGGATTAATCGCAATAGATTATAAAAACGGAGGATTAGTAAAAGCGGTGAAACAAAGTATTCAGGATTTTGTCGATGCAATAAAAGTCAAAAAATATTTTATAGCATTTAGCATAGTTGTATTAATTGCGGTAGGCGGATTATCATATACCAGTGCGTCTGAAATTTTTGCTCCGCAGCTTAAACAAAAACACGAATTTGGAGAATTTATTGATGCAAAAACTAACAAATATGCGGTTAAAGGAAATGTTTTAGGTGATAAAGAACCTGCTTTTACCGTTTATATTTATACCGATTATAATTGTCCTATTTGCGGACCTTTTGATATTATGATTCATAAAGCAGTTAAAGAGTTAAAAGGCTTCAATGTTGTTCATGTTAATTTGCCGCTTGATATGGAATGTAATTCTCACTTAAGCAATCCGTTCCATGAAGGTTCTTGCAGGATGGCAAGATATTCAATGGCCGCAGAAAAACAAGGCAAATTATGGGATATGGATGCAAAACTTTTTGAAAAGCACCCTGCTTCAGATGAAGAAATTATAGCTATTGCTGAGAAATTGGGACTTGATACAGATAAATTAAAGGCTGATGCAAATAGTCCCGAAACTTTTGACGCAGTTAAAAAGAGTGTTAACGATGCATATGCTTCCGATATTAATGCGACACCAACAATGGTTATAAACGGCAAAAAATATGTCGGAATTATGGGATATTCTCAACTCAAGAAATTGTTAGAGGAAAATGGTGCAAAATCAAGATAATAAAATTCTATTGCATGCTTGTTGTGCAATATGTTCAGGCTATCCCGTTTCTTATTTAAAAGAAGCGGGGTATTCCGTGATTGTGCATTTTTATAATCCTAATATCCATCCTGTTGAAGAATATGAAAAGCGATTGAACGCAGAGCGTAAATTGTGTTCGCATTTTGGGGTGGATTTAATTGAAGATGAGTATAATCCGGAAGATTTTTTTGAATATGTAAAAGGTTTTGAAGCGGAACCTGAAAAAGGCAGGCGCTGTGATAAATGTTTTGAATTAAGATTACGCAGAGCGGCACAAAAAGCAAAAGAGTTGGGCATAAATATTTTTACGACATCTATTGTTATAAGTCCCCACAAAAATTTTCAAAAATTAACTGAAATAGGGCAAAAAATTGCCGAGGAATACGGGATAGAATATCTTGCTCAAGATTTTAAGAAAAAAGACGGCTTCTTGAAAACAAACAGAATTTCAAAAGAGTTGGAACTATATCGTCAGAATTATTGCGGATGCGTCTTTTCTATCAGAAAAAACAGTTGAGCTAATATCTTGACCGTTTGAATATTATTGCCCTTTGTATTTTTTTATAGAAGCTCTTATTTCATCTCGAACTTGTTCTTGTACTTTTGTATATTCTGATTCAGGTATAAGTTTAGGGGCTTTTGTGAATGCACTTATCCCGTGATAGCAAGCCCAAACCGGATTAACTCTATCAGGATGAGCAATATCCCAATCTAAAGCTTTTTGCATTAAGCCCGCTAAATATTTTTTGTCATTAACTTTAGTTGCTACGTATTTTAATGTTTTTGGTGCAAGCATAGGATAAACTTCCAATTGGCTTTGGGAGGTTTTATCCTTGCACATCATTGTATCTTGATATGCTCTGAATTTACCAATGTAGTACCATAATGCAGCTTTATCCTTATTGGATTTGTATACGTGGTCTGCCATTATAATAAAGTATACAGGAGGAACTTTTTCTGAGTGAAATTCAACATAATTAGCGAGTTCATCTTTTTCTTTATTTGATAATTGGGCAAACATGCTCGCAGCTTCGGAACCTTCATTTTTTTCTGCGAAATCAACAAGATGTTGAACCTTTGGAGATAATGCAGCAGCATTTGCTTTTTCATTCGCTATAAAAGCTGTTCCGCTTAATAAACATAAAATTGCAGCTGTAATAATTAAATTTTTTTTCATATATACCTCCAAAAACTCATTTTAACTGATTCTATCCCGTGCGATATAAAAAGTCAAGGATATTAGGTTTACACTTAACTTGTTTACCTATTTTATTATCACAAATTTTATTGTATTATATATGTGAAGAGAAAGGGGATATGATGAAGAAAGTTGTTCTGTTTATTGTGTTAGTGCTTGCGGGCAGTTGTGTTTTTGCTTCGGATGCTGTTCAAAAATTTGTTTTAGAAAACGGGCAAAATGTCATTATAAAAGAAGTCCATTCAAACCCTATAGTTACAATGGATACTTGGATAAAAACAGGTTCAATAAATGAGAATGATGATAATAACGGAGTGTCACATTTTCTTGAGCATTTATTTTTTAAAGGTTCAAAAAATCATCCTACGGGAGAATTTGATAAGTTGTTAGAGACTCGTGGAGGTGTTACAAACGCGGCTACAAGTAAAGATTATACACATTATTACATAACAATTCCGTCAAAGTTCTTTGACGAGGCTCTTTCTCTTCATGCAGATATGCTCTTAAATCCGCTCGTACCCAGAAAAGAACTGGAAAAAGAGCGTAAAGTTGTTTTAGAAGAAATTGCAAAAGATGAAAATTCTCCAAATAATGTTGTGTATGACAATCTTGTATCTATGCTGTATACAAATCATCCTTACAAAAGAAAAGTTATAGGTAAACGCAGTATTATAGAAACAATTCACCGTGATGAAATTATGGATTATTATGGCAAGTGGTATATTCCGGGAAATATGGTTACTGTTATTGTCGGAGATGTAGATGCTGGTTCTGCGTTGGAAAAAGTTAAAGAAAATTTCGGTACCGATATACAGAAGGCTGAAAAAACTGTATTCAAAAAAGAAAAACCGTTAACCGAACAGAAGCGTAAGGTTGAATATTTAGATACCCAATCGGCATATATTCTAATTGGTTTTAGGGGTGTTGCTATAAACAATTCCGACAGTTATGCTCTTGATGTTTTGGCGACGATATTGGGCGAGGGTAGGACTTCGGTTTTCTATAAAAATATTAAAGATAAAATGCAACTTGCTACTTCAATTTCTGCAAGTAATGTCGGATTTAGAGATGATGGTATTTTTTATATATCAGCAAATTTTATTCCGGAAAAACTAACTAAATTAGAAAATCAAATATTTTGTGAAATTGATTCAATAATTAGAAACGGAGTTACCTCTGAACAGGTTTCTCTTGCAAAAAATATAATTGAGAGAGATACGTATTATCAAAGGGAATCTATTTCAAATATTGCTCAGGAAATTGGTTATGTAATGGTTACATCAGGTGATATAAAAGTTTATGACAATTATGTTGATAATATAAAAAAAGTTACCCCTCATGAAGTAAAGCGTGTTGCAGAAAAATATTTAGGAAAATCCCGTTCGGCTGTGTCGATAGTTTTACCGGAATCCTCAAAAGAGGTAAAGACATCCGCAGTTTCCTCTGACATAAAAGGTAGTGCTGTATTGAACAGTGAATCTAACGGGATTCAAAGTTATAAACTTTCAAATGGTGCTACATTAATTTTTACACAAAATACTTCAAATGAAATAGTTGCGATAAGCATTTTTGCAAAGGGAGGTAATTTTACGGATGCCAAATACGGCACAGCAGCCTTAACTTCTGAAGTTATGATGAAGGGTACAAAAAATTATTCATCGCATGAACTTGCGGAGGTTTTAGAGGATAATGGTATAAAAATCTCTCCGTCAACTCGCTCTGATGCATTTTTAATCTCGGTGTTGACGACAGTTCCTCAATATGATACAACATTGAATCTTTTGAATGAAGTTGTAAATAATGCAACTTTTTCAAATTATGAAATTGACAAGGTAAAAACGGATAAACTAAATAGCATAAAACGTTCAAGAGATATTCCTTTAAATGTAGCTCTTGAGGGATATAAAAATTTAATTTTTTCCGGTACTCCTTATACTAATTCGATTGCGTTAATGGAGAAAAATATCCCTCAAATAACAAGAAACGATATTGTGAATTATTATAACAAAATTTTTGCTCCGCAAAATATTGTAATATCTATAAACGGAAATGTGGATAAAGAAAAGACCATACAAATATTTTCTAATATGTTTAAATCTTCGGATAATTCCAAATTCCGGTATTCGGGGCATAAATCCGAGTTGAGAGATATCTCAACGCCCAAAACTGTGGTAAAGCAAATCCCGACAACAAATACGGATTGGATAATCCTTGGTTGGCAGGTGGCCGGATTAGACGAGAAAAAAGATTTTGCTGCATTGAGTGTTATTGATTCATTATTGGGAACAGGTATGAGTTCACGATTATTCGTAAATTTAAGAGATCAGGAAGGTCTTGCTTATCAGTTAGGCTCAAGTTATTCGGCTAATGCATTAAAAGGCTCTTTTATTGTTTATATTGGAACAAATCCTGAAACCTATGACAAATCATTAGCCGGTTTGTGGAAAGAAATTAATCGTTTAAAAACAGAATTTGTAGGTTCAAAAGAATTACAAGAAGCAAAAGATAAATTGACAGGACAATTTGTTTTATCTTTAGAAACAAACATGGATAAGGCTTCGGCAAACGGTTGGTATGAAACGTCAATGAATGATTATAATTTTACCAATGAGTTTGAAAAGTTAATAAATTCTGTGACCGAAGCGGATATAATGCATGTCGCAAATAAATATTTTAAAGAGAATAATTACGTGATGTCTGCAGTAAAAAAATGATATTTAAATAAATAAAAAGGGCTGTCAGGATAGCCCTTTTTATTTTTAACCTGCTTGTTGTATCAGGGAGTTTAGTTCTCTGATAAACATAAAAATAGTTTTGGCTTTATCTCCAATTCCGGTGAAAGCTTCTTCGGAACGATTAAGCAGTCTGTTTTCCGTTTCGGGTTCAATAACAGATTTTAATACCTGACTAGCAGAAAAAATACCTTCATTTTTAAGTTCCAGATAATTTTTCCCGTAGGATAACATTTTATTTATATTATTTTTAAGATTTGTTTTTTCGGAGGCTGACATGTTTCTGATTTTATAAACAATATCTGAACGGTTTTGCTCAAGAGTTGTTGTATAAGCTGATATTATTGAAAAAATATCCGATTCTTTTTGTTTTAAATCTATTTCTACTAATTTTGCATTTGATTTTGGTGAAAGCTGTTTAACAATAGCCATAAATGTTGACGGAATACTTTCTTCAACTTTTGAACTTTGTGTCGCAATTTCTGATATTGTTTTATAGGCATCTTCTCTTACTGTATCCGTATCTCTTTTTAATGTGTATGATGCCCCGTAATTTTTTTGTAATACATTAAAAAAATCTTTCAAATTTCCGGCATTTGCACTTAGTTGAATAAGAAAAATTGCACATAAGCCGGCAATAATAACTTTTTTCATAATAAACAAGAAGCCCTTTCTGTTTTATTTATATAACCAACTACAGCTGAATTATATAATATGTTCAGAAAAATATCAATATTAATAAAATTACTTTTATGTTAAAATTTTTATATGGATAAATGGTTAAAGTTACCCAAAATTTTCAGATTCTTTATAATTGGTGGTATAAATGCTGCAATATCGTATGTCATATATGCTATTGTGATATTTATCTTGGGCGAAGGTTATTATCAGTTGGCAATTGCTCTTCAGTGGTTGTTATCATCTGTTACTTCATATATAAATCAGAAGTTTTTTGTATTTTGTACAAAAGGTAATTATTTAAAAGAATATATGAAATGTTGTTCAACTTGGGTTGTCAGTTACTTTTTGAATGCAATTGTTTTAGAAATCTTCGTAAGGTATTTAATTAAAAATGTGTATATTGCTCAATTTATATCTTTATTTATTGTATCAATTGTGACGTACATTTTATTTAAATTTTTTGCATTCAGAACTGCTTCGGAAAATTAATATTTAAAAAAATAACAAAATAAAAAACACCTGTATTAATACAGGTGTTTTTTATTTTTATCTAATTACTTATTTAAGGCTAACGCTTACAGAAGTCCCTCTTTTAGAAATAGAAACTTTATCTTCTCTAGCTAACCAGCCAAGACCTAAGTCTGCAAAGTTACCCTTTAAATCTAAATCTTTTTTCATTTTAGAAAATGTAGTTGTTCCATTAGAACTTAAGTAGTTATAAATTTCTCCTGCTGAAACTCCGATTTCATCTAATAATTCTGTCATAATTACCTCCTATTTTTCCTTTTGAATTGTAAGATTTTTATCATTGTTACGTTCATAATAGAATAAATTAAAAAAAAATGCAATAGTTTAACAGATGTAAATAATACACTTGTTTTTATGATAAAATACTTTATAAGGAGTATTGATTAATTTTGATAATTGACGGAAGTATATCATCTGATAAAACCAACATTTTGGTTGAAAAATGTGCATCACTCTTAAATTCCGGTGTTGATGCTTCGGAAATTCTTGTCCTTGTCGCAAATTCTTCATTGAAAAACAGATTTACAGATTCTTTGTTAAATAAGCTAACAATAAATCATTTTGAAAAATTACAGGTACATTCTTATTTTTCTCTTGTGTATAATTCTATAAATGATAATTGGGCATTTCTTGAAAATAAGAATCCGTTTCCTAATCCCAAGATATTACCAAATCTTGCGGGGTTAGAAATTTCTCAATTTATATTGAAAGACATTTTAAAGAGTGTTAAATTTAGCGGTTATAATTCAAAAAAATCTCTCTTGCATCAATTGTTTAGGCGGTATTCTTTAATTGTTCAAAATAATTTGAATGATGATGATATAGATTTCCGCTCACATGTTTTGCATGAATCCTTTGGAGAGGATGCTAAATTTGCATTAAAAAAATTTTTAAGACAAACCCTTGAACTTCGTGATTTTGATTATTTGAGGCAGAGTTTGCTTTTTGAACATATATATAAAAATACTGATTATTTTAAAGCGATAAAATATCTGATACTTGATGACGGAGATGAAATTACTCCGGCGTGTTACGATTTTATTACATATATTAAGCCGCAGCTGAAAGATTATTATATAGCATTTGACAAAAAAGGATCAAGCAGAATTGGTTATTTAAGTGCTGATAAGACTGCCGTTTGGGAGTTTGAAAAACTATTTAATGAACCTGTTATTTCCATTGATACTCAAACAAAATTGAAATATGATGCTGAAAATCTATACAATAATGTTTTGAATAATTCTGCGGAAACATTAGAATATTTTTCTGTGCATTCTCCGTCTAAACGCTCAAAAATGATAGAGTTTACAATAACAAAAATAAACGAATTAATAAAGAATAATATATTGCCTTCTGAAATTTCGATTATTACTCCGGTTGTGGATGAGATGTTGCGGTTTACTTTAAAGGAAAGTTTAAGCAGGTTTGTTAATCCTTTATTTTTAACAGGTAGTGAGAAATTAATTCAAAATAAACTTGTATTGACAGCTTTAAATATTTTAAAATTTAATACGGAACTTCAAAGTTCATTATCAGAAATTGACCTAAGACCAATTTTCGTAAATTGTTTAGATATCCCTTTAAAATATTGTGCAAAGATTTTAGAGGAATTTGATAAGACTAACAGTCTTATTCCGTATAAATTCGACGATGATGAATATACAGCAAAATACGAAAAATTTTTAAATGTAATAACAAATATATTACCTAAAAAAGAAAAGCTTTCGGCGCAAGTCTTGGAAATATATGAAAGTTTGATGACTTTTAAGTCGTACGAGCAAAATGAAGTTACAAAGTTCAACTTTTTTATAAAACAATTAGAAGATTTTGAAAATGTTTATGGTGAAAAGTTTTTTGAATATAAAGAAGAATATATAGCTCAAATAGAAAATTCAATTATTTCCGAAAACCCTTATTCTACTATCGAAATTAAGAAGAATGATTTGGTGATTGGTACTCCTCAAAAAATTATCGATAACCAAATAAGAACTAAGTATCAGTTTTGGCTTGATGTATCAAGTCAGGAATGGGTTAAGTCGGATACGGGTCCTTTATATAATGCTTGGGTATTTCAAAAAGGATGGTCAAAAGATGAGTATACTATAGAGGACAATATTTTATTAAGCAAGGAAAAGACAGCAAGAATTTTAAGAAAACTTGCCCTTTGTGCAGATGAAAAAGTGTGGGCATGTTCCTCTATGTTTGATGGTAATGGAGTTGAGAATTTTGGCGGGATTGAAGAATTTATCAAGATAAAAGCTGAAAATATTTCTGAAAATAAAAAAAGTAGCTGCAATATTGTGATTACGCCAAGAGATGACCAAAAACCTGTTCTTGAATATAAACAAGGTAAAATGGCAATATCTGCCGTTCCCGGTGCAGGTAAAACTACAATTTTGCTTGTTTTAATTCTTAAATTGTTAGAACGGGGAATTAATCCGAATAATATTTTTGTAATGACATATATGGAATCAGCGGCTCGTAATTTTAGAGAAAGGATAAAGTCAATCAGAGAAAATTCTTCAGAACTCCCGTATATAAGTACAATTCATGGACTGGCGTTACGAATTATCAAAGAGAACGGTAACCATGAGCGTTTAGGTTTAAATGCAGATTTTGATATTTGTGACGATACACAAAAATCACGTATTATCCGTGAAGTTTTAAAAAAAGTGAAAGTTGAGGATAAAAGTTTAAATGAATTTATCCAAGCGATTTCTGTATTCAAATTAGGGCGTGGTGATTTTAAGCATTTAAAAAGTAAGGATAAAAAACTTGTTCTGTTCAAGTCCTTTTATGAGGAGTACCGACGTATCTTAAATTCAAATAATTTAATAGATTATGATGACATACTTCTTTTATCCGTAAAATTATTAGAAGAAAATCCGGATATAAGAGAATATTATCAAAACATCTGTCAATTTATAATAGAAGATGAAGCTCAAGATTCATCTTCTGTTCAGCAGAGATTAATAAATATTTTGAGCGGCAAATATAACAATCTCATTCGTTGCGGTGATATTAATCAAGCTATTACTACAACTTTCACCAATGCAGATGTAAAAGGTTTTCGAAAATTTATTGAAACAAGTCAGAGTGTCAGCATGAATTGTTCTCAAAGATGTTGCGAAGATGTTTGGAAGCTCGCAAATACCGTATTATTGGATTCGGAAGCTAATGAGGAAACAAAAGATGCCTTTTATCATATTTTGATGCAGCCGGTAGCCGGAAAAAATCCCGTATCGGAAAATGCGGTAACCGGTAAAATCTTTGAAACGCCTGTCGAGGAGAAAAATTACATATTAAAAGAAATCAAATCAGCATTTAACAAGAATAAAAAGGCAACTGTCGGAATACTGGTAAGGAATAATAAGCAGGTTATTGAGTGGATGAATATTATAAATAATAACGGTTTTAAATGTATTACAAGAAGTGAATGTCTTGCTCAAAAATCTGTTTTCAGAATAATTTATGCAATATTAAATATTATACTTAAACCTTTTGATAATAATATATTAGCTGCGTCTTATGCAGTGTTATCAGATTTAGGATTTTATAAAGCAAAATATACAGACATAATAAAGAAATATCCGACAGCTTTTATTGCCGCACAATATGGGAGTCTTGAGATAACAGATTTGGAAAAATTTTTGTGGGAAGTAAATTATTGGACCAGTTTTCCGCATCTGTCTCCTGATGAATTGGCAATAAAAATCGGATTAAACTATTTTAGCAGTGAAATAGATAAATCAAATATATATTTAATTTCTACTCTTATAAAAAGATTATCTTTTGATACAAAAAATCTTCAGACAATAATAAATAGATTAGAGGAGTTGTCTCAGCGAAATTCTCTTAGCGGATTTAAATTTTTCTCCGAAGAAGATGAAAGTGATAAAGAGATTTTAGAGGGTAAGGTACAAGTTATGACCCTGCACAAGTCAAAAGGGGATGAGTTTGATTATGTATTTCTTCCGGAAATGTCGGAAAGAAGTTTAACTATTGATTTTTCCAAATTGAAATATAAAATTTCCGATTTTATGGAACAATTGAAAGAGTTGAATCCTGATTACAAAATAAAATCCGAGTATGAGTTAAAACAGGATTTAATTGCGGAAAATTTAAGGCTTTTGTATGTCGCAATTACAAGAGCAAAAAGAAAATTATATATAACTACATCAGAGAAGGTAAAAGTTTTTGGACGGCTGAAAAAAGAAGAACCAAATAAAATCTTTGATATTATATAATATAATCAATGAAAAGGAGAAATAAGCATTGCAAATATTTTCACCTAACATGTTAAAAGTTTATGAAGAATGCCCGAAGAAATACGAATATAGGTATGTCCAAAAATTCAATGTACCACAGTCAAAAGGAGTTTTTGAAAAGGGTAAGAAAATACATGCACTCGCTCATTATTATTTGCGAGGTGATGATATTCAAAAATTGTTGGCGGCACTTACCGATGATGAGTATTTGGTATGGAAGTCGTTACTTAATAATGAATATTTTCAAAAAAATTATGTCAATTCAGAATATAATTTGACAACTAAGGTTGGCGATTTTTGGATTGGCGGGCGATTAGATGCGTTTATGAAATCCGATAATAATTACTTTATATTAGATTATAAAACCGGAGCTGTACCTAAAAATCCCTCTGAAGATTATCAGACAATGGTTTATTTGATATGTGCTAACGAAGTTTTAGCAAAAGGTTGGGGGAATAATTATTCACTTTCTTTTGTGTATATAGATTTGAAAAATAATCAAAACCATAAAATTACATTTGATACGGAGAAAAAAACACATTATTATATGGTGTTAGAAAATGCTTGTAAAAAAATTACAACGACCAGAAATTTTTTAAAAAATCAAAATCGTTGTAATTTTTGTGAATATTCAAAATTCTGTCATTAAATACCAAACATTTTGGTAAATAATTTGAACAATGCAGAGTTATTTCTGCCATCCATTTTTCTTTGTACTCTTTCTCCCGCATTATTGAGCATATTTAATTCAGCACCCTCAGGTGAATAGAGTAATGCTCTTACTGCAGCGTCAGCTCTTTCTTGTTCCGTTGCATATTCTGCTCTGATTCTTGTTAGTTCGCCGTGGTCAAGGAATTTTCCCCCGCAAGTATAACAATCATCGATAATAATGTCCCCCTTGTCACTCGTGGCATTTTTAACCATTTTAGCTCCGCATGCAGGACAAATCCTAACTGCATTTTCGTCTACCTTAACAGAAAAATCGTTATTTTCCATTGCTTGTATAATTTCATCAAGTTCTTCGTGTTGTTCATCAATGAGTTTAAACTCTCTGTTATCTAAGAATATTCCGCCGCAACCCTCAGCGCATATATCTATATTTACTCCTGAATCTGCAAGAAAAATCTTTTTCATTTTATGTCCGCAAGCCGGACAGTTGATTGTTTGGTATGTGTCACCCATCGGTAGTAGCCCTCCTGTTTCTCTTGCAAATAGTAGCATATTTTTTTAGGTATTGTCAATATCATTAACCTATAGAACAGCCCTAATTGCAGATATCATCCCATTTTCATCTGCTATATTTTTACCGGCTATATCAAAAGCCGTACCGTGTCCGGGAGATGTCCTTACTATATCTAAGCCAATTGTCATATTTACGGTTTTATCTCCGGCAACCGTTTTTATCGGAATTAACCCTTGGTCGTGGTATGTTGCTATATAACAATCATATGGAATTTTTTTATTATTAAAATATGCTTGTCCGGCATTAATAAACAGAGTATCTGCCGGCAGTGGTTCCGTTATATTTATTCCCGTTTTTCTTAATTCCGAAACCGCAGGCTTCATTATTTCAATTTCTTCTGTACCTAAAATCCCGTCTTCTCCGGCATGTGGATTAAGGCTGCATAAAGCGAATTTAGGATTTTCAATTTTAAATTTCTCTTCTAAAATCGCTTTAAGATTAGTTATCTTTGTTATAATCATATTTTTAGAAAGTTTTATATCTTTCAATGCACAATGTCTTGTCAATAGCAGTACCCTGAAATCATTTGCCAAAAACAGCATTTCTGCGTGTTGACCTTCTTTAGCTAATTCTTCATTTAATATTTCGGTTTGTCCGTTATATTTATGTCCTGCAAGATGTAAGGCATTTTTGGCAACCGGTGCTGTTACTATAGCTTTTGGTTTAATTTCGCAAACTTTTTTTAAAGATTGATAGGAAAACTCTCCGGTTTCCGGGGTAATGTTTCCGGGTGATATGTTTTCCCCAAACGGTATTTCAATAATTTCGTATTCTTTATCAAGTTTGCCGTAATAATCAATTACTTTTTTATTTGATATTAATACGATATCCTCTTTGGGCAAGTCTAAAGCTTTTAAAGCTTTGATTGTTATTTCTGCCCCTATTCCATTTGGATCACCGGTTGTTATTCCTATTTTTTTTGAATAATTAGTCATGGTTTTCAAAGTATTGCAAGATTTCTATAAGAGTTTTTGTACCGCCTAAATTGCCGGATTTGGTAACTATCCACTGGGAGTTATAATCTGTGCTTAATGCAATAGCAGGTGCGACTTCATCTATTAATTGAAGTTGCGTAGCATCAATTGCACGGCAGCATTTATAAGATGTTTCCCCTCCAAGCAGAATTAGTATAACGTTTTTTTGTTTAACCACTTTTTTTGTAAGCTCTGCAAGAAAATCCGTAATAAGCGCAGCTAATTTATCTCGGGTTAATTCAGCATCATATGATGTATCAGAAAATCCGTCAAAGCTTTTAAGCATTTCTGAAGTGTGGACAACCACGATATTATTTTGCCCAAGGTTAGAAACAATGCGGCTTACAAGTTCATCAGAAACACCGTTTATTATTTCTTCAATATCCGGAGCTACAAATAGTGTATTTTCATCAAAATCATCAGCGTATTCAAGCTCTTTTATTTGAGCGGCGGTGATTTCTGTGGCACTTCCGGAAATAATAAGTTTTGGAAGTTCCGGTACTATAACGGGTTCTTTATTTTCATCATTTAAATCAGCGAACCAGATATTGCTGAGTTCTCTTGCTGTTGCAGCAGTTCCTGTCGGCAGTATTTTATAATCCGATTTATTTACGGCGAGCCATACTTGTTGGATATCTGTTGCGGATACCGCATCAACAACAATTAATTTTTTACCATTGGATATCAATTCATTTATGGATTTTAATATAGGTCCTGCCCCTTTCATTACATCTCTTAGGTCAAGTGATGCAACAAGATGGGAGTATTCTTCGCCTATTTGAGCCGTTAACATTGTTGGAATATGGGATTCTCTTATTGGAGAAAACGGATCTCGGGCCATTTCTGTGCGTTCAATAGGAACCCCTTTTAAAAGGTGATATCCCCCAACAGTGACTCTGCCTTCCTGTGGAAATGCCGGAATTATTACTGCCGCATCCCAATCCAAGACTTCAAGCATGCCTAATGTTTCAACGGCAATATTTCCTCTAACCGTAGAGTCAATTTTCTTGAAAAAGTAATCAGGTGCAAATTTATCTTGCATTATTTGAGTAATAGATTTTACTTTTTCGTAGGCACTATCAGGTGGAATATTTCTTGATTCGGATGAAATAGCCCAAATCTGAGTATCGCCCATATGAGAAGTGTTTTCCAGCTCTTCTCCCAGTATAATTTGTGTTCCGGCGCCACGCATGCGAAACTGTAATGCGGAATCATTTGCACCGGTTAAGTCGTCGGCAATAATACATGCAACACTTGATTTAATCATCATAACGCTTGCTCTGCATCCCTTTTTGAGCCAAGTAATCTAATGCTGCTAGCGATAATTATATAACGTTCTCTATCTTCCCCTGTTGCTTTGTCAGCCCATTTGTCTTGTTGTATACGTCCTTCAACCGCAACTTGAATACCTTTTTTTACGTATTCTCCTGCAAATTCAGCTTGTTTGTCCCATACATCGATATTGTACCAATCGGCAACTTCACTTTTAGTTTTGGAATCCCATCTGTTTACGGCAACTGAAAAATTTGCTTTTGATTTACCCGATTCGTAATATCTGATTTCAGCATCTCTGCCTACTCTCCCGACTATAACAACTGTATTCATTTAAACCTCTTTTCTGTAATATCTTTGATAATTTTACAATAAAAACAATTACTCGATATATCTATTTTAATAATTCTTAATAAACAATGTTTTTAACGCAATTATTGTTGTGTTTGTTTTTTGTAAGTTTATAATCAGAAAATAAAGGAGTGAATATGAAAACAAATTTAGCTGTTGGTGGAAAATTTAAACGCTTTAACCCTAATCGTGTTGTCAGAAATATTTTAAATATGCCAAAAGAACAAGTAAATCAAGCACCAAAAAGTGTGCCTGTACGCAACCTTGAAGGGGTGAAACCTTATGATGTGTTTGAAGATGTTAAACAAGGTATTCAAAAGTTTAATTTATCTAACGGGCACAAAAAGAAAATTATAACTGAAGAATTGCTCGAAAAATTGTCATATTAATATAGTATAAAATAATGAAAGCTGCTTGCGAGTCCATTGCAAGCAGCTCTTTTATTGTTAATTTATGTAAATAATGTGCACATATAACAGCAAAAAATTTTTTTATCGGCATTAAAATAAAATAAATAATTTTTTCAAAGGAGAAAATATGGACGTACAAAGAATTGAAAATGTAGCTATTCCTACTGCAGCAGCTGCTGTAGTTGGTGGAACCACAGGCTACGTAACAAAGAAAGCCTTCGCAAAAGACGGGCATATGACAAAAGATTTGTTTTATGATATTAAAGATTCTTTTGAATCTCAAAATAAAAAATTGATTGATAAATCAAATTTATTAAAAGAAATAGCTGAGAATAGTGATGCTGTTTCCATAGCGAAAAGAGCAAAAGAGTTGGGAATGGCAGCTTGGACTCCAGAAGAAAGAGTAAAAGCAATGGCAATTGCTCTTGAAACGGCAAAAGCTGGCGAAGAACCGGTTGTTGAACTTACGGGTAAAGCAGCGGAAACCGCAAATAAATATATGGCTAAAGCTATTGCAGAGAATAACAAAAAATTACGTAAGTTTGTAAAGAAAAATTTTGATGTTCTTGGTATTGAGGCAAACTCAGATGAATCAAAGAAAGCTGCTATAAAAAGATACCTTGCAAGCCATGATGCAATGGCAGTGAAGGCTGATTTTGATCAGGCTATAAGACGTTCGGATATTGAAGATATGAATATCAAAAAATTCATAAGAACATCATTTGAGGAAGTATTCGACAAAGAGGCTAAAGGATTTAAAAAAGGTGAAGATTTTAAAGATACGGTAAAATTCTTCAAGCGTGCCGGCAGAAATCTTAAGTTAAAAAATGCTGCTTTCTTTGCGGGTATTGCATCAGGTATAGCACTTGTAAGTTCTGTTATTACAGACAGACTGGCGAACAGATAAAATCGAATTTTGTACGTTTATATATAATAATAAGCACCGTTAATACGGTGCTTTTTTTATAAGATAAGGTAGTTTTAGATAAGGATTTTATTTATTAAAAATAGAAGGTTTTTTAGAATGTGTTGATGTATTGTTAGGGTCAAAAATAGTTTGGCAATTCATTTTAACGATTTCCGAGACTTCGTTTTCGGAGTCCTCTTCATTCCTTAAATCTTGCCAGTATGTTTTGCCTAAATCGGGCAATCCTTTTTGAATTTCGTTAAAGTTTCCCATACATTGTACCTTTTCGTTCAACTAAAATAACGGAGGTGAATTTGAAAAACTTTATCTTTTTCGGGAAATTGTTACATAAATTAATATTCAAGTTTTAAGATATAAAATATTTATCCATCAATAACAAATATTTTCTGATTAAATATTATGATATCTAATTTATAACATATTAGAGGAGGATTATATGGAGATTGCACCTGTAAGAGTATTGTTGGTCGAGGACCATAAGTTGATGCGTGTCGGATTGAGGTCATTATTTGATGATCAGGAGCAAGTAGAAATTGTTTCCGAGGCACAGAGCGGAAAAGAGGCTTTAGAAAATTATAAAATTACGCATCCGGATGTCGTTTTGATGGATATAGGTTTGCCGGATATTAGCGGAATAGAAACTACAAAAAAAATAATTGAACACAATCAAAATGCGTCTGTGATAATATTGACATCTCATTTAAGTGAGCAGGAGGTAAATGATGCCCTTCTAGCAGGGGCAAAAGCCTATGTAATGAAAGATATTAATATAGAAATATTGACAATGATTATAAGAACAGTCAAAGAAGGTGCAATGTGGCTTGACCCAAAAGTAGTCCCAATGTTAAGAGATAAAAATTGCGGGATAATACCGCCTCGACATGTTTCAAGAGCTATGTTTAAAGAGCAGCACGCAAACCTCACTCAACGTGAATATGAGGTATTAAAGCTTGTAGTAGACGGAAAATCTAACAATGAAATAGCCCAAGAACTGACAATATCCGAGCATACAGCAAAAGCTCATGTGTGTAATATTATTCAAAAACTTCTTGTCGATGATAGAACTCAGGCTGCTGTTAAAGCTTTAAAGGAGGGTTTGGTTTAATTTATTAAGCTTAAATATCAGGCATTTACAGTATTTACTAATTTTTGAAAATTTTTTATAATTCATAATTATAGGAGATTTTATATGACTGATAAAAAACGCTGGTATGATGCCGACCCTGTTTTAAGTAAATCAATCGCACTTTGGGAAGAAGCTGATGAAGAATACCAAACAATCTGTGCCGAATATGTTATTGATAAATTGAAAGACATAGATTTTAAAATGTCTTTAGATGAGCAGTATGAGTATATTCTTCGTCGTTGGTATGATAAGAACGTTAAGGTTTCTCATGCAATGGAGTATATAAAACATGCTCCGACAGAACTAAGACATGAACTCGCTTTAGATATAGTAGAATATTTAGAAAAAATTGAAGCTGAAAAATAAGGGTATTGTTTGTTACAATACTCCTTTTAAATATTGTCCCGTATAGGATTTTTTGTTTTTGGAAATTTCTTGCGGGGTCCCCGTTGCAATGACGGTTCCGCCGTTAATTCCCCCTTCAGGACCCAAGTCAATAATATAATCTGCAACCTTTATCAAATCTAAATTATGTTCAATTATCAGAATAGTATTACCTTGATCAGCTAATTTTTGTATGATTTTAATTAATTTATCCAAATCGTACCAATGTAATCCTACGGATGGTTCGTCAAGCAGATATAATGTCTTTCCTGTTGCGCGTTTATTTAATTCTGAAGCAAGTTTTATTCTTTGTGCTTCTCCTCCGGACAGGGTTGTTGCACTTTGTCCGAGTTTTATGTAATCCAAGCCTACATCATTAAGTGTTTGAAGTTTATTTCTGATTGGCGGAATGCTGTCAAAAAATTCTAAGGCTTCTTTTACACTCATTTCAAGAACATCGGCAATAGTTTTTCCTTTAAATTTTACCTCTAAGGTTTCTCTATTGTAACGTTTGCCTTTACATACAGGACATTTTACGTATACGTCGGATAGGAAATTCATTTCAATTTTGTTCACCCCGTCACCCTTACAAGCTTCGCAGCGTCCGCCTTTCACGTTAAAGCTGAATCTGCCAGGTTTGTAGCCGCGAACTTTTGCTTCATTGGTTTTAGCGTATAAATCCCTTATATGAGTAAATAAGTCAGTATAGGTCGCAGGATTAGAACGAGGGGTTCTTCCTATCGGTGATTGGTCGATATCAATAATTTTGTCAATGTTTTCAAAGCCTAAAATGTCGTCTATTCCTTGCGGTTTCGGACGATTTCCTCGAAGTTTATGCAGGGCAAATTCATATATCAAATCCTGCATCAATGTTGATTTACCTGAGCCGGATACCCCTGTAAGAACCACAATTTTCCCTAAAGGAATATCAACATCAATATTTTTTAAATTATTTAAGTGTGCATTCTTAACTTGTAAAAATTTCCCGTTACCTTCTCTTATTTTTTCCGGAACAGAAATCGTTTTTGCCCCGCTTAAATATTGTCCGGTCAAAGACTCTTTGCATTTTATAATATCGGAAAGTGAGCCTGCGGCAATTACTTTACCCCCGTTAACTCCTGCTTTAGGACCTATGTCAACAATATAGTCAGCATTTCGCATAGTTTCTTCATCGTGTTCAACTACGATAAGTGTATTCCCTAAATTCCTCAGTTTTAATAGGGTTTTAATTAATTTGTCATTATCTCGTTGGTGTAATCCTATTGATGGTTCATCAAGTACGTATAGGACTCCGGATAATCCGCTGCCAATTTGAGTCGCAAGGCGTATTCTTTGAGCTTCCCCACCTGACAGGGAGCCTGCCATACGTGCTAAATTAAGGTAACTTAAGCCGACATCTTTCATGAATTTTAGTCTTGAACGGATTTCGTCAAGAATTTGTTTTGCAATTTGTAGTTTATATGTATCAAGTTCCAAATATAAATTTTCAATGAAATCTAATTCATCATCAATGGACATAAGTGTAAATTCATATATATTTTTGCCTTGAATTTTAACAGCAAGCGGAAACGGTTTTAGCCTTGCTCCGTTACATTTTGGACAAGGCGTTGTTGTCATATATTTTTCAATTTCTTCTCGCCAATATTCTCCGTTTGAATCGTGGTAACGCTTTTCTAAAAACGGAATAACACCTTCAAATTGTCGGTATTTTGTTTCATAATAGTGAGTTCCGAATTTTTTTACTCTAAATTTTAATATATCGTTACTGCCGTGTAAAATTATATCCTGATGAGCTTTTGTAAGTTTGTCAAATGGGGTATCCATACTGATACCGTAATGTGAACATACGGATTTTAGCATATCATTATAATAATCGGTAGATGTCCTTGACCAAGGGTAGATGGCACCATCAGCTAAACTTTTTGTCCTGTCGGGTACAACTAAATTCGGGTCAATTACAAAATCCGCACCCAAGCCGCCGCATCTTTCACACGCTCCGTATGGGGCATTAAAAGAAAAAATTCTCGGTGCAAGTTCTTCAAAACTTATATTGCATTTTGGGCAAGATAACTTTTCGCTGAAAATTATTTCTTCTTTTTTTGAAACAACATCAACTATTGTAATTCCGTCGGCCTTTTTTAATGCAATCTGAACACTGTCTGCAATTCTTGATTGTGCGGCAGGTTTTACTACAACTCTGTCTACAACAACACTTATATTATGTTTTGTAGTTTTTGCAAGCTCTATTTCATCTTCGTCAAGGTTGTATACTTCTCCGTCGACCTTAACTCTTACGAAGCCTTCTTGTCTTAATTCTTCAAACAGCGACTTGTATTCGCCTTTTTTATCTCTTACAATAGGTGCAAGAATTTGTATTTTTTCACCTTCCCCGATTTTCAAAATATTATTTACAATTTCATCAATCGATTGAGGTTTAATTTCTTCTCCGCAATTCGGGCAATATGGAGTCCCTGCTCTAGCGTATAAAAGTCTTAAATAATCATATATTTCAGTAACTGTTCCGACTGTGGAGCGAGGGTTATTGCTTGTTGATTTTTGGTCAATAGAGATAGCGGGTGAAAGTCCGTCAATATACTCTACATCAGGTTTATCAAGTTGCCCCAAAAATTGTCTTGCATATGTCGAAAGACTTTCGACGTATCGTCTTTGACCTTCTGCAAAAATTGTGTCAAAAGCAAGTGAGGATTTTCCTGAACCCGACACCCCCGTAAAAACGATGAGTTCGTTTTTAGGTATTTCCAAGGAAACATTCTTTAAATTATTTTCTTTTGCACCCTTAATAATAATTTTGTCTAGCATAGTTACATGATTGCACAAAAATTTTTAATGACAAATTATGCTAATTACATATTAAAAACATTTAAAAGCATTTTGTGTAATTTCACATTATGAACTCGCAAAATATCGACTCCGTTTTCTATTGCAACGGCAGCTAATGCAACAGAGAAGATGTCTTTAGTTGCATTGTCGGCTTCCGATAAATCCAATAAACTTTTTCTTGATAACCCCATTAATATTGGGGAACCTAAGCTTTTTAATTCTTTTAATCTTCTCAATATTTCAAAATTATGCTCACGAGTTTTACCAAAACCGATTCCCGGGTCTATAATGATATTTTCTTTATTAATTCCCGCTTTAATTGCGTAATCTGTTTTTTCTTTTAAATCGAGGAAGATTTCGTCCATTAAGTTCGTGTATGCGGGATTTAATTGCATAATGTCGGGAGTCCCTTTAGTGTGCTGAATAATAACGGGACAACCATAATCTGCGACTACAATTCTCATGTCATTGTCATATGTTAATCCCGAAACATCATTTATCGCTGTTGCTCCTGCATTTAAGCAAGCCTTTGCAACTTCCGCGCTACGAGTATCAATACTTATAGGTATATCAAGATTTTTATCGGAAAGATACTCTAAAACCGGCAAAAGTTTCTTTAGCTGCTCCTCGGATGATATCGGTTCCGAGTATGGTTTTGTAGATTCTGCACCAATATCAATTATATCGGCACCTTCTTCAATAATCTCATTCAACCTGGCTATTGCATTATCAAAATCATAATATTGTCCGCCGTCAGAAAAAGAATTTGTCGTGAGGTTTAAAATCCCCATTACCCGGGGTTTTGAACGTGGAGATTCTTGTTGTTTAATAAAGTTTTCCAATTCTCTGCCGAGAGCTCTTAGTCCAAAAGGCTGGATGCCTAGTTTTACAGCAATTTTTGAAATTTGGGAAGTCGAACCTCCTAAAATACAATCTGCATTTTCTACAGTTCCCATAATTGTACCACATGGGGTTGCACAATCTGCTCCAACGGATAAAGCAGTTTGCTTTAAAATATTTGCCTGAGCGGAGGTTAAGCCGAATATTTTTATATTTTTATAAACATATTTATTCGCAGCAAAAGGTGCATATCCTTTATCAAAGCCGATTGAATTTAATTCGGTTAAAATATCTTCACTGTTAAGCTCTTTTAGAACAAATTCTTTCATAACGAAATAGTAACATATTTTACACAAATTGAAAAGCGCGGATAATACAATAAAACTTTAACGTTTATAGTCCGAATGCTCTATCGCCTATTCTGTCTTAGTTGATAATTCGACACCGAGTTTATTTATACTTTTCATTGTGGTATCAATAACTTCTCCGACACCCGAAATAAATACAAATAAAGCAGCGCCGCCGCCTAAGAAAGAACCGAGTTTGCCGGTAAACATGCCTTTCATAAATTCAGGCATCTTAGAAGCCTTTGCCCAATTTGCAATATCAATTTTCAAAGTTTTGTAATTAACTTTTAGCGCATTCCATAATGATTTTGTGCGTTGAGCCGGCTCAGATAATGCTTGCGCGGCTTTTGAGGTTCCGTTAACTACCTGACGGAGTTTTTCGCTTGATTTAAAATATTTAAAAGCCGTACTTCCACGTGTAGCAGCAGCACCTGCGCCGACACCGCCGGTTACGGTTGCGGCATCTTCTACTTTTTCGCGACGGGTTTTAGCATCACGATTAATAGGGTTTGCGGTGAAAGATACTAATTTCGGAGTAATACTAAACGGCATCTCTATACTCCTTTCTGTAAGGTAAGGAGTGCATTCCGTCTATATAGTATCTGCCTTGTTCGTCTTGTTCTACGTTATATTTGTTTCCGTCAATTGTATTTGCACCAATAGTGTTTACAGCTGCCGTTCCGCCGCCTGCAACACCCATTGTCTCAACAAATACACGTTTAGGATTTAATTTTTTGATTTTTGCTTTAGTATTATCTTTAAATTTAACTGATTTTTCGTATACAATATTTTCTTTTACGGATTTCTTCCAGCTTGATAGTGTTTTACCTACAGAAGACTCAAGGAATGAAGATTTCCAGTCTGATAATTTTTTCTTAAATGATTTAACCCAACTGCGTTCTGCAAGATAATCTTTTGCGCTGTGATATTTCTTTGAAATTCCTTTACCCATGTCGGTGGCATGTGTTTTGATATATTTAGCGGCATCGGTTTTACCGATTTTAGATAAAACTTCTAAAGTACCGACGGTACCCCATCTCAAACCGCCCCATCCGATAGCAATTGAGATAAGTCCCGATAAAATTTTTGTACCTGTTTTAAATCCCGGCACGGATTCTGTTGTATGAGCTATGGAATCCAAATTTTGTTTTGTCTGTTTCCATAAATCTAATTCTTTTTTAGTATCGGCTTTTTCCTGCTCAAGATTAAATCCGTCTTCTGCGGGGCTTGTATATTCATCCTCGTAAATCTCGGTATAATCAACATATTCCGATTTGTCAGGATAACGTCCAAAAGCCGGTGAAAACTGCTTGTTATAACTGTTTGTTAAATTTGGTTGAATTTTTAACATTCCACACACTCCGGTAACTATATTATTTTCTCTTTGGTTCAAAAAACCCTGAAAAATTTTTTTTGCGCAAATTTCTAAGATACTTTAATATTTTGTTACAAATATTTGCTTGTATATTATTACATATTTGTGCGTTTTTGTAAATTGTTTGTGAAGAAAATTCAAGACAAAAATTTTACTGAATTGCCATTGTGTAAATATTTATTAAGCCTGAAAAACAAGATAAATTGTGAACTTTAAGTTGATGCATATAAATTATACGCAATTTTTATATAAATATAGTTTTTATTATTATAAGAGGTATTAACGAGAGGATATATTTATGGCAGAAATTTCAGGTTTATCATTTGGTGATGGTAATGATTTAACTTTAAACAAAGATGAATTAAAAAAAGAATTAAAGAAAACAGACTTTAAAGAAGAAAAAATGCAGACCGTTTTCGAAAAGTTTTTCGATAAGAAAACTACTGACGGCAAATTAGATGCTCAGGAAAGAACAGCAATGTTTGATGCTCTTGCACAAGCTGCAAAGTCAAGCGGAGCCGCTGATAATTTGTCGGAAGAAGAGGCTCAGGCATTTATTACAGCACAAGGTGTTGAGGATATTTCGACAGCCGATTTGTTTGGATTTGTAAGAGAAGCAAAGGCTTTATCTGCGGCAGCTGATGAAGATGAAAATGTTGATGGCGCAGATGACGATTCTGATTCTGATACGGATGTTGATGAAAATCCTGATGGTGATGACGGCACAACGGTAAAAGAAGAACCCGATAATAAAGAAAAATGGGGTAAATTTGCCGAAAAAGAAGGTGTTGAGATGACATGCCGTGATGCCAGCGGAAGAACTCAACCTATTCAAGGTAAATTTGAAATAGTTTCCGAAAGTTACGACAAGAATCCTGAACAGTTTACTATTACAGATTCTTCTTCGGGTAAAGCTCATAAATATTTATTTGAAAAAACAGGCTTTGATTCGGAAGGAAATCCTGTCTATAAATGCGTATCTATGAATGGTGCTGAATTTGAGGATAACGCATATACTCTAAAATGGAGTGATGACGGTACTCCTGAATTAGTACAAACGGAAGAACAGGCAAACTACGGTGTTGGCTTGAAGAAGAAAGCTAAAGCTCCGGCAGACCCGCCGGCAGCGGCGGACCCTGAAGATCCGCCGGCAGCAGCAGATCCTGAAGATCCGCCGGCCGACCCACCTGCAGGCGAAGTTAAGAAAGAGGACTGTCGCGAAACTGCCCTGAAAAATCCGATGGTGTATTATAACGAAGCAACAAAAACTCACTACGTAGAAAAAGACGGTAAAATGGTTGAATATAGACCTAATGGACTTCCTGAAGGAGAAAAACTTGTTCAGGTGAACGCAGATGGCAGCTTTGTCGGCGAATGGGGCGGTGGCGAAGATAAAGTTGGACATTCTGTATACAACAAAGCAGGACAAGAAATTCGAAGAAATTATGGCAAAAGTAAAGACAAGTGGGAACCGGATGGCTCTTATACTCTTTATCGTTATCATTCCAATGGTCAATTGTCAAGAGAAACTTATTATGATGAAAACAAGAAACCTGATCATACGGAAGATTACGACACGCAAGGCAGGACAATAAAACAAAGAAGACATCAGCAAGGTATAACATATACATGGAAATATCTGAATGATGGCAGTTGTATCATTGAAAGAAAGGATGATAATGGAAAAACAAGCTATATAAGGCAGCCAAAAGAGGGTAACAGCTATCCGTGCGACAAAGACGGCAACACGATAGAACAACAAACACAAGAATAGCTGAAATATAATGTTTCCTCCCCGGATGGGGAGGATAAAGGAGGGGTGACCTAAAATGTGGCGTTGTGCATAATTAACACCCCATCCCAACCTTCCCCATAGGATGAAGGAAAATTTTTTAATGTAAATAAAATCCAAGTGCCTTAATAAAATTTATACTTGCGTATAAGCTATGTTTATCATAGGATGAAAAACATAGGGAATTCTTAAGAAGGAGAAAACATGAACGAGCTTTTAAAAAAGACCGCTGCTGAACAGAGTAAGGCGCTTAAAAATAAAGAAATTTCGGCTGTTGAATTAACAAAAGCCGCATTTGAAAGAATTGATGAGTTAGACGAAAAATTGGGTACGTTTAATTCTTTGACGAAGGAAACCGCATTGAATACTGCCCAAAAAGTTGATGAAAAAATTGCAAATGGTGAAGAATTACCGCTTTTAGCAGGTATTCCGTTGGCTTTGAAAGATAACATGAATCTTGTAGGTTCAAAAACCACAGCCTCAAGCAAGATTTTGGAAAACTTTGTATCTCCGTTCAATGCAACGATTACTCAAAAGTTATTGAATAATTTAGTTCCGATTGTCGGAAAAGCAAATTTAGATGAATTTGCAATGGGTTCTTCGAATGAAAACTCAGCATTTAGAAAAGTTCGTAATCCTTGGGATTTGAATAAAGTTCCGGGAGGTTCATCAGGCGGTTCTGCGGCAAGTGTTGCTGCGTGTGAAGCAACTTTAGCATTAGGCTCTGATACAGGCGGTTCTATCAGATTGCCGGCATCGTTCTGTGGTATTGTTGGTATGAAACCGACATACGGCAGAGTTTCCCGTTATGGCTTGATTGCATTTGCTTCATCTTTAGACCAAATAGGTCCGTTCACTCGTTCTGTTGAAGATGCGGCAAATCTGCTCGAAGTAATTTCGGGGCATGACCCTAAAGACTCTACCTCGCTCAATTTGCCTGTTGAACATTATGCCGATTATTTAAAAAATGATGTTAAAGGCAAAAAAGTCGGAGTAATTAAAGAGTTAATCTCAGAAGGTTTGAGTGAAGATGTTTCAAAAGCTATGGAAAAAGCTATTGAAACATACAAAAATCTTGGCTGCGAAATTGTTGAAATTTCGTTACCAAAACTAAAATACTCAATCGGTATTTATTATATACTTGCAACTGCCGAATGCAGTTCAAACCTGGCAAGATTTGACGGAGTTAAATACGGTTACAGAACTCCGGATGCTAAGAATTTAATGGAAATGTATACAAAAACAAGAGCAGAAGGCTTCGGACCTGAAGTCAAACGTCGTATAATGCTCGGTACTTATGCGCTAAGTTCAGGATATTATGATGCATACTATAAGAAGGCTCAACAAATGAGAGCATTAGTTACGGAAGATTTCAAAAAAGCTTTTGAACAAGTTGATATTTTAATATCGCCAACTTGTCCTAATACAGCATTTGAACTCGGTGCAAAGGCATCGGACCCGCTTGCAATGTATTTAACAGATATTGCAACGATTTCCGCTAACCTTGCAGGTATTCCTGGCATAAGTATTCCGGCAGGCTTTGATAAAGACGGTATGCCAATCGGTTTGCAAATCCTTGCTCCGCAATTACAAGAAGGTAAGTTGTTCAATATGTCTTATCAATTTGAACAATCTCACGATTATTGGAAACAGCTGGCGAATATATAATTATAAGATAATAAAACAATAAGGCAATAGGGTTTTAGTATTAATAAATCTTATTGCCTTATTAGTTTTGTTGTAATGTTTATTCTTTCCCTGCAACAGGAACAACAAATGAAAAAGTTGAACCTTTTTCCGGTTCGCTGTTACACCAAATTGCTCCTTTGTGAGCTTCAATCAGCTGTTTTGCAATCGGTAATCCCAAACCGGAGCCGCCAACTTTTCTTGAAAGAGAATTTTCAATTTGGGCAAATTTATCAAATACGTGTAACAGGTTATCCTGAGATATCCCGATACCTTCGTCGGAAACACTTACCATAACGTAATTCCCGTTAAGTTTGCTCATTGATTCTTCAAATACTTCAGGGTATTTTAAATCAGTAGAATTTACAAATTCGGATTTTATGGTTATCGATTTCCCTTCAGGGGTGAATTTTACCGCATTCGATACAAGATTGGTTAAAACTTGCTCTAATCTTTGAGAATCGGCATATACTTGAGGCAGATTTTCTCCTTCAAGTGTTACGATTTGCTGTCCGGCAGGTAATGCAATTGATGATTTTACATAGCCGATTACAGTGTTGATATCCGTATTTTTAAAATGGTAGTCCATTTTGCAAGCTTCAATTTTAGATAAGTCAAGCAGATTATTAATCATCTCTGATAGCCGTTGTGAATTTCGTTTTGCCATATTGAGAAATTTGTTGTAAGTTTCGGTAACTTCTCTGCATTTCTCGCTTGACATAATTTCCAAAGAATTTTTTATTGAAGTAAGCGGAGTTCTTAATTCGTGCGAAACTATTGATATAAATTCGGATTTTAGCCTTTCTAACTTCGCAAGCTTGTTGTTTGATTCTTTTAGTTCCTGATACAAAGTTGCACTCTTTAAAGGTAAAGATACCTGTTGTGCAATAGTTTGAAAACAAGTTGCATTTTCTGCGGTAAACGAAGTTTCTTTAAAGATTTCAACGCAGCCGAAAAAATTATCCCCCAATGTAATAGGTGAAAACATATTATCAAATCGGAATAAACTAAAGTTAAACCTGCTTGCAGGATATTTTACTATTTTACGTACCTTTAAAGATTCGGTGTCTACTTCATAAGGCAAGGGTTTGTCTTCAAATAAAGACTTGTAATGTAAAACAGTTCTCAGTTTTAATGATTCAATTAATTCTTCGGATAATTCATATAATGAATTAATAATTAAAAGGGGTTCATCTCCGTGGCAAAAGGATAATGTCGAGGTCAGAGAATAACTCAGAGCTTTATCCATACCTTCCAGCATATAATTTATCAGTTTTTCTTTTTCCAAAGACCCTGCGAATTGGGAACTTGTGGTATATAAAGCGTTCAGTCGATAATTGCTGTCAGCCAAGTCCCTGTTTGCCATTGACAATTTTTCGAGATTAGAGCGCATACGGATATTCATATTTATAATACCCGCAATCAAATTGTCATTCATATTGTCTTCGATTATTGCGTTAGCATACTTAATCAGGTCTTTTGCCGAAAATTTTTCATCAGTAATTAATAGTAGAGCAGCCGAATCAAGTGCCGGTTTTATTTTTTTTAACAAGGACGGAAAATCTATGTGCTGAGATAATGTATCGCATATAACTATTTCAATGCCTGTTGCGGAAATATAATCGGCAATCATATTTTCATCAGACAAGGTTGAAAATTCATACCTGAGATTTTCGCATAGCGTTGTGTAACGCTCAATTACGGATGATCTGTGTGAAACTAATAATACCCTAACCATACTAATATATTATCAAAGATAAAATACTGGGCAAAAAATTTACATTTACCAATAATAAAAGTTTATACTGTATGTAACAATCGCTTAACAAATAGCAAAAAACCAAGTTGACAGCCTTATATGTTTGTAATAACATTGATATGCTTGGAGCATTTTAGCAAAAAGTCCGAAATATAATCGAATAGCTGATAACCAGGCAGAGCCTCGATGGGGCGGCTTTTCTAAGACCCCGTAATGTGTAAACATGACAAAAGAAAAGGAATAAAAATGGCAAGCACAAAAAAAGGACAAAGAATCAGAGTTTGTTTGAAATCTTATGACCACAAACTTTTGGATGTTTCTTCAGATAAAATCGTAGAAACAGCAAAGAGAACTGACGCAAACGTTGCAGGCCCGATTCCTTTACCTACAAAAAGACGTATATACTGCGTTTTGAGAAGTCCTCATGTAGATAAAAAATCTCGTGAACATTTTGAAATGAGAACTCATAAACGTATTATTGATATATACGATGCGACTCAACAGACAACTGAAGAGTTAAGCAGACTTGATCTTCCTGCAGGTGTTTCTATTCAAGTTAAATTGTAATTTGGGTAGCTTGCACAAGGCATTGAAAATTGAATAAGCATTATGCATATATAATGTGAACTGCGACCAATCATTTCGATTGGACACCTTGTAAAAAGGTGGGGTGAAAGTCCCCGTAAGGTAAAGTAATTAAGCAAGACGTAGCGCTCGCAAGTGAAAATGCAAATTCGCAAGATAATTGAATCTTATTAAGAGGATGTTGTCGAGGGTAAGGGTAAATCCGTTATGACGTGTTTATAGAACCCCTTGGAAGCGAAGGAGCTAGAAAGGTAGAAATATGACACTAGGTGTAATAGGTAAGAAATTGGGAATGACCCAGATATTTGACGAACAAGGTTTGGCAATTCCTGTAACTGTTATCAAGGTAGATGATATCGTTGTTACTCAGGTTAAAACTGTAGAAACAGACGGTTATAATGCTATACAGGTTGGTACTGTTGCAGCAAAAGAAAAACACTTAACAAAAGCTCAAATAGGTCACTTCAAGAAAAACAGCTTGGAAAACTTCAGACACTTACAAGAATTCCGTGTTGATAATCCTCAAGATTACAAAGTAGGTGACAAGATTGAATTATCAGTTCTTGATAACGTCGAAAAAGTAGACGTAACAGGAAAGTCAATCGGTAAAGGTTTTCAAGGTACTGTTAAAAGATGGAACTTCGGCAGAGGACCTATGGGTCACGGTTCAAAGAACCACAGAGAACCGGGTTCAATCGGTGCAGGTACAACTCCTAGCCGTGTTATCAAAGGTAAAAGAATGGCAGGTAACATGGGTAATGAAAGAGTTACCGTTACTAAGTTGAAACTTGTTAAAGTAGATGCAGAAAAGAACTTAGTATTGGTAAAAGGTTCTGTTCCGGGTTGTGAAGGTCGATTAGTTACAATCGTTCCAACAAGAACAAAATGGAATTAATAGAAAAATAAAGTATAAAAACAGAAAAGTTTTAAAAATCCCGAGTTGCCATATAAAACGGGAAACCGAAAGGGGTAACAGGCAGTAAATAAAGATAAGGAAAAGAAAAATGGCAAAAGAAATATTAAGTACAACAGGTGAAAAATTAGGCGAAATAACATTAGCAAAGGAAGTTTTTGGTGTTGAACCTAATTTACACGTTATGCATTTAGCATTGAGAAGACAATTAAACAATGCCCGTCAAGGTTCTGCTTGCGCTAAAACAAGAGCAGAAGTTTCAGGCGGCGGTAAAAAGCCTTGGAAACAAAAAGGTACGGGTAGAGCAAGAGCAGGTTCTCTTCGTTCTCCATTGTTTGTTGGCGGTGGCGTAATCTTTGGACCAAAACCTAGAGATTTCTCTTTCTCTATGCCTCAAAAAGCTAGAAAATTAGCTTTGAAATCAGCTTTATCTTCAAGAAATGACCAATTGGTTATTGTAAAAGATTTTTCAAGCTTGACTGAACCAAAAACAAAATTGATGGCTTCAGCATTAAAATCTTTGAAATTAAACGGTAAAGTTCTTATCGTTGCTGATTTGAAAGCGGCTGAAAACCAAAACTTGGAATTAGCAGCAAGAAATATTCCTTCAGTTAAATTGTTACTTCCATCAAATCTGAACGTTAAAGATTTGTTAGAAGCTGACAGCGTAGTTATTACTGAAGCTGCTGTTAAAGATATCACTGAAAGACTTAGCAAGTAAAATTAATTTAACAAAAGGAATAGAAAAATGAGTAAAGACAGAACAAATACAGAAAAGTTATACGACGTAATCAAAAAACCGTTGATTACAGAAAAATCTCGTATGGCAATGGCTTTGGGTCAATATACTTTTGAAGTAAGAAAAGATGCTACTAAAGTTGAAATTGCTCAAGCCGTAGAATTAGCTTTTCCGGGAAGAAAAGTTACAAGTGTAAATACTGTTTATATGCCTTCTCACACAAAGAGAATGGGATATAAGTTCGGAAGAACAGACAGTTCTAAAAAAGCAATCGTAACCATAGAAGGTGATCCGATTGAAATTTTAACGGCTGTATAAGCTGTTAATTAAGGGGTGTATGGCATATATCCCGCAAAGAAATTTACAAAGCCAAAAAAGGAGAAATAAAATGGCAACCAGAAAAATTAATCCGACATCTCCGGGACAAAGAGGTATGACAAAGAGTGATTATAGTGAAATTACTACAATGACTCCTGAAAAATCCCTGTTGAAAAAATTAAAGAAAACAGCAGGAAGAAATAATACCGGTAGAATTACATGTCGTCATAAAGGCGGCGGTGTAAAAAGACAATACCGTGTAATTGATTTTAAACGTGAAAAATTTGGAGTACCGGCAGTAGTAAAAACTGTTGAATATGATCCAAACAGAAATGTAAGAATTTCATTGGTATTCTATGCAGATGGAGAAAAGAGATATATCTTAACTCCGGAAGGCTTGAATGTTGGTGATACAATAATCAGCGGTCCGGATGCACCTGTTCAAACAGGGAATGCTATTCCGTTGGAATTGATTCCGTTAGGTACTATGGTTCATAACATTGAACTTAACCCTGGTCGTGGCGGAGTTATGGTTAGAGCCGCAGGTAATGCAGCTCAAGTAATGGCTAAAGAAGGTAACTATGTTACAATCAAACTTCCATCTTCAGAAATGAGAATGGTAAGAAAAGAATGTATGGCTACAATTGGAGTACTTGGTAACTCTGAATTCAAAAACTTATCATTAGGTAAGGCAGGTAGAAAGAGATACTTGGGTATCAGACCAACCGTACGTGGTGTAACAATGAACCCTTGCGATCACCCTCACGGTGGTGGTGAAGGTAAAACCGGTCCTGGCGGACATCCTAAGACACCTTGGGGTAAACCGGCTCTTGGCTATAAGACCAGAAAATCCGGTAAAGCTTCTGATAAGTTAATTGTTAGAAGAAGAAAAGCAAAATAAATAGCTTAAGTCGCTAAGCCGACGGCTAAAAGACAAAATAAACCATAAGGAGAAAATATTAATGGCACGTTCATTAAAAAAAGGTCCATACGTAGAAGAAGCTCTACAAAAGAAAATTGACAAGATGAATGAAAATTCTGAAAAGAAAGTTATAAAAACTTGGTCAAGAGCATCAATGATTGTACCTGCAATGTTAGGTCACACAATTGCTGTTCATAACGGTAAAACTCACGTACCGGTATACGTAACAGAGCAAATGATTGGACACAAATTAGGTGAATTTGCACCTACAAGAATGTTTAAAGGACACGCAGGTTCTGCAAAGGTTAAGTAATCTTTAAAGAACATACTTTAACCCGAAGGTTTCGGGTGCGGAACAAAGAAATAAAGGAAATTAAAAATGGAAGCACAAGCAAAACAAACAGATATAAAAATGACAGCAAGAAAATTGCGTCGCGTAATTAATGAAGTTCGCGGCAAAAAAGTTCTTGAAGCTCAAGATATGTTACGTTTTATGCCTTATTTTGCAGCAAGAGTAGTTGAAAAGAATTTGAAAGCTGCTGTTGCAAATGCTCAGGAAAAATTCGGTGTTTCTGCTGAAACTTTAAAGGTTTCGGAAATATATGCCGATGAAAGCCAAACTCTTAGAAGAGCTAAACCAAGAGCTCAAGGTCGAATCTATAAGAGATTAAAACGTACTTCACACCTTACAATTAAGGTAAGTGACTAAACTGAATGTTAGTAAAAAGATAAAGGTATAAAAAATGGGACAAAAAACACATCCAAACGGATTTAGAGTAGGTATCATCAAATCTTGGGCAAGCACATGGTATGCTTCGTTCAAAGAATACCGTACTTTTATAAAAGAAGATCATCAAATAAGAAAATTCGTTAAGAAAAAATTATACGCAGCAGGCGTATCAAAAATCTTGATTTCAAGAATTGAAAACAAGAGTACTACAATTACCGTTGTAACTGCAAAACCGGGTATCGTTGTCGGAAGAGGCGGTCAAGGTATTGATGAATTAAGACAAGAAGTTTCAAAATTCATAGGTAAACCGGTTATTATTAATGTAGTTGAAGTTGCAAGAATTGATGCGGATGCTCAATTGGTTGCTGAAAATATAGCTCAACAACTTGAAAAACGTGTAGCTTTCAGACGTGCTATGAAGCAAGCAATGCAACGTACTATGAGATCAGGCGTTCAAGGTATTAAAATTATGGTATCAGGACGTTTGGGCGGTGCAGAAATTGCCCGTTCCGAATGGGCAAAAGAAGGTAGAATCCCTCTTCAAACTCTTAGAGCTGACGTTGATTACGGTTTTACCGAAGCAGATACAATTATGGGTAAAATTGGTGTTAAGGTTTGGATTTTCAAGGGCGATTTAATGCCGGGCGAAAAAGCAGACATGAACATTAAAGCAAAAACAGGTAAAGAAGGTTCTGAAAGAGGCGGACGCCGCAGAAGAAGAGCCATTGAAACTACCGATTAGTAGACAAATTAAAGAAAATAATTAACAGGAGTAAATAAAATGTTACAGCCTAAAAAAACTAAATATCGTAAAATGATGAAAGGCAGAATGAAAGGACATGAAACAAGAGGTACAAAACTTGAGTTTGGTTCCTATGCATTGCAAGCCTTAGAACCTGGTTGGATTACCAGTCGTCAAATAGAGGCAGCGCGTCGTGCAATGACTCGTGAAATCAAACGTGGCGGTAATGTTTGGATTAAAATATTCCCTGATAAACCAATTACTGCAAAACCGGCAGAAACTCGTATGGGTTCAGGTAAAGGTAATTTGGAATACTGGGTAGCAGTAGTTAAGCCAAACAGAATCCTTTTCGAACTTGAATATTTTGATAGAAATGTTGCTGTTAATGCATTACAGCTTGCAGCTCAAAAGCTTCCTATCAAAGTAAAAGTTGTAGAAAAATCAAAGTTAGAAGCTTAAGTAAAAGGAAATTAATAAAATGAAATTAAGTGAAATGCGCGAAAAAACAGTTGACGAGTTAAAAAGTGCTATCATAGATTGGAAAAAAGAGTTATTGGACAACAAATTAAAACTTGCTACATCAGGTTTAGAAAACACTGCTCTAATTTCAAAAACAAAACGCTTAATAGCTCAAGCAAAAACTGTAATTAAAGAAAAAGAGGTAAAAAATGCCTAAGAAAGAAAAACAAGGAATAGTAGTAAGCAACAAAATGGACAAAACTATTGTAGTTAGAGTTGCTGAATATGCTTCACATCCGAAATACAAAAAGATTATTGAATCTAACAAAAACTACAAAGCTCACGATGAAAACAATGTTTGCAATATCGGTGATACTGTGAGAATTGTTGAATCAAGACCTATTTCAGGCGACAAACGTTGGACATTGTCTGAAGTTGTTGAACAGGTTAAGTAGTCTGATTCGGATTAATGTAAAGACAACATTACCACTGAGTAATGAGAGGTCGAAAGTTAAGTAAAATAAAGGAAAAGAACAATGATACAACAAGAAACAAGACTTGAAGTCGCTGATAACACAGGTGCAAAACAATTGTTATGTATACGTGTTATGGGTAGTTCAAATAAAAAATTTGCGGCAGTAGGTGATGAAATTGTTGCAACCGTAAAAGATGCAACTCCTAATATGACCGTAAAAAAATCTGAAGTTGTACGTGCTGTTATCGTCAGAACAAAAGCAGATATTAAACGTCAAGACGGTTCTGTTATCAGATTTGATGAAAATGCAGCAGTAATTATTAACAAAGATGGAAACCCTCGTGGTACTCGTGTTTTCGGGCCGGTTGCCCGTGAACTTCGTGACAAAGGCTATATGAAGATAGTTTCTTTGGCTCCGGAGGTTATTTAATTACTGTACAGTCAGGTTACAAATTGAAGCAAAATTAAATTCAAAGGTCGATTTTGTTTCGTAGTAAAAACATAAAGGATAAAAAAATGGCAGATAATAAGAAAAAAACTTTACATGTAAAAAACGGTGACAGAGTTATTGTTACTGCTGGTAAAGATAAAGGAAAAATCGGTAACGTAAAAAAAGTTATGCCTTCTGATTCAAAAGTTCTTGTTGAAGGTATAAATATGGTTACTAAAGCACAAAGACCTCAACCTATGATGGGGATTCAGGGAGGATTGATTAAAAAAGAAGCTCCGTTGGATTCTTCAAACGTAATGGTTGTATGTCAAGCTTGTGAAAAACCTACAAGAATCAAACACGCTGTTATTAATGGCAAGAAGGTTCGTGTTTGTAAAAAATGTGGTGAGCAATTAGATGTGTAAGGTTTATTTCAAATAAACATATGCATCGCTAGAATTGAGGAAATAAAAATGACAAAAACTGAAAACTTAAAGAAAAGATATGACGAAGAAGTTAAAAAGGCTTTGAAAGAAAAGTTCGGTTATAAGAATGATATGCAAATACCTAAACTTAACAAAATCGTTTTGAATATGGGTGTAGGTGAAGCATCTCACAATTCCAAAATAGCTGAAACTATTGAAGGTCAATTAACAAAAATCGCAGGACAAAAATGTGTTGTTACAAAAGCTAAAAAATCAATCGCATCATATAAATTAAGAGAAGGAATGCCGGTTGGTGCAATGGCAACACTTAGAGGGGAAAGAATGTACGATTTCTTGCAAAAATTAATCTGCGTTGTATTCCCTCGTATTCGTGACTTCAGAGGTATAAGCCCGAAAGCATTTGACGGCCGTGGCAACTATACTTTGGGGTTGAAAGAACAATCTTTATTCCCTGAAATTACCTATGAAGAAGTTGATCTTGTAAAAGGTATGAATGTTTCAATTATTACTACTGCAAAAACTGATGATGAAGCAAGAGAATTATTGAAATTATTGGGTATGCCTTTTAAGGGTATGAATAAGTAAAAATACGATGGACTTTTGTCCGTCACAAAAAGTAAATTATTAAACAACAATAAAGGAGAAATTCATGGCTAAGAAAGCGATGATAGACAAAGAATTAAAAAGAGAAAATCTGGTAGCAGCAGGAAAATATCCGAAAGTTAGACTTCACAACAGATGTTCAATTTGCGGACGTCCTCACGGTTATCACAGAGATTTCGGTCTTTGCAGAATTTGTCTTAGAAAAATGGCACACGAAGGCTTACTTCCGGGTGTTACAAAAGCTAGCTGGTAACATAACAGCTGTGGTAAATTCCGCAGGTGTATATGCTATTTTGCGAATTAAAGGTATGATGCATATATCTTTAACAGTATAGTTTTAATATTAAAATTAACAATAATTATAAAAGGTTCGGTCAGCTGCCGAACCTTTTTATATATAATTTGTAAATTTTTGTATACTTATGCATCATAAATATCAATTTAAACATGCAAAATTTCTTTAACTATATATAGGGATTATATTTATGCAATGGGATTAATATTTATGAAAGGGGTTTTACAATGGCTATTGGAGATGTCAGAGATACTGTAAGTAACAATAATTTACCTTGGAACGAAAGATTAGCATTAGAACTTGATGCGGCTGATGGTAAACGTGATGGAAAAATTAATTATGATATTTGGAATGGATTTTTGAAAAAAATTGGCAGTCGCGGTAATAAAATAAGCGTATTTATAAATTTAAAAAATGCCGCAAAAAGTTTTAATTATTATAGTAATAAAAAAGATAACGGAATTGTTAATTGGGAAAATTGGGAAGAATTATTAACAGATTATCAGAAGGATTTGGGTTTGGTATCATACAGTTCAAAGCCAAAGCCCCCAGCAGCAAGTTCCCAAGAGCTAAAGGAAGAGGATTTATCTACTAAAAAGGAGCATACTTCAGTAGATGAAAATACATCTAAAATGCAGGCAGAAGCTTTAGATGATAAAACAACTGAAAATAGTACAAATCCAACTTTACAGGATAATAAATCGAATGAACGGCCAAAATATGACTTAGAATCTGAGTTAAATACTTATATTGAGGTAAAAGGTTATGTTCTAAATAAAAATGTAAATGGACGAAAGACTTACATGGATAAAAAGAAAAATAAACTTTTCGTCACAGAATATGCTAATGGAAATAGAGAAGTAGCTACTGAATTAAAATCGGGGCAGAAAGTTGATTTACGCATTATAAATTTAGACGGTTATATACTTCAGGAATCTTCATTCACATATGAAGATAAAGGTAAAAAAGAAATAGAAATTAGAAAAATATACCAAGAAGATGGTTCATTTAAGGAACTAACGTTTATCAATGGTGAACAAATTGTTCCTGAAGAATAACTCTATAGGAACCAAGTTTGTATAAAAATGCCACAATTAAATTAATATAAAAAGCAATCGAATATTTCTTAAAAAAATTACTTGTATTATAAAAATTTTTATGTTAGCATCAGGTTGTACAGTTCCGAACTGCCAAAATAAGCGGGATGATTAAATTAAAAATCTTATAACTCGCAACATTAATTTGGTAAGCGGTGTGATAGCTTAGATACTGCCTGAGAACTGCAGGTAAGTCTGGTAATTTATCGGGAAAGGTCAGATTTTCTGAAACCGACCGAAAGGAGAAAAATTATGTCAATGACAGATCCGATAGCAGATATGCTAACAAGAATTAGAAACGCTAATATGGTTTCTCATGAAACAGTTGAAGTTCCTGCTTCAAAATTAAAAATAGAACTTGCAAAACTTTTGAAGTCAGAAGGTTTTATTACCGATTACGAAGTAAAAGAATCCGGCAAATTTAAGGTTATTGTTATAACGTTAAAATATGATGCTAACAGAAAACCTGTTATTTCAAAATTAGAAAGAATTTCAAAACCAGGTTTGAGAACTTACCATAAAGCCAAAAACCTTCCTAAAGTTTTGGGTGGTTTAGGTGTTGCAATTATTTCAACAAGCAAAGGCTTATTAACAGACAGAAAAGCTCGCAAAGAAAATGTTGGCGGCGAAGTTCTTTGTTACATATACTAATTTGTAATAACAAATTTATTAAAAAGAGAGTCGAATTTAATTCGGCTCTTTTTTTGTGCAAAAACATTTGTAAACTTTTGTAACAACATGCAAACATGCTGAAATTCGGGATTTTGCCATGTTTTTATATATATGAGAGCAAAAAATAAGAAGAGGCTATTATGAGTATTAACGGTTTAGGCGGTGAAAGTTTAGCCGCAAAAATTAAATTAATGCAACAGCAAAGGCAGCAGGGTGCTCAAAAAGCAGGGCAACAGAAGCCGATTGCCGGTCAACAGCCTGAACAAAATCTAGGGGTGCAAACGAAAGAAAATAATGCACCTACCCTAAATCGTGACAAGTCGGTATTTTCCCAACAGCAACCGACAGGAGCTCCACAAGCTGCTCAAGGCTCTCAATCTGCGCAGCAGCCGCAAGGAGCACAAGCTACTCAAGGTTCACAAACAGGTAATTTCGCAAGCAAATTAAATTCTATGCTTGCTAAAAATAATAATATTAGTACCCGTAGTAATATGGAAGGTACGGCTTCTACTTCAAAATCTTATGATAATGTCAAAAATTTGAAAACCGAAGCTCAATTGAAGAATGCAAAAACTCAATTGATGGCTGACTTTATGAAGATGGATAAATCTGAATTCCACAACAAAATGGATCAAATTCAGATGAAGATGTCTGAATTAAAATCAGGTAATAGGGCTACCGGTACCCAAAATACAGATGGAACTACAGGTACTAAGAATGCTGATAAAACCGAAAAACAACAAAAAGCTGACGAGAAAAAGTCAGAAGAATTGAAGGACAAAGGTTCAGATGCAACAAATGATGCAAAATCAGCTGATTCAAAGGCTTCTTCTGCGGAATCAAATGGTGAAGCAAAATCAAGTGATGCGAAATCTGCCGATGCAAGAGGAAAAGCCGAATCAAAAGAATCAAAGGCAATAAATAAAGATCTTGCAAAAGCTTCTAAGACTCAAAACAAAGAAGTTAAAGCTTTTAATAAAGAAATGAAGAATTCAGGCAAAGAAGCTGCTAAAATTAATAAAGAAATGGATAAAAACCAAAAAGTTATTGATCAAGCAATGTCTGAATTAGAATCTTTAACAGCAGGTGATAATACCGGAGTCGGAGAAAAGAGTGCAAACTCATTGAAGCTTGCAGGTGAAGACGAAAATAATAATGTCGACAATCAGAATGATGTCGGAGGACTTCAAGGCTCATCAAGAAAAGCTGTTAATAAAGGAGCAGAGGGTACTGAGGGTTCAGAGAATAAAGACGGTGATAGAATCCAGCAGTTGGCTCAACAAATCAGTAACGCATCGAGTGCTAATAAAGCTGCAAGCAAGAAGTTGCATAAAATATCTGTCGGACAAAACAAGACAGTAAAAACAATGCAGAAAAAATCAGCAATGCAGGCTAAATTCTATAATAAACAGAAAGCTCAGTTGAATAAGAATATGACAGCGGCACAAAAGGTTGTTAAAACTGGTGAAACTGTTGAAAAAGTCGGTAATACAGTAGCAGTTGTTGGTGGAACAACTAAAGATATCGGTACAGTAACTCAGGGCGTAGGAAAAGCTATGGCAAGCTGTGTTTATACGGCAAGTGCAGCTCCGGGTGTAATTAATGCAGGTATTCAAACTAATACATACGGCGGTAAAGTAGAAAAGGTTGGTAATTTTACATCCGCTGCAGGTAAGGGTACTCAAGCGGTAGGACACTTGGCTGAGGGGGAAACAAGTGCGGCATTAAAAACCGGTATGGGTGCATTAAAAACGGGTGCGGCTGCTGTTAAATCAGCAAAGGCAGGTGATAAAGCAGCAAAAGCAACAGGTAAAGCCGATAAAGCTGCTGCTGCTACGGAAAAAGCAAGTGAACAGGCTGCTAAAAAAGCAGAAGAATTGGCTCAGAAAAAATAATAAATCTTTTATAAAAAAATTATCGTCACATAGTGGCGATATTTTTTTGTCTGTATTATAACTTTACGAATATTAATAACCTGTTTACAATATAGTTTGTCCGTGGTACGCTACTTGTTGTGTCAGGTGTAATTGGTAGAAAAGCCTGACAGAGTTTATTAATATACCATAAGGAGAAAACACTATGTCACGTATTGGTAAGAAGCCGATTGACATTCCGCAAGGAGTCGAAGTAAAAATAGACGGACAAGAAGTTACGGTTAAAGGTCCTTTGGGACAAGAATCCGTTAACGTTCGTTCTGAAATTAAAGTAGAAGTGAAAGACAATCAAATTGTTTTAACAAAAACAGTTGACAGCAGAGTTGCAGATGCTTTATATGGTTTATCAAGAACCTTAGTTGCAAACGCTGTTCACGGTGTTAAAGAAGGTTTCGAAAAGAAGCTTGAAATTCAAGGTGTTGGTTACCGTGCTAATATGGAAGGTAAGAACTTGAACTTAGCATTAGGGTACTCTCACCCGGTAATTGTTGAGCCGCCTGCAGGTATCACGATTTCTGTTGAAGCTAACACGAAGATTTCCGTAAAAGGCAGCAACAAACAAACTGTTGGTGACGTTGCAGCATTCATCAGATCTAAACGTCCTCCTGAAGTATACAAAGGAAAAGGTGTTAGATATGAAGGTGAATACGTAAGACGTAAAGCCGGTAAAGCAGGTAAGAAATAGTAAATAGCTTGTATTTAAACCTAAATTACCTTTTTTAAGGTGATTTAAAGCAAACCAGCCCATATAAACTCTTGAGGTGGGTTCTCAAAGCAGTTTGGGTATGAAAGGAAAAGAAAATGATTAAACAAAAAATTAGAAAACCTCAAGTACAAAAAAGACATCAGTCAATAAGAGTAAAACTTTCAGGAACTCCTGATTGCCCGAGATTGGCTGTATATAGAAGTACAAAACACATTTATGCTCAAATTATTGATGACGTAAATAAAGTTACATTAGCTTCTGCTTCTTCAATTGATAAAGAATTGAAAGAAAAATTGGCTCACGGTGGTAACATTGATTCAGCAAAAGTTGTTGGTGAAGCTATCGCTAAAAGAGCACTTAAAGCAGGTGTTAAAGATGTAGTTTTTGATAGAGGCGGATTCTTGTATCACGGTCGTGTTGCGGCATTGGCTGATGCAGCTCGTGAAGCAGGTCTTAACTTCTAATTCATTGCAAAGAAATTACTTAATAACCCTCAGTTTCTGCTGAGGGTTATTTTTAGTTTGATTTTTCTAAAATTCAGAAAAGTAAAGACTATTGCAAATTATTAGTGTTTATAGTACACTAACTATATATAGGTAAAATTCAAACCCATAACAAAGGAGGAAATATAATGGAAACTTATGGTATTGAAAAGTTAGGAATTACCTCTCCTTCAGCAGTACATAGAAACTGGACTCCTGCTCAGTTAACTGAAGCTGCAATAAGAAGAGGTGAAGGCTCATTGTCTGAAACAGGCGCTTTAGTTGTTACAACCGGAAAATATACAGGTCGTTCTCCTAAGGATAAATTTATTGTTGATACACCTAGCATCCATGACGATATCGCATGGGGTAAAGTAAACCGTCCAATTTCAAGAGATGCATTTAATTCAATAAAATCAAAAATGATTAACTATTTGAACGGTAAAGAAGTATTTATTTTTGATGGTTACGCAGGTGCTGACAAAACTTATACTCAGAAATTCAGAGTTATTAATGAATTAGCAAGTCAAAATATGTTTATTCACCAATTGTTAATCAGACCTACAGCAGAAGAATTAGCAAGTTATGGTGAGGCAGATTATACAATTATCTGTGCACCGGGATTCAAATGTGATCCGGCAGTTGACGGCACAAATTCTGAAGCTTGTATAGCAATCGACTATGAAGCTCATATGATTATTATTGCAGGGTCTCAGTATTCAGGTGAAATTAAGAAATCTGTATTTGCTACTATGAACTATGTTATGACAAAGAAGAATGTTCTTCCTATGCACTGTTCAGCAAATATGGATCCTGAAACTCACGAAACAGCTGTTTTCTTTGGTCTTTCAGGTACTGGTAAGACTACATTATCAGCAGATCCTAGTCGTAAATTAATCGGTGATGATGAACACGGTTGGTCACCTGATGGCGTATTTAACTTTGAAGGCGGATGCTATGCAAAATGTATCAACCTTACGGAAGAAAATGAACCTGATATTTATAATGCTATTAAATTTGGTTCATTAGTTGAAAACGTAATTATGAATCCTGAAACAAGAGAATTAGATTTCTTTGACGGTTCATTGACAGAAAACACTCGTGTTGGTTATCCTGTTAATTATATTAATAATGCAGCTATTCCTTCAATGGGTGGTATTCCGAAAGTTGTTGTATTCTTAACAGCTGATGCTTTTGGTGTTCTTCCTCCAATCTCAAGATTAGATAAGAATGCTGCTATGTATCACTTCGTAACTGGTTTTACTTCTAAATTAGCCGGTACGGAAAGAGGTATAACAGAACCTGTTCCTACATTTTCAACATTGTTTGGTGAACCGTTTATGCCTATGGATGCATCAGTTTATGCAAAAATGTTAGGGGATAAATTAGACCAATACGGTACTAAGGTATACTTAGTAAATACAGGATGGGCAGGCGGCTCTGCTTCTTCCGGTGCTAAGAGAATGAAGTTGGCTTATACAAGAGCTATGGTTTCTGCCGCATTGAACGGTTCTTTTGATTCTATCGAATTCAAACACCATGATGTATTCAATGTGGATTATCCTACATCTTGTCCTAACGTTCCTGATGAAATGTTGGATGCAAGAGGTATGTGGTCTGATAAGGCTGCTTATGATGAAGCTGCTAACAAGTTGGCTCAAATGTTCAATGATAACTTTACATCTAAATATCCGAACATGCCATCAGAAATTGTTAATGCAGGCCCAAAGCCGTTAAGCTCAGTTAAGTAATATTTAAAATTTACTTTCACATAAAAGGCTCTGTAAAAGTACAGAGCCTTTTTGTTTGGTTTGTTTAGGGTATAATATGTATATGGAGATTTTTTCGGAGTTAATTAAAAAAGAGAATTTATCTTTAGCGTTAGGATTTTTTGACGGTGTTCATAGAGGGCATCGGAAAGTTATCTCGTCTGCTGTAAATTATGCAAAAATTAACGGGTTAAAGTCTGCTGTAATAACATTTAAAAATCATCCTTTTTGCTATTTTAGAAAAATTGAACCAAAATATATTTTAACGGAATCCGAACGCAGAAAAAAGATTGCGGATTTAGGGGCGGATTATCTGTTTGAATTGGACTTTGAAAAAATAGCATCTATGTCTGCAAAGGATTATATGGAGAATATAATAGTAAAAAATTTTTCTCCAAAATCTATTTTTACAGGATTTAATCACTGTTTTGGCAAAGGAAAATCAGGAGATACAAAATTTTTAGCGGATAATGCGGAAAAATACGGATATGAATATTTTATGATTACTCCTCAAAAATTCGGTGAAGAATTAATCAGCAGCACTATTATAAGAAAATATTTAAAGGAAGGGAATATCAAAAAAGCTAATCAAATGCTTGGGGATAATTTCGGTATAGACGGTTGTGTTGTAAAAGGCAGACAACTTGGGCGGCAAATCGGGTTTAAAACAGCAAATATTATTATGCCTGAAAGAATAGTGGAAATCCCGTTTGGTGCATATTCGACCTCTGTTATATACAAAGATAAAACTTATAAAGGGGTGACAAATTATGGTATTCGCCCTACGGTTAATAATACCAATACTGCAACGGTAGAAACTCATATTTTAGATTTCGATAAAGATATATATGGGGAGAATATTAGGGTTGAATTTATTAATATGCTACGTACTGAAAAAAGGTTTTCTTCATTAGAAGATTTAAAAACGCAAATAGCAAATGATATAAATTCCGTATTATAGGTTTAAACTCGTCCGTATATATCCTTGTATCTTATAATATCATCTTCTGATAAAATGTTTCCTGTTTGAATTTCAAGAATTTCTAATTCTGAATCTTGAGAATTTCCGACAGAATGAATTGCTTTTAACGGGATGTCTATATTTTGACCTTCTGACAAGGTTTGTTCGTTCTCCCCAAGTAGAATATCAGCTTTCCCCTTTAGTATGAACCAATGTTCACATCTGTGATTGTGTGATTGCACAGAGAGTTTTGCTCCCGAATTAATATGGAGAATTTTTGTGAGATAACCATCTCCTTTTGCTATATTTACGTAATATCCCCATGGACGGTTAAATTTTTCTTGTGTAAAGTCTTTCATTTGCCAGCTCTCCAATCCATGTTATTTATTATAAATCAGGGTGTGCGTTTTGTAAACTTTTTGTTTCGGGTTTTTATTTGTTGGCAAAGCATGATAGAATATAAAGTATGATTAGCTGGGATACTTTTAAAAAATATGTTTATACAGTAGCTGCAAGCTCTGCTCTTGTCGTATTGTTATTCTATTTCGGGTTAAACATATATCAACCGCCAAGTAAAACTGAGGAGATATATACTCAAGCTTTAAAAGAATATAATGCGAAAAATTATTCACAAGCGTATTATTTGTTCTCAAAGGTAAATATAATTTCTGATTTGAAACCTTTGGCAATATATCATCAAGGTGTTTCGGCATCCGATATTGAAGATAAAAAATCTGCGGAAAAACAATATAAGTTCTTTCTGATGTTGTATCCGAAACATATGTTATCGATTAAAGTCAGGTATAATCTTGCTCAAATACTTGCGGATTCAAATCCTGATGCGGCGAAGAAGCATTTTGAATATATAATAAATCATTTTCCAAGTTCGGATTATGCAATTGCCTCAGAGTATTATTTGGGACATTTGTTATTAAAAAGTTATGAAGGGCAAAAAATATTTCCGCTTTCAGCAAAAGAAGATATTCAAAATCATTTCAGACATTACTTGAAAAAGGCTCCGTCAGGGAGGCTTGTTATGTCTGTTATAAATGATTGGAATACTCTTGATACTACAATATCAAAAGATGACTATTTGTTGATGGCAAAATCCAGTTATAATATAGGAGATTATAAAAGAGCTGATGAACTTTCAAAAAAATCCGAGATTAAAAGCAGTTGGGCATTTGATGTAGTCAATGCAAAGGCTATGGGGAATGATGCCAGAATAAAATTTTTAACCGAGTGGGGGTTAAAAGGTAATGCGGATTATATTGATAAGGAAGATGTTTATAAAGCAATAGATGCATATATGTCTATTGTTCCGTCTAAATATAATGCAGCGGTTAACTTGTTTGGCATGGCAAAATCCCGAGGAAAGGATTATTTACTGCTAATAAAATGCCGATATGAAAATTCAAGTGAAAGTGCGGATTGCTATAAAAATCTTTATTTGTGGTATCCTACGAGTGACTTTACGGCAGAGGCTCAAGCTAAGATATTTTTAGATATGGTTCATAAAAATAATGTGCCTGATGCTCAACGTATCGGTATTGATTTTTTGAATAAATATAAGAATGACTCTACTTATGCTCCAATGGTAATGTATTACATGGGGCGCGTAAGTGAAAGAGTTAAAGCTTATCAGGATTATGTTAATTATTATCGCGGCGTAATTTCAAGATTTCCTGATAATTATTATGCCTTTAGAGCCTATGTCAGATTAAAGAATAATAAAAACTCTATTATTGCAACAGGAATAAAGGAGAAGCCAATAGAATTCCCTTATGAAAAACGTCACCTGTTTCTTGAAAAGCTTGTTGCTCTGGGGGACTGGGATGTCCTTAATGAGTATACTTTCTATGATGATTTTCTGAAGAGTTGGGCATTATACCAAAAGGGTGAAAATAGTCATGCAATGCTTGTGGCAAGGGATGCAATGGATAAATTGGAAGAAAAACCTCATAGAAGTGACTTACGTTGGCGATTAGTTTATCCTGTATTTTATTATGAGCAAATCAGAAGTGCTTCCGATAGAGCCGGAGTCAATGCACCACTGATGCTTGGTTTGACAAGAGAAGAAAGTTATTTTAATCCGAATGCTCAAAGTTCTGTCGGCGCCAAGGGGCTTATGCAGCTTATGCCTGCAACCGGTGCTGATACGGCTTTTAAACACGGGATTACCGGTGTTAATTTATTAAATCCCGATATGAATATTACTCTAGGTTGCTATCATTATGCTGCAGCAAGGAGTCAACTGGATGGGATAGAGCTATCTTCCGTTGCCGCATACAATTCAGGTGTAGGTGCTGTAAAACAGTGGAAACAGTCATTAAATTACTATGATCCTGATTTGTTTGTTGAACAAATTCCATATCAGGAAACAAGAGAATATGTGAAAAAAGTTTTTCGTTCTTATTGGAATTATGTGAGAATATACGAATAAGTAATATTTAATCAGTAAAATATTACTTTTAATAGCATTTTAATATATCCTCGGGTTCCGAATTTAGCTTTGAATTTACTACGATTATTAATTAAAAAATTAAAGGTTTCAGGACGTATTTTCATGTTATTTTCAATATTTATTTTAAATCTTTTGTCAGTATGATATTTTTTGTCCCCGCATATATAGCTGTTTTCTCCTGCATTAGACATGTGTCTGCGGTATGCCAAAAGAGGGGCATATATCATTGTTGAACCGCCAACAAGATGTGCAAAATTAAATAAAAATTTATCCGGACAAACTATCCATTTTTCAGGATGTTTGTAATTTAAAATTAAATCAATTGCAGTTTTCCTGTACATTGCAGTGCTGTTTGGTGCCCAATACCAACCTCCGAATTTTTTATTACCGATTACTTTATATTCAACTTCTTCAGGGTTTATATTCAATAACTCTTCAAGCGTTTTTACTTTTATTTTGTCTTTGTATTCAGGTGCATATATTGAATTTGTTGTATGAATTTCATTGTTTTCATCTATTTCAACAATTTGAGATGTTGTGAAGGCTGTACTTAGGGACATGTGTGTTCTAATGTGAACTTCAGTATAATTTTTGGATAAGATATCATCAGAGTCAATAAAAGCAACAAACGTTCCTTGCGCAATTCTTAATCCGTCAAGCATAGATGAAAATTGCCCCTGCGTTTTATCGTGCTTGATTAATGTAATCCTTTTGTCCTGATTGCATTGTATAAAATGTTCAATAACGGCCACGGAATTATCAGTTGAGTTGTCGTCTACTATTATAAGTTCTATGTTTTCATAAGTCTGTTGGTTTATACTGTCGAGGGTATCTTCTATAAATTCCGAATAATTGTATGAAGTTACAACAAAACTTACAAGAGGGAACTTAAGCATTATTAGACTCCTTCTCTTCCTCGGCAATCAAATTTTCCATTTTTTTATTTCTCATAACCGATGAAATAAATGCGGCAACAATGAATCCCAAACCTATTAGACCTGTTATAACTTCAGGCACTTCTTTTACCGTTGAGATGAGCATTAATCCGGCTAATGCGCCGATAGCCCAATGTGCGCCGTGTTCAAGGTATACAAATTGAGCAAGAGTTTTCTTTTCTACAAGTAAAATAGTGAGAGAACGGACAAACATTGCACCTATTGACAAACCAATAGTTATAATTATAATATCTTTACTTAATGCAAAAGCTCCCAAAACTCCGTCTAAAGAGAATGAAGCATCAATTAACTCAAGATAAATGAAACTTATTAATCCTGTGCAGGCTATTTGTTTACCTTCACAAGCCGCTAAACGCATCTCTTCATGACGTTCAAGATAGTGAGTAAACCCTTCGATAAGTAAATATGTAATGATACCTGCTATTCCGGCAATCATAACCGGCAATTTTTGTTCTGCCGAAACAAAGTATTGAGTTGTAAGCAGCATAAAAAGTGCAAGTACAATTTCTATACCCTTTAAATGATCAAGGTGGGCAAGAGGAGCTTCAACAATTCTAATCCAATGTACATCTTTTTTATGGTTAAAGAAATAGTTCAAGAATAACATTACAAGGAATAACCCGCCAAAAGTGACTATTGGTGCGTGTGTTTGGTGCAGATAATATGCATATTTGTCGGCGTTAGTTGTTGCTATTTTTAAGACTTCCAGCATACTGAGCTTTGCAAAAATTGCAACAACAAGAATCGGGAATAGAAATCTCATACCAAAAACCGCAATTGCAATACCCCATGTAATAAATCTGTGGCGCCATTTTTCAGACATCTTTTCCAGTTTCATAGCATTTACAACGGCGTTATCAAAGGATAAACTGACTTCTAAAACGCCTAATACTAACGCAATAAATACGCAAGTCAGCCCGCTTCCCGGATGAGTGTGATTCCCCCATAAATAAGCTCCGATTAACCCTGCTGCCGTTACAATGTATGAACCTAAAAAATATTTAAGCATTTATGTATTCTCCTCTTTATTTTATTAAAGCACTTTTTATTGTATATTGCAATACTGAAGATGACGTAATTGCACTGATAGCGTATATTTATAGAATTATATCCTGTTGACCTGTGTTTATATTTTTCATATAATTTTATCAAAAGTTATTATGGAGTAGAAAATGGATATAAAATCAGTTATATTAGCGGCCGGCAAAGGCACCAGAATGAAGTCGGACATTCCAAAAGTTTTGCACGAAATATACGGTAAAACTCTTTTGGGTTATGTCCTTGATAATGTGAAAAATATTACAAGTGAAAATTTTGTAATAGTAGGTCATCATAGTGAAGAAGTTGAAAAGTACCTCAAGACAAATTATGAAAATGCAAAAACTGTATTGCAGCAACCTCAGTTGGGAACAGGACACGCTGTTTCTATGGTTTGTCCGGAATTAGAAAATTATGATGGTCTTGTACTTATATTATGCGGTGATACACCCCTTATAACTGAAGATACTTTGAGAAACTTTGTTGATTACCACATTTCATCACAATCAGATTTAACTGTTATGAGTACGATTTTTGATGACCCTACAAATTACGGAAGAATTATTCGAGATACGGATAATTCTCTAAAATGTATTGTCGAAGAAAAAGATGCAACTTCTGAGCAAAAAGCAGTTAAAGAAGTTAATGCAGGTATATATTGTCTTAATTGGAGAAAGATAAAGTCAGCTTTTTCTCAATTGACGAGTAACAATGCGCAAGGGGAATACTACCTTACTGATATTATAGAATGGGGTAAGAAAAATAATTTAACGGTGAATGCGTATATATTGCAGGATAATACAGAAATATACGGTATAAATTCAAGGGTTAATCTTGCTCAAGCTACAAGGTATTTGACAGATAGAGTTTTGAACAAATTAATGATAAACGGTGTTACTATTGTTGATCCTGCAAGTACATGGATTAGTGCAGATACTGAGATAGGTAAGGATACTATTATATTCCCGTCAACATATATAGAGGGAAAGAACAGAATAGGTGCTAATTGTAAGATTGGTCCTTGTGCGCATTTGAGAGGGAATGTAATTATAGATGATAATGTAAAAGTAGGGAATTTTGTAGAGGTTAAAAAATCACATATCCATTCAAATACAAATGTAGGACATCTTTCTTATATTGGTGATAGCGAATTGGGAGAGCAAGTAAATATCGGTGCAGGAACTATTACTGCAAATTATGAGCCTTTGAGCAAAATAAAAAGTAAAACAATTTTGAAAAACAATGTAAAAATCGGTTCAAATACCGTTCTTGTTGCCCCTGTTACGGTTGATGAAGGTGCAAATGTCGGGGCAGGTTCTGTAATTACAAAAAATGTTCCGGCTTGGGCGCTTGCAATTACTCGTTCACCGTTGAAAATAATATCAGATTGGGTAAGCAAAAAATTATTACAGAGGTGACAAAATGAAAATACAATCAATTTCACAGATAAATAGCGATAAGCAAAATTTTTGTGCTATAAAATCAAAAGATTTTCTCGGCGGTTTTGCGTGGGATTATACTAAAAGTGCTAAAGATGTCTATGATGCGTTTGAAAATTCTCTGGTATTGCAAAAGTTTTGTAACAATAATGATGTAAAAGTTTCTTATATCTTAAATGCTATTGGTAATTATAATAAGGCAGCAACTCTAAAAATAGAAAAAATATTTCCAAAAGAGAAAAGTATTGTTGGAATGTTTTTAAGTTTGTTCAAACCTAAAAAAGAACAAGTGATATACATAAATTCTTTTGATTTGAGTTCCGCAAAAGCTAAAGAAGAATTAGCGGAAAAAATTTCTAAAATAAAAAATGATAGTGATATTTTAAATTATTGGAGGCATCCTTATGATGAGTTTAACGGAACATATTCAAAGGCGCCTCATTGGACAAGGGTTGTTACAAATAAAAACAGGTCTATATATTAATAGACCTGTTTTTGTTATTCACCTTTGTAATTTTATTTTGTAATATAGTTTAGCAATGTTCTTACGCCGGCTCCTGTTGAACCGTATATAAATATACCTTGCGGTTTTTCAAGAAATGCAGTTCCTGCAATATCAATATGTGTCCATTTAATATTTTCTGATACAAATTCTTTCAGGAACATCCCTGCCGCAGAAGCTCCGCCATATCTTGAACCGGTATTCTTCATATCTGCTATATCTGATTTTAAGCCTTTAAAATATTCATCAAACATTGGCAATTCCCAGTATTTTTCCCCGCTTTCTTTTGCAGTATTAATAATCTTTTCAATCAGTTCTTTATTATTGCCCATAACGCCTGAAGCTACCGTGCCAAGAGCCACCATACAAGCCCCTGTTAAGGTTGCAATGTCAATAATTTCATCAACTTCAAGTTCTGAGGCGTAACATAGAGCATCTGCAAGGGTTAATCGACCTTCAGCATCAGTATTATCTACTTCGATTGTTTTTCCGTTTTTAGCTGTTAGAATATCACCCGGTTTATAGGCGTTTTGTCCGGGCATATTTTCACACGCTGCAATTATCCCGTGGATTTCAATATCTTGAGGTTTAATTGTATTTAATGCCCTCATTACACCGAGCACACAAGCAGCACCTGACATATCATCACGCATTGTCAGCATTGATGATGCCGGTTTTAAATCCATTCCGCCGCTATCAAAGCATAATCCTTTTCCAATTATTGCAATTCTTTTTTTAGGGTTGCCGTTAGAATATTTCATATGAATAAATTTAGGCGGCTCTGCGCTTCCTCTTGCAACTGCAAGATATGCTCCCATACCCATTTTTTCAACTTCGTCTTTGTTATAAATTTTTGTATTTAAACCTTCAAATGATGATGCAAGTTCTGCAAGCTTTGTTGGTGTAGCGTATTCGGCAGGTTCATTGACCAGGTTTCGGCTAAATTTCATAGCTTCTCCGAAAATTATACCCTCGTTTATATCTTCTTCAGAAATTCCATAGAATGATATTTCGTTAAGATGATGTTCTTTTTCTGTTTTATATTTATCGAAGGCATAATCTCCGATATAGGCCCCAATAACTGCTTCTTTTCCGTATTTAAGCCCGACGTTAAGTGAAAAACATGCAGTTTTAGCTTTTATCTGTTTTAGTTTTTTTATGGCTTTAGCAATAGCTTCTGTCATTTTGTTTCCGTTAAATTCTTCTTTTTTACCGAATCCTATTACAAGAATTTTTGCTGCCGGAATTTGTCCGTATGTGTGAAGTAAGTATGTTTGACCTAATTTCCCTTCAAATCCGTCTTTTTCAATGGCATAGGTATTAGCCAATTCTTGTTCTGTTTTTTCTCCTTCAAACATATTGATGACAAGAACCTCTTTGTTAAAATCTTGTGAAAATTTAATTTCCATTGTTCACTCTCCTTTTCCTGCTTAGATTATAGCAAATTTATGATAAAATGAAAATACAGAGGTTAAATGACATGTCAGATAAGTTCTCAAGAACAGAATTGCTACTGGGAAAAGAAGGAATGAAGAAGCTTGCAGCTGCAAGAGTTGCTGTTTTTGGCGTGGGTGGAGTCGGCGGATATGTTGTGGAGGCTCTTGCTCGTTCAGGAGTGGGAAATATTGATTTAGTTGATAATGATACTGTATGTATGTCAAACATAAATCGGCAAATAATTGCTACTACAAAAACTCTTGGAGAGTATAAAGTAGATGTTGCAATGCAAAGAATCCTTGATATTAACCCTGAAATAAAGGTTAATGTGCATAAAACGTTTTATTCGCAGGAAACCTCCGGACTTTTTGATTTTTCCGAATATGACTATGTTGTAGATGCAATTGATACTGTATCGGGAAAGATTGAGCTTGTCTTGCAGGCAAATAAGACCTCTACTCCGATAATATCTTCTATGGGTGCAGGTAATAAAATGAATCCGACAATGTTTGAAGTTTCGGATATTTATAAGACTTCTGTTTGCCCGCTGGCACGTGTAATGCGTCAAGAACTGAAGAAACGTGGCATAAAAAATTTGAAAGTTGTGTATTCAAAAGAAACTCCGATTAAAATTCCAAAAGAAAAAATGTCATCAGGAAAAATAGTTCCGGGTAGCAACGCTTTCGTTCCCTCAGTAGCAGGTTTAATAATTGCGAGTGAAGTGATTAAAGATATAATAGCGTAACCAATCAGCACAAAAAACCCGATTAACGGGCTCTTTGTGTCAATTTTTCATTCCTTCAAAATCCGGTTTCTATAAAACAACGAGCATGCTCTTTTATCTGGCAACTGATGTTTTTAGTTCATCATACTTAGTGCTTGCTTGAATGTTTTTCAGATATTTTGTTAAGGATTTTGCAACCATTTTAGAACGTTTCTGAGCTTCTTTGTCCAAAATCTCGAAATATTCGTCAATTGAGGACATAACATAACCTTGATCGTTTAGATTACCGTTTAACATATTCCCCTAACCTTTCTTACAATTCTATTATACTACAATATTTTTTTTAGCCAAGTAATGTTTCAAGAATTTCAGCATTTTTAGTTGCTCGACCAGAATTTCTTACCTGATTTCTGTACATGTAAGTTCTTAACGCTTCTCTGATTAATTCTGAGCGTGTTCGGTTTTCTGCTTCCGCAACATTGTCAATTTCATCTAAAAATCTTTCCGGCATTGAAATTAAAACTCTTGCCATAATCGTACCTCTTTCAGTTTTCCCTATTTTGTATTTTCCCTTACATTTATATAAAGTATCGGAAATAATAAAAATTGCTTATTTTGTATATACAAAATATAAATTTCTTAACATAATTTTATATTTTTTGTAAATGCTATACTTAAAAGCTTGTTACATTGTTAATAGGAGATACTTTTAATAAATAATTTTGTGTTACAATTTTGTTATGAATTACCTCAATAATAAATACGATGTAATGGTGGTAGGAGCCGGTCACGCCGGTTGCGAAGCGGCATTAGCCTGTGCAAGACTGGGCTTAAAGGTTTTGCTTGCAACATTGAATGTTGCAAATATTGCTTTGCAGCCTTGTAATCCTGCAATAGGAGGCCCTGCCAAGTCGACGCTTGTCAGAGAAATTGATGCGTTGGGCGGTGAAATGGGCTTAGCTGCTGACGCTACTTATCTTCAAATGAAAACATTGAATTCCTCAAAAGGCCCTGCCGTCAGGGCTCTAAGAGCTCAATCCGATAAAAGAGAATATTCTGATTATATGCGTAATGTTATTGAGAGTAATGAGAATATTTTTTTACGGCAAGCGTGTATAACGGATTTAATTGTTGAGAATGGACGTGTGTCGGGAGCAAGAGATGAATTTGGTATTGAATATTCTGTAGATGCTGCTATTCTTACGACAGGAACTTCTCTTGACGGTAAAATATGGGTTGGACTTCAAGCGTACAGTGCCGGCAGATTAGGAGAAAAGGCGGCTTTCGGTTTATCCGATTCATTGAGAAGTTTAGGAATAAACCTTAAGAAATTAAAGACGGGAACGCCTCCTCGAGTAGATAAAAGGACAATAGATTATTCAAAAATGGATATTCAGCCCGGTGATGAAGTTTTAAATTTTTATTCTTTCAGACCAAATCGACCGGTCAGAAAGCAGTATCCGTGTTATTTAACAAGGACTAATGAAAAAACTCATAAAATTATTCAAGCTAATCTTGACAAATCACCTATGTTTAAAGGACTTATTCAGGGTGTAGGGCCTCGTTATTGTCCGTCAATTGAGGATAAAGTTGTAAGATTCAGTAAAAACCCTTCTCATCATATATTTATTGAGCCGGAGGGATTGGGTAATTATGAGGTATATATTCAAGGTTTTTCAAGCAGTCTGCCTGCAAATGTTCAGGTGGAAATGCTAAGAACTCTTCCGGGATTGGAAAATGCCCATGTGATTAAGCCGGCGTATGCTGTTGAGTATGATTATGTCCCTGCGGTTCAAACAATGCATTCTTTGATGTCAAAGCAGATTCAGGGTCTGTTTTTTGCAGGGCAAATTAACGGGACAAGCGGATACGAGGAAGCTGCGGCTCAGGGTTTGATTGCAGGTATTAATGCATATAATTTTTTAAATGGTTCTGAAATGCTTGAACTTTCAAGAAGTTCATCGTATACCGGAACATTGATTGATGATTTGGTAACAAAAGACATTCAAGATCCGTACAGAATGCTGACTTCCCGTTCTGAATACAGACTCTTATTGAGGCAGGATAATGCGGATGAACGATTAACTCCTATTGGTTATAAAGTAGGTTTGATTGATGATGCTCAGTATGAAAGATTTAAACAGAAGCAAGAAAATATTCAAAAAGAAGTTCAGCGTTTAAGAGATGTTAAGGTTGCAGCAAATGAATCTAATTCTGAAATTCTTGCAAAATACGGTGAAGGGCTTGAGAGAACAATGAAACTTGCTGAGTTGCTAAAACGTCCTAATATAAGTTATGAAATATTAAAAGAATTAAATCCTGAAACGAAGGAATTAAATTTAACACGAGATGTTTGCGAGCAGGTAGAAATTCTTATAAAATATGAGGGTTATTTAAAGCGTCAGGAAGTTCAGGTAGAGCAGGCTTCAAAACTGGATAAGTTTAAAATACCGGAGGATATTGATTATATGGCGATAGAGCATATTTCTTCGGAAACTAAAGAAAAACTTCAAAAAATCAGACCAAAGACTTTAGCACAAGCTTCCCGTATAGGCGGAGTTAAACCTGCTGATATATCTGTTTTAATGGTTTTATTAGAACGACATGCTATTGCACGAAAATAATTTATTTATGGTAAAATACTGGTAAGGAGTTACGGATATGAAGATAGCGATTGCTGCTGATCATGGCGGTTTTGAATATAAAAATGAAATTATAAAACATCTTAGCAGATATGAAGTAAAAGATTTTGGAACTTTTTCCGAAGAGTCTTGTGATTACCCGGAATTTGCCAAAAAGGTTGCACTGGAAGTTGCGTCAGGTAATTATGACCGTGGAATTTTAATCTGTGGAACAGGTATAGGAATGTCTATTTGCGCAAATAAAGTCAAAGGTATAAGGGCAGCACTTTGTTCCGATAAATTTTCTGCAAAGGCAACAAGAGAGCATAATGATTCAAATATATTATGTATGGGTGCAAGAGTTATAGATTTACCATTGGCGATTGAGATTACTGATATATGGTTGAGTACCCCTTTTTCAAATGAAGAACGGCACATAAGACGTATCGGAATGATTGAATAGCAAATGTTTAGGGATTTTTTAGGCAAATATATTCAAAATAAAAATATTTTAATGTTTGCAACAGCAATGTTCTTTATGGCAGGAATTTTGTCATATTTTAACGATTGTGCAATTCCTGTTTCTATTATTGTGACGGTTATACTTTTTGTATTTGCAATTAATAAATATCTTTCATACAAATATCTGTTGTTATGGGGCTTAGTATTTTATTTCGGTTTTTTTAACGCATCATTAAGAATAAAAGATGCAGATATTTTAACCGGTATGGCACCGGCAGATGTGGTTATAAGCGGGCGTATAGTATCTATTCCGACAGGAAACAAAGAAAATAAACATCAATTTTTCATGCACGTTTATAGTATAAATGGTGAAAATATTGATGCAAAAACGATAGTCAACGTTGCCGATGCCAGTAATGATTTTTCTAATTTGAACATTGGAAATGAATATAATATAAAAGGTAAATTAAGATTACCTTTTAAGGCAAGTAATCCGTCACAATTTGATTACGGAAAATATTTAAGGAATTTTAAAACGTATTCTATTGTATATGCAGATAATGCGGATTGTATAAAAATTGATTCAAAATTACCTATAAAATGGAAATTTCTTCAGGATTTGAATAATGTCAGAAATAGAATAATATCAACGCATGCAATGTATTTAAAAAGTCCGGGGCTTGAAATATTGGGGGGAATTGTATTCGGAGATGATGCAGTGGCTCCTCCCGATTATATAAAAGATACCTTTAAAAATTCGGGTTTGCTTCATATTCTTGCTGCATCAGGTATGAATGTTGCGTTTATATACGGATTTTGGTATTTCATATTGAGAAGATTAAGAGCTCCGATTAAATTTATTATTGTGAGCGGAATGTTTGTTGTAATCCTATATACACTTATGACAGGATTAGGAGCATCGGTTGTAAGAGCTGCATTAATGCTGTTATTTGTATTAGGCGGTAAACTAATTGACAGGGATTCTCATAGTATATCACTTTTATCTTTTGTTGCGGCTTTGATGCTTTTGTATAATCCGGCATACATAAATGATGTCGGTTTTCAGTTGTCATTTATTGTAACCTTTGGGTTGCTGACAACCGCAAATATTGTATTAAATAAAATTCGGGATTCAAAATTTCCGGATTGGCTTGCCGCAGAATTATTAATTCCGGTTGTTTCTCAAATTTGGGTTGTCCCGTTGCAAATGTTTTATTTTAATACAATAAGTACATATTCAATTCCTGCCAATATTGCTATAATGCCTTTCTTAAGTGTCATAAGTTTTGGAGGCTTTCTAAGCTCCCTTTTGGCATTAATTACTCCGATTGCAAAATATGTATGTGCGATATTTGATTTTATACTAAAATATTGTCTTGATATTTTGGTTGCAATTTCCAATTTCTTTTCTGAGATGCCGCATTCTCTTATTGAAACAACTCATCCGTCGGTAATTCAAGTTGTAATGTATTATATAATTGTTTTGGTTGTAACATTAGGATTTAAAATAGGATTTAATAAGTCAATCAGACTGTTTCTGGTTTTTATAATTGCATTTTTAGCAATAAGTACAGTGAATTTTCCAAATAGAAACCTTGAGATTATTACTTTTGATGTGCAGAATGCAGATGCATTTTTAATAAAATCACCAAAAGGCAAATATTTTATGATTGATACAGGGAAAGCCCCATATAATGGCGGTAAATCACAAGCTGAAGTTATTATTACTAAATATATGAAGGATAAAGGGATAAAAATCATAGAAGGTTTGATTATTTCTCATTTTGATAATGACCATTCCGGCGGGGTTGTAGATATGATTAATAAAATCAAAGTTAACAAAGTTTATTTAAATTCATATACAAATAAAGGATATACTTCCCAAAACATATATAAGACTATAAAGAACAAGAATATAGAATCTAAATTAGCTAAAAATGCTGAAGAAATATATGGTGAGGGTGATTTCAAGATAACTACATATCAGCCAAACGGCAATTCTGACAATGATAAATCGATAGTTACGCTTATTTCATATAAAGATTTTGATGCGTTATTTATGGGGGATGCAGGGATTGAGGCTTATAACAGTATTCGCAAGTATTTACCTAATAAACCGGTTGAAGTTTTTAAAGTAGGACATCATGGTGCAAGAGGTGTAGTTGATAATAATATGATGGAATCTTTAAACCCTCAAATATCGATTGTATCTACAGGAAAAAACACTTTTGGTCATCCTACAAAAGTTACTCTTGATACTCTAAGAAAAACTGATATTTATAGAACAGATTATAATAATTCTATAAAAATAAAGCTAAATAATACTGATTATGTCGTTCAAACATACGATAAAAAGGCCCATAAGTACATAACGGTAAAAGAGTATTCCAGCAGATAATTTAGTGCCAATCAGAGTTCATCAGAAGTCGGATGGATTCTTTTCCCTTTTTATATGCGTATCTTTGTTCTGCGACAGAACCTACAAGGTTGTAATAATGGGTAGAGTAATTATTTTTTGAATTTCGAACAGAGCTGGTTGGTCTGTTCGAAATTTTCGGTTCTTTTTGAATGTAGTCGTATAATTTTACTCCGCCAATGTTTATTCCCAGTTCAACCTTGTTGCTATCTATAATATTATTTCCGTGGCGGGGATTTATTATAATAGTGTCCAAAGGAAGTTTAAATTCCCTTTCCGGATAATAAACACCGTTAAGGCTGTCTTTGATATAATTTCGACCTTCTTGATAGGCTTCTGCAACTTTTTCTTTATTTAGTAAACTGTCCCAATAAAAAATTTTTTCAGAAACGTCTTGAGAGAAATCTGAAATTTGTCTTGTAGCACCCTCTTTCATTTTTGCAATTTCTTCTGCTGTCATGTGCTTTGATGCTTGATTGAAAGCTCTTTGGACAGGAGAAATATATGGTTTAGGGGAATTAGTATGACAGGCTGCCATTAGCATTGCTCCCCCAACAAATCCCCCGATTTTTGTAATTCTCATTATTCTTTATTAACCCTCTTATAATTTATATTACAATTCTACATTCAAACAGAGAAATTTTCAATTAATTATTTTTTCCCGTTTTGATAAATTTTTCAGCAGATAGTAGCATCGTTTTTGTTATACTTAAAAGTGCATGTATAAGTTCATTGTCTTTTTTGGGAAAACATAACTGAACTGTTTTATCTCCAAATGAGTCATTAGATAATGTAAAATAAGAAAGCTTATTATTATCCTGTTTTAAGCCAATTACTGTATTTTTATCAGTCCATTCTTCAATTTTTTTACAACAAGAATCAATGCAATTCTCAATTTCTTTTGAAGAAGATTTTTTAAGTTTTGTCAATGCTTCTTTCTCAAATTTTCCGCAAAACTGTAATCTTTGATTAGAATAATTTGGGTAATTGTTAGTTATCATTTATATTTCCCTTTTTCCGTTTTTCTGTGTATAAAACGACTGAAAAAATTTTTTTGCCGGTTTTATAAAATTTATTTCTCAAATGTGATTCTTCCGTCATCTACAATATCAATAGGGGCTTTAGTTTTTCTGATTTTTTGTTCAATTGCATAATTTATATCCCATTTGTATCTTTCGGTTGCCTCAAAATATTTGTTTAACATGTCCAATCCGTCGTTACCGCTGGAAAAATATTCATTTATGGCAGTTGAATATATTTTATCTTTTCTTGGGTTATTAATATCTATTTCGGTGGTTTGTCCGTTCTTGTCCGTATATTTTAAATTACTAATTGTGCCATCCTTGTGTATAGTATAAGATAAGCCGGATGTATACATAATTCCCGGTTTATTATTACTGTTAATAAGTGATTTTGCACAGAATTTAAGTGCGTCAACAATTTCCTTTTCTGTATAATTGACTTTAATCATTTTGTTTTTAAATGGTGAAATTTCTTCAATAATTCCTGTATCAATGTCCCCTTTTTCAACATAACCCCTTAGGTTTGCGGCTCCAACAAGAGCTATGTCGGCATTGGTCATTTCCCTAATGGAATCAAGACCATAATACGCAAGCGGATTTGCCTCTATTAAATCGTTTTTTAATATAGGTGGAGCAGTCCTTATAGTTCCGATAACTTCAGGCTTTCCTATAATTTTTTCAAACGCATATTTTGCAATAGCGTTGCGAGAGAATTCTCGTGTCGTTGCGATATTGTTTTGGGCTTTAGTTATAATTCCATTTTTATCAAACTCAATATTCAATATACCAAAATTTTTGCCATCTCTTCCTGCTTGAGTGATTATTACAGGCTCTCCGGATTTTGAATAGAGAAGGTTTTCTCCTTTAGCTATGCCTTTTATAAGATTATGTGAATGCCCGCCAAGGATTACATCTATACCATTGGTATTTTGGGCGATTTTTTTGTCATAGCCATATCCGCTATGGGATAATAATATGATTTTATTAATACCTTGCGCCTTTAATTTATCGACTTCTGCTTGAACGGCAGCTATTGTTTCATTAATTTCGTAGGGTTCAATTTCTTGGTCTTGGAATACTTTGCCATACTTAATTCTGGATATTAAATCTGATGGAATTGTCCCTATAATTCCGTATTTTGTTCCGTTAATTTCTTGAATATATGATTTTTCTATATATTTTGTAAGTTGTGAAGTCATTCCTGCTTTTATATTGCAGGCTAAGAGTTTCGCAGGCATGTTTTTAGCTTCGTTAAAGAAATCTGATGATTTCATGTCACATTCGTGGTTTCCGACTGCAGATGCGGTAACTCCTATAATTTTCAAAAAGTTCATTGCGACTCTGTTAATTGCAATATCCGCACCTAACATAATATCTCCTGAGGATAGTTTTAGTTTGTCGGTTGGTTTGGATGGAGTGAAACTGTCAAAAGCATTCGAGGCAGTAACTGTTCTTTCCATATTCATTGCTTTGCCGTGGTAGTCATTAATATAAAAAATGCTCGTTCTTGTTGTGTTGGACGAATTTTCAGCAGATGTATTGTTCGAACTTTTAAAAGTCGAAACTCCGAATGTCTTTGGAAAACTTGCAGCAGGAGCTGTTCTATTAGCTCCAATATTTTTATATATCCCGTTGTAATTTATCGGATTAATCATCTTCTCTGCCCTTATATATTTAAGCTTGTAAATAGATTTTTTTGTTAGTCATGGCGATAAATTTTTACAAAATGTTACTTATAAGTAATATTATTAATCCCGCATATCCTTATTACTATTTGTAAAGAAAATTTGCAAAGTTGAAATTCTGTTGTTTTTATGCACTTTATTTATATATAAGAAGATATTAGAGAGTGATTTTTGATGAGTGAAAAGAAGAAACATAAACCCGGTGTAAGAACTAATCTTAATTCAGGCGAAAAAAAGGTTCAAATGAAAGATGAAAAGAGCGCAAGTAAACCGGCAGCTCCGAATCCTACGGCAGTCGCTGCGTCTAAAAAGCTTCCGAGTATGGCTCTGCCGAAAGATACAAATTGGGCAGAAGAAACCACATCCTTTGTTTTAAGTGCAATTTCTCCCGCATCGGAAAAAGTTGAACCTAAAGGTAAAACTTCTTCGAGTAAGGAAGTTGTATTTGTTGCACCTGAGTTACCTGAAGTCGTTGATATTGAGGCTACCGTTGCCGCAAAAGAAAAAGATAAAAATACGTTCAAAAATAAATATAATAAGAAAAAAGATAGCAGCGGTAATGTTATAAATAATATGAAAGATTATATTTCAAAGGGTATTGCTGATACAAAAATTGATTACAATAAATTGCAAAAGATTCAAGAAGGTTTGCATGTTTCAATTTCGGATGTTAAGGATACTATCAATGGCAAGATGAATGAATTAATGGATTCAACAAATGCTTTGGCTGCATCGGTTAAAGAAAACGCTAAAAAATCAAAGAGCGTTGATTATGATGTTCCTAAAAATTTACAAACTCCGGAAGGTCAGAAAAAGAAAAAACATTCTTCTCAAAAAGCGGAAACGACAAAAGTCGAACCAAAGAAACAAGAAAAGACAACAAAAATCACTGTCGAAAAACCGCAAATTATAGAAACTACTGTTCCTCGTACGGAAGAAGAAAAGACCTTCAGCCAAAAAATGAATCAAGCTATTCAAAGACGCGACGGTGCTGAGAAAGCTCTGAGTGCATTAAATGCTCAACTGCAATATGCTCCTAAAGAGCAGCAAAAAAGTATCAAAGACCGTATTGCGAAGAAGCAAGAACAATTGGAAGAAGCTCAAAAGCAAATCGACGCACTCAATGCCGAGAAAGAAGCACAGGAATAAAGCTATTTTATCAGCATTTGGACTTCTTTAAATTTAGGGTGGTTGGCACTTCTTAACCATTCGAAAAGTATGATTTCAAGGCAAGATATCTTTGCTCCGTTTGATTGCATTCTTTCTATACCTTGTTTAAATTCATATTTGTTTCGGCTTGCGCAGGCATCTTTTGCTATAAAAACTTCAAATCCTGCGTCTAATAAAGCAGCAGCCGTCTGGTGTACGCAAATATGAGTTTCGATTCCGCATAGTACAATTTGTTTTTTGCCGTAAGATTTTATTTTATCAAGCATACCGTCTTCTTCAAGTAAAGAGAATGAAGTTTTTTCTACTATTTCAGAATTTTGCGGGAGTTGATTTTTTATTGCAAAAATTGTTTGTCCAAGCCCTTTAGGGTATTGCTCGCTGACAATTACGGGAATATCTAATATATTAGCTGCAGCAACAAGTTTAGCCGCTTTAGAAACTACGGTGTCCTTTTCTAATGCAGCGACAAGTTTGTTTTGTATGTCTATAATTATAACCAGCGAATCTTTTTCATTTAATAATTTCATTTTTCCCTCAATTATACATGTCTGTATATTCCCATAAATTCATTTATAAAACTTTCTACAATTTCGTCAATCTTTGTTGAGGTTATTTCTTTTAGCGGAATTGTAATTTTTCTGTTTTCCGGAGAATCAAAACCTGTATGTGTAATTGTAATTATAAGTTTTGAATATCCCGGATATACCATAGTTAAACGACTCTCGTTTTTCCCGTTGATAATACGAAAAACACTCTGTTGTTCATCTGTGAATTGGTCAATTTCAGCTTCGCCTATTTTTTCTTCATAGATTTTTTGTAATCTGTAGAATACCGGAGCGATAGCATTTTCTATTTTTTTCCCAAATGCTTTTTTATAAAATTTATATGCTTTATCTTGTTCGTTAGGGGGCGCAAGCCAGTCCTCAGAGGTGTTTCCTTCAGATGTATATATTGCATAATCCTGATTTGTTAAAAAAGAACTGTTTAGTGCGCTAATTGCTTTTTTCTTTACTTCATCAAATTTTTTAGTGGTAATTGATGTTATTCCCGCTTTTATGGAATAATTATCAGGCAGTTCTTCTTTAATTTTTTCTAAAACTCTAATTGCACCTTCAATACCATCTTGTAGTAAAATTCCATACTTGGCTCCTGAAGGTCCGGTTACAATATCATTAATTCTCAATACGTTTTTTAACGTGGAGTTCATAATTTCCTCAGAAAAATCCTTTTTACTTTTTTCATCCGGTGAGATTATCATGTAACTGCCGTTTTTATAATTTTCACGTGTTAGTTCATTGTTAAAAATCTCATTCTCAAATTTTGTATTATAAAATCCGCTGTTTATATCAATAATATTGTAAAATTCTAAGTTACCCATGAACCTTTTAATTTTAGATTTTAGGCACGATGTTTTAATGCTGTTTATTATTCTTATAAGAATTTCTGAAGGTTCGGATTGTAAGGTAATATAATCATTAATCCCTTCATCGTACGCTTCCAAGATAAATTCTTTATCATACATATTTGTCAGTAAAAGAATATTAGAGTTTGAAAAGATACGTCTTTCTTTCAAATATTTTATTATACCGATAGTTTTTTCATGTTTTTCGTGCTCATGTAATATTACTATATCCGGACGTAATTCGTACAATACATCCGGAGCATTCTCATAATTGACGGAAAGCAATCTGTCTGACTCTCTTAATAGAACCAGATTTTCCTGCATTTTAAGTTTTATTTCCTCATAATCCGTAATTAATATAATAGTATTCATATATTACACTTGTAGATGTTTTTTTATACAAAGTAAACTGCCGCCGGCCCCAAACAGTATTCCCATCGCAAACATAGTCAGAGTAACTGTGGTTTGTGCATATTGAGGTGTTGGTACCATAAAGAACTGATGAGCTTTTAATAACCAATTCTCAACAAAATGCAAAGGGATGAAAGCTACAATTGAACCCATAAACCCATAAAATGCTCCTTGCATTAATAGCGGGAATCTTATGTACCAATTGCTGACTCCCATCAACCTCATAATTTCAATCTCGTCTTTTCGGGATTGAATTACAAGTTGTATGGTATTATTTATAATTGTTATTGTAAGTATTCCAAGTATAATAACGACAAGTACGGTTATTGTATTTACAACGTGATTTAATGCTTGAATTTTTTTTGCCAGTTGTTGAGCATAGCTCATATCCTCAACCGTGTTAAGTGATTTTATTTTAGAAAATACCATATCAATATGCTCAGGTTTATCAACTTTTACATGCAGCGTATCAGGCAGCGGGTTTTCTAAATCCGGTAATTTCATTTCCCTTTTTAAATCAGCCCATGATTTTGCTTTTGGGATAATCTTCACATTTTCGACATGCTCAATTTCATTTACTCTATTCTTTACCAAATTAGCGTCAGCATCAGCCTTAAGATAGACAGAGATTTCAAGGACATTCCCAAGTTCATGTGCAAATGAAGAAATTGTCATAGCGGAACGGAAAAAAGCTCCAAAAATAGTTAATATAGCTGCCATAGTTGTTATAATTACAAGATTAACTATTCCTGTTCTTTTAATATCATTCAATGTTTCCATCGAAAGTCTGTACAAAATTCTAAGTTCGCACAACCAATCTTTTGGTATATGTTTTTTTACTTCTTTTTTTATTTTTTGTTTAGTCATATGTACCTGCTTGAATATCTCTTATTACTTCACCTTTGTCAAGAGTAATAACTCTTTTCCTAAAATAATCAACCATTGCGTTGTCATGAGTAGAAACTATAACAGTAATACCCCTTTGGTTAATTTGGTCAAGAATTTGCATAATTTCTAATGAATTTTTCGGATCTAAGTTTCCCGTAGGTTCATCAGCTATTAACAAAGGCGGTCCGTTTACAATTGCCCTTGCAATACCTACTCTTTGTTGTTCTCCGCCGGATAACTCTGATGGTGTTGCGTGGATTTTATGTTCCAACCCTACAATTTTTAATGCTCCCATAACTCTTGCATTTATTTCCCTTGTGCTTATTCCCAGAGTTCTGATAACGTAAGCAACATTATCGTATATACTCATGTTTTGCAAAAGTTTATAATCCTGAAAAACAATTCCCATGCATCTTCTAAGGCTTGGTATTTTATCATTTGCAAGATTTGCAATGTTTATTCCGCCAATAGTAACAGTTCCGCTTGTCGGACATTCTTCGTGGTAAAGGAGTTTCATCAAAGTTGATTTCCCTGCACCGGATGCCCCGACAACGAATACAAATTCTCCCGGCATAATGTCAAGATTTATGTTTTTAAGAGCATAGTTACCGTTTTTATATTTTTTTGTTACTGATCTGAATTGAATCATTTGAGTACCTTTTAATTTATTTTACGAGTTTAAATCTGTCTATCTGTTTCTTTATTGTTTTAGCTAATTTTGAAGCACTTAATCCGTAATAATCAAGCAATTCATCCCATCTTCCGCTTTGTCCGAAGGTGTCGTTTACTCCAAGTCTTATAACCGGCATTGGATAATAGTATGACAATAATTCACATACAGCACTTCCTAAGCCTCCGATAATAGAGTGATTTTCGACAGTGATAACAAATTTGGTTTGTTTAGCTTTTTCTATTATTGTAGAGTCATCCATAGGTTTAACTACCGGAACATTAAGAATTTGAATTGAATAACCTTCTTTTTCAAGTTCTCGTGCAGCTAAAATTACTTCAGCAAGCGTTTCTCCGTTTGTGATAACTGTTACGTCATTTCCTTCTTGTATAATGTTTACCTTACAGAAATCAAATTCATAATTATCATCAAAAATATCGTACACATTAGTTCTGGGGATACGAATATACATCGGTCCGTAGTTTTCTGCGGCAAATTTTATTGCTTCTTCGCACTCTCTGCAATCTGCGGGAACTATTACCGACATATTTGGAATATTTCTCATCAGGGCAACATCTTCCAATGCTTGATGACTTGCTCCGTCTTCCCCAACAGTTACACCTCCGTGTGTTCCAATGATTTTAACATTGAACTCAGGATAACATATTGAGTTTCTAACCTGATCATAAGTCCTTGCCGTTGCAAACATTGCAAATGTAGCAACAAAAGGTATTTTACCCACAGCGGCAAGTCCTGCTGCCGTAGAAATCATGTCTTGTTCCGATATTCCCATATCGAAAAATCTATTAGGAAATTCCTTTCCAAACATAGCGGTTTGAGTTGAGCATGCTAAATCCGCATCCATTACAACTATATCTGAATTTTTTCTCCCCGCTTCAACAAGAGCTTTACCAAACGCTGCTCTTATTGATTTTCTTTCTCTTATTTCTGATAACATTTTACTTTTATACCCTATACCTGTATACACATAATTCTACGCATTATTATATCACAAAATAATTAAATCTCAAAACTCTAAAAGGGCGCTATAACTATTTTCTTTACTTTTCAGTGTTAAGTTTTGTTAAAACATGAAAAAAATATGGCAATAATTTTTCTTGAGAGGTATTTAAAGGGTAGAATAGGAATATAAACAAAATTATTTATTGAAAGGAAAAGATAAAGATGATGCAAATTCCAAATTTACCCGTATGCGTTCCTGCACAGCAGCCAAGCTATAACGCAGTAAAAATTGATGTACACAACCCTATGGTAAACGTTCCTGCTTCACAGCAGATGCCTGCACCTCAGTATGCAGCTCCGACGATGCCTTATTACAGTTACCCGCAAGCTCAGGTTCAACCTTATTACATGCCTCCATGTATTACAGCTCCTGAAGCTCCGACAGTAGTTCCTCCGACAGTGACTGAAACTCCTGTTCAACCTGTTCCTGTTGCTACAGTACCAGTTCAGGAATTGCCTAAGCAACCGGAAATTACTCCTCCGGCTCCGGTTATAACCGAACAAGTTAAAGCCGAAGAGCCAAAAGCTGAAGCTCCAAAGGCAGCAGAAGAAAAACCTGTTGAAGTTGTAGAACCTAAAGAAGTAAAACCTCAGGTTGATTTAAACGAATTTATTGCAAAATTGACAAATAATGATTATGATGTTCAAGCCGCAGCTATGGAAGAAATAGCTAATATGGTTGATAAAGAACCTCAAAAAGCTACGGAACTTCTTGATACAAAAGTCGTAGATGCTCTTACTAATATAATGACAGCTGATACAAGTGCTCTTGAAGGTCCGACGGCAGAACAACAAGCTGCAAGACAAAAAATGTTTGCTAACGAGCAATTAACTGAAGATGAACAAAAACTTGCAACGACAATATCTCCGAAAGAACAAGCGGAAAGAAACAAAAGTTATGCAATGTTTACAGCTGCAATAATGCAAAAACTTTATGGTGAGGAAGTTCAAAAATTGACAAATTCGGTAGTGCCTTTGACAGAATTGCCTGGTGCCGTCACCGTTGTTGAACAATTGAAGAACAACCCTAACCCAATGGTTAGAACTTCTGCAGTAGAAGCTTTGAGCTACATTCAAAACCCAAGCTACAAAAAAGATTTAGAAACAATCTTTAAGATAGCTCAAAATGATCAGGATAAGAATGTAAAAGATGCGGCAACGGCTGCATTAGCTAAGTTAGCTGAAGTTTAACCTCTACACAAAGTAACACACTGAAACTAAATTCCTTTCTTTAAATAAGACAGCGAAAACGCTCCCGAATATTCGGGAGCGTTTATTTTTTGAATTTTATTTATTAAACTTCTATTGGAATTTCTTCTGTAACGGTTTCCGGTTTTGGATAGCAATTTTCATAATTTGCCATTCTGGAAATTTCTTCACACCATCTGTATGCAATTTCATCTGCAGGTAACGTATATGAGATTGGCTTACAAATATGCAAGCTGACTTTTTGTCTTTTAAATGGAAATAATTTAGGGTATCCGGAAAAATCTGCAATTGCTACGGGTACTATATCAGCTTTTGCATTTTTTGCAATAACAGCGAAACCTCTTTTAATTTCATCCAATTTCCCATAAGGACGGGTTCCGCCCTGAGGAAATACTCCCAATGCCCATTTAGTTGTAAATATATCCCGAACAGTTTTAAATGTTGCTATTTCAGGTTTTGTTCTGTCTACAGCAAAAGCTCCAAGGGAAATTATCAGTTTGGAGAATTTTTCTGCGGGGTTAAACAATTCTTTTTTTGCCATCCAAGCCATCAATCTTTTTGTTGCAAAAGGAATTAAAAACGGGTCAAAAATGGAAACATGGTTTCCCGTAAAAATGTATTTTGCATTTTTATTTTCTTTAGGGAGGTTTTCTTGCCCTGAAATTTTATAATCATAAAATATACAGAAAAACGGTACCGCGACCGTATACAAGAATATCTTGTACCATAAAGAACGTCCAAAACCGTATTCATTTGCATATCTTCGATTATAATTTCTTGGCTCTTTTTCTTTTTCGTTTTCCATATTGCTCATTTATTCCTTAACCCCTATTTTTTCTTCTTCAGAATCAGATTCTGCTACATATTTGAAGCCGGTAAGTTCTTCAACCGATTGACCCCATTGGTTAACCATATCCTCTATATTATCGCTGTATGGAATTGGTTTGCCTATATTAACAATAATTTTACCGGTAAAAGGAATTCTTTTAACTTCATTTGTTCCGGTCAACCCAACAGGTAAGATAGCACATTTTGTAATTTTTGCAAGTCCTGCAAAACCGCTCGATACATTTTTTATTTCGCCCGGAACTCCTCTTGTGCCTTGAGGAAACATTCCTAATACCCAATCACTTTTTTTTATTGTCAAAACAGTTTTTATGGTTGAGGGGGCAAGGCTTTCTCTGTTTACGGAAAAAGCTCCCAACCAATCGAGCCACCAACGTAAAAATTTTATATCGAATAATTCTTTTTTTGCCATGAAAGCAATACTTCTCGGAAATACCGCAACAATTATCGGCGGATCAAGAGTCGACAGATGATTTGGACATATTATGTAATTGTTATCTTTGGGTATATTCTCTATTCCGTGAACTTCTAATCTGTATACCAATTTTAGTCTTATCATATAAAATATTTTGCAGACAAGAAATTGGAACATCCTGCGCCATTTGTTGAACTGCTCGGCATTGCGAGTTGAATATGATTTCTTATCTTTATTTGACATATTATATTTCTTACTCCCTAATCTGATTGGATTATATCATGAAACCCAATAATAGTAAAGGACAATTCATTTACGGACAATCATCTCTTTAAATGATTGCGTTTTTTTATTGAAAAGCTATAATTTTAGCGAAAGGATTTATATTATGGAATTTTTTACATCAGAAGGTTTGGTAAAAGTGTTTTATTATACGGCGTTAATATCAACAACGCTTTATATATTAAAGATGTTTATATTTGCCGTGTTTGGGGGCGATACTGAAGTTCATACCGACTTTAACTCATCATTTGAAACGGATCAATCATTTGATTTCTTATCCGTTCAATCAGTATTGGCATTTTTGATGGGAACCGGTTGGATGGGTTTAACCGCTTTAAAGACATGGGGATTAAAATCTTTATGGGCTGCCTTAATAGCAATTGTGTTCGGTTTAATATTAATGACAATATCTGCCTATTTAATGTTTTGTGTCAGAAAATTGAATAAAAGAGTTGTTAAAGATTATACGAAGGCAATAGGTTGTGTAGGAAAAGCATATACAAAGTTTGAACCAAAAGGTATAGGGCAGATTGAAATAGAAATTAATAAACAATTGTCGATTGAAGAAGCTGAAAATGTTTCTGATGAAATTATAGAAGCTTTTTCTCCCGTTAAGGTTATAAGATATGAAAATAATAAACTTTATATAGAAAAAGAGTAAGAAAAAGGAGAAAAAAATGGACTTTTTATCATTTGTAACATGGGTTCTTGTCCCTGCGTTGATTCTTTTAGCGGTATTTATTTTTATCGCAAATCAATACAAACGTTGCCCATCTAACAAAATTATAGTTATTTACGGTAAGACCGGCGGTGATAAAACCGCAAAATGTGTACATGGTGGCGGTACATTTGTAATTCCGTTAATTCAAGATTATTCAGTTTTATCGTTAGAACCTATGACAACAGATATTGATTTAAAAGGTGCGTTATCAAAAGGAAACATTCGTGTTGCGGTTCCTTCAACCTTTACATTTGGTATTTCTACAAAAGAAAATATTATGATAAACGCTGCGGAAAGACTTTTGAATTTATCAAAAAATGAAATAATTGTTCAGGCAAGCGATATTATTTTGGGTCAATTACGTCTTGCAATTGCAACATTGACGATTGAAGAAATCAATCAAGACCGTGAAAAATTTCTTGAGCAAATTAATGCAAACGTTAATACAGAGTTAAATAAAATCGGTCTTGAAATCATAAACGTAAACATAAAAGATATTACCGATGAATCAGGATATATTGATGCTATCGGTAAAAAAGCAGCTGCAGAGGCTATAAATAAAGCGAAAGTTGAAGTTGCACAACAGGAAAAACTTGGTGCTGTCGGTGAAGCAGAAGCTAATAAAGAAAAAGAAGTCCAAGTTGCCGAGCAAACTGCACAAACCTTAATCGGTAAAACAAATGCAGAAAAAGAACAGCGTGTTCAAACTGCAAACATAAATTCATCAGCGGTAATAGGTGAAGCTGAAGCTGAAAAAATCAGAGAAGTTCAGGTTGCTGAACAATTAGCTCAAACCCAAATCGGTAAGACAGAAGCTTTGAAAGAACAGCGTATTCAAACAGCAAACCTTGAAGCACAAGCAGTTGAAGGTGAAAATATTTCAAAAGCAAATATTGCTGAATATAACGCAACTCTTGCAGTAAAACAGGCAGATGCGTTCAGAGAAGGTGAAGTTGCTAAAGCAAATGCTCAGCGTGATGTACTTTTAGCACAAAAAGAACAAGAAGAAGCTAAATTAAAGAAAGAAGAACTTGCAAGACAAGAAGTTGAAAAACTTAAAATACAAGTTCAGGCTGATGCGGAAGCAGAAAAAGCAAGACGTATTGCGTTAGGTGAAGCGGATGCTATAAAAGCAAAATACTTTGCCGAAGCAGAAGGTGTGAAAGCCGTTTTGGAAGCAAAAGCAAAAGGTTATGAAGAACTTGTCAAAATCAGCAACAACAGACCTGAAATCGCAACAAGCTTCTTGATGATTGAAAAGATTGAAGATATTGTTGCAAAACAAGTTGAAGCTATTAAAAATATTAAATTTGATAAAATTACGGTTTGGGACGGCGGCTCAGGTTCTTCAAACGGTTCTACAACCGCAAACTTTATGAGAGATTTGATTAAGGCTCTCCCTGCAATGCATGATTTAGCTAATCAAGCCGGCATCGAACTTCCTCAAATTTTGGGTAAAGTTGATAGCGGTATTGATGAGAAAGAAGTTGTTACAACTGCTAAACCGGAAACTAAAGAATCAAAACATAAATAAAAATTTAATATAAATTTTATAAGCCTGAGATTGTTTATCTCAGGCTTTTTTTATATAGTAAAACTTCAACCTTTTATATTATTTACTCAATTTAAAATATTAATTATAATAATCTCAAAAGGGGGAACTATGAAAGCTTGCAAAACATCTGAAAATCATCTTGAAAATGAATTATATATGAGTGTTTACGAAAAAACTCCTGATTATATTAAAAACAGAGAATTAATGGATTTTTCACAAAACGGTGAGTTTACTTTTACTCTTAAAAAGGAGCATTTAAAACCTTATGACCCTAAGAAAAATCCTGAAGGTTTAAATTTGTATGAATGGTTTGACGGATATGCAAAAGAGGCAAAGGTTTCCACAGCAGGTATAAGAGGCCCTCAAAATATTTTGTTTCCTGAAGATACAAGATTTCCTATAAATCTTGTTGGTATTGTTTTAGCAACTCTTGCAAAAGCCCTTGTCGCAAAAGAAAAATATAAAGGTAAAGAAATTTTGAAGATTGCAGGCAGAGAAGTTCGATATAATTCCGCTTTATTCTTAGATGCCATAGCAAGGATACAAGCTGCGCAAGGAATAAAAACGCTTGTTCCGAAAGACAGGAAAACAATTCCTATTTGGCTTGCATCATTTTTAGCTTTCAAATTAGATTTGGTTGGTGGTGAATATATTACATCCAGTCATGGTATTTCGGTTAAAAATGCTACTAAAGATTTAAATTCTCAGGGTTCTCAATATTTACCGGAGGAGTCGTTAGAGTTTGTAGATAAAATTCAAGAAATTTTTGATAAAGTTGAAAAAGATGGAAGTTATGAAATAAAAATTGCAGCAAAAGATAACCCTTTGATTGATGAAAAAATTATGTCAAAACTCAATGATGGAGTTGATTTATATGTAGAATATCTACAGTCGGGTGTCGCAAAAAAAATTAATTTGGATTTAATAAAATCATACAAGGGTAAAATTGCTATAGAAAATGTAGGAGGCTCTGCATACAGAACTTTATCGAGAGTTGTTGATAAGTTAAAAATAAAAAGTAAGTATGTTTGGTTTAATACGGAAGAAGATCCTTTTTTCCATGGTATAGGCAAGTATGATAGGACTCCAAAAGGAGAAAAAGCTTTTTATGATTATTCCGTTGATGCAACCGTAATTGCTAAAAAACAGAGTGGTGAAAAATATTTTCCTGTTATTGAAACTTTGGATTATTCCGAAAAACTCAAGGACATGCCTTTGGGAACGGTCGTGTTAATTACGGATCCTGACCATGACAGGTTAACTATTACTCAGACGGAACCTGCATCAAGAGAGGGATTTTTAAAAGATAACGGTATAGATTATGTAGAATTATCAAATGGTAAATTATTGACGGTATTTACCGCAAATCAAGCTTTCTTGATGTTGATGGATTTTTGGGCAAAGCAATTAAAAGCTGAAAAATTGTGGGAAAAGCATCCTCGTTTTATGATAAAAACAACTGCATCGGCTCTTTCCTGGGATGAATGGGCTAAAAAGAACGGGGTTAAAGTCGTAAATGTGCCTGTTGGATTCAAAGAAATCGCAAATATAATGAAAAAAGTAGAGTTGCAGTTAAAAAATAATCCTAAAAAAGATGTCATTGTTGATGATGTATTTGGTAATTCCGTAAATTTAGGGAAAAATCCAAGGATGTTGTTCGGTGGGGAAGAATCCGGCGGCATGATTATGGGTGGTGAAGATTTGATTAAATCTTTATGTGGCAGGCAGGCTGTTGCAATGCGGGAAAAAAGTGCGACAGAGGCTATAATTGTCGCTTCAGCTCTAATCGCAAAGCTTAAAAATAAACCTTTATCAGAATATTTGAGAGAAATTTTTGATGAAAACAAAATCGTCGGACGTTTTGATACTCGTGTTGATATTGCATATTATAACGAATCTGAACCTGATATTGAAAAATTAAAACTTGAAAAATATGCGGGTGAAGAAAAACGAACTAAGAATGACTTGTTTTATCTTGCAATGGCAATTGCTTTAAAAGAAGGTAAGATGACCTTAGAGGATATAAAAGAAGTTTTAAATGATGCATTCAAGAGTTTAATTTTTGATAATTTGAAATCCGTAAAATTTGTCGGAGATGGGACATACTTTGAATTTAGTGATAAATTTATAGAAATAAGACCTTCCGGCACAGATGCAAAAACAAAAGCGTATGGAGGCGGTTCTCATAAAGATATTATTGAAACATATGCCGGTGTAATGGGTAATTATGACGGAACAATTACTGAATATTACAAAAAATATGTGTCTGAAAAAATATATAAAAGTTCAAAGGAAAAGGCTCTTAATTATTATTTGAAATTTGTAGAAAAAGATGCTAATAATGAGCCGTTTGAAATTCCTAAATATAAGTTTTAAAAATTAAAGGTCAGTTTTAAAGCTGACCTTTAACATATTATATTATTCTTCTTCTTTTTTTACATCTTCGATTGTTTCTGTTTTCTGAATAACTTTGTCTGCACCGTTACGAATTTGTTTAAATGTGTAGTTTGTAGCTTTTATAGCTCCGTCCTTTGTTGCTGTTCCTGCTTTTGTTGTGAGTTCTCCTGCTTTTTGGGCTCCGCTTTTGATTGCATCTTCTGTTGCATCTAAAGCATCATATGCTTTGTCGTCAATAAAGGTGCTTGTTTTTGAGGCTGCTCTTTTTGCTTTTCTGCTTATTTTTTTAGCTGCACGTTTTGAGCTCGTTTGGATTTTTTCTAATGTCGTAGGAGTATCGGTGTTCGTGTGGATTACATAAACTTCGTCAGCAAGGGTAGAAATCCCGCTTAATGTAATTGCAAGAAGTGTGCAAGTAGTTACAGCTAAAATCTTTTTCATATTATAATCCCTCCTATTTGTCATAATGCTATACTATAATTGCTTGTTTTGTCAAATTATAAAGCGTAAATATTCAATAAAAAACCGACAAGACAGAGGTGTCTTATCGGTTTTTTAGGTATATTTTTGCTATTATACGCTTGCTAATGATGCAAATGACTCAATATCATTCATAAAGATATTACTGTTGTCAACGTCAGGTATAATTGTTTCTTTTATGTTTCTTAAATCCTCCTGCATTAACCTTCTAGGTGAACCTTCTTCCATAGAATGATTTCTCAACAGGTATGACGGGTGGAATATAGTAATTGCTCTGTATTCAACACCATCTACGCTAACAGTCATCCATTGTCCTCTTACTTTGGAAATAGTTTGTTTTTTATCCAAAGTAATAAACGATTTAAGTGCCGTTGCACCGCATAAAATGATTGCATCAGGTTTGATTATATCAATTTGTGCATCTAAGAATTTTCTGCAAGCAGCTTTTTCTGCGTCAGTCGGAACTCTGTTTTCCGGCGGACGACATTTTACTGTATTTATAATATAAACATCTTTTTCTCTGGAAATACCGGCTTCCGTTAAAAATTCTGTTAATAATTGGCCGGCTCTGCCTACAAACGGTTTGCCCGTCATATCTTCAGTTTCTCCCGGAGCTTCTCCGATAAGAACTATTCTTGCAGTATCGGCATTCCCATCAGAAAATACTATGTTATTTCTGGTTGCTCCAAGCGCACATGCTCTACAGTTTTCGCATTTTTGTCTTACAATTTCCAGACAATTTTTCTTCATTTTTTATATCTCCTCTTTTTCGATTTTAAATAATCCTACGTTATATTTTTTACAATATCTCTTTAATTCTTTAATAACAACATCCGAAAGTATGAAAACTGCTATTAAGTTTGGTACAGCCAAAAACAATGTGAAGGCATCCGATAAATTTATGATACTTTGAAAGTTCATTGCCGAACCAATTATTATGAATATACAATATATTACCTGAAAAGTACGGGTTGTCAATTTTGTATCACCAAATAAAAATGTCCAACCTTTAATTCCGTAGTATGAGCCGCATAGCATAGTTGACAGAACAAAACAGCTTGCCATAAAAGTTAACAATATAGGGAAAAACGGACATACGCTTGCAAATGCTTTTGAAGTTAATTCGATTCCCGCAAGCCCGTTGCTTTCCAAATAAACTCCGCTTATAACTATTACAAACGCAGTTGCTGCTCCGACAATTACGGTATCAACAAAAGGTTGTAACATCGCAATAAAAGCTTGAGCTACCGGTTTATTGGTTTTAACGGCAGAAAAAGCGATGGGCGCAGTCCCGAGTCCTGCTTCATTTGCAAACATTGCACGTCTAAAGCCCCATAACATACAAGCAAACATGCCGCCCCCCAATGCTTTTGGTTGGAATGCTTCAGTTATTATTGTATGTATTGCATTTGGAAAATGATGTATGTTAAATAAACAAATTGTAAATGCGGAAAGGACATATAAGCTGCACATTATAGGAGTAACTTTTGATGTAAATTTACCAATAGCCTTAATTCCTCCAATGATTGTTACATAGGTAATTATCGCAACAATTAACCCTAATAACCAACTTTGGTTGTGGAAAAAACTGTTTTCGCCGCCGGTAACTTCTGTTATTTGCGTAGTCATAGCGTTAATCTGGAATAGATTCCAACCGCCTATCATTGCAAAAATACAGCAAACCGCATAACTTTTTGCAAGCCATGGAGCAAAACGACCTAACAGTTTATGATGCTTTAGTCCTGCTAAAATGTAGTACATAGGACCGCCGGCAACAGTTCCGTCTTTTTTGTTTACATATCTGAATTTTATACCCAATAATACTTCCGCAAATTTAAGTGCCATAGAAAATATTCCTGCTACCATCATCCAGAAGATTACCCCCGGACCCCCAATAGATACGGCAGCTGCTGAACCTGCAACATTACCGATTCCGGCGGAAGCTGAAATAGTCGCAGTCAAGGCTTGAAATGCGGATACTTCTCCGTGTTTTTTGCGTTGAATTGTATCTTTGTGTTCATAATTTTTTGTAATTAATTTGATTGCGTGCTTAAATCCCCAAAATCCTATAAAACGTGTTCTGATAGTGAAATATATTGCAGCAGTCATTAAAAGTGCAATAAGAAATTCAATCTTAACTCCGTGAATGGTCACCGAGCTAAAGATAATCCCTGAAATTTTATCGGCTATTGGGGATAACAAGCTATCTATTGCGCTATCTAAATTCATAGAATAATAATATCATGAACATATTATTATGTATATAAAATAATATGTGTTACTTATTTAGAGCTTGTGCTTGTTTTGCTTTTTTATTTTCAAGATATTTATCACAAATCCAGTTTGTAGGTTTTACAACAACAAGTGGAACGAAGAATCTATATACAAACCCGAATACCAAAATTGAGCGTAATGCGGCAAAGCCTTTACTCTTTATTGCCAGCTTCTTGAGCGCTTTTTCGTCAACAACGTGTTTTTCACCGTAATCTGCAATATATTTATCAATGTTATACAAAGGTTCTTGAAGTTCTTTTATAACATTTTTATTTTTGGCTTTAATTTTTTCATTCTTTGCGTTCATTCCGTCCCAAACAGCTGTTCCTTCAGGAGAAAGTCGTAAGAATTTCTCGTGTTGTTTTTTCCACCAACTCTTTAATTTGTTGTCCATTGTATATGCACCCGCAGTAGATAAAACTAATGTGAAAAACTGATTAGTCGCAAGGGTTTGACGTCTGTCTTTATCCATTTTGTCGTTGGTTAAGGTTTGTTTCATATACATTCCGCTTGTGATAACAGAGCCGACAGCTAAGAAATGTTTAACAGCATTTTCGCTGTTTTTGATAGTATCACCAAGCCAATTAATTAATCTGTTATTTAAAACCGGACGACAGAATTTTTCTCCTACACCTTCGCAGAACTTATCATAGCTTTTTGATATATTAAAACCGGTAAATGCAGGCTGATTATTCTGTGGTGCAGAATTAATGTTTCGATTGTTATATTGAGTATTTAATTTAGGAGTTACTTTAGCTGTTATCATCATTACTTAGTTCCTCCTGCAAATTTGTTTAAGGTTTTCATCGAATTTTTTACTGTTGAAATATCTGCGGCTGAAGTTGACGCTTGTTCTTGAACTTGAGGGGTATTTTGTTTTGGAGCATTGGATTTTTTCTGTACGTGGAAAACATATTTCAAAATCGGAGGAATTAAAGCAATAGTCAACATCGCCCTTGGAATTGCAATTGCCCATTCTGTTACGTTGTGAGCGGATGTACTGATACCTTCTATATGGTTTGTAAGATTTCTTATATTATTAAGAATTTCTATGCTTCTTGGAGAAGGTGCCGGTTTAGAATGTTTAAATCCAACTTTTTCTATAAATTCATTAAAGAATTTTTTTATACCTTTTGGGTGTTTTTTATTGTTTTCTAAAAATAACTCGTGTTCAAGTTTATTAATTTCATCAACTTTATCAGATACAATGGTAAACCATTTATTAAGTTTCCTTACCGGGAGAATAACCCCGTCATTCTTTTTAACATATTTAGCAATTTTTATTGCACTCAGATTATTTCCTTTATTATCTTTCAAACTTTTAATTATTTCTTCTTCTGAAAGTTTGTCGTTTGCCATTTTTTTTGCAATTTTTTCAGGTGTAAGATTATTTTTTCTGATATGTTTTGCCAGTTCTTCTTCGGATAAATTGTTATAATCTTCAAGCTTCATTTTCTTTGCATCGTTATATATATATTTGATACCTGCATCGATTGGAGTTGTTATTAATGTAGAAAATCCAAATCCTATCAATCCTGAAGCCATAGAGTGCCCTGCGGCATATATTTTATCTTCCATATCTTTATCGCCCGGTAAAGATACTGTTATTGCCGGTCTTAGTCCGCCGGCTAAAAATAATGCTATAAGAGAAGCTGCTGCTACGTTATGTTCCCCTGCAAACCCAGTCAACCAATTAAAGGCTTTGGTACTCATAACTTTCTCCATAAAAGTTTTAGCGGCACTCGCACTCTCACTTTGCAAGTTACCGCTAAAATTTACATTATATCCTCTATTATTATATTTTTCTCCACACAACTTCACATTATTATGTTCCTGGGCGCTTAAACATTCTTGTCCATAATCGGGCTTAAGTCGCCTTTTTCGGTTAAATTCATAATTTATGCGTTGTATTAGCATGACCTACCATTATTTTTTTGTTATGTGTTCTACAATTATTGTAAAACAAATCAAGATAAAAATTGCTATATGGTAACAAAAAATTTACAATTATATTATTGTTCTATAAGTATGCACTTTTCAACATTATAAAACATTTTGGCAGCTTCAATAAACTTATCCGGAGCTGTACTTACATAAAATATTTCAGAGCCTTTTTCTTTGTTTTCTGATAAACATTGATTTTTTGCAAAATCTTTTTTTATGTAATCTGCGTAGTAGTCTGCGGGGTTAATTATATTTTCAGGTGAAAGATATTTTGAAATATATTTAATTAGGTAAGGATAATGAGTGCAGCCTAATACTATTTTCTGAGGGTTAAATTTTAGTATTTCTTGCATTTTTTCTTTGACTGATTGTTTTGCCTCTTCTGAATTTACCTTATTACTTTCTACTATTTTTACCCATTTTGGACAAGATATTTCTATTACATTTATTTTGGAATTATATTTATTTATATTGTTTTTATAAGCATGCGAATTGATTGTTGCAGGTGTTGCAAATACGCCTATTGTATTGACATCCGATTCTGAAATTATTTTAGAAACAGATTGTATTAGCGGATACAATTTAAAATTGTATTTATCTTTCAAATCTTCATATACCGTTGCGGAAGTTGTATTACAGGCCATTACTACAGCTTTTACCCCTTTTGTTTCAAAGAATCTGAAAGCATTGTTTGAGTATTCAATTAACTGCTCTTTTGTTTTTTCGCCGTAAGGCATATTTTTTGTATCTCCAAAAAATATTATATTTTCATTTGGCAAAACTTTTTTGAAGGCTGATAATATTGTTAATCCGCCGACACCGGAATCAAAAAAACCTACCGGAGCATTATTGCTTTTATTTTGTATACTTGAAATAATTGTTTATACCCTCCACTATTGCTTTTGCCGTAGCCTGCTTTCTGGCTGTGGTTACAATTTGACCACGTTCTGCGGTATTAGAAATAAAGCCTGTTTCTATTAAAATTGCAGGAGCTGTTGTGTGATTAATTACATAAAATTTTGATTTAAAAGTTCCTCTGTCATTTGCTTTTATTGAGCTTGCAAGAGAAGAATGTACCGATTGTGCAAGCGGAATACTTTCAGAATGATAATAATGTGTTTCTATTCCGTTTGGTGCTTCATTTGTACTTGAATTTACGTGTATACTTACAAAAATGTCGGGAGCGTACGCTTCGGAATAAGCAACCCTATCCTGCAAAGAAACATAAGTGTCGTCACTACGAGTCATTAGAACACCGTAACCTTGCTTTTTTAACATTTTTTCTACCATTTTTGCAATTTCGAGTGTTATATTTTTTTCATAAATACCCTTTCTTGTGGCTCCAACATCTGAACCTCCATGTCCGGCATCTATAACAACTTTATATTTTCCGTCTGTTCCTTTGGGCATATTAGCCGGCAGATTTTTTTCAGGGGAAGCCGGAGTTAAGATTTCTGTTATTGTGTCTTTTATAATTTCCCTTGGTTCTTTTATTTGAATTTTGAGAGATTTTCCATCAGCCCCTAAAAATGTTGTTACCAGAGTATCATGTTCTATTGGTATTGATAGTCTTAAGCCTCTTGAAGCTTTTGATAATTTTGCTTTATTAAAAGCTGTTCCTGAGAATATTTTAGTAAAATCTTCCGAATTAAATTCATCTGTATTCAATAGGTAGGCAATAATTTCCGAATTAGTTCTGTCAAAGCCATGAACAAGAGGTTTGTCAAAATTTAAAGTCATTGCGGAAGACAAATTATCAATTTTTGTGTGAAGAAAACTTGTTATTGTTGTTGTTCCTCCGGATATTGTAAGTTTTCCCAGATTATCACTATTAGTTAAAACAACGGTTTGGTTATCTCTTGAATATACCGGAATATACTTTGTTACATATGGTGTGGTTATGACAATACGTGCCTTATTTACTGAAAATTGTCCTATTCGCATTGTATCAGTCAGTCCTAAGTTATATTCCTTATTCCTGATAGCTCTGTTTACCATTGTGTTTGGAAAATCAAACACAATTCTTGTAGGGTTTGAAAGAATCATGGGTTTTTCAATAGCGGCAGAGCCAATACCTCCTATCGTTACCATATCGGTACCGGCAGTGACTCTGTCTATATAATATTTTGTATTAAGTCTTAATTCTTGCGAATAATTTAGGTTTGTATGGTTGTTAAATGCCTGATCTATTCGGGCAATTGTTTCGCTCGGATTTGCGTTTGTTGATACCGTCATATATTCGTAAAAATCGTTAGAAGAAGAATGGTCATCTCTATATATATTTTGCATGAAAGGATTTTGGATCCCGTTATTTTTGGTTTTTATAAAGATTCCGTTCTTTAGTTGTAAAAATTTCAGATTACCGGTGTCGTAGTTGTCGTCGTGATATAATACGACTCGGACTATATCGGGTGCAGTAGAGAATTGAGAAATTTTAATTTCTTTAATTCCTTCGGAGCTGAATATCCAATCCTTTTTTGTACCTGAGAGTATTGCTTTTGGAATATCAAAATATGTTCTTGTCGGGTTTGATAATTTTACAAGTTTTATATCGCTTATTTCGGGTAAATCAGTTATATTTGCTGAAGTTAAGGCGATTATTCCTCCCGAGATATCAAAATTCGCAGAGGTTATCTTGAAGCTGTTTTCTGCTTTCGAGGGTTGTACGTATCCAAACAGCATAAAAATTAATGTTATTAGTATTAAAATATATTTTTTCATAATTTATTTCAACCTGACGGTGTAGAGCCTGAAAATCTCCCCATTATTCTATTATAACTTCTTAAACTTAATTTTCAAATTACTAATTTTTGTAAATATTTGTATTGTTGCTATAAAGTTTTTACAAATAATGCCGATTAATACTTCAAAAGAGGTTAACGTGTACGACAATATTAATACATATTACTCAGACGCAAGAGTATTTATAAATGCAATTACTGCATATTCCGTTATTGATGTATTAGAGGCGGATGTAAAGGCAGATAAGATGACTGCTGAAAAATATGCATATCTGTCAAAGGCATATATATTCGCGGGTGACGATATTTTGGCTTTAGAATATGCGCAGAGGGCTATCGATATGGATTCTACATATTCATATGGGTATATAAGAGTTGCATTTGCCTATGCTCATATTGGACAAAAAGAGGAGTGTTTACGTTATTTAAAATTCGCGGAAGAATATTGTCTAAGTAATGATAATCTGGTTATTACATTTATGGTGATGTTGTATGAATTTTGCGGAGAGACTCGTCGTGCCGAGCAATTTTTACAGGTGTTGAAGAAAAATTATAAAAGTTCTCCTGAATATTTTTATTATATTGGTTTTATTTATCATCAAAAAGATCCGCAAAAGGCGTTGGATTGGTTCAAAAGAGCTGAAAGTCTCGGGTATGAAGATAAATTTAATTTATGGTTAAATATTGCAGAAAATTATGAAGCATTGGAAGATTACGAGAACGCGGAAATATATGTTGATAAATGCCTTCTAGAGGGCGATACGGCTTATCTTTTAAATTTAAAAGCAGAATGTTTAAAAGAGCGTGAAGAATATGAGGATGCTATTAAGTTTTTGAGTAAAAAATATCATAAATTTGATAAAACACATAAGGAGAAAGTTCAAACTTTAGCTTTATTAATATATGATGCTTCAAATATTTACGATAAAAATAAATGTGAGCATTATATAAATTTTGCTGTAAAAAACTTTGAACCGGAAAGTTCTCTTTATTATGTTTTGGCTGCATATTATGAAAGTATTGAAGATTATACAAAGGCATTAAGTTATTATAAAAAACTGATTATTCATGGCGAAGATGATGCCGCGTCTTATTCAAGTGTATCTTTCTGTTATTCGAAAATTGGAAATAATGAATTAGCTCTTGAGTTTGCTGATGTTGCAATTGAAAAAGAACCTAATAATGCTTATTCATATTACAGAAAGGGCAGGGTATATTCTAATATGAAAGAATATTCTATGGCTATCGAATGGTTTTTAAAAGCCATAGAATTAGATAAATCAGATGTAGATTCTCATCAATGGGCATCATATTGCTATTCCATGGTTAAAGATTATGATAAATCTTTGGAGTTTGCGAACAGAGCAATCCTATTAGATAAGGATGATGCGTATTCGTATTTTAGAAAAGCATGGGCTTATCAAGAAATAGGCAGATACCAAGAAGCTATACGGTACTATGAAGATTGTATAAAGTGTAATGATAAATATGTCGATGCTTACTTAAATATTTCATTTATTTATTCTAAATTGAAAGATTCTCAACAATCTTTGTTGTATGCAAATAAGGCTTTATTAATAAATAAAGATTATGCGTATGCTCATTACAGAAAAGCTTGGGCTCTTCAGGAATGCGGAAGATTAGATGAGGCTTATGACGGTTATAGTAAAGCAATAGAGTTGGATCCGACAGATATCTATAATTATCTTGGTATAGCTTGTATTTCTTTGAATACAAATGATAGTTCTTCTGCTTTATTATACGCAAATAAAGCAATATTTATTGACAGAAGTTGCGGGGGGGCTTACTATTATAAAAGTTTAGCTCTAAGCAATTTGGGTAAAATTAAAGAGTCAGAAGCAGCCTATACAAAAGCTATTGAACTCGGATATGTTCCGGTTGTGTAAATATCTTAAAAAAATAACCCTTTTATAAGGGCTATTTTTTTTATACCGTAACAAGTTTTTTTACTTCTTTTCGTTTAACTTTATTGGTTGCGGTTCTTGGTAAAGCTTCTTTATGAACAATTACATTAACCGGACGCTTGTAAGGTGTTAATTTCATTGCCAATTGCTTAACTTCGCCTTTTACTAATTTATCGATTTCTTCATCATTGTATTGAGATATGATATCTTCGGTTGGAACAACAACGGCAGTCACTTCTTCTGTACCATCCTTGCTTCCGAAAGTTCTAACATGTCCGAACACGCATACTTCCTTAAAATAAGAGCTTTTTTCCAAAACGGCTTCAACTTCTTCCGGAAATACTTTTTTACCGCCGGATAAAACTATCATATTTTTAATTCTGCCGGTTATGTATATATGTCCGTCACGAATTTCTGCGATATCTCCGGTATGCAACCATCCGTCTTCAGTAATTACTGTTGAAGTTAACTCCGGTTGATTATGATATCCTTTCATCACTGCAGGACCTTTAACCATTAATTCCCCGGTTTCAGGGTCAATCTTTGCTTCTAAACTGTTTAGAGCTCTTCCGACAGATGCTAAATCATGTCTTTTGTCGTAGTTCATCGATACTACAGGACTGCATTCGGATAGCCCATAACCTTGATATACTTTAATACCCAATCTGCTGAACCATTTTCCTACTGCTATATCTAATGGAGCTCCGCCGGATAAACAAGCCTTAAAGTGCCTTCCGAATTGTTTATGTATTTTTCGGAACATAAGTCGTCTTACATTCATAAATGGTATGAATTGTGCAAGATTATACTTTATCTCAAAAAGAGTTTTTTCAAGCAGTGAATAATTTTTGAACTCAGATTCAATACTTGTTTTTAGTAATTTTAAAAATGCTGGTACGACTACCATGAAATTGATTTGTTTTTCTCTCATAATAGCCAATATGTCTTTTGGTTTTAGACTTAATGCGTAATATACGGAATAACCTAAATTTAAGAACGTCGAAAAACCTACCGTTAATTCAAACAGATGGTTCATCGGTAATATTGATAACATTCGGCAATGTTTTGACGGAATAATACGATCCATAACAACTTTTAAATCTTCCAGTTGTGAAAAGATATTGTTGTAAGTTATCTCGACACCTTTTGGTGAGCCCGTTGTTCCGGATGTATATATAATAAGAGCTGTTGATTTTGAACTCCTTCTTCTCCATTTGGCATCTTTTGTATATGGTAAAGTATGTATGCTTAGTAATTCTTGGTTATATGATGGCTCATCCATTACAAGAATATGCTGAATAGACGGAATACTCTTCTGTAATTCTTTTGCTGTATCAATATAATGTTGAGAGACCAATATGACTGTCGGTTCACAATCTGTTAAAATTGAGGTTAATTCATATTTTGTTAATTTAATATCCAAAGGGACTACTGTCATTCCGGCTAGTGCCGCAGCAAATAAACACGCCCCAAATTCCGGTTTAGATTCAGATAATATGGCAACTTTATCCCCTTTTTTGACTTGGATAGTTTCAATCAGGTATGTTCCCAATTTTCTTGCTAAAACTCCAACACCTTTATATGTAAACTCTTTCCAACCCAACGCTGTTTTGGTTCCCAGTGCAACTCTATCGTTATAATCATTCGTTTTATCACTTAACAAAGAAAGTATATTTTGTCGTCTCAATCCCATATTATTTCCCTTATAGTCTTATTTTCTCTTATCTAATAATACATTTTACAAAATTGATTGTCAAATGTTATCCAATAAAAATGAAAACTGAACGTTTCTGTTTATAATTGTTCGACTTTCACCCTTCGGGTTGATACCTTTGCTCTTGCTACGCCGCTCGCAATAAACGGTACCGCTCACAATTAAAACGAAAACTGAACGTTTCCGTTTATAATTGTTCGACTTTCACCCTATAAACGGTACCGCTCACAATTAAAACGAAAACTGAACGTTTCCGTTTATAATTGTTCGACTTTCACCCTTCGGGTTCATACCTTTGCTCGCGGCGTAAAAAAAGTGGGTGAATTTCTTCACCCACACACAGTCATAGCAATTAAAATCTATTACTTAGTGATGCTTACATCATCAAGCATGATAACTTTAATTTCTTCGCCTTCTTTAGCATGATAGTTTAAACCTTTAGTGATTAAACCAGTAGCTAAACCAATACCTGCACCAACAGGGGTACCGATACCGATACCTGTACCGATTTTGTGAGGATTTGGTATGAATGCAATACCTGTACCAGCACCAGCACCAATAGCACCACCGGTTACTGTGCACAATGCTAATTTACCAGCTGTCATCCAAGGACCTTCTTTTAATTCATAGTTTTTGTAGAATGGTTTAGCATTCATTGAAACTACTTTGCCGTTTGGAAGAACTGCTTGGGTAATTTGAGCGTATACTCTAGCATTCTTGTTGAACCATTTTGGATCAGTTATGCTCAATACATTACCATAGAATTTGGTACCTGCAGGGAACAATACTGTTCCTTCATTAGTTGTAATATCTTCGTTAGAAACGAATGTTAATGCTTCACCTTCTTGAGCTAATTCAGATCTGAATTTATCATTGAATGCAACATACATTGCGTTGCCTTCTCTGATGATATTTCTCTTGTTAGTGATTGTTACTTCATGGTTAGGTGCTTTTTTTACTGCATCTAAAGTTTCTGTACCAAGAATTTTTTCTAATTCAGTACCAACATATTGAGATTTAATCAAACCAGCTCTAAGTCTTAATCTGTAAAGAATTACAGCAGCTTCAGCTCTTGATAAAATATCGTTTGGTCTTAATTCTGATGGGTTTGGATAATTTACATAAATGCCGTAGTTCAAAGTCTTAGCATATGCTTTCTTTGCCCATGACGGAATATCATTTGAATCAGTGAAATTCTTCAATAATGAAGTATCTGCATCCATATCTTTTGTGATATGGCTGATTACAGACTGAGTTTCAGCTCTTGTCATTAATTTTTCAGGTTTAAATGTTCCATCCGGATATCCGTAAACTAAACCTAACTGTTCAGATCTCAATACATCTGCATAGAATGAATCAGATGCCTTTACATCGCTGAATGAATTTTTGATTTTTACATTGAGATTGTCATTTGTTAAAACTTTTAATAAAGCTTGAACAAATTCAACCCTTGATACACTGTTTTCCGGATTGAATTTTTTACCGGAAAGAGTCATTACGTTGTTGTCTACAACGTTGTTGATTTCCTTAGAAGCCCAATAATTTGAACTTACATCGGAAATGTTTGCAGCAAATGTAGGTACTGTGTTGCTTAATGCTACAACACCAGCTGCAAATAAACCAACTAAAAGTTTTTTCATCTTCTACTACCTCTTTTTCTTTTACTACTACTACCGAGTAAAAATATCTAAATAATTCTAAGCTTAGTATATATTGAAAAAATTTTTTTGTAAAGCTTTTTACATAATTTATACGATATAAGTTTATATACATTTGTTTGAATGTAAAGATTCTTAATTTATTGTAAATATAGCTGTTCCGGCACTAAATGTAACAAAATGTGAAGAAAAACAGGCAAAAAATTAAAGATTTCAGAAAAGAATGCCGATATAAAAAATACGGAAATTAAAATGAAAGGGACAAAGTCATGGGTATGGCGGCATCTCAAGCCAGA
>CACWLL010000005.1 GCA_902761735.1 uncultured bacterium
CCAAAATGTAATAAAACTAAGAAAAGAATTGGGATAAGTTTTCACACAAAAATAAAAATATTAAAAGGGACTAGTTTATACTAGTCCCTTTTAATTTACCCTGGATGCGATTTATCACTTCGCTCGCCTTCGACGTGACTTCGCTGTTTGCTTTTTACGGCAAGTGTGCCTTAAGCAAACAGGCTCCGCACTTGGCTCGCTCGTTCCGAACGCAATTCGGCGTTCTCATCGCTATCTCATAAAAAATAGGACGGAATAACAAAAGTCATTCCGTCTTATTTACCCTGGAAGCGATTCGAACGCTTGACCTACCGCTTAGAAGGCGGTTGCTCTATCCAGCTGAGCTACCAGGGCTCGTATACTTTGAAAACCGCATCTGCGCCATCTCCTATACCATACTAGCACAAACATATTTTTGTGCAACAATATTTTTTTTATTATTTGTTAACATATTTTAAGATTTACTTTTTATTGCGCAATTTGGCATAATTGAAATACTTTATATTAATGTAAGGTAGTGTTTTAGAAAAGGTTATTTATGGCAATTCCGACAGCAAGATTATTAGAAATTTGCGTCCCAAGTACTGTCTTTCTCGGAACTAACATCAAAAAAGTAGAAAACGGAGAAACAGCACGCGGGGCTGTTGTGTTTGCTCAAGGAGCAAAAATAGCCGAAGCTATTACAAAATACAATGACAGTACCGCTAAAACCGCAACAGAAGCTTATAACATCTTTGGCAAATATGCGAATAAAAGTAAAATTTTAGATTACACCGGCAAAGGTATAAACTGGGCGACCCATAATGTTAACCCTCTTATTTGTGCAGCAAGCACATATAAAGTATTAAAATCAGATGACAAAGTCCACACCGGAATAACTCAACTTGGCGCTATTTCAGGTATGTTCTTAGGTGAAGGATTGATGAAACAAAACATGGATAAATTTATCAATCCCGAAAATGTAGCAAAACTCGGCAAGTGGCTGAGCGATAACGGATTAAAAACAGTAGGTGAATACCTCACTAAAAATGCCGCCGGCGGAAAAATTTCGGCTATTGCAAAAGGTGTTGCATTCGTTTGCGCATCACTAACATCATACGAAATTGGTGAACAATTGGCAAAACCTATGGCTGACGAAGTTTGCACAAACCTCGGACTGTCTAAACCTAAAACCTCGAATAATTCAAGTCAGACTGAAATGAATTACGAAATGCCCAATCCGCAAAAAATCGACCGTATGATATAGCTCTACTCAAAATTAATGTGCTATAATATATTTATTATGAAGAAATTTGTGCTATTTTTGACAATATTTTTCCTTGCATTAATTAATGCATCTCCTTGTTATGCAATAAAAATAGGAATTATAACAAACTCTTCTCAAATAGGTGTTGGCTCATCTAAGGAAACCTCATTGATTGATGCCAATACTAACAAAACAATATGCAAAATTGATGCAATGAAAGGTTATGAAATTATTCCGTATAAAAATAAAATGGCAATCAGACTTAACGGAAAATTTTATGAAATAAAATCTGATAATATTGTATTAAAGCCTGCAAAAGACGGGTTTGTAAATGCTAAACGCAAATGGTATCGCGGATTTTTGATGATACAAAATCGAAATAATAAATTAACGGTAATTAATAATGTAGATTTAGAAGATTACATTCGTGGAGTTGTTCCTGCTGAAATGCCGTCAGGCTGGGAATTAGAAGCATTAAAAGCACAAGCAATCGCTGCAAGAAGCTATGCTCTTGCAAATCTCGGAAAACGTGCCTCACTGGGTTTTGATTTAAAAGATACACCTGAAGATCAGGCATACGGCGGAGCTTCTGCCGAAACAGGAAGAACCAATACAGCTGTTGAGCAAACCGAAAAAATAGTTTTAACATACAATTATAAAGTCGTTTCTGCATACTATTCCGCATCTGCAGGCGGACAAACAATAAGCGCAAAAGACGTTTGGGGAGCTGACGTTCCGTACATTCGTTCCGCTGTTCCTTCCTACGACGGTAATGTAAAAAAGAACGGTCATGGCGTAGGCATGTCTCAGCATGGAGCAAATAATCTTGCAAAAGACGGCTATAATGCCTACCAAATATTACAATATTTTTACAAAAACGTTAAATTTGCAAAGGCTACAGAACATAAAGGATAATAATTAAAACCGGTCAAAAACACTGTCATATAGCAGTTTTAAGGTGTATATCTCTTTTATTTCCTTTTATATCTTGCCGTTATATGAAAAAAAACTCCAAAACCCTCTTGCAAAAAGAAAATAAAATGTTATAATAATTTCGTCGATAGAAAAAGCATGCGGGGGTAAAAGAAAATGGTTTCTTAATTCCGTTTGCACAAAAGGAAGAAGGAGGTTCGTAATGAACAAAGAAGAATTAGTAAAAGAAGTATCTAAGAAAGCAAAAGTATCTCAAAAATCAACTGCTGACGTTATCGCAGCAACTTTAGAAACTATTCAAAAAACTGTTTCTAAAGGTAAAAAAGTAACTTTAGTTGGTTTCGGTACATTTGAATCAAGAAAAAGAGCAGCTAGAACCGGTAGAAATCCTCAAACAGGTGCTACTTTGAAAATCGCTGCTAAAACTGTACCTGCTTTCTCAGCTGGTAAGAAATTCAAAGAACTTCTTGCTAAGTAATTGTTCATTAGAGCAAGTTTTAAAAACCGCCGTGTCAACAGACCGGCGGTTTTTAGCATATGCAAAATATCAGTCTGTTTGAGAAGAAAGAACAGATAGTTTGATAATTATAATTCTGCACAAATATCTTGATAAGTTGTTAATACTCTCAATATTCTTAATGTTTTATCATCAATAATCCTATATACAATCAGATAATTCTTTTTAACAACATAAAATTTTACATCCATATATGTAAAATCTTTTCTTGCTTTTCCAATATTTGGATGAGTTAATAACATCTTAAAAGTTTTATAAAATAATTTCATCATTAAATTTGCTGCAGGTTTATTATCTTGTGCAATAAATTCAGAAATTATTTCCATATCATTATATGCTTTACTTGTAATTTCAAGTTTTAAATTATTCATACTTCTTTATTAATTTTTGCATTGCGGAATGACCTTCTAAAATGGCAGTATCATTCCAACCTTCTTCAATATCTCTGTTTAATTGTGCGATTCTTTCTTGTGAAATAGAGTCTTTTGAAGCTAGAAGTCTTAAAGCTTCTCTAATAACTTCGCTAACAGAATTATAAAGTCCTGATGCAACCTTATCCTGTACAAATTTTTCTAAAGTCGGTGTTAAAGAAATGTTCATATTATACCCCATTTATAACAAACTATATATATATAATAACAAATTTTGTTATTTATATCAAGATAATAGCTGTAAATATTTACAAATTAGCAAATTTTATTTTTCATAAAAATTTTAATTGATTTTATTAACAACGATGACCTCCATTCGTTAATAAATCTCTCAACATATTTTTTGCCTCATATAATCCCGAATCTTGAGTTCCATCTGCAAATTTTTTGCACTCATCTAAAATTTGTGTGCATATTTTTCTCATATCGGTATAGTGTTCACGCTTTTTATTTTTACCGAATTTTTTAAGAATAACATTAAAGAATGTGCCTATATCTTCGCCATCTCGCCATATAGCACATGTAATCCATTCGGGTGCTAAATTCCTTTTATTACTGTCATAATGACCAACAACTTCAAGATTAACTAAACCCCAATGCTTATTTTTATTAACAGGTGTTTCATTTAATACAATGAAAAACCCTTCAACACTTTTTTCTGAATTCTTTTTTCTCAAGCAATCTCTTAATGCTTCCAATTCTTTATTATGAACTATGTTTATACCCGATTGTGTTAAATGGTCATATAAATATTGTTTAGGTTTTGAATCGATAAAAGTAATTTTCATAATATTCTCCGCATTAATCTATTCTTACTATTTATACATAAAACTCAAAAAAATATTTTTTGCCAATACAAAATAGCAAAAAATTTTTTTAGGGGTTTTGTAATTATATATAGCATAAAAGAGGTATATTAATGCGAATTCAAAGAGTACAAAACAATAATTATAATACTAACTTCGGGATGAAATATCCTATTTATAGAACAAAAAATGTAAGTTCTGAATTTGTCAAAAAAGTAGATAAATGTTTGGAATCATTGCCTGACGAATGGCAAGAGCCATTAATGAAAAATAAATATAACCTTTTCTGTTCAGAATCTATACAAGATACATTTGACCGTCTTTCAATTCCTGATATGGCACCAGATTGGGATGCAGTTACATGCGGTCATCCTATGTTCAAGTTTTTTGTTTTTACACCAAAAATAGAAGATAATGATTTGCAAAGAGTTATTAATCACGAAATCTCACATGGAATTGTTAATAGTGTAAAACTTACAGATAAAATTGATTATCTTCAGCAGATATTCAAAGACGGTGCAAAATTTCCGTATGAAGAACCTAACTACAAAAATCTTTATGACTTAAAAAATCTCTTAATAAACCCTATTGATGATTACAGGATTAATGAAGTTTTTGCGGATATTATTGCTTGGGCTCAAAAAGGCGGTGGCTTGTGGGGTAGCGGATATAAAGGCAGTGCGAAGAACCCGAATTTCTTTAAGGAAAACTATCCTTCAACTTATGCGAAACTAAAAGATTTTAAACCAAATCAGCAGGAAATTGAACCGAAGAATGAATTTGAATGGGGAAATGATGATGATTTGCCGTTTTAGAGCAAGTAGGTTGGGTGAAACCCAACAATAACTTTTAAGTGAAATATAGGGATAAAAAGAGCAAATATGCGGAGATTTGTGTTACCGAAATCGGACTTTCCAGACCTTTTATGCTCAATCAGTTTTCGACCTTTTTAAATCGGCAAAGCTGGATTGCTTCGCCTTCACAGACTTGCAATGATATGGAATCCTTACGACCAAATGTCCTGAAAAAAGGTAGCATATTTATATAATTCCTTGCGATAATCTATAATAAAATATAAACTATACCGCAAAGCGGAAATGAACCAAATCCCCGTCCTGAACAACGTAATCTTTACCCTCAAGACGAGTAACACCTTTCTCCTTACACGCTACATACGACCCTAATTTTACAAAGTCGTCATAAGGTGTAATTTCTGCGCGGATAAAACCTTTTTCAAAATCGGTATGGATAACTCCGGCAGCCTGCGGTGCCTTTGTACCCGCAATAATAGTCCAAGCTCGAACTTCTTTTTCACCGGCCGTTATAAATGTTCTTAAATTAAGCAAATTATATACCGTTTTTATCATTCTGTTTATTCCGCTATCATCTATACCCAGTTCTTTCATATATGCAAGAGCTTCATCTCCCAATTCGCACAATTCTTCTTCAATTTTTGCAGAAATTATAACCATTTGTGCACTATGAGATTTTGCATATTCTTCAACTTGTTTAGTATAAGCATTACCGTCTTTCAAATCATATTCCGAAACATTTGCCGCATATATTACAGGTTTTGTCATCATAAGATTAAGCTGCTTCACAAAAGGAATTTCTTCCTCATTAAAAACATCTGCAATATTAATATATAAGCCGTTATTAAGAAGCTCTTTTAATGTTTGAAGTGCATTATATTCAATTTTCGCATCTTTTTCGCCTGCTTTATATTGTTTTGAAATCCTTGCCTCACGCTTTTCAACGGAAGCCAAATCAGCTAGAGCAAGTTCAGTATTAATAGTGGCTATATCATCCAGCGGATTTACTTTGCCTGCTACGTGAATTGTATTCGGGTCATCAAAGCATCTTACAACATGAATAATTGCATCTACTTCCCTTATATTGTGCAAAAATTGGTTACCTAAACCTTCACCCTTACTTGCACCTTTAACCAAACCGGCAATATCGACAAACTCAATTGCTGTCGGAATAATTTGATTTGTCTTGCATAATTTTGCAAGAATTTCCAACCTGTCATCCGGTACATTGACAACACCTACATTAGGCTCAATCGTACAAAACGGATAATTGGCACTTTGGGCATTTTTCGCACTTGTTAACGCATTAAATAACGTTGATTTCCCAACATTCGGAAGCCCTACTATACCTGTTCTTAACATATTTATTTCCTCTTAAAAACTCTTTATAATCCTGATTTTATCTAAAAGCCGACAGTTTGTAAAGGGGAAACAATTATTAGCCGTTATAAGACGATACAAAATATGTTAGATATAATGTAAACTTTTCTTCATATACTAACAAAAAATATATTGATGTTTTTTTATACATAGTATATTATTAAAAAATGGTGATGAAAGGTGTGTAGAATGGAGTATACGTTCTTACAAAAAGCTAATTTACACAGAATAGTGTTATCTGATTTAGACTTGGAAATTCCTGATATAAAAAATACTGAAGAATCAAAATCCGTAACCATCGCTAAATGGATGATGAGTTGGATTGACGAAGGCATTTCGGATGGCAGAATCTCAATTGGAAATCTGTTGCCTACAAAGGCTGATTTTGCATATTTTCTCGGAGTAAGCATAGGGACAATACAAAATGCTCTCAGATATATTGAAGATATGGGGTATGTTGAATCCAAACAAAGAATAGGTACTTTGATTAAAGATAAAAATATAAAAAAGTCCTCTATACGAAAACTAACATCTAAAAGGGAAACCGCAATTAACGACATCAAAAAATTTATCATTTCAAACAAGATAAAAGTAGGGCATATGATGCCGTCGTCAAGAGCAGTAGCAGCATTGATTGGCTGCTCCGCTAATACAACAAGACTCGCATTGGAATATTTATGTGCGAAAAATATTCTTGAACATAACACTTCTACTGATAGCGGTTGGAAAGTAATTTCCACAAATTTTGATAAAGATTTTTCGTCTGATAATAATGAACAAAAGACTTTAGTTACAAAGATTGAACAAGATTTAAAAACATATATAGACGAAAATCTGACCGTAGGGGACAAACTTCCTGCACATTCTGAGTTGTCTGACATGCTTAAAGTAAGTATAAAAACTGTCCACGATGCATTAAAAAGCCTTATTGACGAAGGTATTCTTTTAGCACGCAGGGGCAGATACGGGACCTCTGTAATAAGGCTTCCTAAAGAAAACAACAATAAAAGTCTTGAGCAATCAATTTTTGCACCTGCAAAAGATACCGCATTTTATTATTATGAAAAAACCCAAAATACCATTAAAAAAATGATAGCCGACAATTATGAAATAGGTTCAAAATTACCTTCAATCATGGAATTATCTAAAGAAATGGATTTGAGCCCGAATACAATCAGAAAAGCTTTCCATAATCTTGCAAAAGAAGGTTACTTGGTGTTTTCAAGGGGAAGATACGGCGGAACATTCGTTATAGACATTCCTGAAATTGGCAATGAAACCTTCAAATGGCTTGCCGTAAATCCTCAATATGTAAAAGCATACTCTGAAAATTAGGGATTGATACTTCTTATATATTTAATAACATCTTCAGAAATTTCATCAATGCTGCGAGTTGAATCTAACACCTTTACTCTGTCTGGTTCTTGCTTTGCTATTTCTAAATAGCCTTTTCTGACTTTTTCAAAAAATTCAATACCTGCAGATTCCATTCGGTCTTTTTCTTTTCCGACACGGGACATTGATGTTTCAATATCAATATCAAAAACAAATGTAATATCAGGTTTTCTTTGACCTGTTGCAAGATTATTGAGCATTTTTAATTGTTCAAGAACAACCCCTCTGCCATATCCCTGATAAGCGAGGGTACTGTCCGTATGTCTGTCACATAGAACAATCTTTCCCTGTTCTACAGCCGGATTAACAATTTTATCTATATGTTGTGCCCTATCAGCAAGAAACAAAAAACTTTCCGCACGAGAAGATACTTCACCATCATAATGTAAAAGGATTTCTCTGATTTTTTCACCTAAACCTTTTGCGCCCGGCTCTCTTGTTAAAATCACATCATGCCCGTTATCTTTTAAATATTTGGCAAGTAAATTCATTTGGGTTGTTTTACCGCAACCGTCTACTCCTTCAAATGTTACAAATAATCCCTTTGACACAACCGCCTCTCCTTTTTGTTATTTATTATATCAAAACAATAACAAACATCAATTTGATAAGAACAATTTAATCAGTAGTATTTACATACAATGTTACAGTAAAATCTCTCCATGGGAGAGAAAAGAATTTCAAAACGCAAGTAGTTGAGTTTTAGAAATTCTTAAGAGGGTGAATGATTTCCCTAACGGGACAACACCCTCACCTGAAAATCTAAGTTTCGCAAGCTCAACTTGATTTTCTAACCTCTCCCCTACGGAGAGGTTTCGTCTATATTCAATGTAACGTAATAAATAATTATCTAATCAATTATATGAACACCCCCGCCGGAGCCGACATTTTTACCGTTGCGATACCAACCGTTGTTACCATAATAGTCACTGTAATTTCCATAACCTGAAGAAGCGTTCCATGATTGGTACGGGTCTATCGGAGGAGTGTATCCGGTTGGAACTCCAATAAAATTAGAGCTTAATCCATTTAAAAAATTCTTTAATTTACTTGTCGAATTGTTAGCAACATTACGTTTATTGTAATAGTAAATCAGGTTAGCAATACGATTTTCCGGTGCAACGTTTGGATAAAGATGATTAAATGCGGTATTTTCAAGCCGTTCCAGTCTTCTGACTATGTTTTCACCGACGAAATTCCTGCCATACATTGAATTTTCAATTTCTTCAAGCTTGTTATAATTATAAGCAGAAATATTATCGTTATACCCACCGTAATAATAAGAAGAATTAGGAAGCGAAGAAGATGTTGTAACAAATCTTGATTCTGAATAACTCGGACAAGCAGCAAAAAGCAAAATAAAAAGTATAAGTAAATTTCTCATAATAAACTCCTCTGATTTATGATATGAGTTTATTAATTTAATTTAGAATTTTCATTCCCTTATCGGTTATTTTAATTTAGCCAACACAATTATAGGCGAATAGGTAAGAGATAAATCCGGATATTCAAAACGATACTTTTCACAGAAAACTTTTACATCTTTTATCCCCCAATTATCATTTGATATTGAATTTACTCCTGTATCCTTCATGTGTTTTAAAATTTTTAACGGGTTATCAAAATTTAATTTTTGCTCATATTCCTCTGCAAAAATTATCTCATAATCCTTACTTAAAAAGTTTTTTATTTCCTCAACGGTAAAATATTTTAATGAAATACCGGTCAAAGATTTAATCTCTTTAAAATTTTCGGGAGAAAAAGTTGAGAAAGCTAAAATTCCATCTTCATTGAGAAGATTTTTACACAATTTAAAAACATTCTCTAAATCTTCACACCATTGAAAAACGGCATTTGATATAATCAAGTCGAATTTCATATTGAATTTTAATTTTCTAAAATCGCCGGCAAAAAATTTCACGTCAGGTACGAATTTATTTATATAATTCTTTGATTTTTCAACTAAATCATTTGCATAATATTCATCAAACGAGCATTTTTGAGCAATAATTTCCGTTAAAATACCTGTTCCCGCACCAACTTCAAGAATTATAGGGAAATGTTTCCCTACAAGATTTTCCGCTATTTTCTCCGCAGTAATTTTTTGTACCACTGCGTTTTTGGAGTATGTACTCATACTCTGTTTAAAGTGCTTTTTTATTGTTTTAGGGTCTGTTTGCATTTATAATATCTTTCCAACTGTCAAACTCGAAGAACGGGAAATGCCCGCTATCAAGTAATACTATTTCGGTATTTGATTTATTTTGCCAGAAGTTCAACTGGTTTCTTGTCGGTATAATTTTATCCGTATCACTAATTATAACATGGTCATAAAAATCCGTATATTCCGCTTTATTATCTTTAATGAATGTATTTAATGCAATTAACTCTGCCTTTTGATTTTCTATCGTACGTTCAACAGGACATTGAAGATATTTTTGATATGCCTCGGGAGTTTTAAATAAATTTTTTTGAAATTTACCCTGCAACCCTGTATCCACAAATTTCAAAGTCAAATCAAACGTTTTAACGGGAATACCAAAATCATCATCCACCGGATAAGGCGTTCCGTTAATTGCTATTTTTTGATTAAAAATCGGTAAAAAATCTTTAATCAAATACGCAACATAAACCCCCATCGACCAAGTAATCAAAATTTTTGATTCGTAATTTTCAATATCAGATTTCAATTTATTTTGTTCAAAAAGGTTAAACGAATTTGAGATATCCGCATAATCATATAAAACAAGAACATCAAAATCTGAACATTCCAACCTCTCAAACGGCTTGTAATCAAAACTCCAACCGCAAAAAAATACTATCAAATTTTTATTGTTGCTCTTATTTAACCAATTAAACTGCATAATTTAAACCTCTTAATACAATAATTATAGCACGTGAATATTTCAATAATACCGAATAAAAATAGTCATTTAACCAATTATTTACAGATAAAAATTAAATTATAATGTATGTTTTGGAAAATATAAGGAGAAAATAGAATGATGTATAATCAAATTAACAACCTATACTTCAACTACGCAAGAAAAGAATTTATTATATACAAGTACTTGCCTGAATTAAAGAAAAGATTGGAAAACATTCAATCACAAATGAATGAGAAAATATTATAAATATTAATACAATATTTCTCTCAGTTTTGCCAAATCTTCTTCCGTAATATCTGCCGTCAATGATAAACGCAGACGTGAGGTTCCGACAGGCACCGTCGGCGGTCTTATCGGAAGCGTAAAATATCCGTTTTGAAATAATATTTCACTCAACTCTACGGTTTTATCATTTTCACCGACTATAAATGGTACTATATGACTTTCACTGCTCATCTTTTTACCAAGAGCAAGCATTTGCATACGTTTTTCATATGTATTGGGAAGTTTATTTTCTATTATCCATTTTGTAAATGCAATATTTATAGGGGGCAGCGCAGTTGAAAAAATAAATGAACGGGCTTTGTTTATCAAGTAATCTATAAGAACTTTTTTACCCGTTACAAATGCTCCCATAGACCCAATCGCCTTTCCAAACGTACCGACAATTAAATCGACCTCTTTAATTATCCCTATCGATTCACAAACACCTAACCCTTTTACTCCGAACACCCCAAACGCATGAGCCTCATCCAAAACAAGAATACAATCATATTTCTTCTTCAATTCAACAAGTTTTTTTATGTCGGCAATATCACCATCCATACTAAAAACGCTTTCTGAAACTATAATTGCATTTTTAAAATTAGCCCGCTCACGTTTTAAAAGGGTTTCAAGATTCTCCATATCATTATGTTTATATCTTATAAATTTTCCTTTAGATAACTGCATCCCATCAATTATACTTGCGTGGTTCAATTTATCAGAAAAAATTACATCCCCGCTATCCGCCAAAGAACTGTTTATTCCGACATTTGCATGGTATCCGCTGTTGAATAACAGAGTACCTTCACTATCATATAATTTGCAAATCAAATTCTCTAATTCTTTATAAACTGGTAACGTTCCCGTTAAAAGTCTTGCGGACGCACTGCCAAAGGTATACTTACCTCCTGCGTATTCAAAAAATTCTTCTGTAATTTCTTCGCAATCGGCAAAATTCAAATAATTATTTGAGGATAAATTTAATAATTTTTTCCCGCCGACGTATATATATTTTCCCTCTTTTTTCTCGAAATTTTTTATTGAACGGAAGTGAAAATGTTCTTTTAAATCCTCGATTTTTTTATCGTAACTTTCAAACATACCACAAGTTTATGACAAATTTTATCGATTTTCAAGCCAAACAAATTGTAACAAAAAACTTTATTTTGTAACAATAATTAAAGATTTCCCCCAAAATACCGAATAGTATATAGTTATCAGTGTGTCATTTTAACGGAGAGATAAATGGATATTGAAATCAGGCGTAACGAGGGCATTTCGCAAGCTATTAAAAGACAACTTATTGAATATGGTGCAAATGAAGCACAATTTAAAAATAAAAGTCTGTGGATTAGCATAAAAGAAATTATAAGTAATAAAAGCGCAGGTGATATTCTAAAAACAAGAAACGGGAACAAAAACCTTGGTGAAGCTTTTGAAAAGAATACAGCAACAAATGCCGATGATACTGTCAGTATCACAAAAGAAACTTGGAATAAACTTGTTACACTTACGGGGGCAAGAAAATCTGCTGATGCAAATGCCGAAACAGAACAAAATCAACTTGCAATAAATGATGAAAAAAATGATGCCGCATTGGGAGAAACCTCTCCTGACGGGAACGAAAAATATCAAAACAAAGCCCCTGCAAACGGAAAATTAGACCACATATACAAACAAGGTGATGTTGCAGATTGTTGGATTCTTGCGGGTATTGAATCGGTAAAAAGAAAAGCCGGAGGTAAAAAATATCTTGAAAGCTTGATTACTATGGATTCAACAGGAAACTATTTTACTGTATGGCTTCCCGGGATTAGTCACAGATATACTTTCAGCCAAAGAGAGCTTCAAAATGCCGCATATCTTTCAAAAGGTGATTTGGATGTAAGACTTTTTGAACTTGCAATGGATAAATATTATAAGAGTATAAATGAGGGAGATAGAGATGAATATGGTTCTAATATAGGTAGAGATTATACGGAAGAATTTTACAAAGCAATATTACCACCTGTTGCTTTTGTGAAAACGACATCAACACCACAAAATCCGTTCAATCCGAAAAATTTCTCAAATCCCCGTAAAGCTTATACAATAAGCGTAAAAAGTTCTGACACACCTACAGTAGAAAATGGTGAGCATTGCGGAAACAAATTACACCAAAAGCACGCATACAGCGTTGTCAAAAGTGACTCCCAATACATTTATATAATTGATCCGCACGCTTCTGACAGAATTATGAAACTTTCTGTTGAAGAATTTAAAAAATATAATGTTCTTATAGAAAGTGTCGTACTACCGTAGGCATTATCCCTATTACTAACACTTATAAAATATTATTGTTGTATAATATTTTAGGTTGATATGCAAATTTTTGAGGGTTAAATTATGAAAATTGCGGATAATATGCTTGAATTGATAGGGAATACACCTCTTGTCAGAATTAATAAATTAAATAACGGAAATGCCGCTATTGCTGCAAAATTAGAATGTAAAAATCCAGCAGGTTCAATAAAAGACCGCCCTGCATATAATATGATTCTTGATGCAGAAAAAAGAGGGCTTATAAACAAAGATACAACAATTATTGAGCCGACAAGCGGAAATATGGGTATAGGACTTGCTTTTATATGTGCAATTAAGGGATATAAACTCATAATAACCATGCCAGACACAATGAGTATAGAAAGACGTCAATTAATGAGAGCGTTTGGCGCAGAACTCATTTTGACCGAAGGTTCAAAAGGTATGCAAGGTGCAGTTGAAAAGGCAGAAGAGCTACACAACAAAATAAATAATTCTTTTATTCCGCAGCAATTTCAAAATCCCGCAAACCCTGAAATACATTATCTTACAACGGCAGAAGAAATATGGGAAGATACGGACGGAAAGGTTGATATAATTGTTGCAGGTGTAGGGACAGGAGGTACAATTTCAGGTATTTCAAAAGCATTAAAAGAGAAAAATCCTAATATAAAATCTGTCGCAGTAGAACCTTTTTCAAGCCGTGTATTAGCGGGACAAAAGGCTGCACCTCATAAAATTCAAGGCATTGGTGCAAATTTTATTCCTAAAAATTATGACAATTCCGTTATAGATGAAATTATACCGGTAAAAAATGAGGATGCATTTGAAATGGCAAGAAACCTCGCAACAACAGAAGGGATTTTTGCCGGCATATCTGGAGGCGCAAATATGCTGGCAGCATTAGAACTGTCCAAACGCCCGGAAAACAAGGGTAAACTTATTGTCACGATTCTTCCGGATAGCGGAGAAAAATATTTATCATCCGGAGTGTTTCCGGCATAATTTATTTGAAGTTTTTATAATGTTCCTCGTAAAAATCACCAAACCTATCTTGCAAAACAGCTTCACGACATTTCTGGGAAAACTCAACAAGAAACTTAATATTATGAATTGATAATAATGTGGCAGCCGTTGCCTCCTGACATCTGAAAAGATGTCTGATATATGCCCTTGAATGGTTACGGCACGCATAACAATTACATCCTTCAACAAGAGGCTTTTCATCATCCCAAAAGGCTTTGTTTTTAATATTCTTCTTTCCATCCCACGTAAAGAATGAACCGTGACGGGCATTACGAGTCGGAAGAACACAATCAAACATATCAATACCGTTTTTAATCCCGTCCAACAAATCTTCCGGAGTTCCAACACCCATTAAATATCTTGGCTTATTTGGAGGCAAAAGTGGTGCTGTCAATTCAACAAAATGATTCTTTATATCTTCAGGCTCTCCAACACTTACTCCGCCAATAGCGTAACCTACGGTATCGTATGTTGAAATTACCTTTGCACTTTCCCTTCTTAAATCATCAAAAAAAGCTCCTTGCACAATTGGAAACAACGCTTGTCTCGGATTTGTTTTTGCATCAAAGCATCTCTCTAACCAACGATGAGTACGTTCCATTGCAGCTTTGGCAGTATCATAATCACATGGGTACGGAGCACATTCATCAAACGCCATAATTATATCTGCACCTATATCCTGTTGTATTTCCATTGAAACTTCAGGAGATATAAAATGTTTCTTACCGTCTTTCGGGTCACGAAACTCGACACCATCCTCAGTTATTTTTCTTAAATGAGCAAGAGAAAATACTTGAAACCCGCCGGAATCAGTCAGTACCGGCTTATGCCAATTCATCCAGCTATGTATTCCGCCAAATTGTTTAATAAGTTTTGTTCCTGCTCTCAGATAAAGATGATATGAATTTGCCAGAATTATCTGAGCACCCGTATCCATAATTTGATCTGAAACAAGTGCTTTAACCGCAGAATTCGTACCAACCGGCATAAAAATCGGAGTCAGAATAGTACCATGCGGAGTATCAAATACTCCTGCTCTTGCACCTGTTTGTCTGCAAGTATGAACAAGCTCATAATTAAAATAATCATGAGCTTTATCACGCCTTGTATAATTAAAATTACCCTGTTCTTTATTCATTATCCTAAATCTTCAATAACGCTTTCTGCCATATTTTCATATTCATCACAAAGCTCTTCCGGTTTAAAATAGATTCCGATTTCTCTTTCTGCACTTTCAACAGAATCTGAACCATGAACAACGTTATATTCCATAATTAAAGCATAATCCGCTCTGATCGTGCCGACTTCTGCTTCCATCGGATTAGTTTTACCCATAAGGTGTCTTGCACCTGCAATTACGTTATAACCTTTCCAAACCATAGCAACAATCGGACCGCTTTGAATATATCTCAAAAGCCTTTCATAAAAAGGTTTTCCCTTATGTTCGCCATAATGTTTTTCAGCCATTTCCTGCGTTACGTCAAGCATTTTTAAACCAATTAGCTTAAACCCTTTATTTTCAAAACGTCTTATAATTTCACCAACCAAGCCTCTTTTAACCCCATCCGGTTTAACCGCGATAAAAGTTCTCTGTTCTTCAGGCATAACAATCTCCTTATCTATATTGTACGTTCATGTCGATGGTAACATAAAAAATTAATTCGGGCAATAAATTTAAGCTATATGGTTTTTGGAAGTGCCTTGAAATATCTCTTTAATAAAGTAAACATAATAGCACATAAGGTCATTGCCGAAACAACCAAGCCTATCCAAAAACCTATTAGTCCGATATGCAACTTTATTCCGATAAAATATCCCAGAGGGATAGATATCATCCAATATGCAATAAAATTAGCCAAAAGCACTATATTTGTCTTTTTTATACCTTTACATATACCGGCAAATGCAATTTGCAAACCGTCAAAAATTTGGAATGCCGATAAAACATAGACAATCGGAACACATATAAATATTAAATTTGAATCATTTGTAAATAATCCGACAAGAAATTTTGGGATACACGCTATTATAATTGCACTACATGCCATAAAGCACATGGACATTAATACCCCGATTTTTGCATACCGCCTCAAATCTATATAATTTTCAGCACCGTTAGCAAAACCTACCTTGACGGCTATGGCGTTTGATATCGCAAACGGAATCATAAATGATATCGTTGTAAGTGTACATAAAAGTGTATGCGCAGCGGCGTATATACCGGAAACTCGCCCCATTATAACAGATACCAAATTAAAAGCCACAAATTCAACCAATATTGCAGCAGAAATCGGTAACCCTATTTTTATCATCTTTATATAATAATTAAATTCTTTATAATTACTAAACCTCATTATGCTCAAACAATATATTAAAAGTACTATTCCCATAAAATACCTGACTATAAAACTGGCAATCGCAAGCCCTACGACACCTAAAGATGGAATTGGTCCAAATCCGAATACCAAAATTATGTTCAAAAATATATTTAAAAAAACACAAGCAAAAGTTAAATAATTCGGAAACTTAACAATTTCAAATGCCTGCAAAAATTCTTTTACGGCAGCATGCAAATATCCTCCAAAAGTCGCAAATGCCGTTATAAAAATATATTGTTTTATCATAGGAACAAGACGGGGCTCAAAATGCAACTTATCGATTATAGGAATAACACCCAGTACAGCAAGCATTACAAAAACCGATAAAACAAATGCAAATCTTAATGTAGGGAAAAAATATCTTTTGGCAACTTTCTTTTCTCCTCTATAATTTGATAACAATGGTGAAACACTGGCAATCAAGCCGATACCAAAAGTTTGAATACAATTTGTTATTGCCGTTGCAATACTTATTGCCGCAAGAGTATCCGTAGAATGCCTGCCGGCAATAAATACATCTCCGGCACCTATGAGAATAAATCCCAAATTACCGATAATTATTGGCAGAGCAATATTTACTAATTCTTTTATATAATATTTAATCGGCTGTGACATACAAACAAATAATAACACAAAATATTTAAAGATTCATTCTTGTGCAAACATAAAACGAGGGTATCAAAAAATTAAATTACCCTCGTTCTATATTATTTTAAATAAAATTATTTATTATTCTTCTTCAGAAGTTTCTTCTTCCTCAACAGATTCATCATGTTGAATATCTTCTTCATCGTATGCTTGTTGATTCATTTCTTCTTCAATTTCCTGCTGAAGTTCATCTTCTTGAACATCATCTTCTTCAACAACTTCATCAGGTTCTTCATAATTTTGAGCAGCCTCAGCTTTTTCCATCTGAGTTACACTCTTAATATCTATCTTCCATCCTGTCAATTTATGAGCAAGTCTTACATTTTGACCTTCACGACCTATTGCAAGAGAAAGCTGATCGTCAGGAACGACAACCATAGCTTCATGAGCACCTTCTTCATCAGCCATAATATCAACAGAAACAACTCTTGCCGGTGATAATGCATTTACAATATACTCAACAGGATCTTCCGAATATCTGACAATATCAATCTTTTCGTTCTTTAATTCTGAAACTATTGTTTGGATTCTGCTGCCACGAGGTCCTATACAAGCCCCTACACTATCAACTTCAGGGTCATTTGACCATACCGCAATTTTAGTTCTATAACCTGCTTCACGAGAAATTGATTTGATTTCTACAATACCATCTTCAATTTCAGGAACTTCGAGTTCAAACAATTCTCTAACGATTTCAGCATGAGCGTGAGAAACAATAACCTGAGGAAGTCTTGTTGTTTCTTTAACATTAAGAACAAATACTCTGATTCTGTTACCGGGTTTGTAATATTCTCCCGGAATTTGCTCTTTTTGAGGCATAATTGCATCAGTTTTTCCGATGTTAACAATTACATTTCTGTTTTCTACACGTTGGATAATACCTGTTGTAAGGGTTCCTTTTTTATCCAAAAATTCGTTTAATACCAAGTTTCTTTCAGCCTCTCTGATTCTTTGTGTAAGAACTTGTTTTGCAGCTTGAGCCGCAATACGTCCGAATTGTTCAGGTGTTACTTCTAATTTAACTTCATCGCCTTCCTCTACATCTTCATCAATTTCTTTAGCTTCAGCCAATGAAATTTGAGTTTCATCGTCTTCGACCTCTTTAACAACAACTTTTGTACTGAAAACGCCTATTTCACCTGATTGCTCATCAAGAATAGCTTCTATATTTGTAGCTTCTTTATTTCTCATATGTTTTTTGTAAGCTGCCACCATTGCATCGCAAAGAGAGCTTACAAGAACGTCTTTTGATATACCACGTTCTCTTTCTAATTCTTCCAGCGCTTCGTTTAAATTTCCGCCACCAATTTTAATCATGTTTTTCTCCTTTTTATTAATCTATATATAATTTTGCTGATTGTATATTACTTCTCGGAATTACCAACTCTTGTCCGTCATCAAAACGTAAAAACGTTAATCCTTCGGTATCATTGTAGTCAAGTATTTCACCTTTAAATATCTTTTCGGTTTCGCCTTCCAGAGCCTCTTTTAATTTTATTGACACTCTTCTGCCTTTAAAAATAACAAATTCCTTGTCGGATTTGAATTTTCTCTCTAATCCCGGTGATGAAACCTCCAAATAATATTTAACCGGAATAAGCTCATCAAGAAAATCACTCAAGCTTCTTGTTACTTTTTCACAATCATCAAGAGTAACATCTTTTTCCGAAGAATAAAGATATATTCTTAAAAACCAACGATGATTTTCTTTAACAAACTCAATCTCTATCGGAATATACCCGAAACGCATGGAAGTATTTTCTATTAACGGAGTGATTTTTTCTAATATTTCATATCTGTTAATATCCTGTTTCATCTTACACTCTGCCTTTCAAGTATCAATATAATTAAAAAAAGAACGAGGTGTCCCGTTCTTTTTTGACAATGCTGTCTGCATGAATATTCTATCTTAACTTAATAAATTTGTAAACAAATTGGTAAAGAAAAGTAAAGGATTATTTATTTTTTTGTTCGTCTTGTTTTTTAATTTCATCTTTCTTTAAGTTTTTGTAGCGGTCTTCTTGCTCGTCTATAGCATTGTTAATAGTGCTCTTTTCTTGTTTCATTCCGGCAATTTCTTCATCTTTTGCTTGAATTGCAGCATCATTATCCGTAACAGCTTTTTTAGCATCTGCAGCTTCTTGTTTTTCCTTTTGAACTTGTTTTTCTCCGTCTTGTGCTAATTTAGTTTCTTGGTCTGCGGATTGCTTTGCTTTTTCCATTTGATCTTTTTTCTGATCTCGTTCAGTAGTTAATTGTTTATTTTCTTGTTCAAGTTTGTTGTTTTGTTCTGTTAATTTGTTATTTTCTTGTTTAAGTTTGTTGTTTTGTTTTTCTAATTGTGCCTTTTGCTGTTCAAGTTGTGCAATCTGTGCTGTATTTTGTCCTTTTTCATTGTTTGCTTTTAATTGCGCAATTTGCTGTTCTAATGTGCCTATTTGTTTTTTGTTGTTGGTTATTGTCGTATTATTATTACTAATGGTTGTTTTATTTTTGTTAATTGTTTGTGTATTATTGTCTATTTGAGCTTGTTTACTTTTCATTGCATTTTCTGCAACATCTGCTTGCTTTTGGAAAGAAGCCGCATTCTTCTGATGAGATTTCACATCTTTTTCTGCTGTGCTGACATCTTTTTCTTCTTTTTTAGCAGCTTGCTTAAGTTGTGAACTTTTTGCTTTCAGGCTAGCTTTATCTGCTTTTGTGGCATTGATATTTTCATCAATTGAAGAAACATCCTGTTTTGCGCCTTCAATTGCGCCGTTTAATTCAGATGAAGTTGTTGCATTTTCCATCTTTTGTACAGCCTCATTTCCGGTCTTACGTCCTGCTGACTCTGCTTCAGTAGCACCGTTACCGCCGCCTGTCGGTTTAGAGGAGCCTTTTGTAGTAGCACCCTCAGCTGACCCGTTACCGCCTTTTTTGAACAAGCCCATAATTCCACTTGCAAGGTCAGCAACTCCGCCAATAACGCTGGCACCCGCAGTTACCGTAGCCGCAACATCATTAACTCTGTCTAAAAAGTCTTTTTTAGGTTGTGCTGTGAGTTTTTCATTTATACTATTCATTACGGCTTGATTTCTTGCATCTTCCCTTAAGGCCGCTCTTCTGGTACTGCCGGTATCACCGATATCTCGCCATAATCCATATTCACCTACTCCGACTTGCCGTGATAAAAGTGAATTTCTATGTTCTTGTTCCATTTTCATTTTATTCATGTGACCGGAACTAACATATTTTGAATCCCTTACACCACTTTGACCTGAAGTCCTTGCCGATGACGATTTTGTCACAGAACCGCTTTCACCCGTATTCTTCAAGCTGAATAAGGAGCCGTTTGCGCTATTCCAATTAGCAGAGGATACCGAACTTTTTTTGGATAAATTAGACGCAGCAGTAGAGCCTGCCGTATTTTGAACACCGGCAGAGCCACCTTCGCCTGCTTTTTGAGAGGCAAATCTCGATTTTATATTCTGGGCGGAATTCAACGGAGTTCCGAGCCCGGGTTTGAATCTAATCGGATCAAAGCTCATGATATACTCTCTCTATTTTGTTTCTCATGAATATAAAAACTTCCGAAAACCATGAATTTCAAAGGTTTTAAACTTTGTTACAAAAGTTTACATTCCAATATTATTGGGATTTTTTACAATTTAAAGAGAATACTAAAAATTTATTACTTTATATTGCCTGACTCAATATTATATATTTTTACGTTATCTAAAAATTCATCTTCAAATAAAACAGTATCTACCGAAGTAATTATGGTTTGGGTTGCAGAATCAATAGACTTAAGAAGATAATTTTGCCTTATATCATCCAATTCGGCTAAAACATCATCCAATAAAAGAATCGGTTCATCTCCGGTTTTAGCGGTTATAATATCCAATTCTGAAAGTTTTAGTGCCAAAACTACTGTTCGCTGTTGTCCCTGAGATGCAAATTTAGTTGCTTCATTGCCGTCTATATAAAAAATTATGTCATCTCGATGAGGACCTACGCATGCCTGTCCTCGGCGAAGTTCCTCCTGTCTTTTCTCGACAAGAGCAATTTTAAATTTTTCAATAATCTTTTCGGGGTCATCCTCACTATCGACAAAAGAATTTTCATATTTTATTTTTAATTCTTCCGTGTTACTGATTGTATGATGTTTTTCTTGTGCAATTTTTTCTATTTCTTTTAAAAATTTTATTCTTAAGTATATTATATTACTTCCTGTTATTGCCAGTTGCTCATTATATACTTCGAGCAAAGTTTCGTTAAGATTTCCGGTTTTTAAATAGTCTTTAAGGCAATTATTTTTTTGAATACGAATTTTATCGTACTTACTTAATCTTTCATCGTACGCCGGATAAATCTGAGAAATGGCCCTGTCAAGCCAATCCCTCCTGTCAGATGGATTTCCTCTTAGCAACAATAAATCATTTGTAGAAAAAAGAACAGTTTTGAGTACGCTTTTAAAATTTTTAGGAGTCGTTTTAACCTTATTAATCTTTAATTCTCTTGATTTTTCTCTGTTATAAGAAAAACTCAAATCCGTTTCCGTATCCGATTTAATAATATTTGCACACACAGAAACTTCCTCTTCATTAAAATTTATCAATTCAACATTGGTAGTAATTCTGGGGCTTTTTAGAGTTGATAAAAAATAAATACTCTCAAGAATATTCGTTTTACCTTGTGCATTTTTCCCTATAATAAGAACCTTTTCCGAACTCAAATCCAGAAACAAATTTTTACAATTTCTATAATTTTTTAACTCCAAATTGAGAATTTTCATACAATTATTATACTTCAAACAAATGATTATTATTTACATAGTTGCCGAATATTATAATTTATCGTATAATTAATCTGTGGTAAAGTTTTATCAAAGAGGATAACTTATGCTTCCCGTAATTAGTGAAGAGATTGCAGCAACAGCATTTGCAGAAATATTTAAAGATATGCCGGCTTGGCGTAAAAGTATGATTCATTATATAAAAGATGAAAATCCTGAAATAAATACTGCCATCATTGAGGCTGCAAACAAATCCGAATTGGATCCTAAAGCTGTTGCGTTAGGAGCTTACATGGCATATAATTTGATAGAACTTGCTATGAATGAAAATGACAAATTAATTAACTTTACAGAATAGAATGAGAGGGTGTAATGGTTATAGAAGATCTTTTAAAGGAACTTGTAGAAAATAACGGTAGTGACCTTCATATATCAAACGGCCTACCGCCTTGTGCACGTATAGACGGTAAGCTAAAAAGAATGGATTATCCGCCGCTTACTTCCGAACAAGTAGAAAACCTTTTGTTCCCAATGCTTTCAAATGAACAAAGAAGAAGACTTGAACAAGAATGGGAATTGGACTTTTCTTATGGTATTGAGGGACTTAGTCGTTTCAGGGTAAATTTTTACAAGGACAAAGGAAATTATGCTGCGGCATTCAGAACGATTACATCTACTGTACCTACATTTGAGAAATTAGGTTTACCTGAGATTGTAAGAACAACAGCGGAAAAGCCAAGAGGACTTATTCTTGTAACGGGGCCTACCGGTTCCGGTAAATCAACAACTCTTGCAGCAATGATTGATTATATCAACACGACAAGAGCTGAACATATTTTAACAATTGAAGACCCGATAGAATTTGTTCACACATCAAAATCAAGTATTATTCACCAACGTGAATTGGGTATGGATACAAGGTCATTTGCAAATGCTCTTAAATCAGCACTCCGTGAAGACCCTGATATTATCCTCGTAGGTGAAATGCGTGACCACGAAACAATTTCATTGGCTCTTACCGCAGCCGAAACAGGTCACTTAGTATTTGGTACATTACACACCTCATCAGCATCACAAACCGTTGACCGTATTATCGACGTATTCCCTGAAGGTCAACAGCAGCAAATTCGTGTTCAGCTTGCAAACTCTTTAGTTGCCGTATTTGCACAAACTTTGTTACCGAAAGTTCAACCTGACGGAACAAAACAAGGTCGTGTAATGGCTCAAGAAATAATGGTTGTTATTCCGGCTATTGCAAACCTTATCCGTGAAGCTAAAGCTGCACAGATATATTCTACAATTCAGATGAACCAAGGTTTGGGTATGCAAACATTAGAAATGGCACTTGCTAATTTATACAAACAAAAACTTATAACATTGGAAGATGCATTATCTAAGACTTCAAGACCTGATGAATTGAAGAGAATGTTATCTCACTAATATTTACAGACAAAATCTGATAAAAAAATCTCGGTTTATAAACCGAGATTTTTTATTCGATTAATTCATTACGTATATCAAATCGCTTGTTGGTTTCTTTATACATTTTCTCAGCTATTTGCCTTGCCCAATCTTCATAACCTTTTATAATTCCGTCTTTTGACATATTGTCAACTACCTTAACATGATTATAAAAATTCTTTCTTACATCCGGATGATAAGTATACCAAGTATTTACCGATTTTGAACCTTTCAAATAATTACAACTTCTGCAAAGTCCTATCATATTATCGGGAGTCTTTGCCCCGCCTTTTTTGGCAGCAATAAGGTGATCCGCCGTAGCAGCATCCATATTAAACAACTCATAAAGAGTTTCCGCAAGTTCTGCTTTCGGATTATGTTCTATAAAGTTTGGACTTGATAACACTGTTGCTTTATATGCAAGAATATCCAATGACCTGAATAAACTATATGCAGCTGATATCTTCGGATATGATAAATCTATATCACCGAAACACCCTGATTGAAGCTTATTTATATTAAAATCATTGAATTTACCGGCATTTACATAATCTTGAATTCGATTTGCGATTAAATCAAAACGCCTTAATTTTTCATTTTCGGAGCTGTATGAATATATTTTATGAGTATCGCTGTTTATATTTTCATCCTCAGGTATATAGAAATGTCTTTTACTAATATACCTATTGATTATTGGTTGGACTTGCCTTCTCATTTTCTTTGTCGCAGCCCTCCTGAATATTGCAAGAATTTCCTCATTAGAAGCATCTGGGTTATATTCATATGCTTTTTTAAGACATGCCGAGATATCTCTTGCTACAGGATTTATATATTTATCATATTTTTCAAGCATTTCAACAAAGTCATACGGCGTTTCGCACTGCTTTAGTTCTTTTGCTATTTTTACCTTTACCTCGTAAGGTAACATAGTAGTACCACACTCGGCACATGGAACCTCTACCTCGGATTGTCTTACCGGAGCAAAATAATCATGCCTTAATAAAACATTTTGTGCAACTTTTATATATTTAATTTCCGACTCAGAAAATGATATTTTTTGTTTAGAAACTTTATCCGTCATATAACAAAAATCACTTATATAACTTTGTGAGTTATCTATTTTCTTCTCACCCATAAGTTGTGATACATCTTTTAAATATTTTTGAATATTATTTTTCAATCCGGTATTAGATGTACTATGCCAAAATGCATACTGAGATTGTCTTTTTTGACACTCTGAACACATTATAAGAACATTATTTTTGTTATTTGACTTCTGAACTATTGTATTTTCCTTCAACAAAGAGTGCTTAAATATTTGTTTTACAAAATCAACAGCAAGCTCATTGTCACTTTTTTCGCAATCTATCGGGTATACTTTATCAAGACCGCCCAAAAATCTGCAAGCAAGAAACAGATTTTGCATTGTATTACGTCTTAATTCATTGGATTGATTTTTATCCAGATTTAATTTGGAACACAAATTCATAATTATTTTACCGTTATTAAAATAATTATCACACGGGTCAAGATTATTTGCAGCCTCAAGTATTATTTGCTTTTGCTCGCCTTCAAAATGCTCGGAATAATAGTTTAAGTAAGACTTTAAATAATCAAAGGCGGATTGCTTTTCATCAAAAGCTTGCTGTTTCAACGCCCCAATATACGAAGGTATAGTTAAATTATCAATATTACCGATATTATTTGTCATATATATTACACGCTTATAATTTGGCGTAATATATTCTTTATACTCATTCAACATTTCAGCAAGCTCAGATGCTGAAGTGAAATTTTGCGCCTTATTGATTAATTCATCAAAGGCTTCTTGAGAAAACATTCTTGTTCCGCAAGCCGGACAATGTACACCATTAATATCTTTCAACTGTTCAATATTAATCGGTGCGATATTTTCGGGCTTAGAAAAATCACCTTTAAAACTTATCTCAACTCTATCTTTAGGCATAGTCAGACAAATATTGTTACTGACAAAAATTTTGTCATTACTTAATCCTTGAACAGGAATCCTAAAATTTAAAAGATTTATTGAGTCGACTATCATTATGGCTGCCTATAAACATAATTTGCAAATTCGATTTTACTTTGAATTACTAAATCTTATAAAACATTTTTTTTGACAAAACATTTACATTAATTTACATAATAATTTTCGCCATTACAGTACGATTTTACAGAAATATACATTGTTCAAAATATTTATGATAACATTGTACTGTTAATTTATAAAAAAAGAGAGGATTATTTTATGATTAGGGTTGCGGTATGTGGTGCGCTGGGCAAAATGGGAAAAGAAGTATGCGCTGCCGTTGAAAAATGTAATGAAACAGAATTGGTTGCAAAAATTGATATTGCAGGAAATGATATTTATAAAACAATAGAAGAAGCTCAAAAATCCGTTAGAATCGATGTTTTGGTTGATTTTACACAACCTGCATCTATTTTTGAAAATGCTAAATACTGTTTGAATAACGAAATAAAACCGGTTATAGGAACAACAGGATTGAAAGATGATGAAATTGCCTTCTTGAAAAATTTGTCAAAAGAAAAAGGATTGGGCTGCTTAATTGCACCAAATTTCTCGACAGGAGCAGTATTAATGATGAAATTTGCAAAACTTGCGGCAAAATATTTTGATAATGCTGAAATTATTGAACTTCATCACAATCAAAAAAAAGATGCACCGTCAGGAACTTCTATTAAAACAGCACTGATGATGTCGGAAGAAAATGAAGATTTCACAAAAGGAAATTGCCCTGAAAAAGAAACTATCCAAGGAGCAAGAGGGGGAATTTCATATAAAAACATTCACGTTCACTCTGTCAGAATGCCCGGTTTTGTCGCATCGCAAGAGGTATTATTCGGTTCAGACGGTCAAATATTAAAAATCAGACACGATTCCATAGACAGAAAATGCTATATGGGTGGAGTTATGCTTGCCATTAAACATATTGCGGAGCATAATGAATTTATCTACGGATTAGAAAACATTTTGTAACAGATAAAACTTTTGTAAAGATACTTCCATAAAAAAATTTTGGAAGTATAATTTTATAGTAATAATGTTATCGGCAATAACCGAAACAGAATAGGGAAATGTACTTATGCAACAGACTATTGAGAGAAAAAAAATTGAAAATATAGATTTTAATATAGATTTAGCGCAAAGCTTTGGGGTATACAAAAATAACGCGGAATTTTCATTGTTAGATTACGCAAGCTCCGTGAACATATCCTGCGGATTTCATGCCGGAGATCCTATGTCAATCAGAGAAGCTTTATTAAAAGCAAAAGAAAAGAATGTGGTTGTTGGAGCTCATATAGGTTTCCATGATATTCAAGGGTTTGGATATCGCCATATGCAGCTGAGCGAAGATGAAATCGAAGCCTTGGTTGTATATCAGGTTGGCGCGTTAATGTCATTTGCAAAAACGTACAAGCTTGAAATTGAACATGTCAGACCACACGGTGCAATGTACAGACAAGCTGCAGAAGATTTCAGCTTTGCATGTGCTATCGCTAAAGCAATAAAAAAATGTTCTCAATGGCTCATATATTACGGAGCATCAGGAGAAGTCACCCGTAAAGTGGGGGAATATGTTAATCTTCCAATAGCCCAAGAAGTTTACCTTGAAAAAAATTACAACATAGATGGAACAATCGATTTTTCAAGACCTGATGTAGAAAATATTTTTGGCTCGTTGAACAGATTGAAAAATCTTCTTGCAACTTCTCAAATAGATAATGTTGCAGGCGGACGGACAACAATAGAAGCCGATACAATACACTTTTCAAATAAAATAGCAAATGCCGGAGCTTTAATAAAGCAGGCAAAAGACTTAATTGTTCCGGTACCGGTTAATTACAAAAACGCATGCGGTTCCGGCTGGGTAGAATAATTGGGATAAGAAGAATGAGTAAATTTACTGATAATATGAAAATGCCAAAAGAAGCAGGCTGGTTAATTCCCGGTTTGCAGGTAAAAAGATGGTTTATATTAATATTTATTGGCGCAGTTTTTATGGCAATAGGATTGTTAATTTTATGCGATATAAGACCAATTTTTTACTTAATGGAATTTGTAAAAAAATTCGCATCAAAGGTTTCAACTGAATGGATAGCCTTTGCTGTTGTGATGTTTGGTGCGGCATTATTTTTTAAAGGCTGGCAAAAAACGAACCTGTCAATACTTGATTTAAACAACGGTAAAGATAACGAAACTATTTTGGAAGCACTATATAGAAGAAGAAAGCTTAACAGAGGTCCAAAAATTGTTGCCATAGGTGGCGGAACAGGGCTTTCTATGTTATTAAAGGGAATAAAACATATAACAAATAATATTACTGCTGTTGTAACAGTAGGCGATGACGGGGGAAGCTCCGGAAGATTACGTGAGGAAATGGGTGTATTACCTCCCGGTGATATAAGAAACTGTATTGCCGCCTTGGCTGATGATGAGGATTTGGTAACAAAATTATTCCAATATCGTTTCAAATCAGGAGAAGGATTAGAAGGGCACAGTTTTGGCAATTTATTTTTGACAGCACTTTGTGCAATTACAGGGGATATGGTTCGCGCAGTAAAAGAATCATCAAATGTTTTATCCATCAGAGGACGAGTTCTTCCATCAACTTTGGATGATATGAAGCTCGTTGCGGAAATGGAAGATGGTCGCATAATAAAAGGAGAATCAAATATTCCTGAAGCCAACGGCAAAATTAAACGATTGTTTACGGACCCTAAAAATTGTAAAGCATTAGAAGAAGTTATTTTTGCAATAAGAAGTGCTGATTTGATTATTTTAGGTCCGGGCAGCTTATACACAAGTGTAATTCCAAACTTATTGATAGAAGAAATTTCAAAGGAAGTTGTGGTTTCTTCTGCTAAGAAAATATATGTTTGCAATATAATGACTCAACCCGGAGAAACTGATGGGTATTCTGCCTCAGATCACATTCAAGCGTTAATGCAGCATGCCAACAGCAGAAAAATTATTGATGCCGTACTTGTAAACGATTCTCTACCTTCAAACTTGGCTGACAAATATAAAATGGCTCATTCCTATCCTGTAAAAATTGATACTGACAATATTAAAAAACTTGGAATTAAGATTTTCCCTAAAAAACTAATCGAAGACAGCAAAGAGGGGCTTGTAAGACACAGTTCACATAGGGTTGCAAGAGCAATATACTATTGGTTTAGAAGAGAACAAAAAAATGAAAAAACTTCTCTTTTTGCAAAACATCACTAGGATATAATTATGACTAAAAAGGTTACCGTAAATACCATAAAAAATTATAAATCATCAAAAGAGAAATTTTCAGTACTGACGGCATATGATTGTTATACGGCAAAATATATTGATGAAGCGGGTATTGATATAATATTAATCGGTGATAGTTTAGCAATGGTAGCTTTAGGTTATGAAAATACTAACGCTATCGGAGCTGATGAGATGGAAATATTTACCCGCGCGGTTGCAAAAGGCGTTAAAAGGGCTTTGGTGGTAACAGATATGCCATTTTTAAGCTACCATAAGAGTATTGAGTCAGCCGTAGAAAATTGTGGCAAAATGATTAGAGCAGGCGCTAACGGGGTAAAAATTGAAGGTGGCAGCGATTATATCATATCCGTAATTGAGCAATTAACTTCTGTCGGGATTCCTGTAATGGGGCATTTAGGTTTTACTCCTCAATTTTTAAACCAATTAGGCGGCTATAAAATTCAGGGTAAAACAAGAGAAGCTGCGGATGAAATAGTTCGTCAAGCTAAAAAGCTTGAAAAAGCCGGAGTATTCTCCATTGTTCTTGAGATGGTTCCGGAAGATAGCGCAAAATACATAACCGAAAAACTAACGGTACCGACAATTTCCTGTGGGGCCGGCAGATACTGTGATGCGCAGGTTCTCGTATCTGATGATGTTTTTGGCAAGTATCCCGAATTTAAACCGAAATTTGCAAGAAAATACGGAGATATGGGCAAATTAATTTACGAATGCGCAAAACAGTACAATGACGACGTAAAATCAGGAAAATTTCCGTCAGAAGAAGAAGTTTTTTAATACCAAGTTTGCGTATATTGAACACCTTCCCCTCACGGGTAAGGAAAAATTTGTTAATGTGTTTTGCGGATTTACAAATTCGGATCGGATGTTATTCATTATTGTGTAAAATTTCACCCCTACAGAGCTATTATTTCAATATAACCAATCCTTTTGAATTCTTAAACAGATTATTTAATGATTCATCTAATTTATCAGCGATAATTAATTCAATATGTTTGCATTCATTTTTTTCATCATTAACAGCAAGTGTAATAAGATTTTCTGGTAGGCTATCTTTTAATTTGCATTTATCTAATAAATATTCTTTTGTAACCTTTGTATCCATTACAGCAATTGAACCATCTGTTCCTTCAAGGCCGAATTTTTTAACTAGCTCTTTTGACTTTTGAATTATGGCCTCATCACCAATTTCATCAACTTTAGTAATATTTTCTCCGAAAATATTTTTCAGACTCTTATAAACTTTAACATCTTTAATTCCGAGTGCTTCAGCGGCTTCTTTCGTAGCTTTTTCTGCAGCTTCTCTTGCTGCTTTATTCGTTGCTCTTACGTTTAGTCCTTTCTTTATTCCTAACCCGATAGCAATAAGTCCTAAAATAGAACCTACACCTATTCCGATTTTTGCCTCGGTTGATAAACCCTCTTTTTCAAATGTGTCAGGTTTTTGTTCGGTATCAACAGGAGTTTCACTTGCCCTAAAAGATATTTTTTGAGTATTTTGATTGTATTGACTAAAATTACTGATTTCATTTACTTTAATAGACATTTTTCACCTACAAAATTAAAATTTTCACACTACATATAATAAAACGAACATATAAATTTTTTTGCTTTTTAATATACTGCATATGAAGATTTATAAACTATTTACATCAGTTTGTATTCAAATTATACTAGAACTATAAAGAGAGGGTTTAAAAATGTTATTACATACAATAAAAGAAGTCAGAGAACAAATTAAAGAATGGAAAAAACAAGGTTTGACCGTTGGTTTAGTACCGACAATGGGTGCACTACACAACGGACATAAAAGCCTTATAGAAAAAAGTGTAGAAAAATGCGATAAAACTGTGGTTTCTGTATTCGTAAACCCGATACAATTTTGCCCCGGAGAGGATTTGGACAAGTACCCCAGAACTCTCGATGCAGATAACAAATTGTGTGATGAGATTGGGGCAGATATAGTGTTTGCACCAAACCCTAAAGAAATGTACGGAGAGGGTCATATTTTATCAAACGATTTTTTAACCTACGTTATACCACCGTATTTTTACACGGACAAATTATGCGGAAAATCCCGTGTAGGGCATTTTGACGGGGTTTGTACCGTAGTAAATAAATTATTTAATATAGTACAACCTGATTTTGCATTTTTTGGCAAAAAGGATATGCAGCAGTTAATAATTCTTAAAAAAATGGTACAGGATTTAAACATTCCCGTCGAAATTATACCATGCCCTATTGTCCGCGAAGAGAGCGGTTTGGCACTTAGTTCAAGAAATAAATATTTAACGGAACAAGGCAAAATTAATGCACTCGCACTTAGTAAACTTTTATTTAATATAAAGGCATGTTATAATAAGGGAGTGGTTGATACAAAGTATTTGGGCGAGACCGCATACTCATTTTTGAATGACAATCATTCGCTGGAATATTTGGAATTCAGAGATAAGGATACTCTTGAAGAAAAAACAATTGCAGACGATAATACCGTTGTATTTATCGCAGCAAGAGTAGAAAATGTAAGATTGATTGATAATATTGAATTAAGATAAGAGGGTGTTTATGGTAGCTACAACAGGAAAATTAAAAAGTTTAGAACTTTTTCAGAAAATTAATAAGGTTGTCGGACATGTTGCGATGGGGCTTCAATTACTCTTCGTAATAATGATATTTCTATGTTGTTTACACATTGCCTTATTGATTTTTGAAGCAAATTTCTTAGAATTTATGGACCCGTTCTTTAACTGGGCAAGAGAAACGGCATCTTTCCTGTTCGGCAGTAATATAAAACAAGCGGAAACAGCAGTAGACGGACGTGAAGTTTTATTTATTTTATTCAGTATGGTTGTATCTTTCTTCATGTCACAGATAAGACTTGCAAGCAAAAGCTACGATGGCTCTCTTGCTAAAAAGATTGTTGAAGAAAAACAACGTCTTGAAAATGAGTTTAACCAAGAATTAAAAACCAATATTGAGCAGGATATTATGGCTCAATCACATTATGTTTTTGCAATTCAGTTTAAAGCGAAATCACTCATTCAAGAAAGCGTAGGCGTAAAACCTCTTACCGCAGAAGAAATAAATCAAATCAAGCTTGATGCCGTATCAAGATTTTATGAAATGATGAAAAATGAACCGGGAATTAAATTTTCAAAAGATGGAGAAATTCTTCTTGCAGCTTCCGGCAGCGTAAATAAAGTTGATGCATTCCTAGATAAAGTTTTTGGTAATTTAGAAACAATTAGAGCTGAATACAAAGCAAAGAAAATCTCTATCAAAGCAAGAATGGCAATAGATTCTCACAAGATGTTAACAACAGTCAATACTGTATATCAAAATCTTAAACCACTGCTGGGATTTAATGTAAGCAATGAAATTCTTTGCTACGGGAATTTTCGTAACAGATATCAGCTTATAAAAGACCCTACATATATCGTTGCCGTAAAAGGTAAATACGATATGGTTAACGGTAATGAAGAAACTATTTGGTCAATAATGAAGAAAGATTAAGCACGCATGTTGCTTTTTAAATATTTTTCTGCTAACATAGCTTTGTAGACCGCAGACAATTAGCTGAGGTTGGGGCGGAAGGCTCCGGATTTGATTAAACAGGCTTTAATGATGAGGTTTGTTATACTAAAGACGGTGTTCTGATAAAACCCTGATTTCATTAAATTTCCGTAAAGGATGGCTAATCGAGGTTATACACAAGTCGAAATTAATAGAATTATTGATACGTGTGTAATATTTTGCGGTTCCGAATATGAGAATTGCAAAATTTTTATTTTTCGGACACACAAAGGTCGATAAAATTTATGTGAACAGTTTTGTTCACAGTCACTCACAAAAAGGAGCAAAAATGGCAACAAAAGCATTTAAATCAGAAAAAATAGATGCAATAAAAGCAAAAATCGAAAAGGCTCAAGTTGCACTTGTTACTGAATACAAAGGATTCAGTGTTGAAGAAATCACTAACCTTAGACGTGAACTTCAAAAACAAGGCGGCGACTACATGGTAACCAAAAATACACTTACCAAAGTTGCTATCAAGGGAACAAACTTTGAACCTTTAGCTGATTTGATGAAAGGACCTATCGCAATTGCTTTTGGGTTTGAAGATCAAGTTAGCCCGGCTAAAGTTGTATCTAAATTTATTAAAGACACAAAAAAAGGTGAAATTCTTGGTGCCGTAATGGAAGGCAATTTATTGTCTGCCAATGATGCTAAAGCTCTTGCAAATCTTCCTTCAAAAGAAGAACTTTATGCAAAATTGCTTGGCTCAATCAATTCACCGGCAACGGGCATTACCCTTGGTATCAATGGTGTTATGGCAGCACTTACAAGAGCTGTTGCAGCAGTCAGAGATCAAAAAGCTGCTTAATAGCAGCCGCTTAATGGAAAAATTTTCCATATAGAAAGTTACAAAATAAAAATTAAAGGAGAAAAAATAATGAGTAATGTAGAAACTATTTTAGAATCAATTGAAAAATTGACTTTGTTAGAAGCAGCTGAATTAGTAAAAGCTATGGAAGAAAAATTTGGTGTATCAGCAGCAGCTCCTGTAGCTGTAGCTGCAGCTCCTGCAGCAGCAGGCGCAGCTCCTGCAGCTGACGAAGCTTCTGAAGTTAGCGTAATCTTAGCATCTGCAGGTGCTAACAAGATTGCTGTATTGAAAGAAGTTCGTGCTATCACAGGTCTTGGCTTAAAAGAAGCTAAAGATTTAGTTGATGGTGCTCCTAAAGCAATCAAAGAAGGCGTTAAGAAAGAAGATGCTGATGCTATCAAGAAACAACTTGAAGCTGCAGGCGCAACTGTTGAAATCAAGTAGTTTGATTTTGATGAACATTCAAAAACTCCCGTATATTTACGGGAGTTTTTTGTTGCTAATTATTACTCGATTATGATAATATTTACATATGAAAATTCTTTTGATAACAGACTTATATCCGGTAAAAAACGACGAAAAAAATACGCCGCGAACTCTGTTGAATTTTGTGAATGAATGGCAAAAACTCGGACATCAAGTAAAAATTATTAAGCCTAATTTTATACTAAATTCTTTTATTCGTAAAAAGCCTTTTTATAAAACAGGTTGGTACGAGGATATTTTTAACGTAAATTATTGGCTGCCATTTATGGGTAACGTAAAAAATAAACTAAAAAAGTTTTACGAAAAAGATTTCCAACCCGATATTGTAATTGCTCATATGCCATCAGGAATATTATTGGCAGACAAACTTAATCTGCCATTTACGGCAGGGGTACACTGTTCGGATATGACAGTCCTTACAAAACCACTTTACCGTTATTATTTCAAACCACGTTTGCTAAAAGCACTTAATAACGCTCGGAAAATTGCTTGCCGCTCCTTTGTATTAAAAGAAAAACTAGCAAAATTATACCCCGATTTTCTGCAAAAAACTTTTGTGGCACCATCCGGCATTGACGAAAAATATATTGTTGAAACACCAAATTTAATTGACACAAAACACTTAAAAGTTGTAACTTGCGCTCAACTTATTAAGCGAAAGAATATTGATAAAATAATTAAAGGATTAAAAAATATAAAACCTGAAAATCTTACTATAATTGGAGATGGGAAAGAAAAAAACTACTTGGAAAAACTTGCAAAAGAGGTAAATTATCCTGTAATATTTTTAGGCAGATTACCACATGAAGAAGTTTTTGAGGTTATGAAAAATTCTGATATCTTTGTTTTGCCAAGTGAAAATGAAACTTTTGGAATGGTATATCTTGAAGCTATGGCAAGCGGATGCATTACGATTGGTGTTGAAAGAGACGGTATCGACGGAATTATTAAACACGGCTACAACGGATTTACACTAATAAAACCTGAAGCTATATATATTGAAGCAATATTTACCGTAATTAAAAATTTAGAAAACGAAACTCTGAATAAAATACAAAATAATTCTATAACCACAGCGGTGGAATATACACAAAAACACTGTTCACAAATGTATTTACGGGAAATCGTTAATAATCTTAAATAAACCCTTGAAAAATATTTTTGTGCATTATATTATACTCGTACGGAAGTTTTACGGCTTTGGTATGCCTGAAACTTTTTTGTAACTACTTAACTTAACGTAAAGGAGAAGAAAATGCCAAAATTAAAAACACACAAATCTGCTGCAAAACGTTACAAAGTTACTGCAACAGGTAAAATTCAAAAAAGACAAGCAGGTATAGGTCACTTGCTCCAACACAAATCAGGATCTAGAAAACGTAGAATTTTCAAGATGGTTGATGTATCTGAGTCACATGTAAAACTGGTATCTAAAGAGTTACCATACAAGAAGTATTCAAGATAGGAGCGGTGAATTATGAGAATTAAACGTGGAAACGTAAGTCGTAACAGACATAAAAAAATCTTAAAACTTGCTAAAGGTTTTATTGGTGCTAGAAGCAGAATATTTAAAGTAGCTAACATTGCTGTTATGAAAGCATTAAAATATGCTTACAGAGACAGACGTACCAACAAGAGAAATATGCGCAGACTTTGGATTGTCAGAATCAATGCTGCAGTTAGAGAACGTGGTATGAGCTACTCAAGATTTGTTAATGCTTGCAAAAAGGCAAACATTGTTGTTAACAGAAAAATGCTTGCTGAACTTGCAGTAAATGACAAAGAAGCTTTTGATGTAGTATTTGAAGCTGCTAAATCTGCTAAGTAATTTAATAAGACAAATATTTTTCTAAAACCCTCTTAAATTAGTTAAGAGGGTTTTTGTATTATAAGATTTCGCCATTTTCGTGATATAATAACATCACAACAAAGAAAGGATAATTTAAATGAGTAAACCAATTATTGTATCGGGTATGAGATCTACAGGAAAATTACATTTAGGACATTACCTTGGTGTAATCCAAAATTGGGTTGAATTACAACACAAATATAACAGTTTTTTCTTTGTTGCGGATTGGCACGCATTGACGACAAAATACGATAAAACAGAAGAACTGAGACAGGATGTTTTAGAAGTCGTTATGGATTGGTTGGCTTCCGGATTAGATCCGGATACCTCAACAATTTATGTACAATCTCACGTTCCGGAAATCGCAGAATTAAATATATATTTAGGTATGGTAACACCACAAAATTGGGTTGAACGTGACCCAACCTTAAAAGATATGGCAAAAATATTAAGAACCAAAGAAGGGCAAAACTCCCAAATCAGTTATGGTTTAATGGGTTATCCCGTTTTAATGAGTGCTGATATTATGATGATGAATGCGGATGCCGTCCCTGTCGGCGCTGACCAAGTTGCTCATATTGAAATAACAAGAGATATTGCCCGCCGTTTCAATAATATATATAATACCGAGTTTTTCCACGAACCAAAACCATTATTGAATAAATGTTCGCTAATTTGCGGACTTGACGGAAACAAAATGGGTAAATCTTTCCAAAATGATATAAAAATTTCCGACACAGAAGAAATCACAGCGAAGAAAGTTATGACCGCAATTACAGATAGAAGTCGATTAAGAAAAACTGACTTGGGACACCCTGATGAATGTGAAGTCGCATTTAAATATTGGCAGATATTTGGCAACTGTGAAGAAATTGCTCAAACTCGTCAGGATTGTGAAAGCGGAACAAGAGGATGCGCAGATTGCAAGCGTATGCTTGGTGCAAAAATTAATGAAAGACTTGCTGAAATAAGGGAACGCAGAAGATACTACGAAACACATCCGGATGAAGTAAAAGATATAATCTCAAACGGAGATAAGAAAGCTCGAGAAAGAGCATCCGAAATTATTAAACAAGTCAGGGAACTAGTCAGAATGTATTAATACAAAAAGGGCTGCGCACTAACGAACAGCCCTTTAAATCTATCATACTTATTCAATTTTTGAAAAATTTACTCTAATAAATCCTCCAGTATATTTGCATTTTTACTTGCAGTAGTCGATTGACGAACCTTTTGCCTGTAAATATAGGTTCTTAAAGCTTCACGAATAAGTTCACTTCTTGAACGGTTTTCATCATCCGCAACATTGTCAATCATGCTTAGAAATTCTTCGGGCATTGAAATAAGTACTCGTGCCATATATACTCCTTTTCGCTTTTTCTGTAATCTATCCTGTATATATATAAAAACATCATGCCACAAAAAAGTGCTAAATTTTATCTACAAAATATATACTATTTTTTAAAACCCTTATATATACTGCATTTTGCATGCAAAGACATGTTTACATTTTGTAATATATTCACAATTCAAATATCATAATAGAAATTACAGATATTAAAATTTGTAACACCTATAAAATTATAAAGCAAATTATATTATTTACATGTATTATAAAAAATGAAAGGACATTTATCCTATGGAAATTATAAAACTGAGAATTGGCACTGAAAACGCAGCAAGTGCACAAAAATTAATATTCACTAATCTTAGAGCAAAGCAGGCCGGTGATATTATAAAACAAGCTTTGTCCCTGCCTCATGGCAAATCTGCTAATTATAGAAACATACTCAAACCCCTCAATATAAATGAATCACCAGACTGCAAAAAAATATATACCAAATTTGAAAAACTTCAACCTGACTTAAATCTTTTATCAGAAAAAAGCACGGTCAGAACCGGCGGAGTAACTGAAGAATATTTGGATGTATTATTCCCGAACTATTTCAGACGTATATATTAAAAAACGGGGTTAAACCCCGTTTTTTATTCTCGATTTTCTTTACGTTTGTAAAAATCTTCAATAAAGCTTGTGTTAAAATTACCACTCATAAACACTTCATCTTCAATTATATCCTGATGGAAAGGTAACGTTGTTTCAACACCGGTTATAACATATTCCTTCAATGCTCTATACATCCTGCGGCGAGCCTCATTACGAGTTCTGCCCCAACAAATAAGTTTACCTATCATTGAATCATAATAAGGCGGAATCGAATAATCCTGATATACATGAGAATCGACTCTTACTCCAAAACCACCCGGAGTAACATATCCTGTAATAGTCCCCGGATTAGGCATAAAGTCTTTCTCAGGATTTTCTGCATTTATACGACATTCAATAGCATGACCTCTTAAAATTATATCATCTTGAGTAAAATCTAACTTTTCGCCTGCTGCAACAAGAATTTGTTCTCTCACCAAGTCGATATTAGAAATCATTTCCGTAACACAATGTTCAACTTGAATACGAGTGTTCATCTCCATAAAATACCACTTACCGTCATGGTCAAGAAGGAATTCACAAGTCCCAACACCTTCGTAATTAATAGCTTTAGCAGCCCTAACTGCGGCAGCACCCATTTCTTTTCTTGTAGCTTCATCAATAGCCGGAGATGGAGCTTCTTCCAAAAGCTTTTGGTGACGTCTTTGGATAGAACAATCTCTTTCACCCAAATGGACAACATTCCCATATTGGTCTGCAAGAATTTGAACCTCAATATGACGAGGATTTTCCAAATATTTTTCTGCGTATACATCAGGATTACCGAAGAAATTCTGAGCCTCTGCCTGACATAAGCTCATGTTAGTATCAACTTCAGCATTGCTGCGACAAATTCTCATACCTTTTCCGCCGCCGCCAGCAGTAGCTTTAAGAATAATCGGATACCCGACACGATTAGCAAACTCCTTTACTTCCTCAGGAGTGTTTAAAATTCCCGTACCGGGAGTTACCGGCACATCATTATCTATCATCGTTTGACGAGCAGTAGCCTTATCACCCATTTTTCTCATAGCTTCGGATGTAGGTCCGATAAATTTTATTCCCTGTTTCTCACAAATTTCTGCGAAGTCCGCCCTCTCAGACATAAAACCGTATCCCGGATGAATTGCATCCGCTCCTGACACATCAACAGCAGACATAATTGCCGGAATACTCAAATAACTTTTTGCACTCTGTGCCGGTCCTATACAATATGCCTCAGTAGCCAATCTCACATGAAGCGAATTTGCATCGGCTTGCGAATATATAGCCACAGTTGGTATACCAATTTCTCTACATGCTCTTATAATTCTTACGGCTATTTCGCCCCTATTGGCGATTAAAACTTTTCTAAACATATTTACCTTCTTAAGACGTTAAGATACACTGATTATACGATATTAAGCTCATTATGGGAATTTCTGCTGTAAAATTACAAATTATAAATTAAGCTAATATGCACTTTCCAGTCTTTACAATCAAACGTCTTACAGTCCTTACTCTACATACATTAAAACTTGTCCAAATTCAACAGGTTGCCCGTCTTCTACACAAATTTCAATAATTTTACCTGAAACTTCAGCTTCAATTTCATTCATAAGCTTCATAGCTTCAATAATACAAACCTTGTCCCCTTTATTAACAGATTGTCCAACCGTTACAAAAGGCTTTGCATCAGGAGATGGTGAAGTATAGAATGTACCAACCATCGGAGATGTAATTGGAGTACCCTTCTTTTCTTCAGCCTTTACACCTTCTGCCGGCTTTGCCGATACAGCAGAAGCAGATGAAACCGCAGGTGCTGCAGCAACAGCAGGCGCAACAATTACATCTTTTCTGATAGTAATTGCAGTATCACCATCTTCCAAAGAAATCTCAGTCAACTCATTATTTTTCAAAACCTTTGAAAGTTTTTCAATATATTCAATATCAAAATTCATTTTCTTACCTTTCATTGTAATACCGAAATCATGAACTACGCTCTATCGAGGTATTCATTAGATCTGGTATCAACTCTAATCATATCACCGTTAGAAACAAAGAACGGAACATTAACTACTGCTCCTGTTTCTAATGTAGCAGGTTTAGTGCCACCTTGAGCGGTATTACCCTTTTCAGCGGGAGGAGTATCCACAACTTGAAGAACAACGTGAGTCGGAATATCGACACCGATAATCTTACCATCGTGCAACAATACTTGAACTTCCATATTTTCTTTCAAATATTTAACACCGTCACCGACTTGGTCTTCAGATACACTTAGCTGTTCATAAGTTTCGTTATCCATCATAACAAACTCTGAACCTTCTTTATATAAGTATTGCATTTCTCTTCTGTCGAGAGTTGCTTTGCCGACTTTTTCACCGGCTCTGAACGTTCTTTCAACAACCTGACCGGTTTCAACGTTTTTAAGCTTAGTTCTTACAAACGCAGCACCTTTACCCGGTTTTACGTGTAAAAATTCAACAACAGACCAAAGTCCGTTATCTAATTCAAGCGTCAAGCCTGTTTTTAAGTCGTTTACTGAAATCATATTTTTCCCCTATTTTATCTATTAATTTAACTTTTGAACTTATTCTAACATAAATATCTCTTTTTTCAAACCTTATTTACAAAATGTAAAAACCGATAATGTTTTTTATTTCTTTAAATACTTTTATTCTTTTTTGTTATATAATCCTATTTAAAGGGAGATTTCATCATGAATATAGATTGGCAGAATTTAGGATTTGGGTATATGAAAACGGATTACCGTTTTGTATCAAACTTCAAAGACGGGAAGTGGGATGAAGGCAAAATGACAACTGATGATAAGGTTGTCATAAACGAGAGTGCCGGAGTTTTACAATACGCTCAAACTTGTTTTGAAGGAATGAAAGCATACAGGACTATTGACAACAGAGTTGTCTGCTTCAGACCTGATTTGAACGCATCAAGAATGGCTGATTCGTGTCGACGTCTTGAAATGCCGGTATTTCCTGAGAACAGATTTATTGAAGCCGTAAAACAAGTTGTAGAAAAAAATATCGATTACGTTCCACCGTATGGCTCCGGGGCATCCCTTTACTTAAGGCCATATATGTTTGGTTCAAATCCTGTACTCGGAGTAAAACCTGCAACAGAATTTGAATTTAGAATTTTTGCTTCACCTGTCGGACCATATTTTAAGGGAGGTGCAAAACCAATTATACTTAGAGTACCGGATTTTGATAGAGCAGCACCTTTGGGAACAGGACACGTTAAAGCCGGCTTAAATTACGCAATGAGTCTACACGCAATTGTTGATGCTCACAATCAGGGTTATAATGAAAATATGTATCTTGATTCCGCAACAAGAACAAAAATAGAGGAAACAGGAGGAGCAAATATTATATTTGTGACAAAAGATAATAAAGTTGTCACCCCAAAATCTCCAACAATTTTACCTTCAATTACAAGACGTTCGTTAATGGTAGTTGCAGAAAAATATCTCGGTTTAAAAACAGAAGAAAGAGAAATACATATTGAAGAATTAAAAGACTTCAAAGAGTGTGCCCTTTGTGGTACAGCAGCAGTGCTTTCACCTGTAGGCAAAGTTGCAGATCACGGCAAAGTTATAGAATTTCCTTCGGGAATGGAAAAACCCGGAGAAATTACGCAAAAACTATATGACACATTAACCGGTATTCAAATGGGGAAAATAGAGCCTCCTGAAGGTTGGATTTATGAAATTAAGCCTTCAGCAGTTTCAGTATAATATTAACAGCTACAAAAACAGCGTAAGGGATAGTCTTACGCTGTTTTTTACAATCTTATTGTTCTAAATATTGTGTAATATCGATAATCACCCCAATAGACAACTATTGATACAAAATTATTATCTAAATCTGTTACTTCTAAATAGGTATTTGGCGCAGGTTTTCGTTTTGAACTCGGCATGACTTTACCCATAACATCAAGCATTTTTAAATGAATTTTTTGTGTCGGAGCCAATTTTGGTTTTGGTAAATTATCATCATAAAAAGTCATCGGGACAACTTCTCGCTCATATATAGGAACAATATATTTTATTTTTCCTGCTTCCTTGAAAAGCATATACCAATCCCCGTTGTGCTCCCTCGGTGTAAGCAAATAATATCCGGGTTCAACGGTAATATCTTTAAAATATATCGGACTTATTAGTCTGAATAACGGATATGGCGACCAAGTAGAATCCTTTGTATCATAATATTCTCCGGGGTCTATATCATGGATGTATTTAAGCTTCGGAGATTCTAAATCCCGATATACCTGTTCGTAATCTACGTTCTTGGCATTTGCATTTAACGCAGAAAAAAGTATCAAAAGTAACAATACAAACTTCTTCATAGTTGTATTTTAATGCCATTTCGAGAAAAATCAATCATCTTTTTGTGTGAAACTTGTCAAATTAGTATGTGTATGAAATAATAGGCATATAATTTGGAACAAAGCCAAGGAGAGAATATGAAAAAAGCTTTATTATTTGCAATACTTTGTTTGTTAACAACTTGTCCTATGACTTTTGCTGTTGATGATGCGTCAGCTGCGGATACAGCAGTTAAATCCGTAATTTCTGAAGGCGACTTTTCTCCGCAAATAATTGAAAAAATCAAAGCCGAAAGAAATGCGATGTATAACGCTTTAAATTTAACATCGGAACAAATTAAACAAAAAGACGATATTGAGGTTAGAAGATATATAGAGCTTGCACCTGCTTTGAAAAAATTATGTTTGGATAAAAAAAGATTAAAAGAATTGTCAGGTGACAAAGCTGAAGAAAATGAAGTTATTGCCTCAGTAAAAAAAGATATAACAGAAGCAAGAAAAGAAATCAGAGCGATTTCCAAAAAATATGACAAAGAATTTAAAAAGATTTTAAATCGTGAGCAAAAATCAAAATACAGTATGATGCGTAAATTAAAACGTGCAGAATACAAAAAAATAAAAAAGCAAAAACGTGCAAATAAAAACTCTTCTCTATTAAGACCCTTTGGAGTTCCTATTTCTCAATCAGATTACACCAAAAGCCAAAAAAGTAAGTAATTTTATCACAAATTAATTTACAGATAAATTACATTTTTTTGTATAATTCAATTTGCTCTTTTGTAAGTTTTTCCGGTAAAACAATCTTAATCCTCGCGTTTAGATTGCCGTATCCGCCGGATTTTTTGGGTAATCCGAGATTTTTTAACCTCAACATCTTACCTGTTGAAGTCATCGGAGGAATTTTTATGCTTATTGTTCCATGTAAAGTTTTTAAATCTTTTTTACATCCAAGAACAGCTTCCGGTGGCGTGATTTCAACATCTTTTGTTAAATCTGTACCGTCAACATCGTATTCTTTGTCATTATATTGTATTACTAAGTATAAATCTCCGACACGTCCATACTCGTCAGTTTTTCCTTCGCCTTTTAAGCGGATTTTTTGACCGACCTTCACTTCCGGAGGGATTTTTACCTTTAAAGATTTTGAAGTACGCTTTATACCGGTACCGCCGCAATTTGTACAATAACCACCCCCCGGAGGACATTGCGTACATTTTTCCATATCAGAAAAAGAAACACTAACCGGTTTTTGATTAAAAACATCTTGTGCAGTTATATTCAACGTTTTTGTAACATCTAAATTCTCTTGCGGTTGTTGAGGCTGCGATTTCCTTTTTTGTCGGGAAGTTGTCCTCTGCTGGGCTCCGCCCATTTGACTAAAGTCAAATCCGCCAAAATTCATACCGCCCATTCCCTGACGAGTTGTACCTTGTCCCATCATATCACCGAACAAAGAACTGAAGAAGTCTGAAAAACCTCCCATATTCTGCCCGCCAAAATTAAATTCATAAGCTCCGCCTTGTCCGCCGCCAAAGCCAAAGTTTTCAAACCCTGGTGGCGGAGTATAGCTTTGTCCGCCTTGCCAATTAGCACCCAAACTGTCATACCTTTGTCGTTTTGATTTATCACCCAAAACTTCGTATGCCTCATTTATATCTTTAAACTTAGCTTCTGCCTCTTTTGTTTTATTAACATCAGGGTGATATTTTCTTGCTAATTTTCTGTATGCAGACTTGATTTCGGCATCAGTTGCTTCTCTTTTTACACCTAATATTTCATAATAATCTTTATATTCCATGGTATCTTATTACTTTACTCCTTATATATCTATAAACATGATAATATAAAATATCTGATATTATGAAATCCTTAATGTTTTTATAATAATTTAAAACCCTTTGGATTATGCCAAAGGGTTTAATTATAATATCCTTATTATGCACCATGGCATTTTTTAAATTTCTTACCACTACCGCATGGGCAAGGGTCATTCCTGCCAATTTTTGATAAATCAATACCCTCAGGTAACGGCAGTTTTTCTTCTTCCTCTTCAATTAAACCTAATGTACTTGAAAAAGCTTTTGATTTATACAATACGGTAGTTGAAGAATAAATTTTCTGCTCAAGATATCTTGATTTAAATTTTTCTAGCAACTCTTTTAAAGTATAATTAGTTTTACCTATACCATTTATTACCGGCAAGAAATTCTTATGCTTCTTCGCTGCACGTTTAATTAAATTTGCGGAGAACTTGTCATTAGTCAAAAAGTATCTGATACATTTATCATAATTTTCGACTTCGGAAGGGTTCTTTGCTTCAAAAATTTTATTAAATGTTCCCCAAAACGGTACCGCATACATCCCTAATTCTTTATCATAAATAATACCTACGTCATACGATTCCTTGTGAGAAGAAAACCCACCCAAAGAATTTTCCAGAAAATTATCATAAGAATTGTTGAACTCTGATACATTAAAGAATTTGTATTCTTTTGGTTCTTCTATCAACTTTTTGAAGCTGCCTTTCTTGCCATCTTCAGTAAAATCATTAAACTTACCGATTAAATCATCCGCATGCTTATTAATTGTAATAATTTCATCTTTACCAAAAAATTCGATGAACTTATCGTATACCTGTTTAATATCCTCTTCGATTTCTTCTTGTTTTTTCGGGTTATCCTGATATACTATTTCCGGATTTTGAATAATTCTTGCAACAGAGAACCTGTAAGCATCATCACGGCGCCTTGTCGGTAACACACCGGAGATTTCCAACAAGAAAACCTCGTCATCTTGTTTCATTATTCTTGCTACAACATACTGCCCCGAACCTAACCCTCTAAAGTTTGTCATTTTTATCAGCGAAGTTACATTATAACTCTTTTCATTAATAATATTGTATAATTCAAACCCGTTTTTAAGAACTCTTTTTAATTCAAAAACAGAAGAAATAGATTTATCAAGATTTTTTACAATTTTCTTAATAGGAGCTTTTAAGTCGGCTCTTTCCAAATATATAGAAGGTATTGTTCTGTAAGTTTCGCCAAGTCGTCTTTCAAAGATATAATTAAAACATGCACTCTGGAAATTTACGGCAGACTTTCTGTTTGCTCCAATTGTTTTTATGTATTCCAGAAAATCTGGTCGCACACTTTCATCAGATTGAATAAACATTGCCATATCTTTAATAGTATTGTTTATATCTTGAATTATATCTTGAACATTGGTTTCTTTAACCGGCATAATAACTCTCCTTTTAGACTCTCATTTATAACGTAATTTTATCATAAAAAATTACATAAGTCGATAGGTACATAAGTTAATCCTACTTACAGATAACAAATAAACCACAAACTACCGGCGAAACTTAATATTTGCAACATGGTGAATAACCTTAATGTTTCATACCGAACAAGAACCCCTATCACGAACGGTGATACCATAAACAAAAGCATCCACAATACCCTTAAATCGTGCACTAACACAAGCGTTGAAATTAAATACAATCCCATAAAAATCAAATATGCAATTATGCTTGCAACGACAACATAACCAAAAATTGCCTTGCGCTTAGGATTTTCAAACTTGCAAAACAGAGCGGTAAGAAACACAATTATAGTTATTATATTTATAAATTCGGCTAAAAATGTTACAAGTTTCATACAGTTTCCAACTCCTTAACATCCCGAACCGAAGAAAATTCTGCCATGAATTTTTCGACGGTATCCATTACATATTCTTTTTCATTATCATATAGAACCATATGGTAACTGTCACTTAATTCCACATATCGTTTTATTTCGGACGAAACACCTTCCATTACTACTTTTGCACTCTTCGGGCTTGATAAATTATCATATTTTGAATGAATACACAAAATTGGGCAGGTTACATTTTTAAGGTTTTTTCTGACATTTTTTGACAGTTTCAAAAGTCCGTCTACACAGTTCAAAGGATAGTTATCCATGCTTATATCCGCTTTTGCGGTAATTTTTGCCAAACTTTTTCTTGTTCTTTCATTTTTTACTCCGAAACAGTCATCCTCAGGAAATGTATAATAAAAGCGAGTAATTGTGCACAGAGCAAAAGGTAACAACGATATTGTCCAAGGAATACAAAAACCGTCCAAAAACAACGTTGTAGAAAGGGCGACAATTCCTGTTATATCTTTATTGTGTTCGCCCAAATAAACAGCCATAGCAGCACCCAAACACAAGCCTGATACAAAAAATTGATTATAATTTTTTCTCAATTTTGTATACTTGTCTTGAGCAAATTCGCACCAATCTTGCCAAGTAACCGTTTCAATTTCACTTATTCTGTCACCGTGACCCGGAAAAGAATAGCAAAATACATCATAGCCACTTTTGAACAAAAAATCACCATATTTTTTCATCTCAAACGGACTACCGGTTAAACCATGAAATAAAAGTACAGCTTTCCTATCTTTTATATCTTCGGTTTCGACATGTAACAGTTCGAAATCAATACTTTCTGTCACTAAGAAACCCTCGTAAACAGCTGATCTATTAATTCTATTGCCATATCAATTTCATCATAAGAAATTGTAACGGCCGGCACAAGAGTAATTGAATTGTTGTAATGGCTGCCCTTGTTCAAGATGATACCGCACTTTTTGCCTCTGTACGTCAAATCACCTTTCAGGCTTTCTTCCATAATTTTGTGTAACAATCCCGGATCCGGAGTATAGCCGTCCTCGGTAACACATTCTATTCTTAAGGCAAGACCTAAACCGTCAACAGTACCGATACGTTTATGTTTTCTTTCTAAGGTTTTCAATCCGTCTAAGAAATATTTACCCTTATTTGCAACTTCTGTTTCAAAATCATGTTCTTCAAAGGTTTTCATAACTTCATAACCTGCTCTCATCCCAACAGGATTGTTACAGAATGTAGAGTGAGTTCTGCCGTTTGGCCATACCTCAGGATTTATAATTTCTTCTCTTGCCCACATACCTGCAAGCGGATTCAAACCGTTTGTTAAAGATTTACCAAATGTAATTACATCAGGTTTTACATCAAAGTGTTCAATAGACCAAAGTTTACCTGTTCTATAAAAGCCCATCTGAATTTCATCAGCAACAAAAAGTACACCGAAATCATCAAGAACTTTTTTGAGTTCTTTAAAGTAACCTTTTGGCGGAACAATATAACCGCCTGAACCCTGAACAGGTTCAACAAAGAATGCACCAAAGGCACAATCTTTTGAAGAATGGTCATACAAACCGGCGCAATTATCTTCAAATTCACGTCTTAACTGTTGTACACAATAATAATTACAAGAGTCACATTTCTTTCCGTAAGGACATCTAAAACAGTATGGATATGGGACAAAATGTGCTTCATCAGCGAAATGTCCGAACGGCTTTCTATATCTGTAACCGGCCGTTAAACAGCTTGCACCTAATGTTCTGCCGTGAAATCCACCAAAAAATGAAAAGACTCTGTTTTTGTGCGTATAATTTCTTACCAATTTTAATGCATCTTCAGTTGCTTGAGAACCACCCACGTTGAAGTGGACTCTGCCTTTTTCGCCAAATCTTTTTATATTTGCTTTTGCAATTTTTTCTGACAATAAAACTTTGTAATCATACAAAAAGTGTGATGAAATTTGCGGCAACGTATCTATTTGGTCAACAACCGCATCTCTTATTCTTTTGTTCTTATAACCTAAATTACAAGAAGCAAACCACATCTCTAAATCTAAATAAGGAGTACCTTCCGAATCATACATAAATACGCCGTTGCAATCTCTGAATACTTTCGGTATCGGCTCTGCATAAACCTTATCACCATGCGTACAATATTCGGTTCCGATTTCATTTAATTCGCTATCTGAATATTCATACTTGCTATCCTGTGATTCTTTAACTTTACTGATGAAACGTATATCCGTCCCAGATTTTTCTAATACTGTCATATCCTGTCCCTATATATTTTGTATTTACATTAACGTTCTTTATAATAACCCAAAAACATTTAAATGTTAAATTATATATGTACTAATATTACAAAACTGTTATATTTGTAATATCAAAATGAATGAAATTTACCATAAAATCTAATAATAATCCGTATATTTTGTAAAAACAACATCTTTATGATAACATTACAAACGAAAATAAAATCTTTAAATAAGTTCACAGAGGGAGTTTACAAAATGGAAAAATTTATAAAAAAATACGCAAATATGAAAACAGTATTTTATATTCTTTTAGGATTACTTATTTTATTTATGTGGAAAAATCCTGAAATGACTTTGATGTTGTTTGTTTCATTAGTATTCGCCAGTTCACTTAACCCTCTCGTTGACAAATTAAATAAAAAAATCAACCGAACAGCAGCAACCTCTATTGTATTATTCGGCTCAATCGGATTGCTCGCACTATTTATTATTCCTATATTTGCGTTATGTATTTATCAAATAGGATTATTTGCAAAAGAATTTCCTCAGTACATAAACAATATAAACCAAATTGTACACACATACCCTATTATACATAAATTAGGAATTATGAACATTAAATTTGCAGATGTATTTACTCAAGCTGCAAACTATTCTTCAAGCTTTATTGATGCCGTTATGAGTTTGCTCGGCAAATTAAGTTCACTTTCATTATATTTTTTACTTACCGTAATTTTCACATTCTTTTTGCTTGTTGACAAAGATTACATAAGAAACTCAATATTAAAATTTTTCCCGTCCTCATTAAGAAATAAAACAAACGGGATAATCAAAATAGTAAGTCAAAGAATTGGCGGATATGTAATTGCTCAAACTTGTGCCATCACATCAGTAGGTATAATAATGATAATAGGACTATGGTTGTTTAAAATTCCATACGCATTACTGTTGGGTTTAATCACTGCCGTACTGGATATTATACCTGTTGTCGGACCGGCAATCGGACTTATAATTTGCTTGGTTGCAACTTATGAAGTAGGTATTAGAGCCCTTCTTGTTGTAACATTAGTTTTTGTAATAGCCCAATTTGTAGAAAATAATTTTGTAAGACCTTATGCATACGGTAAATTAATGAACTTGCATCCAATGCTGATATTTATATTTTTGTTTCTCGGAACAAAATATTTCGGACTTGTAGGAACTCTGTTTGCACCGGCTATTGCGGCAACGGTATGTGTCCTTGTCGAAGAACTTTATATTAAGAATTTAAAATAAAATTCGCGTAAATTTTATATTCATATTATTTAATTTTAACTACGACTCTTTTTGTCGTAGTTGTGTTATATTATGATAATATAAGGAGAAACAATGTCGAGATTAAATAAAGCAAATGAAATTATAGAACTTGCAATTTTGATGCAAAACAGTTATTGCGGTTTAACTTTAGATGATATTGCACATGAGTTTGAATGTTCTCGCCGCAGTGCAGAGAGAATGAAAGCTGTTTTGATTGAAAAATTTGGGAATAAAATTGAAGAAGTAAACAACGAAAAAGACAAGAAAAAACGCTGGAGATTTAAAAAAGGTACAATGAATTGGCTTATATATTTTACATCAAGCGACTTTGCAAATCTTGAACTTTGTAAAAAATCTCTTAAATCCCCGACAAAACAAAAAGAAATGGATGAACTTATTGAAAAAATCAAAGCACTTAACCCTCAAAATGTTTCTAATGTTGATGTGGATGAAATTTTATCTACCCAAGCTTATGCTGTAAGACAAGGATTTAGAGAAAATATAAAACTTGAAACCTTGCAAATAATAAATGATGCAATTCTTTGTCAAAAACAAATTGTTATAAAGTATGCAGATATGGATAATGAATTTGCAATCAACCCTTATGGAATTTTACATTCCGACAGGGTTTATTTAATTGCTTACAATATTTTTGCTAATGCAATTTGGACATACAGAATTTCAAAAATTAAAGAAATAAAATTGACTGATAATTATTTTGATAAAGATGAAAGTTTCAATATGGAAGAATATTGTGCAAGGTCATTTGGAGTTTATCAGGGAGAAATTTTTGATGTCGTTCTGCAATTTGATAAAGAATGTACAGATGATGCAAAAGAATACTTTTTCCATCCAACCCAAAGTGGGAAATTGAATGATGATGGTACTTACACTTTATCATTAAAGGCAAGCGGAGAATTTGAGATTATTACAGAAATTTTAAAATGGCGCAGCAGCGTAAAAATTCTCTCCCCTCAAAGTTTAAAAGATACTTATAACAAAACAGTAAAAGAAATGTATAAACAGATAAAGGAATAACTATGTTAATATGCGAAGATTTATTATGTATTTTGCAGGATAAATATAAAAATATTTCAGAAGAACTTTTTCCTGAACTAAAAAATGACAGTATTAAAAAAGGGTTTATCACTTTAGATAAAACCGATATAAAAAATGCTTTAATAAATAGTAAAAATTGTACTTTCAATGTTGTAAAATCAGAGAAAAAAGATGCATTAAATATATTTATAAATGCTTATAATATAGAAAAAACAAAAAATTTAATTTTATTTATCATGCATGATGAAAATTTAACATTATATGAAATCTCTGAAATAATCAGCTTCATAACAAAAAACATCAATCCTTCAACCTACGTTATTGTTTGCGATTTTATAGATAAATCAGTAAAAAATCAAATAAAATTAGTATCACTCAATCTTGTATAAAGGAGGAATTATGAAAAGAAAAAATAAATCAGATAAAAATTATAAAATATGGTTAGAAAATATAAAAAAAGAACTTAATGAAAAAGAACCATTACTAAAAAATATTCCGGACATTGAAAAATGGAAAACCAGCCCGTCATCAGATATTGATACTCCGATATTAAAGAATGAAACGTGGGTAAAAATTGAAGGTTCAGGGTTTACACGATATGAAATAAGCAGTTTAGGCAGAGTTAAATATCTTGGGAAAATTGTTCCTCAAAAAAATAGGACTGAAAATGGTAAAGAATGTATTGGCTATCTGGTGTTAGATAAAGAAGCCTTTCAAAAAAAATATCCGAAAGCACCTTGCGGGTTTACCACAACAACACATGTTTATTCTCTTGTTGCCTATGCATTTTTAGGGAAAAAAGAAAAAGACGGTTATCAAGTGCATCATATTACAAATAATGGTTATGATAATAGTATTGATAATCTTGTATTATTAGACAAAGATGAACATTCTTTGATACACGGATTTAAAATTGGGACTTGGAAATAAAAAGAGATGTTATGCCTCTGATTTATAAACTGTATTTATAGGAAATGAAACACCGGAAATTGCGGAGGAACACTTACAAACAAAATTAAAAAATGCTGATTTTTGGCAATTAGTTGCTGATGAAGAACTAAAAACTGCAATGCAAATGGCAAAAGACACAATATAGATTATTCTGTAATACTCGGTAAAGCCGTTTTTATTTGAGGGACAAAAAATTGTTATATATAAAGAAATTTTTGAGCTATTGCAAACTCAGACCGGATACAATAAAATTGCAGTAATTGATTCAAATAAATTTTCGACAAACCTGCCTGCACCTTTAGATGAAATTACAGAAAAAAGAAATAATAAAATTACAGACACAATAATTGAGTTTATTAATATATAAGAGAAAATAAATACTTCTTTGATTTGTTTGAAAACTTTGAACATTATGTAGATTTCTTTTATCTAAATGACTTATTAATAAATAACGATTATTCAAAAATTAATTTCTTTTTGCCTTTTGATAATTTTAAAAAAAATTCAAAACCACAAGATACAACTGAATGGAAAGTCTTTTGTGAAAAGCAGATAGAATTTATAAAAGCTAGAAATAAAAGAATTAAGTAATTTACTATTCCATATATTTTTCTACGCAATTCCTTCTGTCGCATTCGTTTGTGGTAATTTTGTTGCAGTAGGTATTAATTTTTAATATAATTTCGTGGTCTTTTTTGTTGCGTTCATAAATATAACCACGCACACAATTTTCAAAAGCTCCGTTTTGTGCGATATTTTGTGCAGTGCAATAGTCTGTACCATTTTTATAATTTATTTTCAACGACTTTGGAACAGAAATCTTCAAAGGTTCAACACTAACTTTTTCAGATTCATCTATCCTTGAATTATTATTTTGATTTGACTTATATTTCTCAAATGATTGAACAACAAACAAAAATATAGAAATTATTATTATAATAAGTAAATTTTTCATAATTTTTCAAGGTATCTGTCACATTCATCAAATCCGGTAATAATTTTATTTTTGATTTCAATCTGTCCGGAATTAAAATCAAATTTCAACATTATAAGCCTCTTATTTCCGAATTAATTCTACGACATTCTTCAAGAGTTTCCTGCTTAATTTTTTCAGATTCGGTTTTAATACGTTTTAAAATTTCAGACTCATAAGTCATTTTCTGTGCTTTCAATTCTGCATCAGAAATAATCATTTCAGCTCTATCATATGCATCTTTTAAAATTTGTTTCTTCACTTTAAATAAAAATTTTCCGAACATTTTCATCTCCTTATCTTCATATTTTAATTATAAGGGAGAAGCACGACAAAAAGAGTCGTAACGAGCTGCACTTAACCTACAACTTTTTCAATTTTACGATTCGGCATAATACGAAATATCCGCAAAAATTAAGAAAATTCTTCTATTTTGTCTATAATATTGCGGAAAGATTCAAAATAATAATGTTTTATTAAATTTTTGTTGCAATATTGGTGTAATTTTTTTGTTGCAAACAAAGTATGTGCTTTACTTGCTATACACAAATCACTCGTACCGTCACCAATGTAACAAAACTCTTTCTCTTTAACCTTATCACATTTGCACATACCGGCTTTTTTATCGCAATTCAAATTATGATACGGAAATTCTATTTTAAACTTGTTGTTCTCATAGATAATATGATTGGCATAAACCGGAATATCATTTAAATTAAATCGTTCAAGTGTTTTATGAATGAATAAATCAAATCCATCACTTAATATGGTAAACTTAATATTTTTTGATTTTACATATTCTATAAATTCCAAAAAAGTTTGGTCGATTTCAATACTTTGAATATAATCGTCTAATTGTCTTGGGGTAATTTCCGGTAATAAGCCAACCTGAATAACCGCATTTTCCATTGATGAAATTTTACCGTCTATCCAAAGTTTTTCAGATTCAAGCCATTTATCACCGGTATATTGTTCAAAAAAACTGTTCACCGCATCACTTTTGGTAATAGTTCCATCAAAATCACAATATATTGCTTCCAAATTTTTCATAATTTAATTATACTATAAACTAATTTTTATTTTATTTTATTTTAGATAAAAATTTTCGGGTTTAAAACTCTTTCCACGAATAATTTTAGTCCACGTATCAATATTAAGCAAGAATAACAAACGTCATTTTATCCTTTAGGTTGGATTTATGCCTTGTTCGTTTGCCTTTAAAGAGTTTTCAGTTATTTGGCATATAAAGTATTTAACACTGGGTATAGGATTAAATTAACTATAAAATTAAGATATTTTGGCTGCTTCGTTCACAATAGGTAAAATAAAACCAAATACATTACTATTATCCTCATAACTTCTTGCATATATATTACCGTTATGAGCATCTATTATTTGTTTGGACAGATATAAACCAAGCCCAACTCCAACTTTATTAAATTTTGCAGCATGCGAAACATATTTTTTAAACAAGTTATTCATTGTTTCAGGGTTTATATACGCACTTTTATTTTTTGCTTCAAATCTTATACCATTTTTATCTTGTTCTATAGTAACAATAATTTGAGTATTATCGTATGCATAAGAAATAGAATTTCCTAAGATATTTGTAATAACTCTCTTTATCTGCATTCTGTCAATATTTGTATCAAAATCAATACCTTCTGTACACAGACGAAGAGTTACATTTTTTTCTTTTAGCATTGCTTCTAATTCGTTAATTGATTCTTCAGCGAGGGAAATTATATTACACTTTTCATAATTTAGCACATAATCACCATTTTCGTATTTGTATGTGCTTAATAGTGTAGAAAGCATCTCATACATAAAATTACAGGAATCTTTAGTTAGGGAAAGCAATTCTTTTTGCTCATTATTAAGTGGTCCCATATGTTCGTTTAACACCAAATCAAGAGCCTTTATTTGTGCAATTGTAGGAGTCTTCAAATCATGAGTTAAAGTTGCAACATAAGTTTCTCTTTGTTCTAATGCTGTTTTTTCCGCATCAATATCTCTTGCTACACTGCATATTCCGATAACTTTTTTTTCATGATTTATAATAGGGCATTTTGTTACCTTAAACCAGCGTTTATCATTATTTTTTAGGGTAATCTGCTTTTCTCTGGCTATACATCTGCAGTGTGTAATAATTTCACTGTCTTCCTTTGCAATTTCATCTGCTCTTTTTTCCTTATAATGCCATTTATTAGCATTATCCAAATCAGATAAGCCAAGAAAATCCATTGCCATTTTGTTTTCATAGGTTACATTACCATTTAAGTCTTTTAAATACATTGCAATTGGCATTCCTAAAACTACAGAACGAAACATTTGTTCCTGATCCTCAAGTTCACTTTTTAGTTTTTCTTCTTGCGTAACATCTTTTGCTATTATCAATACTCCGAAAACACCTTTCGTTAATACTAACGGAGTAGCTGTTATATCATAAATTTTATTACTGTTTTCTATTTGTATTTTTTTTCTGATAACTTTCCCTTTTAAAGTTTTTCTGCTTATTTTATTAATTTTTGCGGCATCTTTTGGTGTAAATAAATCAGTTTCAGTTTTTCCTTTTATTTCATCGAGAGTTTTATTTACAGTATCTAAAAAAAGCTGATTACAATACAAATATCTACCTTTATAATCTTTATACACAATTAAATCTTGCGAAGAATTACATATAGCACTTATTAATTCTTTGTGGAATAATGCCTTGTTTTTGATATAACCTTGCAATACATAAAAAATAAGCATTAAACTTATTGCTATAATAGAATGTAGTTTAGTTTGCGGATTAAAATATACCCAGAATATAAAAAATACTACCGCAATTTGTAATACCCATTTCAAACTAATCAATAAATTTTCGCTGTTTTTAAATAAATTTTTATAAATCATATTTAGTTGCCTTTACTGCTGCTTGCACTCTGTCTGTTACGGAAAGCTTCTCCAAAATATTGCACACATGTGCTTTTGCCGTATTTGTACTAACGATAAGTCTATCAGCGATTTCTGTATTTGAAAAGCCCTGAACCAACAAATCTAAAACTTCTTTTTCTCTCTGGGTTAAATTAAAATCTTCTTTTTCTCTTGGTTCAGCCTTATAGAAAGTCTTTTGAACAACCTTTGTAATTCTAGGATCAATCCATATAGAACCTTCTTTTACAGTACGAATTAAATTATATAATTTTTTTGTCTCTATATCTTTCAATGCATATGCATTTGCACCGGAAGCCAAGCTTGATAATACTTCATCATCATTTTCGTGAGATGTTAAAATGATAATTTTTGTATTTGGATATTTTCTGTGAATAATTTTGGTAGCCTCTATTCCTGTCATATATGGCAGACCCAAGTCCATAAGTATAACATCAACCGCTTCTGTTTCCAAAGCTTCTATGCATGCCTCTGCAGTATCAAAATCACCTTTTATATTTATATCTTGATAATCCTGAAGAGCTTTTTTATAGGTAATTCTTGTTAACAAATAGTCCTCTACTATATATATTGATATTTCGTTTTTGCTTTCCATTTATTTTTCCTTTTTTATAATTATCATATCTACATCACCTAAAAGGCTATTATCCAACTGGGTAATAAATTTATAAATAATATTTTACATTAAGAATAATTTTTTGTCAGTAGCAAAGGCTCCTGATGGCAGAAAGCGCAGCCCCGTCGAGGGTGAGCAAACAAAAGGAAGTTCGATAAATTTCTACACTATAAACTTGCCTCAATTGCCATAAAATTAGACATCTTTACGATAAAACCCCCATCACAACTGTCCTGAAAGGTTATAATGATAGCCGACATATCTGAAAATATATCGGCTATCATTCGGAAAAGGTGGGATTTGAACCCACGGTGCAGGTAGCCCCACACAACACCTTAGCAGGGTGCCGCCTTAAGCCACTCGGCCACTTTTCCTTTTCTGTTTAATTGTCATGAAAAGGGATTCCCTCTCCTAAGTTATGATAGCATAAAATTTTTATTTTGCAAAACATATATTTATTACCCTTACATTATTTTTATTTAGAACTAAAAAACATATAGATAGAGGATTTTATAATACTATTCATGCGATATAAGTATGATGTCGAGTATTACAAGGAGGTTTTAAAATGCGAGGCAAAAATAACAGATATGAAGAATTAATCAAAAACTATACTGAAGGAGATTTGGATTTATCAGGATGCGAAATCAAACACCTTGAATTAGATCACGTCAGCGGAAGTCTTAATTTATCCAAAGCTAATATCGGAACACTATCTATCGGATGGGTTAGCAATGAATTAAATATGAGCGGTGCAGAAATCAAAAATATTACAAATCCGATTGATGCAGAAAGCGTTATTATGACAGGTGCAAATATCAAAAAATTACCTGCTCATGTTTACACAAATTATTTTGATATTTCAAGAAGCAATATTTCAAAATTAAATACAGAAATCAGAGCAAACACTCTTAACATAAGAAACACAAAAATTGAATCTTTACCAAAAGATTTGAAAGTAAGAACATTAATTGTAGACTCAAAGACAGCTAAAAATATGTCTTTGTTAACTCTTAAAAATTGCGAATCGATTGATATGGATAGCGTTGTATATTCATCATCAACTATTAGTGCATCTATGAGAGATTATAATTTTTGCAGCGTGGCAGAAAATTGCGAAAACTTTTGCAGAGCATAAGAGAGAAGATAACTTAATAAATAAAAACGGCTGTTTATAACTTTACAGCCGTTTTTGTTATATAATTTAGTCAGATGGGAGAAAGATATTACAATGCTGGCTGATTATCATATGCACACGAGCTTTAGTGACGATTCGGTTTATCCGATGGAGGATTGCATAAATAGAGCTATTTCACTAGGTTTTGATGAAATTTGTTTTACAGAACACCTTGACTATGGTTTTACTCATGCATACTGTTGTGATTGCGATACTTATTTACAAACAGTACGAAAATATCAGGAAAAATATTCCGATAATATTAATATAAAATATGGAATTGAATTTGGGGCACAAGCTCACCACAAAAAATATTTTAAAGACATTTTTGACAAATATCCGTTTGATTTTGTTTTGCTTTCCTTCCATCAGGTTGAAGATAAGGAATTATGGAATCAAGATTTTCAAACAGGCAAAACTCAAGAAGAATACAATCGAATTTATTTTGAAGAAATGCTAAAAACCGCAAAAGCATTTGATTTTTACAGCGTATTAGCACACATGGATTTAATGAGAAGGTATGACCAAAATGGCGAATATCCTTTTGAAAAATCAAAAGATATAATCGAAGAAATTTTAAAATATGTAATTGAACATGGAAAAGGAATTGAGTTAAACACATCATCCTTCAGGTATAAATTAAATGACTTATGTCCTGCAACCCCAATCCTCAAATTATATAAAGACTTGGGCGGAGAAATAATAACAATAGGCTCGGATTCACATAGAGAAATTCAAGTAGGCGACCATGTTAAAGAAGCCCGTGAAATTCTCAAAACTATGGGGTATAAATATTTTACAACATTTGATAAAATGCAGCCTAAATTCCACGAATTATAATATTTATTGCATTGCTTTCAAAAGAATAAAAAATAGGAAGCAGAAATTACCACTTCCTATTTTTGTGCATAATACTAAATACCTATTTTCTAAATAATTTACTTAATTTTGTATATTCAATTTTGCTATCGTGTTCTTTTATACATTCTTTCAATGCATCTATTGTATCCTTCAAAAGATTAACCTGTGCGGCATCCACGCTTTCCGCTGTATTCAAAACTACTACTTTAGATACGACCCGGCTTTTTGCACCTAACAGGTTATTAAAAAAGTTTTTAAACGCATTTGATTTTTTAGGTCCGGAACCGACAGAAATCTTATAAGAATTTTTGCTGGCATCATCTGCACATTCATTAATATGAACATTATAACCTTTTGCTAATTTTTCAAGAATATCTCTTATCGGAAGGACAATATATTCTGCACCTTTTGTAAATTTCAAAGAACGTTCTCCTAAAAGTGGTACAACCTTTTTATTGATTGCTTTTTGGAGTTCCGGAGTATTTGCTTTGCTGCCAACTTGAAAATCCGAAGCACTCCCCTCTACTGTTTTTTGAAAAGTTATTTTTTGGTCACAATTTTGCAATCTTGCAATTTTCATAAATCACCTCACATAAATTCTAAATATAAGTACATTATTATAAAACGTATAAAAATAAATTTTGCTACAATAAAATAATACGAGTTAACATTATGAAACATTTCTCTAATTTACCGCAATTTTTTTAAAACAAATCACTTTATAAAAATATAGTGTTATTTTTGGTAGGAGAATTATTTTTATGATGAACTCAACAGTTAATGCAATTCCGCAATATGCACCACAACAACAAACAACTCAAGGCGTAACGGTAGCCGAAAAACCACAAACAAGCAATCAACAAAAAACTTATGCCTGCGAACAAAGCATGGCAATCACCTATGATATTGCGGCAGAATACAATGCTATTTGTAAAATGAATAATATGCTTAGTGATATTTCAAAAGAAATTAAAACAACAGATGACCCTGAACGTAAAAAATTGTTGGAAGCAAGAGTTAGAACTCTTAACAACATGATTTTACAACGTGAAGCTAAGATTAACCAAATGGAACAAGTAAAAAATCAAATTGATGCACAATTTGCAAATCTGAATTAAGATTTTGGATGCAAAGCATCAAAATCAGCTTGAATTTCTTCGGCTTTCTCATTCAGTCTGTTGTACGTTTGGGAATTTAATTCTCCGCCAATCAAAATTAATATTGACGTATAATACAACCATATCATAAGAACAGCAAATGCCCCGATTGTACCATACACCATGTTATACGTTCTCAAATTGTTAACATATATCGAAAATCCCCAAGATGCGACCAACCAAAAAATTACAAAGAAAAAAGACCCCGGTATCGCACTTTTTCGCTTAAATTGTTCGTTTCCCTTTAAATCCGGCAGTATATAATAACTTAAAAATGCCATAAAGAACAATGCTGCAAAAGCAATTAACCATCTGCCTATCATTAATAAAAGAGCTACAGTTTCGGTGATATATCCGTGAGCAAACAAAAATCCGATAATTAATTTACCAAATACAATTAAGTTAATAGACAAAAACAATACCATCACATCAACAAGAATCATCATCAATGATAATATCCGAGTGTAAATCAGACTTCTGGTTTCTTTGACCTTATATGCACGATTTAAACCTTTCAATACAACAGCCATCGCATTCATAGAAAGAAAAGTTGTTGCACAAAAACCTATAATCGCCATAATGCCGCCTTGAGAAAATATCATTACCTCTGACAAAACAGTCATAATAAGATTCATTGCTTGTTCCGGCATAAATTTCCCAAGAAAAAGTAATATTGGCTCCATCATAGATTTATTACCCATCCACCCGAAAATTGACATCAAAAACAACATAAACGGGAAAATTCCTATTACAAGCATAAATCCCATTTCTGCAGCCATACCAAAGAAATCATTGTCTATAACCGAATGGACAAGACGAATAATACAATCTATAACTTTGTTTTTACTTTTTATCCTCATAATCCTAATTTAATTATTTCATCTATTATTTTTTTTGCAGCAGTTTCAACATTTGATTTTATCAAACATCCGGCAGCAAGTTTATGTCCGCCGCCATCAAAAATTTCACATATTTTTGATACATCAGCAGCCTCGCTGCGCATTGAAATTTTTGATAACGCAGGAGAAAGCTGCTTCACCAAAAAAGCAACCTCAACAGATTTTATGGCTCTTAATTTTTCGGTTAATCCCTCAGTACAATCTTCGCCTACATTAAACCTTTCCATATCCTTTTTATAAACTATTGTATAAGCGATTTTATTATCATCCGTAAAAACTGCATTACTTATACAGTGAGCCTGAAATTGGACATGTTCCTTAGTATTTGACTCATAACAATATTTGTAAATTTCATCAGGTTTTACACCTATTTCAATTAACTCTGCAACACTTGACATAGCTCTTTGTGTTGTATTACTAAATCTGAACGAACCGGTATCCGTTAATATCGCAGTATAAAGACATATTGCGGTATTCAATGAAATTTTCCAACCTAAATTTTTCATCAAGTAATACAAAACTTCACCGGTAGAACTTGCGTCCGGCTCCACATAATTCAAATCGGCATAACCGGTATTTGTAACGTGATGGTCGATATTGACGGTTGTTTTTGCTTTAGTAAACAAGATTTCTGACTCAAACATTCTATTGAACGCTGCAACATCTACGTTTATAACCAAGTCATATTCTCTTGATTTATCATATTCGCTAACATGTTTTGCCGCAGAAGAATACGGTAAAAAAGAATAAATATTAGGCAATTTTGACATTAATAACATATCCGCTTTTTTTTTGTAGTTATCTGATATAGCAGAATACAAACCGCACATACTCCCTAAAGTATCTCCATCGGGATTAAGGTGCGATATTATCAATATGTTTTTTGAAGATTTTATGATATCATCTAATTGTTGACAATCCATTACTTGATACTAACAAAAAAATGACGGGGACGCAAATTTGGAAAAAATTTTGTACACAGATTTTGTATCAACAGAAGAACTAATGGAAGAGTTGATGGAAAATAAAGAAATTAAAAAAGCCATCACTCGGAATAACTTGTACAAATTTTGGGGACGAGTTGCCGGTGCTAAATTTGCACAAAAATCAAAACCTCATTCTCTTGCCCCGGGCGGGGTTCTAGTCATAGCATGCGAAACCCCTATCGTAGCTCAAGAATTACTCTTAAAAAAAACACAATTGCTGGTAAAATTTAAACCATATCTTGAATCTTTAAAAATAAATGTTAAAGATTTACGTTTTGATGCAAAAAAATGGCAATAATTAAATTAAAAAACAATAGCATACTTACCTGTAAACAGTACCGCTTTACCGTTACTTAAAAGTCTTACAATATTATTATTAACTTTTGTAACAAAAAGAATCTTTTGTGAAATTGTGCAATTTTAAAATACTTTATATAGACAAGAAGAGATAAAATATAAGGAGAGAGATTATGACATTCCTTCCAGCACAATCACACAGAACTTTATTAATTATGCAAAAAGCACAAGTAGACCACCAATTACAATTGGTAATGTTTCAAACAAATGTTGTTATGAGCGAAGTAAACGCTATTGAAAACTTGTCAATTCAAAGAGCAGCTGTTGGTGAAGATGCAAGCTTGACAGACCAAGAAGAAGCTCGTACAAAAGTTTTAGACCAACAAGCGGCACAACTTGAAGCTCAACAATCATCATTAGAAGCAGAACGAGAACAAATTAATGCAGAATTGCAAGCCCTTGCTCAATTTGTAAAAGATGGAATAAAACAATCCGTTGGATTACAAATAATGGGTGGTTCATAATAAATACCCCTAATAAAATAAATTGTGCTAAAGATAATAATATATATATAAGCGAAGTTGTAGTGAATAAATCCTAAAATAGAATTAGGAAACTAACGACTTCGCTTTAATAATTTTTCAAACAACTCATAAGTATTTAACATTAAAGATGCAATGGTCATAGGACCAACCCCGCCCGGAACCGGCGATATATAAGAAGTTTTACCACATACAGTTTCAAAATCTACATCCCCCCTGATTTTTCCGTTTTTATCACGGGAAATCCCAACATCAACAACAACTATATTCTCATTTATCATATCTTCTTCTATTAATACTTCCCCTACTGCAGAAATTAATACATCTGCAGTTTTTGTTATGGATGCGAGATTTTTTGTGTGACTGTGACAAGTTGTAACCGTAGCATTACGTCTTAATGCCATCAATGACATCGGTTTACCAACAAGATTAGAACGTCCTACCACAACAACATGTTTACCGTCCAAATCTATACCGTATTCATCCAACAACAACAAAATGCCTTTAGGGGTACAAGGATATACGGCAGGCTCCAGCCCTGCAGCAAGTTTACCATAATTCTCCGTAGTGAAACAATCAACATCTTTTTCGGGCGATATTGCATTAATAATTTTTTCTTTATCAATATGTTTAGGTAAAGGCAATTGAACTAAAATTGCATGCACTGTATCATCCTTATTTAATTCTTGAATTTTATCAAGAATTACACCTTCCTCAACATTTGCACAATAGGTTATTACCTCAGATCTGATTCCCAATTTTTCGGCAGTTTTTTTCTTATTATCTACATATATTTTACTTGCAGGGTCATCCCCAACAAGTATAACAGACAATCCCGGCTTTATATTGGATTTATCAATTTTTACTTTCAATTCATCCAATAATTTATTTCTTAATGTTTTTCCGTCAAGAATTACTGTCAAAATATGCCCCCTATTAATTGTTATCCTCTCCCTGCGGGAGGTTTAATCTTATATAAAATTGTTTTATAGCCTCTACAACAATATTCGATTCCCTTGACAAAGAATTAGTTTCTAAACTTTTATCATAAGGAATAACACCTAAAACTTCTAAATCAAAGCGTTTCAACATATCATAAACTGCTGCCAAATTTTTGTTATCAGCTTGATTAACAATAACACCAATCTGATTTCCGGCAGCATATTTTGCACTAAATTCTTCTATTCTTTTAGCAAGAAGTGCTGAGTCCTCTGTCGGTTTTGCAACGATTAATGTTGTATCAACTTCAGTATCTACAAGCTGATTCAGGTATTTTAAATCAAATTCGCAATCAAAAATAACTATATCGTATCTTTTCAAGAGTTTTTGTACAGCATAATTGATTTGACCGGTAATAGGGCATCTGCAATCTTTAGCACCTACAAACCACGAAACAATCAAGTCAACATTATCATCTAATGATACAAGAATATCCTCCATTGCCCATTCAACAAATTCTTGCTTTGACATATCTTCCGGAATGCCTGTCTTATACTCATGCTTACCGCTTCTTATACCGTAAATAGTATTTCTTACATCTAAACCAAAACTGTGTCCTAATTCCCCTGACAAATCATTATCAAATAGCAAAATAGATTTTTCTGGAAACATCTCCTTGAAAATTTTCAAAAATGCCTTTGTAATTGTAGTTTTTCCGCTGCCGCTTTTTCCGGTTATTGCCAGTTTATAAGTCATTATACCTCTCTTTTAATCTCTCTGATACTTTTGCTGTTAACATAAATGCTTTTTCTGCGAGTTTTTCACTTAAACTTCCGGTTCCACAAGAAGTAGATATAAGTGAATTATCTATTATAAGTTTCTCATCAATACCCTTATTAGTCAAATATTTTACGGCACTATAAAAATGCTGTTCAATATTATCCTCATCAGACGCTATAAGTGCATCTGAATCAAGCGTTGGAACAATCCCCCAAACAATTTTACCGTTATTTTGAAGAAAATCTTTTACAATATCAGAATATACACTCAAATTCTGAGAATATCCAAAGGCATCTAAATTTATCATATTAATACCGCTCTTTATAGGAATACTCCAATCACACTTCCCGCAACAGTGGACAGCACTATATGCCCCCCAAGATTTTATAATTTCGGAAACTTCTTGCAGCATATTTATGACATCATCTTCTGATATAGAAACATAAGCAGAAGTTCCCAACTGAGAAATTGAAGGTTCGTCAATAAATATTATAGGCGTTATATTCGGATTTGCAGACTTCATCTTTATTACTTGCCACAAAGCTTTTAGTGTTAGTGTCTTTATTATAATATCTTTCAACGTTTCGTCATAAATAGCACACTTACCGGTTTTATCAACAAATGTTGTAGCTAAAGTAAACGGCCCGACGATTTGCCCTTTTGCATATTTTACATTGCTCTCCTCAATATAATTAATCAACAATGGAAATGCACAGGAATACTTCTCGGAAATAGCATATTTATTGATTATCGAATTACTAATATCTTCTCCAGAAACAACCGCTTCATAATCCAAAAAGAACTGTTCCAAATCCTCATAAAACATCTCATAATCAACATCCAAATATGATTTATCCGCAAAAAATGAGGGCATACCCTCCGTATACTGGAGAATCATGTCCTCATTTTTAGATATTTTTACCATCTGCGGCCAGAAAGGAATTTTTGAATAACACTCTCTAACCTTAGAAAAAGCTTGTACAAGATTTGTATGGGGCATTGAACCTATTGCTATACATTCAAGTTTTAAATCGTTCCCCATTTAGCCTCAACTTATGCTTCTTCTGATGCTTTTTCTTCTTCAACTTCTTCTACTGATTCTTTCAAAATTTCTGAAGCTGAAACAGAAACAGCCAATTCACATTTAACCTTAGAAGTTAACTTAATAAGCATTTTGTATTCACCAATTTTGTTTATTGGTGCATTTAAAGAAACATTTTTCTTATCAACTTCAATACCTGATTGAGCTTTTAATTCTTCAGTTAATTTCTTGGTAGTAATAGTACCGAACAATTTTCCTGATTCGCCTGCCTTAGCAGATAATTTCAATATACCAAACTTTTCAATCTTTTCAGCAACCGCTAAAGCTTCTTGGTGAAGTTTTTCTTGTTTTGCTTTAATTCTTGCAATATTTTGTTCTCTGTTCTTAATTGCACCTTCCGTTGCAACTTCTGCAGCATTCTGCGGAATCAAGAAGTTTCTTGCATAACCGTCTTTTACGTTTACCATATCGCCGGCTTCACCGAGATTTTGAACGTCTTTTTTTAATATAACTTGCATAAAAATTTTCTCCTTTTCTATTTATATTCTGACTGTGAAAAAATATTACAACAAAGATAAACGTTTGTCGATAGTTTTTTTCTGATTGTTAAGCTTTAAATACGAACATAACGACTGATTATTGACACATCAATATCAATTCAAACCTATTAAACATAACACCAATAAATTTTAACGCAATCCCTTTTGTTTCAATCCCAATTCCACCAACCAATTAATTATATCCTGAGGCAATTTTGATATAATCCCAGCTATTTTTGCATCAAACCCGACAGTATAAGATGCTTTTGGACAACTACAAAAAGCAATTTTTTCTATCAGTGATACAACTTTTTCAACAGGTAAGCCATTTATTCCGTTACTCTTTGCATTATTTACTAAATACAACATTTCCTTATTATAAGCAGTATCGTTTTTTATGCTGTCTTGGTTAGCACAAATAGATTTTTCCCATAAAGGAGTAGCTATAACTCCGGGCTTTACTGATATAACTTTTATTCTATGATTTGTTTCAATTTCCAATGAATTAAATAAAATATCTAATGCACGTTTTGAAGCACAATATGGTGCAACAAAAGGAAATACTCCAAAACTTGACATTGAACTTATATTTATAACTCTGCCTCCTGCAAGTTTATCTAAAAGTTTTTGGGTAAAACGCAAATGAGAAAATGTATTTACATTGAACTGTTTTCTCAATTTATCCGTAGGCATATTTTCCATTGCTCCGGCGGCAACACAACCCGCAACATTTATCAACAAATCTATCTTTTCAACTTCACGTTTTATATAAATAGCAGCACCATCAATTATTGAATCACTTTCCATATCAATAAAAAAAGGTCTGACATTATTGGAGATTTTCTTTAAATCTCTCTCATAATCAGGGTTACGATAACCGGCATATACAACATTATAATTAGCAAAACATTCAACTAAGGCTCTGCCTATACCGGAGGTTGCACCGGTTATTACGACAAATTTTTTCTCCATAAATATCTCTTATTCTACGTATGAACCGAATAACGGTAAGTACAATGCCAAAGCCAATGTCAATACGATAGAACCTATTACAATCAACATCAACGGTTCAATCATCTTTGTCATTGTATCTACGATATCATCCAACTTTTTATCAATATATCTTGTTGCCTGATACAACATTTCACCCAAACGACCGGACTGCTCACCAGTCGCAATCATAAACAAAATCATCTTTGGAACAGATTCGGTTGAGCGCAAAGCAACAGACAAGTGTTGACCTTGTTGAACCAGGGTTGTTGCTGATTCAATTTTCTCTTTTAATGTATAATTTGTTAAAGTTAACATTGACAAATATAAACATTCAACAATAGGAACACCTGCATCGTATGCAACTTGCATTACCGCAACAAAATTGGCAAAGTTTGAAAACTGCATCAAATCCTTCAACAACGGAACTTCAAGTGAAACCTTATCAATCCATCTGCGGCTAGGTTCCCACTTAAACAGATAATAAATAGAGTATCCGACAGAACCAAGCAATAATGGTACCAAATACCAAAATTGGCGAAGTTTTATACCTATTTTCATCAATGTATCAGTAATCCAAGGTAACTCTTTTCCCATTTGAGAAAACATATCTTTAAATACCGGAAATACAAACATCAACATGACTAATACAATTAATACCGCCAAACAAATTACGAATGCCGGATACATCAATGTTCCGATAACCTTACCACGAATAGCCTGCTGCTTACCCATAATTTCCAATAAACGATCTAATGTCTTTTCTAATTCACCTGAATCTTCACCGGCCTTACAAAGACCAATATAAACTTGACCGAATTGATCAGGATATTTTGCAAGAGTATCTGCAAAAGTTGACCCTGCCATAATCTGGGTTCTTAACTCTCTGGCTACCAATCTGATTTTTAATTTCGCAGCATCCTGCTCGATGAACAGTAAAGATTCAATCATCGGGATACCGGAAGAAGCTAATATCTGCAATGTAGAAGTAAATTCAATCTTATCTGTAAGCCCCAGAGCTTTCATCTGCCCTGATTTTACATGCGCTGCAGCATCAGATTTAGCATCCCTGCCTATTCTTTCCTCATATATTTTAGTTGGCATGAAACCAAGACGTCGAACCTCATCTTTCGCCGCACGGACATCCTCTGCCTCAACTTTACCTTTTACTATTTCTTTACCGTCTTTTAACGCTTCATAATTATATATTGCCATACTAAATCCTATTCATTTACAATACCGAGTACACGAATAAACTCGTCTATTGTTGTCATACCTCTTATAATATGTCCTTTGCATGATTCTGCAAGAGTTGTCATACCATTTTGGACAGCCAATTCTTCTATTTCCAAATCATGAGCACCCGTCGCAATCAATTTTCTTATTGCTTTGTTAATTGTCATAATTTCATATATACCTAATCGACCTTTATATCCTGTAAAATTACACTTATTACAGCCTTTTGCTCTGTACATAGGCGTCTTAATTAATTTTTCAATTTCCTCTTCATCTACAGTAATTCTTGAAACTTCTTCTCTTGTCGGGAAATATTCTTCTTTACAATCATCACACAATCGTCTGACTAAACGTTGTGCTATTACACCTGATAAAGTTGAAGAAACCAAATAATCTTTAGCACCCATTTCCACCATACGAGTAACTGTTGCCGCAGCAGAATTTGTGTGGACCGTACTCAACACCAAGTGACCTGTTAAAGCGGCCGAAATAGCAATTTCCAAGGTTTCATAATCACGGATTTCACCAACAAGTATGATGTCAGGGTCCTGACGAAGTATAGCTCTCATACATGATGCGAATGTGATACCTGCTTTTGCATTTATCTGAGATTGGTTAATACCCTCTAACTTAATTTCAATCGGGTCCTCAATTGTAGTAATATTAACATCTTCATCATTTAAACTTTTTAATACTGAGTATAACGTCGTTGTTTTACCTGAACCTGTCGGGCCTGAAGTAAGGATAATTCCGTTAGGACAAGTAACCATATTTTTAATTTTTGCTATATCTTCTTCAGTACCGCCAACCAAACTTATATTTTTATCTGCAGCATTTAAAGACACAGCCGGTGCCAAAATACGAATACAAACCTTTTCTTTACCGGAAACAGGCAATGTGTTTATACGAAAGTCATAAGATTGGTTTTTATACTTTATAGAAAAAGTACCATCCTGAGGTCTTCTGTGCTCAGCAATATTCATTCTTGCCAATACCTTGAAACGAGATATTACGGAAGTTTCAACTTTAGACGGAATATCAAGAACTTTTGATAACATACCGTCTTTTCTGTATCTTACAATATATCCTTCCAATCTCGGCTCAATATGGATATCCGAAACGTGGGTATCAATACCCGTTGTAATAATTTGATTTACAAATTTTGCGATAGAACCGCTTGATTCTTGTAATTCATTATCAACCTGTTGCCACAGAGATTCTTCAACCTGAAGAGCAGAGGTTTCATCTTCAATATCTTTAATTATTTTCTGAGTTTCTTTCTTATGCTCGGAAAAGAAAGTTTCCATACAAATTGTGAACTCATAGTGAGTCATCAATAATTGCTTTGGATTTTGTCCCGTTAAATATATTACTTCTTTTAATACATCCGGTTTAACAGGAGAAACAACACCTATAATTAATGTTTTTCCATCAGATGAAACCGGAACAACTTTGTTATTTTTGATAAAATCCTCAGGTAGCAAACCGATATATGAGGATTGTTTTGATAACTGGTCAGCAGTTACAAAATCGTATCCTGTCTGAGCATGCAAAACCTCTTTTAACTGCTCAAGAGTAATAAACCCAAGCTTGAACAACATAGAACCTACAGGGATTTTCTGACGTTTACTTTCTGCTAATGCCTGAAGTAATTGTACATCAGTAATATAACCCTTTTCTATAAAAAGTTCCCCTAATTTTGATTGTGGTTGATTTGCAACGTTAACACCGGAAGAAGAACCACCACCAGTAAAAGCATCTTGAATATTTTGAGTAGCTTCATCAACGGTTTCCAATGGATTAGTAACAAAACCACCGGAAGGTTTCAAACTATCAATCAAATCTTCCAAATCCTTATCCGGAACCTGAATAAATTTTATAGGATACGAAAATTTTTGTCTTAATTTTTCATTAATAGTATCTTTATCAGATGTTGAACCAATTGCCACAAACAAAAACTTGTCTTTTACACTGATAGGAACAAACTTATGTTGTTCCATCAGTGTTTTATCGACTTGATTTAAAATTTGCTTATTTATACTGTTTTTTAGTCTGTTTTGCAGTTCATTCATTTTCTTACTTGAATACTATCTTTCTAATATGTGAATATTGCTAAATTATATTTTATAGTGAATTCTCTACTCTGTCAGATGGCACATCCGAATCAGTAATAATTTTAGGTGTTACAAGAATTACTAATTCAGATTTCTCTTTATCTAAAGATGAACTTCTAAATAACATACCTAAACCAGGGATATCACCTAAGAAAGGAATCTTACTAACATTTTTTGTTTCTGTTTCTTTCATCATACCAGCTAAAATTAGAGTATCACCATCTTTTATTCTGATATTTTTCAAATCAAGATTATTCTTTCTTAACAAAGTAGCTGCAAGGTCTCTTGTATTTGTTTCAGAGTTTGTATAATATACCTTTTCTTTTTCTGCTGCAAGATCAGGTTTCATATTAAGATATAAATATCCATCCGGAGAAATAAACGGAGTAACCGAAATCTTTAACCCCATATCATCCCCGATTTCATATGTTCTTTCAACAGTCGGAACATTTGAATAAGAACCTTGTACAATCTGCGATGTTACAGTTTTTACATAATCTTCCGTCATATCAATAACTGATTCTTGTCCGTTTGTAACAATGATTCTAGGATTGGATATTGTCCTACCCTTACCGCTCTTCAATAAAAGATTTAAAGAATACAATAATGTTGGATGAGAATTTGAAGCAATTGTATAAGTAGGACGATCACCATGTCCTAAAACACGGAACGGACTAACTTGTACACCGTCATTGCCATTGAAATTCATCTTGAAGTGTTGACTTACAAAACTCCATTCATTACTGAATTCACGGGAACCGGTTTCATTAAGTTCAATAATTGAAAATTCTAAATATGCTTGCGGTTGACGCTTATCATTAGAAGAAATAAATTCTTTTACCATTTCAATTTGCTGAGCAGAACCGCCTATAAGATTTACTGTACCTGCTTGTGTATAATAAGCAACAGTAATACCACCTAATCCTAACGGAGTAAGCGATTTCTTTTCCTCATTCATAGATGCATCTTTTTGCGCTGCACTTGAACATGCAATAGCACCTTCACCGAGAGAAATTGTTCCTGTATCACCTTCAGAACTGCTTTCGCTTGCAGCACCGGTTATAACACCTTCTAAAGATACTTTATCTTTATCTTGTGAAACCCCGGCACCCGGTAATAACATATTACAAATCATTTCTGCCATTTGTTTTGGAGTTGAATGATTTACCTTGAATGAAGTTACGACCGGTTTTTTATCAAACTGTGCAACAACTTTTCTTGCAACAGTTGCATCATTATCACTACCGAGAATAATTAATTCATTTGTAGCAGGATTAACGGAAGCTACTTCCAAACCAGCCATTCCCGGTTTTTTTATTGTATAAATATTTTTATTCAAGAAATCTGAAATAGCACCTGCATTAACATATTTAACAGGAATTACAGACATCTCTTGCATACTAACAGTTGAATCCGTACCTGCAGGAGAAATCAATAAAGTATTATCCTGAATTGCGTACGTCAAATCTGTTGCCGTCATAACCATATTGAAAGCTGAATTTAACGGAATATTGACCAAATCCATCGTCACTTTTTTATTTATGTCGCCTTTAAAAATTATATTTTTACCGGCTTTATCCGCAAACATCCTCAAAACTTGCCTTACATCAGAATCCCTTAAACTCAAGCTTATTGGGAGTTCTTTGTTTGTAATTCCTTCGGTAGATCCTAAAGAAACTATCGCCGGTTGGCTACCTCTAATATCCGGCATATAGTCCATACTATATGCTAGCATATCTCCACCCGATGCTAATGCTAATGATGAAGAAATCGGTGTTGTTAATGCAAATGATAACAACATTGTCACTGACATAATTTTTTTAAACGTATCTTTCATTACTGCTCCTGCTTATTTTCTTTATTAATTATTACCTTATTTTTTATTACCGCCAAACTTGCTTTGTAAATTTGCGACGGTATTATAATTTATACCACTTTGACCATCTATAACCAACTGTCCTACACCTGCCTTATAAACATTTGAACCAACTTGCACGGTTACAATCGATTTTCCGATAGACAATACCTTATAACCATTTAAAACATCTCCGGATCTTACGAAATAATCCTGTCCGTTGACATTAAGAATTGCTGAAGGATTACTCTTATCATACATTATACCGGATACTCTTGTTGATGCAGCAGTTTTTGCATTTTCATCAGCTGCCGGAGTTTCCAATGGTGGTAAAACATCATATTGCAATCGCTCTTTAGGAATAGATGCAACACTATCTAATGCACTCTGGCTTATCATAGGTTTCTCTCCGGGTGGCATAAACGGATTTGCTCTTCCTAAATTCGCAACATTAATAGAAATCATTGCATCTGTATCCATGTCATTCGGTGCATTAATATTTGCACTCTCGTTTGAATCATCAATGACAATTTCCGTATCCTGCTGAGGCTCTTCCACATTTTCTTCAGTTTCAGAACCTGCGGTACATCCGGAAAGATTTAAAGCTAATACAAATGCTAATGTAACAGTACAACATACCGCCCAAAAATTCTTTCTCATAATCATTCCTGTGATATTTTCCATATTCTTTTTAAAATCCATTTTCTCTCTCACAATTGTTAATTTATAACTTTCGTCATTCTGATTATATTAGAATTTCTTAATTTGTATATCAATCTTTTAGTGTATTTATTTATAAATTATTACTAAATTTCTAATACTATCATATTGCATATAATATCATATATTATAAATTTTGGCAAAAATATTATATATATTAAGCATCATACAAGCCTATAAATACTCGAAACCCACACAATGCACAACATTTCCCGTAATCATAAAGCACTGGTGCATAAATACACAATCTTAAATTTTAAACAATATATTAAGAATTGTTAAATTTGCGTCGGTATCTTTTCAAAATTGTTTGTTACTGCATGAATAAAATTTAACACATCCGCGAAATAAGCTAAATCAACATTCCCATCCAATATTAAATCTGCCTTATCTCTAAACGGACGAACATATTTATCTCCGGCATTTATAAGATATTCCCAATGTTTTAGTGCATTTGCTTCGTCTTGATTACGCTCTTTACATGCTCTTGATATAAATCTTTCTTTCCTTATATCTTTATCGGTTTCAACGTATATTTTTATATCAAAAACATCCTGAACCGTTGAATACATTGTAGCAATACCTTCTACAACATTTATTTTTCTTGAAATAATCTCTTGCGAATTAGGAATAGAAACACCTGTACCATTTGGCAGATAACTCGGTGCCATAATATCATTTCCTTTTGCCAACTCCTCCAAATCGGACTTTAAAATATCCAACTGAAAACTTGAAGGGGCATCTAAATCATAACCGGCATCTCTAAGATTATCAAACCCGCCATATTGCGCAATCTCTTTTGATATATCATTAAAATAATTATCCGTACTTAGAACAGATACCGGCAAATCGAATTGCTCTATATTTCTTTTAATTTCTTTGCATATTGTAGATTTTCCCGATGCAGATTCTCCGGTTATACCGATTAATAATCTCTTTGACGGATTATTTATCAATCTTTTTGAAAATCTGTTAATAAAATCCTGATTTATATTTTTAAATAACGGAGTATTACAACGTTTATCATATGACAAAATCTGACGGAATTTTGTCTGCAGGTAAAACACCAATAATTCACGACCTGATTTTGAGCTACAATCCGGCTTTAAAATTTTATCGGAAGAATTTAATTCTTTTTCGATTAGTAATTTCATACTTTCACTTTCATCACAATTAAAACAATGTGATGTTTAGAATAATACATCAGAAAAAAATTTTTTGCTATATCTTTATAGAAATATCAACTTTTTTAATAATACTTAATATTGGATTAAAAACTCGGTTATTTATAGTCATAAAAAAGAGGCTCAAATTCATTGAACCTCTTTCTCTGAGCACTTAATATTTAAACCATCTACGCATCTTTGTTTATATCTTTTACACTCAATGCGATTCTGTGTTCTTGCGGTGTAAATTTCTTAATAAGAACTTCCACACTATCACCTATTTTATATTCATTGAACGGATTCACATTTTCATCACTCATTTCAGAAACAGGTAACAATGCTTCAACCCCAGGGAAAATATTAATAAATGCACCAAAACCTGTAACTTTATTTACGGTACCGGTAATAACCTGACCTTCTTCAAATTTACCTTCGATTTGCTGCCAAGGGTCTTCGCCCATTCTCTTTAATGAAAGTGAAATTCTTTTCATTTCGCTATCGATTTTAATTATTTTAACTTCCAAAGTTTCGCCTAAAGAAATAACATCTGACGGATGTTTGATTCTTTGCCAAGATATTTCCGAAATAGGAAGCAAACCGTCAATACCATTGATATCAATAAAGGCACCAAAATCAGCTATTCTAACTACCTCACCTTTAACTACCTGATCTTCCTCAAGAGTTGAAAGAATGTTATCCACAACCTGATCTCTTTGTTCTGCAACTGCCAATCTTTGAGAAAGAATAAGTTTGTTTTTCTTAGGGTCTGCCTCAAGAACTTTTACTTCAATCTTCGTATCAACTAAACCGTCAAAAGGTTGTCCTGTTCTCAATTGGCTTGAAGGAATGAAACCTTTTAAATCGGCAATATCAACAAGGACTCCGCCTTTAACAATATTAACAACCTTTGCCAATATTGTATCACCTTGAACTTTTGCATCATTTAATTGAGCCCATGCCTGAGCAAATGCCAATCTCTTTAACGAAAGAACCATACCGTCTTCATCATTTTCTTCTTTTAAAACATAAAACTCTTTTTCATCACCTACTTCAAGGCTGCTCTCGCCTTCTGCAGAAGGTAATTCTCTGTTAGGCAAAAATGCTTCTGTTTTAGCACCTCTTACGCTTACTAAATAACCTTCGTTGTCTTTTTTCATAACTGTACCTTCTACGATATCAGCTACGGAGTATGTTTTTGAAAAAGATTCTTCTAATAATTTTTCAAATTCATCTAAATTGTTTTTTTCTAATGTTGCTGTCATTTTTATTTTCTCCTTTTTTACTTAATTTTCTCGATAACTTTTTCAATTACATTCTGAGGCGTGGAAGCTCCAGCCGTAATTGATATATTATTTGAACTTTCGATTACATCTTTATAATTATCAAGTTCCGAATCATTTTCTATATGAATTGTATTTGTTATATTTTTCAAAATTTCTGCCAGATGAGTAGTATTTGCACTCTTTTTTGAACCGACAACTATCATCAAATCACTTTCTTTTGCCAGTTCTTTGGCTTCAGACTGTCGCATTGCAGTACTTTGACAAATTGTATTTGCCACATGCAATTCCTTAGATATAGAAGTTAAATATTCTACAATAGGATTAAGAGTTTTCAACATCTGAGTAGTTTGAACAACAACTCCGACTTTTTTATGCGCCTTAATTTCTTTTTCATATACTTTTAACTGCTCAACCGAACTTGCGACAACAACTTTATCGCTCCATAATCTTGCATTTGCATTAATCCCTATAACCTCAGGATGTTCTGATTTCCCTACAATAACAACAAAATATCCGTCTTTTGCAAGTTCTATAGCTTTCTGTTGAACCTTTTTGACGTCAGGACACGTTAAATCCACAAGTTCAAATCCTGCGGCCTTTATTTTATCAATAATCTCCGGACTTTCTCCGTGACTTCTTACGACACAAATTCCCTCACCATGCTGAGGAATTTCATTAATCGTTTTTATGCCAAGAGCTTCAAGCTCTTCAATTACATCCGTGTTATGGATAAGCTCACCAAGCACAAAAACATTTTTATCAGGGTTTTCTGCTTTTAATTTTTTTGCAGTTTCAACGGCTCTTTTTACTCCGTAGCAAAAACCTGCAAATTTAGCTAGTTTAATATCTTTAGGCAATGTAAAATTGTCTTCTTTCTTTTAGACTCGCAATTCATAATATAAATTGCTGTACGATTATTTAAACATAAAAACAAAAATTGTGCAAATTATACTTCGTCAACTTCAGAGAGTTCAATTTTTTCAAAACCTGATTTCAGAGTTTCAATTGGTGATTTACCCTTTTTTAAAGATTTTTCTATATGTGGATTTGAAATATAAACTTCATCAGTACAAGTTCTATAAGCAATATTTGTAGCCCCTTTGCCGTTATATAATATTGTTGTCGGTATTTTTAATTTATCAAACACATATCTAAAAATATTAAATACATCCTTACTTTCAGTGTCCGGTTTTGCACCTGCCAAAACAGCCTGTAATTTATCAGCTTTGTTCATATTAAAATTATTTGTTATTAATTTAAGAATTTGCTTGAAATCATGATTCTTTTCATTTGACGGTACAAAATGCATTAATAAAGCTTTTTCCCCGTCTGTCACTAATGCCGCACTACAATCACAAACTCTATAAGTAAAAACATCTTTAGCCACCCTGCTGGAGGAAGAGGTCCAAGGATAATCGACCAGATTGTCCCGACTAAATGAAGACGTAAGGTATGCAAAATCAGATAACGACATTGGTACTAATTTTGAAGAAAAACTCACATTATACATATAAATTAGAAAGCGCCTAAATAAAAATTTTTGCTATTTTACAAAAAAAGGTGCGAATTAACGCACCTTTTTACCTTATTATCTTATGTTAAGATTACTTTTCATCCAAAGCAGCAACACCAGGAAGAACTTTACCTTCTATAAATTCTAATGAAGCTCCGCCACCTGTTGAAACATGTGTGAAATCTTCTGCCTTAAAGAATTTTTTAGCAGCAGAAACAGAATCACCACCACCAATAACAGAAGTTGCACCATTCTTTGTAGCATCAACTACTGCCGCAAGAACAGCCTTCGTTCCTTCTGCAAATTTAGGATTCTCAAATGCCCCTACAGGACCGTTCATCAATATTGTCTTTGAAGATTTAAGAACTTCTGCAAAAGCTTTTCTTGATTCTTCGCCGGCATCAACACCTTCAAATCCGTCAGGAATTTCATTGATTTTAACAAACTTATTAGTGCCATTACCTGAAAAATCATCCGTAACCAAAACATCTGTTGCCATAACGAGTTTAACACCTTTAGCAGCAGCTTTTGCTTCAATTGCCTTAGCAACTTCCAATTGATCATCTTCGCATATTGAATTACCAATATTACCGCCGTTAGCTTTTACGAAAGTATAAGCCATACCACCGCCGATAATCATACTGTCAACTTTATCTAACAAGTTTTCTAATACGCCGATTTTAGATGAAACTTTTGCGCCGCCAACAACAGCAGTGAAAGGTCTTGTAGGATTATCCAATGCTTGAGATAAGCATCTCAATTCTTTTTCCATCAACAAGCCGGAAACAGCAGGTTTTAAAACTTTTGCCAACTTCGCTGTTGAAGTGTGATTTCTGTGAGCAGCACCAAAGGCATCATTAACATAAAAATCACCTAATTTTGCTAACTCATTTGCAAAAGTCATATCATCATCTTTTGCTTCTTCGGCTTTGTAGTAACGAATATTTTCCAATAACGCAACCTGACCGTCTTTCAAATTTGCAAGTTCTTTTTCTGCACCTTCACCAACAGGAGTTGATACAAATAAAACATCTTCGCCCAATACCTTTGACATGTGTTTTGCAACAGGTTCAAGGGTAAATTCTGGGTTCCACTCTCCTTTTGGTCTGCCAAGATGAGCCATTAAAATAATTTTTGCACCTTTTTCCTGTAATGCTCTTACTGTAGGTACAATAGCTTGAATTCTTGTGTCATCGGTAACATTTTTATCAGCATCAAGAGGTACATTTACGTCAACTCTGACTAACGCTCTTTTGCCCCTTACGTCACCCAAATCATTAATAGATTTTTTCATAGTTTTCTCCTTATTTATAAAAAATAAATATCTCTCGCATACAAATCGTACACAAAACATAAAAGATTATCAAATTTGGATTACAAAAAAATATTATAGCAAAAGTGAGGCTAACATCTTTTTATGCTTCCAATTCTCTTCGAATATCTTCTACAGTTACATGTACAACAGGAGTATTCTCATCTTTTTTTAAATATACATCCTTTATACCGGATTGAACGATAAATCGCTTACACAATATACATATAAAATTATGACCCCAAATATACATGGTAGCACCTTTACATCTGTCTTGCCCTGCTTGAATTATTGCATTTTGTTCGGCATGTATAGAACGACAAGTTTCGTATCTGGTTCCTGATTCTATATTATTTTCTATACGATAACATTTTCCGCGTTCATAGCACGATTCAACTTTTGATGGAGTACCATTGTAGCCTGTCGCTTTAATTTTTTTATCATCGCCTACAATAACTGCACCCACCTGAGCTCTCAAGCAATTTGAACGGCCTGCACAAGTTTTTGCCATGTCTAAAAAATATTCTTCCCAGCTTTTAATTTCCATAGTTTTAAACCCTTAATGTTTATAATTCTTTATTCCGGTAAATATCATTGCTATATTATGTTTATCTGCTAATTCAATAATTTTATCCTCATTTGCCGCCCCTCCCGGCTGAATTATTGTAGAAATTCGATTTTGAACCGCAGCATATATACAATCTGCTGTTGGAAGAACGTTATCTGATGCCATAATTGCATCTTTTGCCCCATCACATGCAATATCTGTTGCGGATTCACACGCACTAACAGGAGATACAAAACCCTGGGCTATAGCGACTGTCTTAAAATCTTTTGCGATAACTATTGAATTTGAGCGTGCATATTTTGACACTTTCCACGCAAACACCGCATCCTCAATTTGCTCTGTTGTCGGCTTTGCCTTTGTTACAACCCTGAATGAATGTTTTCCTAAATTACTTCTGTTAAAATCTTGATATAAAACCCCAAAAGGTGTTACATGAATATCTTTTTGCATCAACAATTTATATTCCTTTAACGGAGTATTTAATCTTATTACTTTTATAAGAGGATTTGATTTTAATATTGTAATAGCCTTTTCTTCATACGCAGGGGCTAAAACAAATTTTACGGACATAGAATTTATGAGTTTAGCTGTTTCCACATCAACCTTTTTTGTGAAACCAATTGCTCCGAAGAAAGATGCCAAAGGGTCGCAATCAAAGGCTTTTGTGTACGCTTCGGCGATTGTTGATGCTAAAGCAACCCCACAAGGAGCCGCATTTTTTACAATGGCAACAGCACATACATCAAAAAACTCGCTCAAAATATTTGCCAAAAGGTTTGCACTTAAAACTTCATTATAAGAAAGAATTTGTCCGCTTAAAACTTCATAATCAGCTATTCCGTCCATTTTTAAAATTCCGCCCTTTTGCTGCGGATTTTCCCCATAATACAAATTCCACATTGTATCAAGCGTTGTATCTAATTCCAACTCCCATTGTCCGCTTGTATCATCGTAAAGTTTTATTTCTGCACGCTTTGCCATATTTCTCTATCTCCTTATTATTTTTAATTTACCATAAAAAATACATTATGTAATATACATGTTGAAATTAATTTAAGTTTTCTATATAATGAGCAAAGAAATTGTACTAGAAAATAAAAAGGATTCACAAATATGAATAGCATTAAAAATACCGAGGGAGTCGGGAAAAAGATAGTAGAAGCATTGAAACAACAATCTGATGTTGAAATAGTTCCTGTTATGGAAGAAGTTACATCTGAACCTGAGACTTTCGGAACATCAGAGTTCAAAACGGAACCTGACATGACAACCGAATCATATTCAGCTTCTCAAACTCCATACGAAGAAATTAACAATTCTTTAAATTCTTCATTCAACAACAGCTCAAACAGCATGATTGATAATGCATTTAACAACACAATGATGAATTTCAGAACAGGTAATCAGGATATGAATTTATCAGCTGTTGATGATATGGATTTACCGGCAAATGTTGCTGTTTTAAGACAATTAATTACAAAAATTCCGGCAGGAGTTTCTAAACAAACCGGTGCTTTAATCATTAAGCAAACTATGGAAGCTCTCGGAATTTCGATGACTAATGTTTTGCAAGAAGCACAACAGGTTCAAGATAATTTAACTCAATCGGTTAAAGATTGCCAAAATAATGTTTTAGAATACAAAAAACAAATCAATATTTTAGAATCACAAGCTCAAAAATATCAAAAACAATTTGCAGCTATCAATGATATTATCAGCTTGTTTATCCAAACCAACTAAACTATTTTAAATTTATGATAAACCCCTCATTAATGTACTAATGAGGGGTTTATTTTTTTATAATTGAATTTTTGCAAAATTAAATAACCTATGATTTTTAATCTCCTTCTTATTCCAAAAATAAAGTAACTGCAAATTGCTATTATATCCTTCTATCTTAATTTTATAACGGCACTATGCCGATTTGTTGTTCCGTTTTCTTTTCTGTAAGAAAAAAATAAGTCGTTATTACAACAAGTACAATATGGAGCAATATCAATATTTTTTATCCCGCACTCTTCAATTTGTCTTGCATTAATCCTCTGTAAATCAACAAAAATTTCACCATCATCTTCTCTAAACAAGCCACTAAAATCAGAAACGGTTTTACTCAATTTTTCAAAAACTTCTTCTCCAACATTATAACAACACATACCAATTGCAGCACCGATTGCCGCAGAAATATTTTGCGGTTCGCACCCAAATTCATCACACATCATTTTTATTGTTTTTGTTGCAATATTTCCTGCAGTACCACGCCAGCCTGCATGAGATACGGCTCCAATATTTTTAACTTCATCATAAAATATCAATGGTGTACAGTCCGCAAAATTCAAAAATATTGCCATATTTATATCTGCTAAAATTAATCCGTCCGTATCGGGATAAGAATTTTTGCCCAAAAACACCTGCTCAACATGAGAGGTATGTGTCTGGGACGGAGATAATAAATTCTCATAATCTATGTTTAAATATTTGCAGATATCTCTTTTATTTTTTTCAACAAAATCAGCCATATCAGGCTCTTTTGACTTGATACAGCTTTCTTTTGTCGTGAAAAAATGTTCAGTCTTAATTATATCGGATTTTAAGACTCTTTTACCTTTTATGTAATCTGAGTAAAACATTTGATTGTAATTATTTTACATCCTCTTTTATGACAATCAGATTATTCATAATTTTCATAGCACAAGTCGGAAGGACAACATGTTCTAAACCGTCAGCAATACTGATAATTTTGCCTGCACCAAGAATTACATCTTCTCCTTTATACATAAATTTGTAATCATCTTTTCTGTCAGAGCGAATTGTAACTTTGTTCATTTTGATTTTCCCTTTCGATTATCTTACCTTTACTAAACACAATTAAACTTTTTTTGAAATACCCAACGGGTCATAAAAAATTCCCTCGGCTATAACCTCATCATATATATCTTCATCATTTTTAAATTCATCCTCAGTGTACGGGTATAAATCTATTGATACCTCGAGCGTAGTTTCAATATGCCCGATAATCGGCCAAATTTCTTCTCTTTTTGATTTATCTGAATTTTCAAACAGCGCAACAATTTCTATGTCTTCATCCTCGTGCAGTTGTCCGTCACGGCAAACCCCGAACAAATATAAACCTTTATAATCTTCAAAATTTTTTCTGAATGCGCCGGAGAGTAATTTTATTACCTCATGAATCTTTGTAGACATATTATAGACCCCTTAGAATTAAATTAAAGATAACACTTCATTCCTTTTGACCGTAATTTGTTCGGATGTTTCAAGATTTTTCACAGAAACTTCATCCGCATTAATCTCATCTTCGCCTAAAATCAATGCAAATTTTGCAACTTTAGACGCTTTTTCCAATTGCTTTGTAAATTTTTTATTTGATAAATCAAATTCAATATTTTTACCTTGAGCTCTTAAATTCTGAGCCAATTTAAACGCTTCATTAGAATTATTTGAAACGATAAATGCATCCAACTTCCTTGTTTCAATATGAGGCAACAATGCATTCAAACGCTCCATACCCATTGCCCAACCAACTGCAGGGGTATCTTCACCTCCGAGGTTTTTCACTAAACTGTCATATCTTCCGCCACCACATACAGCATTTTGAGCACCTAAATCATTTGATTTTATCTCGAACACAGTTCTGTTATAATAATCCAAACCTCTTACCAGCAGCTTATTTTCGGTATATTTTACACCGGTATCATTCAGATACGATTTAAGCTGAGTGTAATGTTGAGCACATTCATCGCACAAAAAGTCAGACTGTATAACCGCTTTAATCTCCGGCTTTGCATAAATTGCTTGACATGATTCGACTTTACAGTCTAACAGTCTGAGCGGATTTTTTTCATAACGGGTTTGACAATCCTCGCAAAGATTGTCAAATTCAGGTTTTAAAACTTCTTTAATTCTTGCCTTATATTCTTCACGGCACTTTGGACAACCGAGAGAATTTAATTCAACTTCCAAATCATTTAATCCGAGAGCCTTCAAATATTCTATGGCAAGCAAAATGGCTTCTGCATCCGCAGTAGGCTGCTTTATACCGAACATTTCTATACCTACTTGATGAAACTGACGCTGACGTCCCGCTTGCGGACGTTCATATCTGAACATAGGTCCTTTATACCACAGTTTAACAGGTGCAGATAATCTTGACATACCGTTTTCTATAAATGAACGAACCACGCCGGCGGTATTCTCCGGACGCAAAGTCAATGATCTGTCACTTTTTTCAAAAGTATACATTTCCTTGTTTACAATATCGGTAGTATCCCCTACTCCGCGAGCAAAAAGCTCCGTTGCCTCAAAAATAGGGGTTCTTATTTCATGATAACCGTAGCGAGAAAAGACATCTAACGCTGTTTCTTCGAGCCTGTGCCAATCTTCTATATCTTGAGGTAATATATCCTTAGTCCCTTTAATTACATTGATTATTTTTGCCATATAAGTAATTATAGCCATGACGAAAACAATTGTCAATGCACAATACAATGGGATTAATATAGTGCTATGAAATCAATCCGACTCTGCCAAGAATATCTTTTCTTGTGTAAAAACCATATTTGTCAGCAACATCGGAAATAGATGTTAAATTAGTTCTGTTAAATCCGCTCTGTGCACCGAAAGATGAGAAGTTTTCATATAAATTATTCTCTTCCGTAGCAGCAGCTTTACGTTCAAGATCCTCAACGGATGACGCACCTTCTTTGTCAGCGACTAAATCATTATACAAATCCTGAACCCCGCTACTATAATTTGCTGTAGGATTTTGGCTTATATAATTCATAGCATCAGCACGCATTGATGGGGTTTTTAACATTTCTTTTAAGATTTCACTCTTCATAATGCTGCTCATATTACCGAACATAGTAAGCATATCGATACCGTATTTGTTAATCATCATAGTAAAGAGTTCACCTTTAGATTTAACAATAGCATCTAATAAAAGTTGTTGAATATATGTAGGATAAGTTTTGATATCGGCAACTATTTTTCTGTATATTTCAGATTTAGGCATACCCATCAATTCTTCGATATATTTTTGCATTTGAGTTTTGTCGGAATTGTTAAGCTGCTTATTATCCATACCGATTGCACTCTTGATTTCATCAAGAGCCATCATAATTCCACGTTCTTCAAGCACTGCAATTTGGGTTTGAATTTCGGATGACATTGCAGCTACGGCAGATGGTGCCATTAATTCAACTTGTGCGGTTGCAGCTTGTATAGCCTCAATATTACCTGTGGCAGAAGCTTTTTCATATGTTGTTCTTAATGCTTGAGCTTGAACGGATTCATCGTAATTATGAATGTTTTGTGCCGCATGAGTAACAACTTCTTGATATTTGGAAGAAGAAATTTCTTCATGCATTGCAAGCTGATTCTTTTTATCACAACTTGAGATTTGGTCTGCCAATTTGTTTAATTCTTTAACAGCTTCTTGGCGAGGCAAGTCATTTTCAAGCACCTTATGGACAGATTTAAATGCTTCGGTTTGTTGACTATTTGCCATTTTCCCAAGGGTCTTGTTGTTAAGAAAATTCTTCATACCTTCAGTTCTTACTTCTTTATCTTGGTCATTTGCAACAAGTCCGACAGTAGCAGCTTGCAAATCTTCTTTGGCTTCATTTGCATGCATTGCGTAGAGTTTTTTGGTTTCTTTATCCGCCATGTTGTAGCTTATTTGTAATTCATCTATATTATCAGATTCACCTATAATAAAACTTATTGCTTTGTGTTTTACATTTATATCAGAATCATTTTGAGTTTTTTCACCCCAATGTTTCTTTATATCTTTTGTAACATTACTTACATTTTTTAGATTATCTAATGCTGAGTTTTTCAATGCAGAAGCCCTTTGCGCATCATTATCATTATTCAAATTATCTATAAATAAATCATGATTATTTATATCACTGCCTAAAGCTTGTACATTTCCGGTAGTAGCAGCTTGAACAGAGCCTTCTGTATTGGCTAAAGCTTTTTGTAATGTTTCATTTGTTTCTGCCAATTTAAATAAAGCTGCGATTTCATCTGCATCACCGGATTTTATAGCTTCAGACATATATTGAGTAAATGTTTCCGGATGTTCTAAGCATTTTGCCTGATAATATTCAGCTTTTACTTGAGCCTTTTGTGCAGGAGTTTTAGCCGCATCATATTTTGCTGCAAATTCTTCATCTGACCTGACTTCATTATCTAAAGCCGTTGGCTGACCTAAATTTGCACCGAAATCATTTAAGTATTTATCAGGAACTGATTCCAAAAATGCCATTGCTGCTTTTTGCTCTTCCGTTCTCTGATTCTCAGGTACGGATGCCAATTTATTCTTAATCGCAGTACCTATACTAAATTCTAATTTACCGCCATTTTCAGCACATTTAGCAATATCTTCAAAGCATAAACCTTTTGCAGCATCAGTTTTTCCTTGTCTTTCTAATTGCTCTTTGCAAGCATCTAAAATAAAGTTAGCTTTTTTCAAATTACTTTTTTCAATATCTGACATACGATCAGGACACATCTGCTCTTTTGAAGAAAGCATTTCTGCAACATACGCAGCTTGTGCAACACTGGATTCGCTGCCAAATTTCTCCACTGTCATATTGTTTTCGCTTGCCGCTTGAAGTTGTAACATCTTCATTTCAATATAGTCTGAAGAAATTGAATCGGCTTTTTTACCTGTCTTTGCCTCGAAAGCTCTTTGGTAATCCTCATCGATTTCCTTTGAACACGCTTGAATTAATTTAAATTGCTCATCTTTAGAAAGTTTATTCCATTCTTCTTGAGATTTTGGTTTATCTCCAGAATATAAAAACTTATTCTTTGCATATTCATATACATAAGACTTTGCCTTCATATCAGGTTCCATCTTACTAAATTTTACAGAATCATAACCTAAACCATCTGCTTTTTGGGTAAAAGATTCTTGTTCCTCAGCTTTTGTAAAATCAACTGATTGTTTTTTTTCTGATTTGTCTAATTTTGTCGCATCAGCCTCTTTTTTTTCTGAAGTAAAAAAGTTAGAAGATTTTGTTGTAGCAGGAGTTTCGGTTTCTTCTGCTTTCGTAGTCTCATCAGTCGACGTTACAGAGGTTTCTTCCTCTGTTTGGGCTGCTGCAAAAAAGTTAGTTTTTTGTGTTTGTTCTGCAGTTTCTGTTTGTTCCGCTTGAGTTGTTTTAGCCGGAGCTGCCGTATCTTCTGCCGGCTCAGCTGTTTCAGCCGAAGGCGCAGCTTGCTCAGCAGAAGCTTCTTCTGTAGCTTCAGTATCTGTACTTGTTTGGGTTTCTTCCGGTGTCTCTCCGGTTTCTTCTGTTTGCTCAGTTTTTTGTGCTGTTAAAAAATTATTAAACAGAGTGACTTGCTCTTCCGGTGACTTTGAGGAAAAGTCCGGATTTGAGTTCAAAAATCTCTGGAAGTCTTCTAAAGTAAGCTCTATACCTTGTTTTATTGCACGTTTTTTAAACTCATCAAAAACCGTATTGGTATAATCGCTTTTTGCGGCACCTGTCGATTGTGCAGATGAAGTACTGCCGCTCCCGCTTACTGAGCTTACGCCTGTATTAAATTTTACTTCCTCTGATACCATTTCTTAATATCCTCAAAGTTATCCTCTCTATACACATGTAAAAACATGTCGTAATAAGGAATTGCAGGACATTATACAAATCGTTACATTTATTTACAAAGTATATAAACTTTATATTGTATGTGGGTTTTAGAATACATTAAGGCAATATAAATTACCCTCTCTTGAATTTCTGATTTTCGGGTTTACCTCAAATCGAAATTCTTTTCTCTCCTCAGGAGAGATACAAAAATCTCCCTTGGGGGAGAGTAATTTTTCTTAATGAGTTGGACACAACGAATTTAGAAAAATGAGAGAGGTTCAAGCCCCTACTCAAAATTTACTTAATAGGCTTATAGCGTGTAACCCTATCTTTAATTAACGGCGCATTTTTAACATTTGATTTTCCAAAATATTCATCAAATTCTGATTGAGGCAATAATCCTATAGCACCATTATTTGTTCTAAAATTTGCATAAAACTTTAACTGTGCACCGAACACATCCGGTATATAACATATTTTAAAGTCTTTTTCTGCCTGTCCATTGCTAATCTGTCGATATGCCATCAAGTATCTGCCATCTGTCCTTGGCGTATCACATATCGCAATTACTTTTCCAACTAAAATACCTTTTTTATTTCCTACTTTATTGTCATAATTAAAACAAAAATTTTCAAAATCTTTTTCATTATTGTCGTCAGAAAATGCTAAATACCTGATTGACTCATTACCACTATGTAATTCTCTTTTTAATACAATATTGTCATCTCTTTGTTGAACCATTTCAATATTGTTAGGTATATAATTCGGATTATACGGCTCAACTGATGATGAATTTAGAGGACTCATCGCTAAAAGAACAATAACCGGCACTTTCTTCACTATACCTGAACTTCTCTCAGGCTGATACGGTATTGTATCAGGTTCCACATCTCTGCGTCTTCTTGTAAAATTTACATTGCTATTACTTAAACTAAAATTAGATACAGGTGTAATTGTCATAATTAACCCCTTTTATTTTCATTTCCCCATAAATGATTATAACAACTGAAGTTAAATTTTTGTTATTAGTTATATACTATTTTAATAAATGTTTACACTTGCACACCCCCCATGTTTGTTATACTCTATATTTATACAAAATGCTTATTTGTAGGTCGAATTTTATTCGACAAAAGTATAAAAGAAGGAGAACAAACAAAATGGCTGAAAGAAAATTAGTCGGAACGAACGAAATGTTCAAAAAAGCACTAGCCGGCGGTTATGCTATCGGTGCTTACAATGTTAACAACATGGAAATTTTACAAGGTATTGCAGAAGCTGCTGAAGAAACTCAATCACCTATCATTTTACAGGTTTCAGCAGGTGCAAGAAAATATGCTAACCAAACATACTTAATCAAATTGGTTGAAGCTGCATTAGCTACAACTACTGTACCTATCGCTCTTCACTTAGATCACGGTGCAGATTTCGAAATTTGTAAAGCATGTATCGATGGCGGTTTCTCATCAGTTATGATTGACGGTTCAAGATTCCCGTTTGAAGAAAACGTTAGAGTTACAAAACAAGTTGTTGAATATGCTCACGAAAGAGGAGTTTCAGTTGAAGCTGAATTAGGTAAATTGGCAGGTGTTGAAGATGATGTTAACGTTGATGCTAAAGATGCTAAATACACTAACGTAAAAGAAGCTGTTGAATTTGTTAAACAAACCGGCTGCGATTCTTTGGCTATTGCTATCGGTACATCTCACGGTGCATACAAATTCAAAGGTGAAGCTAAGTTAGACTTTGAAAGATTAAAAGAAATTAAAGATGCATTAAAAGAAGCAGGATTTGGTGATTACCCAATCGTTCTTCACGGTTCATCTTCAGTTCCGAAAGAATTCGTTGAAAAATGTAATAAATTCGGCGGCAACTTGCCTGATGCACAAGGCGTTCCTGAAGAAATGCTTAACTATGCTTCTAAACACGGTGTTGCTAAAATCAATATCGATACAGATTTAAGATTAGCAATGACTTCAACTATCAGAGAATTTTTCATTGAACATCCTGAAAAATTCGACCCACGTGAATATATGGGACCTGGCAGAACTGCCGTTAAAGAAATGGTTATGCACAAAATGCGTGACGTTCTCGGAACAGCTGGACACGCTAAAGACTAGTTCTTTATATAATAAAGTTAAAAATCCTGTCATTTATATATGACAGGATTTTTTATATCAATATTATAAAAAAGCGGGCAACATTTGTTACCCGCTTAACTTTTCATACTTCCCATTTTGTCGGAAGATTTACTTATGCCGACTACTTCTTTAAGAAATCAGGAATTTCTATATTTGAAAAACCTGCTGAAGATGACGGCATTGAACTTCTTCTTGATGGAGTTGATGTAGAAGTGCTTGTAGAAGTACTTACACCTAATCCGCTTGCAAACGAGTTGTTTGAGAAGAAGTCATTTAACTTGCTAATATCAGGTTTGGCTGTTTGCTCAAGATTTTTCTTAACATCAAATCCTGTTGCAACAACCGTCACACTGATAGAATTGTTTTGAATATTTTCATTAACTGCAGTACCGATAATAACTGTTGCGTCCTCAGTAACAGCATCGTGGATAATATTTGCTGCGTCTGAAATTTCGTGCAATGTCATATCAGGCCCGCCTGTAATATTAACGATAACACCTGTTGCACCGTTAATTGAAGATTCAAGTAATTGAGAGTTAATAGCAATTTCAGCAGCCTTAACAGCTCTGCCTTCACCTTGTGCAATACCGATACCCATTAACGCTGAACCTGAACCCTGCATTACGCTCTTAACATCGGCAAAGTCAACGTTAATCATACCAGGAGTTGTAATGATATCAGAGATACCTTGAACACCTCTTAACAATACTTCATCAACAATCAAGAAAGATTCAGTTAATGAAACTTGTCTGTCAACTACTTGAAGTAACTTGTCATTTGGAACAACAATAACAGCATCAACACATTCTCTCAATTTTTCAAGACCTTGTTCTGCTTGATTTTGTCTTTTACGACCTTCCCAATTGAAAGGTTTTGTAACAACGGCAATAGTTAAAATCCCTAATTCTTTAGCAATTTTAGCAACAACAGGAGCTGCACCCGTACCGGTACCACCGCCCATGCCGGCTGTTATAAATACCATATCAGCGCCGTCCAAAGCCTCAGTGATTTCTTGTTGAGCCTCTTCAGCAGCCTTTTCACCAACCGAAGGATCGCCGCCTGCACCAAGACCTTCTGTAGACTTGATACCTAACTGAATTTTATTTTTTGTTTGTCCAAATTCCAAAACTTGTAAATCTGTATTCATTAACCAAAATTCAACACCGGACAGACCATTTTTAATCATTCGGTTAACAGCGTTACCGCCGCCGCCGCCAACACCGACTACTTTAATTTTTGTAGGGTTTACACCACTTCTTGCCGGTAGTTCAGGAGCTGAACTTGTTTGAGTTTCATCTTTTTTCGCAAAGATATCTGATACGAAATTTTCCACGATTTTTACCTCTTATATTAGTATATTACTTAATTTTCGATAATTTATACTCTGCAATACAACGAGTACATCAATAACATACTAACATACTATTTTAAAGAAAAAAAAAGTACAATAAATTTCACAGAATTATGAACAAAAGTTAAGGAAAGCATGATAAATTGAGGATTTTACGTGCAATTGGACCTAACAAGCTCTTCAATATCAGATTTTATCTATATCTTTGCGGGAGATGTTCCCCAATGGAGCTTATCTCTCAAAACAGTATAAAAATCCGTTCCGTCCAAAAGTACCAACTTTACCGGACTTGCATACTTTTCTATCGTAATTTCATCACTCACCTGCATAAATTCCTGACCGTCAGCAGAGAAAAAATAGCCTTTTGGATTATTTGAACTGCATATAGTTATCGTTTCCGTATCGGGAACAACAAGAGGGCGAGCAGTAAGCGTATGCGGGCATATCGGAACTATTACAAAAGCCTCTAAAGACGGCACCAATACCGGTCCGCCCGCAGAAAGACCGTATGCAGTGGAACCTGTCGGAGTAGAAATTATAACTCCGTCCGCAAGATAATCACAAACGCTATTCCCGTTAATCTTTAGTGAAAATTTTGAAGTTCTGCCGGATAGAGAACTTTTTATAACAAAATCATTTAGCGCAGTATACTTATCGTATTTTAACATTATTCTATCATCAATACTAAATTCACCTTTTAAAATTTTATCAACAGCATAGCGAATTTTTTCTGCCGAACACTGCGACAAAAATCCTAACCTCCCAAGGTTTACTCCAAATATAGGAGTCGCAAATTTAGAATAAAATCTTGCAGTCTTTAATATTGTTCCGTCACCGCCGACAACAAACACAAAATCATATCCCTCCTTCAAATTATCTATCCCCAATGCCGTAACATATTTACCACTTTGAGTTAATAATTTGAGGATACTGTCTTTTATCTCAACGGAATGAGCAACATTCGTGTTATATACAACTGCAAATTTCTTTAAATCCATACTCCTGATTATAACATAAAAAAAAGCCTCCACGAAACCGCAAAAGGCTTTGTTAAATTAAACTATCCTCTATCTTCTTATCCCAATTATCTTATTGTTGAATTGGTTCTCTCCAAAGAGGAGAATCAACAAACTTATTTTGAACTTCATTCATATCTACGGACAAAGCAACGTTGCTCGGAGTAAATATAAATACCAAGTCGCCGACTTTTTGAGGTTTGCCGTTCAACGCAAGAGCTGCACCGCAAACGAAGTCGATTGTTCTTTGTGATTGAACTTTATCCAATAAATGCAAGTTCAATACAATTACTTTATTTTCTTTGAACTTTTGAACGATTTGAGCAGCATCATCAAATGAATGAGGTTCCATAACCATTACTTCATAACCTCTATAATTAGGGTGATTAACTACTTTTAAATCATTTGTTCTGTCTTGTCTTGAATTATATGCATAAGAAGGCGCTACTGCAAGATTATCAACTACTTCGTAATCTTCACCTTCATAATCTTCATCTAACATATCATCAATATCGGAATCACTTGATCCCCATCCGTTTACACAAAAATCAATTGCTGATTTTAACATGTCTTTAACTGCTGCCACCGTTTTCCTCCGTCCTTATTAAATTTTATTACTTTTCTCTCTTTAACTAAATAACTTTCTGCCGATTCTGAGCATCGTTGCACCCTCTTGAGCTGCTATTACATAATCCTGACTCATCCCCATTGATAATTCAGGAAGTTCACAGTTGAATTTATTTTCAAGACTATCTCTTGTTTCTCTTACATCAGAAAAAAGCTCTCTCAATTTCCCCTCATCTGCTCCCAGAGGTGCCATATTCATCAATCCCAAAATCTTTAGGTTCGGTAAAGATTTAATCTCCTCAAAAACCCCAAAAATCTCTTCTTTTGAAAAACCTGACTTTTGAACCTCACAGGCGTTATTCAACTGCAATAAAATATTTTGAACCTTACCGATTTCAGAAGCATATTCTGAAATCTTTGCCGCAAGCTTGACAGAATCAACAGAATGTATCACATCGAATCTCTCCACTGCACGTCTTGCCTTGTTTGATTGAAGATGTCCGATAAAATGAAATTCAGAGCCTTCTCTTACATAATCAGGTAAACTTTCAATTTTTTCGGAAGCCTCAATTACTCTGGATTCACCAAAGCGTCTGAGACCTGCTTCGTATGCTTCAACAATAGCATCCCCGTCAAAATACTTCGTAACAGCAACAATATTCACGTTATAAGGTGCGATTTCTTCTTGTATCAGTTTAAGATTTTTTTCTACATTGTGTCCCATAATCTTGCCCCTACAAGAATCTGCTCACAAAAGAGCATATTATAATTTTATCCCATATCACTGATATGGACAACTATTTTATTTTTTACACTTATTCACCCTTATCACAATCCCTAAAACCCATGTCGCCACATGATTTTGAGGGTTTTAATATTTCTTAAAATACTGTTAATATTTTTTAATATTTTAAGTTCAAGGCATGCCCCAATTCCCCAAGTGATATAAAGTTTTGAATGTTCAACATAAAATAGTTACACTATAATTTAAACTATTATTCAAAAAAGAAACTCCTCTATATAGAGGATTTTTAAATTTTTATTTAAAGCCGAAATAAAAATAACACTATGCTTTTACAATTCCCTGAAGACTCATAACGGATTCGTACGTAGCTCCGGCTTCAAGCAATTCTTCCGCAAACATTCCAAACAGTGTTATTAACTCATAAACTCTTTGGTTATCACATATTTTTGAATTTAACAGTTTAACCACTTCTAATATGGCATCCTCTCGTGAAAGATTCGTTATACGGTCGTTAATTCCCAGATGCAAACTTCTTTTTTTTGCCTTACCCATTTACACCAACCTTTAATGCCAATAATCCCGCACCAATCATACCTGAATAGTTGCCTGCAGACGCTTTAACAACCTTTGTAGGCTGAGTAACAATTTCTTTATTAACAGCATCTGTTATATATTCTGTATTAACAAATTCTGCCATAGAACCTGACAATACAACAACATCCGGATCAAAAATATCGGCAAGTCCGATAATACCGTTAATAATATCATTTTGCCATGTATTAAATATTCGCATCATCAATTCATTGCCGATTTCTAATCCTGCAATAACATCATACGTAGTAATATCGAGGTTCCCTGATATTTCAACGGCTGTCAATCTTAATCCCGTACCTGATGCGTACGCTTCAAAACAATCTTTGCTTCCGCATGTGCACCGGCGTTTTGCATTTCTTGCAATCTTGAAATGCATTTCACCTGCAGCACCACTTTTACCCTTATATAATTTGTTATCCAAAATTATTCCGCCACCTACACCTGTTCCAAGAGTAAGCATTATAGAATACGGATACCCTTTTGATGCACCTATTATATGTTCTGCCCACGCTGCACAATTTGCATCGTTTTCCACGAAAACAGGTTTTGTACTTAGAGATTTAAAATTAGTTTTCGGGTAATCTTTTGCAATATTTCCTGTTGACCCCAAAATACCGTCATTACTATTATTAACTGCACCACAGGTTGCAAATGCAATTACATCAACCTCATCCTCGTATTTTGAGATTATAGACTTGAACAAATCAATAATTTCCGAATACTCCTTCGGGGTAGAATGTTTTTCTATTTCACCTGCAATCTGACCTGCTTCGTCTACCAATGTGTTATATATTTTTGTTCCGCCGACATCAATTGCTAAAGCTTTTTTCATACCTCAACACCTATTTTTTGTCACCAATTTTTAACGTACTCGGTTCAGCTTTTGTGGGAGAAACTTTTTTAGGAGATATACTTTTAGGGGTAATGTCATTAACATTCTTATATTTACTATAACTTGTCATTACATTCATTAATGTTCTCAACCTGTCATATCCCGACAAAAATCTTATCTTCATACCAGACACAACTCCTTACTTATTTCTACATACAAAACGTTTTGTAATCAACTGTGGTCTTGTTATCGCAGACCCGATAACGACACAATGAGCTCCCAATTCAAACGCTTTATCTACTTGCCATGGCTCCCATATACGACCTTCAAGAACAACCGGCAAATGAGCCTCCTTGACCAAATTTTCCAATAAATCAAAATCCGGCTCGGCTTGAGAAACGCCTTGAGATTCCTTTGTATATCCCGATAAAGTCGTAGATAGTATATTTGCCCCCAAATCAGCAGCATTCAAACCCTCTTCTAAAGTCGAAACATCAGCCATGGATATACGTTTATTTATTTTTACATACTTGATAATTTCTTTTAATGTACAACCGCCTTCTCTTGGGCGCATAGTACCGTCAAAAGCAATTACATCAGCTCCTGCATCAACAAGGGAAATAACCTCTTTAAGTGTAGGGGTTATATATACAATTTCTTGCCAATTTTTAGGTATAACATCAGGTTTCGTCAAACCTATTACGGGAACATCAAAAAAAGCCTTAGCATTTTTAACATCTCTTGAACCCGCAACACGCAATCCGCCGGCACCACCTTTAACAACGGATTTCATCATCGCTATCATACACTGTTCCGCGTATAAAGGTTCACTCGGCATAGCTTGCACAGAAACCACTATTTTATTTTTTAAACGATTAATAATTTCCATACCAAAATTATATTATAAAAAATTTATGTAACGCAAAACCTCAAACAAATGTTAAGTATTATAATAAAATCTCCCAAAAACCTAATCAACCGAGAAGATATCTCTGATATCGTCCATCGTAAGAGATTTTACAATATTTCTGTCAACGGAAATTACGCTATCTACAAGATCACGTTTAACTGTTTTAAGACGCTGAATTTTTTCTTCAACAGTATTTTTTGTAATAAGTCTGTAAACAAATACTTTCTTTGTTTGTCCGATACGATACGCACGGTCAGTAGCCTGATCTTCAACCGCAGGATTCCACCATGGGTCATAATGTATAACATAATCCGCTCCGGTTAAGTTCAAACCTGTACCTCCGGCTTTTAAGCTTATCAAGAATATAGGAATCTTGCTATTATTAAATCTTTCAACTGCAGCTTGACGGTCTTTGGTTTTGCCGGTTAAGTATTCATAATCAATACCCTCACGTTCAAGCCACGCTTTTATTATATCAAGCATATTAACGAATTGACTGAACAGCAGTATTCTATGACCTTCTGAAATAATTTCTTCAAGTAAAACCTTAAGTTTTTCAAATTTACCTGAAGATGAAATATGTTTAACATTTTCTCTATCGTACAATCTCGGATGACAACATATTTGACGTAACCTGAGAAGTGCTGAGAATATAGATAATCTGCTTTTTTCAAGACCGTTCTGTTCAATACTCTTGAATAATTCTTCTTTAGTGCTGTCAAGAACTTGTAAATAGAAATCTCTTTGCTCATCAGTCAATTCACAATATGCAATATTTTCAACCTTATCAGGCAAATCTTTTGCAACATCACGCTTCATACGACGCAAGATAAATGGAAATATTTGAAGTTTAAGTCTTTTTTCAACCGTTTTGTCTTGTCTTTCCATAATCGGATTAACATACCGAGAATTGAATTCGGCAGCAGACAATAAAAATCCCGGCATTAAAAAGTCAAATACTGACCACAACTCTTCCAATTTATTTTCTATCGGTGTACCTGACAGTGCAAGTTTATGCATTCCCTGGAGTTTCTTGACAGCCTGAGCTGTTTGGGACATTGCATTTTTAATATTTTGAGATTCATCAAGAATTATATATCTGAAATTTATGTCTTTTAATTTATCTATATCACGTCTTATAAGGGCATAACTTGTAATAACGACATCATATTCGGGAATTTTCTTGAATAAACTTTTTCTTTCCGTACCGGACAGCTTTAAACAACTTAATTCAGGTGCAAATTTTTGAATTTCACATTCCCAGTTAAAAACAACCGTAGTAGGACAAACTACAAGTGTCGGCATTGAACCGTCAATATCACGAGCTTTTTGTAATACCGTCAAAGCTTGTAATGTTTTACCAAGCCCCATATCATCCGCCAAAATCCCGTTAAGTCCGTATTTATACATGAACCACAACCAACCATAACCTTTAAGCTGATATTCACGGAACGTTGCAATTGAAGATTTTGGTAATTCCAAACCGACATCCGGTGAAAATGTTGACATCTGCTCCCAGAATGTCTTAAATTCATCACTCAAAACAAGTTCTACATTCAAATTTTTGAGTTCGGAAAGCAAACCCGCACGATATGTTTTTACTATAAACTTATTCTCATCATTTCTGTAAACATCAAAAGAGTTGAAAGCTCGCATCATTGAATATATATCTTGCGCAGGAAATTCAACAAACCCTAGACTTCTTATACGGGCATATTTCTCACCGCTTTGAATTGTTTCATATATCTCATCAAAATCTATAATTTCTTCACCGGCTTGCCCATACAGCTGTATTTCAAAACTATCGTGAGATTCTTCGGAGAAATCTATTTTGGCACAAAGTTTAAATGGATTTTCCATGAGTTTAAAGAAATTCATATCATCTTTTTCAACAAACTTCCAACCCTCACCGGCCTGCTTAATATAGTAATTATAAAAATCAATTGCGTTTTCTTTTTCTAAAGCAAGATTATTCGTCTGCATAGGTACAAACTTACAAGCAAGTAACATCGCATAAGCTTCTTGTTCGTGCTTATAATTACGTTTTATCCAATAAATAAAATCTTCACCCGGCTTTTTAACTGTAATATACGGAGATTTGTCTGCCTGTTTTGTAAACGGAACTTTTACTCCATCATATTCAAACTCCAGCTCCGCTTTTAAGGATTGGTCGTAATCAATGCCAAGTGTTACAATATTTAACGGCGGACGTTCTTCCAACATAAGCTTTGAAATATTTTCATCTATATTAACTTCCATAACTTCACGCAATTTTGGAAGCTCTTCATAAATAAATTTACCGCCATCAGAATCTTTTAAATCAGTAAACGAAGATTTCAAAAGATTTTGAGGAACAGATTGCATAGCAATATTCGTTGGAAATATTATATTTTTATATCTGCCCCACTTTAAGTGGCGTGAGAAGTACCTGACTTCTTCAAACGGATAAACATCATCCTTGTCAGGGCGTTTCCATTCCAAAGAAAGCATTATTGTCCCACCCTGTGAAGCATTAACATTTAATACAAGCTGCCATTCGTCATCCACAAATTTCAACCGCTCTTTTGTTTTTTCATCCAACACTTCATCTGCCATTCTCAATAAAGGAAACATTGGTGCAAATTTCGTAATCGGAATATCGTACCATCCTGCTTTTTTATCCTGTCTTGATATGGTTAATAACTGTTTAAAAATTTCTAATTCTACTTTTTGAGAATTGTTCAGGACAAAAGTTTTATCTTTTTTCTGAGTTTCAATTAGCGCTCTTAAAATATTCTCAATTTGTCTGACAATCTTACCCGTTTCTCTTGAACGTACCAAAACCGAGAAGAAATTCGCCTTTCTTTTCGGATTAAAATGAAAAATGTAACTTCCTTGAGGTTCTTCGGTTAAAACGGTATTTTCATCCGGAAAATTCGGTTCGATACCAAATTTTGTTTCTAACCAATCCTCATAAGCATGCTCATTAATAGCTTTTAAACCGATGGCAACTGCATGTTTACACCATTCTTCTTTCAATGGACAATTGCAACGGGCTTCAACCTTATTTTTCTTAAAAATAAGGTCCGTATTGTAATGGTCTTGAAAATTTCCTTTTACCTTACCCATATAAAAGTTTTTTTCGGGATATGTATCGAAAGTCATATCCTTTACGTATAGCTCATAACCTCTGCGCCAACTCCCGGCAGAGGCATTGTCTTTTATATATTTGTAATTAAATTCTTCCGCAGCCATCAATCTCTTTTTGGATTAACACTATCTCTAACACATTCAGGGTATAAACGCCGTAAATAGATTTCAGTTATCTATAATCCCCGTTTGCACTCTTAATATAACATGAAACTTTTGAAAATGCAATATTTTTTATTTACACACTTTTAAAATCATATACGTGAATAGCAAAAAAATATTTTTACAGACTTTTTAACAAATATGAAAATTGATATAAATACAAATATTGCCAAAAATCTGTTTTTACAAGATTTGAGCAAAGAATTGGGCGGACATACAAAAACTATTGTCAGCGATACTATCTCAAGCATATCATATGCAATCAACTACATTTACAAAGAATTAAATCCGGAAATTATAGCGTCAAATCATAAGCTTTTAAGAAATTCCGGTATATATCAAGTAGGTAAAACTCTGCAAGACGGTATCCAATTTGCTGGGGACGATTATAATTATTTAGTAAGAATTTTGCCTAAAAACGGAATTTCATTAAAGTTTGTAAATAAATCCAATCAGGAAACCATGTCCGGCTTCACTTTAACCGACGGAAAATTATTGTACTCTCAGGCTGTTACAAAAAACTCTTATGAAGCGGAAGATATATTTACAACATTATTGGAAGACGTGGAAAATAAAGTGCTCAGATTAAAAAGTGATGCCATGCCTGCAGTTCCTCGCCCTTATATTCCAACAAAAAGTGTCAGTGAAAAAATTGCTGAATTAAACAGTACACTAAAATATATAACTCCATCTGTTGCCATTAAAGATTTCGCATACATCAGAAATGAAGATTTGGACATTGCAGAAGTTATTATAGACAAATTCCAAAATATTTGTAAGCTGTATAGGGAAATTCCGAATGATGCTTCTCGTTTCAACGTAAGAAAATATTATACCAAATATATCAACAGCACTTCGGGGGACAGGTCTATGACATTCGACGGTATAGGACCCGTTGGAGAAAGAATGAGCGTCAAATATTCTCAACACAGAAAGAGAAATTATTTGTTGATATCTGTTGAAAACTTGATGGATAAAAATAAAAGCATTAATTTTGTAATAAACGAAAATGGTTCAGTGCAAAGGAATTTACCGTATAGATACACTGTTACGGGTACTGTAAAAAAGAGAGTTAACGCCATCCCTGATTATTACACTCAGGCAGAATTAGATAATTCAAATTTTTCCAAATACCTTGTATATATGGCTCAAGAATTAGAAAAGTTTGAAACTCACACACAAGGTTGGCTTGATAAACAGGCAGATTTGAAAGAAAAATTTTCGAAAACCAATGAAGGCTCCCTCAGTTATATAATGCCGCTTATTAACAAAATTTTTGACAAAATGCAAAAATATAAATCCGACGTTCAAACAAAACTTCCACGTGCCGTTAATATCAATGATTTCAGAAGAGTTAATCATATAAGTAATGAACTATCTACAACGGCTGTAAAATTTGTCGGGATTACGAAAGACGGAAATGATTTAAGAATAAGTTTTCCGAAAGTATTTGGTAAGCCTGCCACCCAAATATTGGTTATGAATGATAATAAAGTTAAAGATTCTTTCTACATAATTGACGAAAAGCTCCTCAAATTCACCATAAAAAGTGTAACTGATAAGTTCACACACGCAAACAGACAAATGTATTTTCATTCTGATGAATATATAAAAAATTCAAATTTAGAAGCATATTTGAACCTGTTAGATGAAGCTTTCACTAACGTAAATAAAAATATTGATGCGCTCAGCGCAACAAGAAGAAAAAGCCCTACTCGTAAATCATAAAAATTTTACACTGTTTCAAACGGCTCAATTATGAAATCTATAATATACGGCTCATTTACCGAAAACGCATTTACCAAAGCTTTTCTAATATCTTTTTTACAATCAACACGCTCAGCCTTAATGCCATACGCCTGTGCTAATTTAATATAATCGGGATTTGAAATTTTTGTTTGAAAATATCTTTTACCGTATCCGCCTTGCTGAATCTGTCTAACCATACCCAAATAGCCGTTATTCATAATAAATATTTTTACCGGAATATTATAATCAACGCAAGTAGCCAATTCTTGTTCGTTCATTTGAAACGAACCGTCACCCGCAATACAGATAACAGGACTGTAATCCGTTGCTATGCTTGCACCAATTGCGGCCGGAAATCCGAATCCCATAGTACCGGACCCACCCGAAGTTAAAAATTTATCCTTTGTTGAAATTTTATAATTTTGAACGGTTAACATCTGATGCTGTCCAACCTCAGTTGATACGACATAATTTTTGCCTTTTGCGAAATCATATATTTCCTGAATAACTTCATACCCTTGAAGATTGTCCGAAATCGGTTTATTAACCCTATTTAAGGCTCTGTATTTTTGCACATTCATAAGCCAATCTTCATGTGACGATTTATAATTTTGCATTGTAAGAATACGATTAGCTTGAATAAGAAATTCTCTTATATCACCTATTGCATACTTATAAGCAGGAATAATTCGTGAAATTTCTTTTTCATTAATATCTATCTGAATTAACTTTCTTGTTAATTCACCATTCTTAAAACAAGCAGTAATTCTGTCGTTAAATCTTGCACCTAAAGATATGATTAAATCGGAATTTTTCACAACACAGTTTGCCGCAGCCGTTCCAAATAAACCTATCATACCAAAGAAATTATCTTCTTCTTGCGGATAACACCCAATTCCCATCATAGTTGAAACAACAGGAATATTTAAAGTTTTTGCAAATGTATAAAGTTCTTTAAAAGCTTTAGAGTGCTGCACACCACCCCCGACAACAACCACGGGAGCTTCCGATTTTTGAACTACTTCAAGTATACCTTTTATACTATCCCCGATTAATTCGGTTTTTGGTTTGGATATTTGTACATTACCTTTATACATACATTTTTCATTAAAAATATTTTGGGATAAATCAACAACTACCGGACCTTTTTTACCTTCCATTGCACAATTATATGCTTTTATTAAGGTTGCCTCAATATCATTCACATCAACAACCTGAAAGCCTGCTTTGGTGCAAGATTTAGTAATATCAACAATATTAATTTCCTGAAAAGCATCCGTGCCGATTTTATATTTTGCAACTTGTCCGGTTAAAACTAAAACAGGATAGCCATCCATATAAGCATTTGAAACTGCGGACACGATATTAGCAGCACCGGGACCTGATGTAACGATAACAACTCCGCATTTTCCTGTTACTCTGGAAAATCCTTCCGCTGCATGCACTGCAGCTTGTTCATGTCTTACCAAATAGTGCTTTATTGCATTATCATTGTATAATGCATCATACAAACCTAAGACTACCCCGCCCGGATATCCAAATACACAGTCCACATCCAGAGCTTTGAGGGTTTCAGTTATTATCTGGGCACCTGTTAACGTTTTATTTTTAATTGCATTCAAAACTGTCATTTTTTATATTAATTCCCTTCAGGTACAAGTATTGATAACACTGAATTATTTATGTTCAAATACGTATCAATTGTACATTTTAAATCTTCAATCGTAATACCGTCAAGATCCTTCAAGTATTCCTCAATCAGCTTCAAATCCTCACATACTGTCATATAATACCCGATAGTTTCACCTATTTCGGAAACAGTTTCTGCAGAATACGCAAACCTTGATTTTATCTTCTTTTTAGCCTTTAGCATTTCCTGCTCGGTGATAGGGTTTGTAATCAGGTTAGCTAATTCTTTTTCAACAAGCTCAATTGCAATATCTTTTTTATCAGACTTGCAATTTGCTTGAATAAAGAAATTATTACCTTCTTTAAATTGGTAATGTTCGGAATTAACCATATTAAATATAGGTTCCGGCTGTTTTTCAATTAAGTTTTGGTATAATCTGGAACTTGTTCCGTCACCTAAAATTATACTTATTATATCCAAACAAATTGTACCTTTTATATCTTTTGCAAACGGACCGAGCCATCCGTACATAAAATATGCGGTATTTACATGCGCAGAACTTTCTATAATTTTTTTAGTTTGAGTCGGAGTATCTATTTCGTTTATTTTTTTAGGTGCATTTTTTCTGCCTTTAAAATCAAATTCTTTTTCAACTTTCTTTAAAATTTTATCTTTATCAAAATCCCCAACGATAATCGTTGTCATATTTTCAGGCGAATAAAAAGTTTGATAATATTTCATAATATCATCACGTGTAACCTGAGAAATAATTTCAGGCGTACCAATTACATCACGTTTATAAGGATGTTTCGTATACATATTATAATTGCACGCATTATAGATTTTTGTCCAATTTTGGTCTTTTCTCATACGAATTTCTTCGATAACGACGTGACGTTCCCTCTTGTCTGTCACCGTAGTATCGTTCAAATCAAACGGTGCACCTATTTCTTCTTCCGGCAAAATAGGGTCAAGCATCATATCCGCATGCAATTCTATTGCAAGGTTAAGATCTTTGCAGTCAGCACCTTTTGGAAGAGTAACATAATAAAAAGTATAATCTTTCCACGTTGCCGCATTAACAATTGCACCTTTTGCTTCAAGAATTCTGTCAAATTCTCCTGCCTTATGTTTATGTGTACCCTTGAACATTAAGTGTTCAAGAAAATGTGAAATTCCGTTAATTCTGTCATCCTCGTTTATTGATCCTGTTTTAACCCAAGTGCTTACGTTAGACATATCACCTTCTTTGTGAGCCAAAACAATCTTGTGACCGTTTTCACGTTCATATATTTCTACATCTTCTGTCAAAAACGGATATTTCACTGTAGTTTTTTTCATTTATGTAACCTCTTTTAAATTCGCACTAAAATTATACAACAAAATAATTTTGCATGAAAACCATAAATAGCATTTAAATTATATTTAGAAGCTTCTAACAAAAGACCAACTAAAACTTCTTAATATACCCCTTTTTCAACGGCAATTAATTCTGCAGCTTTTTGAGATTCCAGACGATTTTTCATTATCCAAAACAAATTATTATCAATTTCGCCGCTATCAGCTCTTTCATACAAAATTTTAAATTTTCTGTAATATTTATTTTTAATTTCTTCTCTCTTAATTTCTTTATATAAACGACTGCTTTCACCCTTGCGAGTTTCAAAATAGTTTTCAGGAACATCAGCTTCACCGAATGATATTCTGTTCATATTTTTTAAACTACGATTTATAATACTATTTGTTTGAAAATTTACTTTCATTTAATTTACTCCATACTATAAGTTTGTCGCCTGTTCAGCCTGCTGCTTTCTATATTCTTCAGTTCCCGGAAATGCATTATAACCTGTATAATGTTTCGTAAGCCAATATTGCATTTTCGGAATTAAAGTAGATAAGAACAATGCCGATACACCAAAACCTGCACCCCAGTTAAGAACATTATATTTAAAGTTACTCTTAACTGCCTTTTCAATAACTTCTTCCGTAATCTCTTTCTTAGCCTTACCAGCTTTTTCCGCAATTTGTTTTACAAAATATGATAAATCATCATTTACACTTTCAACAGAATCATTTGAAATAAATTTATACGGATCGAGGAAGTTTGCAAGACCGGCTTTTTTATTCTTACCAAATTCAATTTCATATAAATTCTTAAGAAATTCAGGGTTATTCAAATATCCGCCCTTGAATACCCGTTCAGCCTGTTCGGCGGTTATTCTTTCTTTACCTTCAACTGCAGGTTGAAGTTTAGCCATAGCCTGAGCAATTTCTTTATATTCATCAACTTTAGCTTTGTCAGGAGCAAGAGTTTCAACATGCTTCATGAATTCATCTATATTCATAAACCCTTCTTTAAACTCATTGTTCTTGAATGCCTCAGGCAGTTTGAAATCCTTATTAAGACCGAACATTTCTTCCGTAAATCTTTCAGCAGTAATACTTCCGCCATTTTCCTTAATAATTTGTTTCATAATATCAGATGTGTAATCTGCATTCATTGAATCTAATCTTGTGCTTCTGCCTTTTTGTTCAAGTTTATTCAAACCCGCATTAATTAACGGCATATTAAACATATAGAAGAATATTGAAGACAAATCTCTAAACAATATTTCTCTGCGTTCATTATTATTTCTTGCACTGATAGTACGTCCCGTTGCTGTGCCCACATCAGTTGAAAGCAGCTGCCATGTAGTATTATGTTCAAGATTGTATGCCAATGACATCATATTAAATGCACTACCAAAAGGTACTTCTTTTTTATCGGAAGATGCTTTATTAATATATTCTTCCATATTTTCTCTTGGCATTGATACTTCTGTCATTTGCTGCATGTTAGGCTGATTATTTTCCGATAATTGTTGCAAATTTTTATCGTTTCTGTGATAGTAACGAGTAATACGCTGATTAATCTTAGGAACAACAAACCCTATCATTGTATTTGCCATCAAGATACTTGCAATCAGCTTAACTGCTTTGAACTTTGCAAGTTGTTTATCCGTAAACTTCGTTGCAGCGTCTTTTGTACTTGTTTCTGCATTAATAAAGTTTGCAACAGGATTTCTTGCTCTATCTACTCCAACATCAAATTTTGCGGTACGCATATTCAAAAGCTTCTTACCGATTTTGTCATTAATAGCGTTAAAAACTTTAACACCGCCTAACCAAAAAACAGCGCCCGTAAATTCTTCTGTTATACGTTCTCTTCCCTCGTCAAATCCGCCACGTTTGTACGCTTGATACGTTCTGCCTGCTTCTACGAAAGCCTCCAAAGCAATAAAACGTGCCAAGCCGCCGCTTGCCATGCTTTTCATAAACTTATGACTGGTTTTAGGGGTATATAAATTTGCGGGTGATATTTTTACCATAATATACTTTTCTACACTTGTTATGTCCATGTAAACACAGTAAAGATTAATTTTTGCCTTTATTAAAATTTTTTTTAAAAAAACGTTACAATATGTAAAAAAACTTTTGTAAACTATCAATGTTTTTTCTTCAGTGTTTTTGGTATGATTGAAAAAAAGGTTAAAAAATGGCAATAACACCGGTATCAAATACACCAATAACCCCTCAAAACACCGCAACAGAAACATCGATTGCGTTAAAAACAGGTGTTGCTGTAACCTCTGCATTAGGTGTCGCAGCAAGTGTTGCATTAATTGCAAAACGCCAAGGTTTTTCTCTTAACCCTACCAAAATTGCCAATACAAAAGTAAAAGACTGGGCTATTTTCAAAATAACCAATCCCGATAAACCGAACGAAAAAATTATGAAATTCGGGTGGAAAGAAATTATGGGCATGGGTTTGGGTTCTGTTACCGGCGGATTAATCGGCGGTGCAATATTTGACAAAAAAGAAAACTTTACTTCAAAATGCAGCGAAGCTATCAGTCAATTACTTGGTGATATAACCATTCCGTTATCATTCGTTGCTCTTCCTACTATGCTATATAAAAAATTTGAAGATTTAGCAACTATAGAAACACCTCATGCCAAATTGCAATCTTTATCAAAAGCTGTACAAAATAATAAATTTTTAAAAATTGCCTGCCCTACCATTATAAGCGGTTCAAGCTTAGTTACAGGAATAATTGCCGGCAACAAAGTTTCAAACCACATAAACAGCCAACTTCATGGCGAAGACCGCTCAAGAGGCATTCGACTTACCGATTTTGCCCCACACCTTGACGACGTTTGCCTTGCTATTACACTTATGGCAGACAAATCTCCTGTTGGAGATATAATATCAAAATTTGTACCTATCGCATTGAGCGTAGCCGGATATGAAACAGGGACTACTCAAAAACCTGAGAAATCCAAATCATAATTTCTCATTAAGATATGTAAATTATATCCGTTATATATACAAGAAATATAGAAAATATGTTATAATAAAGTATAACCATTTTCTTTATTTTCTCCTACACACTAACCTTTTTACACAAGCCGCCCTCAACAGGCGGTTTATTTTTGCAAAGAAAAAGCTATGTACTTTGAGGTGCATAGCTGTTGATTAGGGATATGTGTATCTTAGTCTCTAAGGAGTATATTGTTATATTATCAGGGCATGTAAAAAATGAAATCATCCATTTTTATGATGTTTTATAAAATTTGTATTTAAATTTATAGTTTTCTGCTTTTTCTTCGTCTTTGTCCTCTTCCACGTCTGCCGCATTGGATGCTCTCAAACAGTTAGATACAAGACTTTCTAAAATCGCTTTGATTTCTTCCATTTTGTACTCCTTTGTTGAATTTTCGGTAGAGTGGAGCGAAGCGGAACTCGTAACATCCAAGGCTATGAAATCGATGGCTGATTTACGTCAGCGGGTAGGGTGCAAATTTTTTGCACCACAAAATATGGTGTATTGAAATGCACCCTACTGACTACATTAACGGAATACCTTTTTTCAGGACATTTGGACGGAGGTGTTTCTTGTCATTGCGAGTCTGTAAGGGTGAAGCAATCCGGCTTTGCCGATTTAAAAAGGTCGAAAACAGATTGAGCATAAAAGGTCTGGAGAGTCCGATTTCGGTAACACAAATGTCCGCATATTTGCTCTTTTTATCCCTATATTTCACTTAAAAGTTATTGTTGGGTTTCACCCAACCTACTGGCTTCTTTAGATAAACATTTTTAATTTTTTCTCTTTGATTAAATCGTAGATTGCACAGCGAAAAAGTTTTGATAAAAAAGTCTCCGGAACAGATTCTAAGCGTTTAGGATTTTTAATAATATTTACTTTAGGCAAAAGATGCATCAAACTTTTTATTCTTCCATATTCACTAAATACACGATTATCAAAACATCTGCCCATGTGAATATAATCATCCGCTAAAAATTTTTCTTCGGTAGGCATTAAATCAAATATTTCTGTAAATTTTGTGCTTTTTTCATCAAACCCTAAACCTTTTAAAATTGATTCTAAATAATATTTAGTTGCTCCGTCACAAACATAATCAGTAAATATATTTAAAGTAGTTTTTCCAATCTTTAACTTCAAATTTTTTTGTTGTCGGATAATCATACCCTCTGCCAATATATTCGGTATAGGAATATGGGAAATCTTCAGCACAGCCACGAACAGCACTTTTAGAAAAAGGAATTGAGACAGCATCAGCACCAAGCAAATTCATAGTTTCTACAATGACAGCCGGACTGCGACCTATACCGACAAGTTTGTATCCGTTTTTGTACTCTTTATCAAGTTTGTCTTTTGTTTTAAGAGCTATCCTTAAGACTCGTTCTGCATCTCGATTTATGCTCATGTTGTCACGAGTACAATTAGAACTATTATCCTGTTTGAAAGTACCTTTTCTATTCAATATTCCAATGATTCGCCGTTCTTTTGGTGATAAATTTTGATAATCCGTATATTCAAAGTGTTTTTTATTAAATGTGGGTAAACACTTTGTCTTGGCGATAGCTTCTTCATATTTCCAATTAATTGGATGTTGTCCAATATCACTACCCTTTGGGGCGGACAGAAGGGTTTTAAGGTTTTCCCAATTCTTTTTATTACTTTGGAATGAAATATATGGGTTATTAAATTGTACCCTCTGTACTTGCATTTTATATACCTTCTACTTTAATATTCCATTTAGTTCTTTTTCGCTATCTACAACAGTAAATAATTCACTCGGTTTGTGTTTTATCAGTCCTGATTTATATAATTTGTTGTATTGTTCAATTAATCCTTTAAAAAACTTTTTCCCTACAAGAATAATTTTCTTTTTATCTTCTGGTTTTCCGTAGTAATTCTTTGAAATCAAAGTAGTTGCCTACAAGAATAATTTTCTTTTTATCTTCTGGTTTTCCGTAGTAATTCTTTGAAATCAAAGTAGTTGCCTCCTGCAAAGTTCCTGCACTTCCGGGAAATATAATCATAGTATCAGCAACTTGTGAAAACATTTCTATCCTGTCGGCTTCACTTTTTGCACAACCGATAGGAATACAATGCTCTAAATCTTCATCACCCCACAAAGGTTTTGTAAGTATTGCCAAATTTTGCTTTGGAAGATTATTTTTATTTTTTAAGGAATAATTGCAGCCGGATTTATATGCCTCGCCCATTATACCCGAAGAACCACAGCCGGTTACAATATTTTTACCGCTCAAAACCATACTTTTTACTGAATTTGAACATATATCCATATACTTCAAAATCTCGTCTGTTGTTTTTGAACTTCCTAAAACTGCAATTGTATTGGCTTTAGATTCTGTTGTTTTATATTTAGGCAAAATTGCTTTCGGTATTTTTGCTTGAAAAGGTATATTATTTTGTACCCTCTGCACTTGCATTTTATACTCCTTAATTCTCAAATCTAAACTTCATTAGACTTTACAACTCTTTTTTGAGTATCAATTAATTCTTCATACTCAGATTTGTATTTAGCATTGATTTTATTTCTTATTAC